>NZ_JADEVZ010000066.1 GCF_015207875.1 Dolichospermum sp. LEGE 00240
CCCCTACTTCCCCCACTTCCCCAACTTCCCCTGCCTCTTTTAACTCCTACTTACACTGTTAACTATGACTCCTCACAAAAGTGATATTAAAGATACTTCTTCACCAACAAAAATCTGGAGTAGTTGGCAGGAAAATTTAGTTTTAATAACTATTGCCCTGAGTTTAGCACTTCTAATTCGGACATTTATTGCTGAACCACGCCTGATTCCCTCAGCATCAATGTACCCTACCTTGCACACAGGCGATCGCTTAGTTATAGAAAAAGTATCATACCGCCTTCATCCTCCCAAAACCGGCGATATCGTCGTTTTTAACTCACCACCAGAACTACAAAGACGTGGATATCCTCAAAACCAAGCCTTTATCAAACGGGTAATTGGTGAACCAGGATCAACAATTAGTATTGCTCAAGGCAAAGTTTACCTCAACGGTACAGCCTTAACAGAAGACTACATTGCCGAACCACCAAATAGCCCATTTCCTGAAATTAAAGTCCCAGAAGGAGCATTTTTCGTGATGGGAGACAATCGCAATGATAGCAATGATTCCCGCTATTGGGGTTTTGTCCCCAGTAAAAATGTCATTGGTCGCGCCACATTCCGCTTCTGGCCTATTGATCGCATCGGCTTAATCTAGACAACTGACAACTGATAACTGACAAAGGGCGCAGACCCTGCGCCCCTAGGAAAAGCGTAAATAATACATCAACTGAGCGATCGCATCCCCAGATAATTCCAAACGTTGTTGAAAATCTGCTAAACTTCGGTAAGAACCAGCCGCCAGACGGTTTTCCACAACTGTCTGTGCTAAGGATAAATCTATAAACGGGATTTTGGCAAGACTTTCCACCGAAGCCGTATTAGGATTAATCGGCTGAGGTTTATCCAGGGAATTCTGATCATAATAATGAAAATTTAGTACAGGCTTGAGGGGTTCTAATCGTTGTACTGGCAAACCCAAAGCCGCAGCCACATCTTCAATACAGCAGAATACCACACCAGCACGAGAAAGTTCCACAAGCGATCGCCCTTGGTGAATTGACAACCCAGGTAACCGCAGCCAATCATCCACAGTCGCCTGATTAGCATCAATACCCAAACCCAACTCAGCCGCCATTTGCACCTCTTCCCAAGACTGCAAACGATAATAGGGATCATTCACCAACTTAGCGCGAAGCCCTTGTAATTTCAGATTTAAAGGTAGCCACTTATTCATTCTCAACCCGATCCTTTGACCAATCACCTAAATCTGATCCAACATCTGACGACGTTTTTGCTCAAACTCATACTCAGAAATTAACCCATCTTGACGGAGTGCTTCTAACTCACGCAAAGCATTAGCAACCGATTCCACTTGATTACCAACCGGTGATGATACCCTCGTTACCGACTCACCCAAATTAAAATATCGATCAAAAGTTTCTTCCTCTTGAGTTAAATACCAAACCCCCTCAATAGCACAAGCTACCTTGGGAATAGGTGTCCAAGACAACAAAACATATAGAATTCCCCAAAGTGGCTGCCCCAAGTAAAATTTATGTAAACCCGAAATCGTTAATGTACCGGAAAATGCTAGAATAGCAGCAATAGTACGGTTTTTTCGTTTAGTGAATATCATTTTATCTATAGCCATTCTACTCAATTCGTCAACTAATGGGTCAAGTTACGTAGATTAGTAGATTCGGTTGAGGTACGTATCCCTAACGGGAGGCCTTAGCCATAACCCAACAAATACGTCGGGTTGCACCGCCGCTTAATCCAACCTACAAAAAATGGACAAAGTATTGTATTAAGTAAGTTCTCATCACAGAAACTTTATTAAAATTCCACCGAACTCTATCCTTGAAGTCAAGTAGTGAAATTCCGGTAAAAACTCCTACTTTAACCGAAGTAGTTTCCCCAGATGAATCTTCTACAATAAAATAAGACATAGAGGCAAAATTCGGAGCTACTCAACTAATAGCATTCAGTTAAAGAAAAGCAAAATGGGATTCTTCGACTCTGAAATAGTGCAGCAGGAAGCCAAGCAATTGTTTGAAGACTATCAAGCACTGATTCAACTTGGCAACAACTACGGCAAATTCGACCGCGAGGGCAAGAAACTGTTTATTGAGCAAATGGAATCCATGATGGATAGATATCGCGTCTTCATGAAGCGTTTCGAGCTATCAGAGGATTTCATGGCGCAAATGACCATACAGCAACTAAAAACTCAACTAGGTCAGTTTGGTGTAACTCCACAACAAATGTTTGAGCAAATGAACGTGACCTTAGAAAGGATGAAAGCGGAATTGGAAAAAACAAAATGACAGGGAACAGGGAACAGGGAAGACAGTGGGAAGATTTTTTCTCCCACTGACAACTGACAGCTAACAACTAACAACTGACCAATTAATTTGACTTAGGACGTGGAAACTGAGAAGTAGACTTAAACTTTTCTACAGGTACACCCTTGAGCGCTTTTGTCATAAAGTCCCGCCATATAGGGGCTACCATGACCCCACCAGTTGCTCCACGTGCCAGTTGTTTGCTATCGTCTCTCCCTACCCACACAGCAGTAGTTAACTGCGGTACAGTACCGATAAACCAAATATCCTTTTCTGAGGATGTAGTTCCTGTCTTACCAGCAGCAGGGCGACCTATTGCAGCATTTTTACCTGTACCTTCAGTCATTACTGAAGTCATAATATCAATAGTAGCTGCTGAAGCCCAAGGATCTAAAACTTGTTTTGGTTTGGGTGTATTATCGAGAATCACATTACCAGCACTATCGGTAATGCGAACAATTACTGTGGGTGGTGACTGCCAACCATAATTAGCCAATGTAGCATAAGCGCTAGTCATTTCTAAGGGAGTAACACCAATAGCTCCCAAAGGTAGAGAAGTAACTGGTTCCATTGGACTCATAATGCCCAAAGTCCGGCAGGTTTCAATGACTTTATTCATCCCCACCGTTTTACCAAGTTTAATCACCGGAATGTTGCGAGACTGGGCAAGGGCTGTGCGAATTGACATCGCTCCAGCGAAACTACCATCGTAGTTTTTTGGGTAGTACCGACCATTACCATCTTGATAACTAACTGGAGCATCTATGACTGTGGTATCAGGTGTATATTTACCAGTAGCAAAGGCGGCATAATAAACAAAAGGCTTGAATGAAGAACCTGGTTGGCGTTGGGCTTGGGTAGCTCGGTTAAATTCACTGAGTTTATAATCTACACCACCGACAAGGGCTTTCACAAAGTGAGTGCGAGGGTCAATTGACACTAGCGCCATTTGATTCTTAGATAACCCTTGGGACAGGAGCCTTTCGTGCCATTCTTTGACGGTTTCCTCAGCCATCGCTTGGAATTTAGCATCAACAGTGGTTTGGACGCGCATTCCGCCTTTAAGCAAAGAATCACGACCAAATTTTTTCGCCAACTCTTGAGCTACAGTATTGGTGATGTAGGGCGAGGCACTACCTTGGAAAGACCTGATTTTACCCAGTTTAATTGGTTGTTTTAGGGCATCATCATATTCTTTTTTGGTGATCCAATTTAACTCTACCATCCGCCCCAGAACTTCTTTTTGTTTCTGTTTGGCAAGTTTCATACTCGCAAAAGGGCTAAACTCTTCTGGTGCTTGAATTAAACCAGCCATCATAGCTGATTCACCCAAAGTTAAATATTCTGCTGATTTATTAAAATAACTGCGGGCTGCTGTTTGCACACCGTAATTGTTATGACCCCAATAAACTTGATTGAGGTACATTTCTAGAATTTCGTCTTTACTGAGGATTTGCTCTAAACGAATTGCTAGGACAGCCTCTGCCAACTTCCGCGTAAAAGCCCGTTTTTGAGATAAAAATAGGTTTTTAACTAATTGCATGGTGATGGTAGAACCACCTTCTTTCACGCCACCTGCGACCATGTTAACGATGACAGCACGACCAACACCAGTGGGGTTAATCCCATGATGATCATAAAAGTGACCATCTTCACTAGCCAAAACTGCGCGTTTTAAATTGGGGGAAACTTTATCTAGTGGTACTACTTCTCGGTTAGCTTCTCCGTGAATACTGGTTAAAAGTTTGCCTTTTATATCGTATATGTAAGTTGTTTCCGAGGGGAAAAAGTTTTTTATTTGTCTAACATCTGGTAAATTACGGAAACTAATAGCTAAACCTACTAGTGTTCCCGCAACAATAGAGCTTGTTAGGAGTGTTATGGATAGCAAAGTACCCCCAGTTATCTGACCTACTCCCTTAAAGAACTCAAATCCAGATGAAGCCTGCTCTTGTGGTTGTTTGTTTGCAAAAGTCCTAGACGACACAGCGATCTCACTTCCTCACTTGTAAATTCAAATGTAATTCATTAAATGGAAAAAGGCAGTTAATTTTTTGTAATTATAGTAATCTGGCAGGAGAAAGGACAGATAATTGGTTTGTGAACATAACAAACTTAACTTTTAGCTTAACCGACAGAAGCCCCACGCCTAGACCGAATGGCAGCGTGGGATAAGTAAGTATAGTTAATAGCGAATTTCTTAGTATGACGCAAAATTTCTCTTGGTTACATCGTGGTGTGGCAGAAATTTTTCCGCAACCCCATGTTAGTGATAATGATACGGAAAGTTTGGAAAAGCGATTACTCAATTCTGACCGTCCTTTAAGAATTAAACTGGGTATTGACCCTACGGGAGCAGATATTCATTTTGGTCACAGCATACCTGTAAGAAAGTTGCGGGCGTTTCAAGATGCTGGTCACACAGCAGTTCTGATTATTGGTGACTTTACGGCACGGATTGGTGATCCTACTGGTAAATCTGAGGTGCGTCCTCAGCTTACGGAAGCTAATGTAGCACAAAATGCCCAAACTTATCTTGACCAAGTACGCCCTATTTTAGATTTTGATACCCCCGGTCGGTTAGAAGTACGTCATAACTCAGAATGGCTTTCTCGTCTAGATTTGGAAAAAACTTTGGAGATACTTTCGACGATGACTGTGGGACAAATGTTAGCCAAGGAAGGTTTTGCGGAACGTTATAAACAAGAGAGTCCCATTTTTCTCCATGAGTTCCTGTATCCACTGATGCAAGGTTATGATTCTGTGGCTGTGGAGGCTGATGTGGAGTTGGGAGGGACTGATCAAAAATTTAACATTGCTGTGGGGCGAGATCTACAGCGTCATTTCGGTCTGAAGCCTCAGTTCGGATTGTTATTGCCGATTCTCATTGGTATTGATGGTGTCCAAAAAATGTCTAAGTCTTTAGGTAATTATGTGGGGTTGGGGGAACATCCTTCCCAAAAGTATCAAAAATTTCAAGGTGTGCCGGATAATTTGTTGTCACAGTATTTTGAATTGCTGACGGATTTGCCTTTGGACAGTCTGCCAGAAAACCCGCGCCACGCCCAAGAATTTTTAGCCTGGGAAATTGTCTGTCAGTATCACGGCGAACAAGCGGCTAATGAGGCGAAGGAGGCGGCGAAAAGTGGTGGCAAGGAGGGAGCATTACCAGAATTCTCTCTGGCTGCTGTTCCTCAATTTCCCGTGAAATTAGCCTATATTCTCGGTGCTACTGGTTTATGTAAAAGTACAGCCGAAGGTAAACGCAAAATTCAAGAGGGTGGAGTGAGGATAAATGGTGATAAGATTGCTGATGCGGATTTAATTTATTCTACACCTGATGATTTATATGATAAGGTGTTACAGGTGGGTAAGAAGAATTTTGTGCGGTTGGTAAAGTAGCTGTCAGCTATCAGTTATCCGCATTCCAGAGTCAGGGAATCAATTCCCTGTCTAAAATAAGATAGTCAGTAAATGTACCCAAATTTCCACCACTTACAGTCAACAACAAATTAGTCTCGTAAGTCAATTGCTTGATCAATGAATTTGATCTTATTTAGAATTTTTATTCTCATAAATTAGCATATTAGGTACAGAGGAACCATTAATATCTTGAGTAAAGAATATTTGATCAGTTGGTACATACTAATCCACTACTAATTTAACCGCAAGTAGTATACAAGATGTGGGGATGAAGAAGATAAATATTAAGATTATTCACAAAAAAATGAAGGATAAAAAATTCATCCTTCACCCTGCAAAATTTATGGTTTTTATTTCCTTATTTCTCAACACCTGTATGAACAGTTTTCACCCATTTCAGGCGTTTTGGTCGGAAGGACATTCGCGCCGTTGTGCTACTCATAACTACTAACCAATGCAACATATATAAACTGCCGCGGAGGGTTTGTAAAAGTACCATTAAATAGGTAGATGGTTTAAATTGTTGATCGGAACGGACATGCTTTAAACCGGCAAACATTCCTATTACTGACATTCCCAAAGATAAGCCAGTTACAGGACCTAATATGGGGGGACGATAACGAGCGATCGCCATGAAAATATCTGGTATTGCTGCTGTCGGTAAGATATACATTGTCACCATAAAGATCAACAAATCCCAGGTTTTTCTTGTCCCCATGCGGTTTTTGAGGATCAGATCCCAGTAGTCTAAGTAACGTTGATAACCACCTTCTGCCCAGCGGTTACGTTGATGCCAAAGGGCTGTAGCATTGGTGACACCTTCTTCTTGCACTGGCGGATAAAAAACACATTCAATATCCCATTTATCCAGATGTAACCGGATAGTTAAATCCAGATCATCAGTGATAGTTTCCTCATTCCAACCACCGCAACTAGCCAAAGCTTGACGACGGACAAATTGACCATTACCTCGGAGTTCACCGATACCACCAATAGCAGTGCGCTGTTGTTGAAACCAAATATCCAACAACATTTCCGCCATTTGTCCCTTAGTCCAAAAATTTTCCTTAGCATTGGCGATCGCTTTTCGCATTTGTACCGCCCCTACCCGTTCTTTTTGAAACAACGGAACTATTTGTAATAGCAAATCCGGTGTCACTTGAGCATCCGCATCAAATACAGCAATAATCTCTCCCTTTGTCAGTGGTAATACTTGATTTAATGCCCCTGATTTGCCTCCACTAGCCTGAGGATCACGCCTAAATACATTAAGTTGTTGATATTCCTGCTTGAGTTGGGCTAATAATTGAGGCGTACTGTCCGTACTATTATCATCAATAATCCAGACTTCATATTGACCATTACCGTATTCCAAATTACACAAATTTTTGACTAATCTGGCAATTACCGCTTCCTCATTTTTAGCAGCCACCAACACAGAAACAAAAGGCAAATCTCCCTCTATTGCCTGAGAATGGTGGCGGGATTTGGCAAAAATAATCCCCAAAGCATGAATCCCTAGCATTGTTGTTAGTCCCAGGACAAATATCGAACCCCAGGAAACTAAATGCAGGGTAATAGTGCCACTCCAGACTATAGTTAAAACTAGAGCAGCTTTGCCTCTACGGCCTTTAAATCGGCTTGGTGGTAGAGACGCGGAATCTGTCCTTACTTCTGATTCCTCATCTACTGATAGGTCAGTAAAGATAGAGTCAAGGGGATCAGAGTTTCCGTTATCAGCATCATTTTCAGGACAGGAATTCGCCGGCATAGGTTACATAATTCAAAAACATCTATGCTATGTAGCTTTTATTTACAGACTAATACTGTAACAGATTAACGGCTACCTATTTAGGGTTTGCTGAAAAAGTTATCTGTGATAGCGTAGCGTGACGTAAGTCATGGGCTAGGAGTCAGGAGGAAGAACTAGAAGGAGATAAGAATAGTCTCAAATTCCAGAAAGTGATAGGTTTTTAATGGTTTCAATCCTTATTCCTTGCACCTAATTCACTTTTTTAACCAGGAAACTCTTAATATATTAGGACTTACGCACTATACAAATTAACCATGATGTGAATGAACGAAAATCCGTCGTTTCAGGCTTTAGGCGATTAACTTCTGTTCAATAGCGAACTGCTTGCAGCAGCGCTTCGCTATCGCTCAAAAATAATCAAAAAATCACGTTAAAATGCCCAAAACCCATACCTCATATTTGGTTGATCCTGTCAATGCGTAAGTCCTATATATCTAGGTTTTCGGTTTATTCAGCAAGCCATATTTAGAAATTGCGGAAAAGTTTTTTGCTCAGGAATAGGAATCATGCCAATTTTATATGAGACTGCACAAAATCATCCAATCTATCAATTCATCCGCGTTTATCTGCGTTTATCTGCGTTTATCTGCGGTCAAATATTCTAAAAATCTGATTTTATACAACTTCAAAACCCCATTTAAAATCTAATTTCTGCCCTCAATATAGTTGTATCACTTGTAGTGCCAATTTGGAAACCGAGGTTTTCACATACTCGCTGCATCCCTGAATTGTCAGCTAAAATATCAGCATAGATACAACAGATTTTTTCATTTTTTCCAACCTCTAATAATCTCCTCAGTAGTTCTGTCCCTAAACCTTGATATTGGAATTTATCACTTACTAGCATCGCAAATTCCGCCGCATTATTTTCATGTAATTTACTTAATCTTCCCACCGCCAATATTTCCGATTTTTCCGTGTCAGGATTTTGGTATTCTGCCACTAAAGCCATTTCTCGATCATAATCAATAAAGCATATTCGCGTTAGTCGTTCATGGGTAATGCGTTGACTTAATTTAATTAGGTGAAAATAACGGAAATAAACACTTTCTTCTGATAGAGTTTTGTGAAATTCTACCATTAATGGTTCGTCTTCTGGACGAATAGGACGAATCGTCACTGGTGTACCATTTGCCAATTTCCAACTACTAACATATTGACTAGGATAGGGACGAATTGCCAATTTTGGTAATTGACTTTCTTGAATATCAGCAGAATGCAAAACTATCCTGGCATCTAAAGCAATTAATCCTCCGGGATGTATAGGAGTAGGGGGAATAGCTAACAACGGATTAATATCAATTTCTTTAATCTCAGGTTGTTCCACAACTAATTGACTAAATTCTACCATTAATTGTTCAAGAGCAGCAATATCAATACTTTTCCGGCCTCTGACTCCTTGCAAAGCTTTGTAAATTCTGGTTTGTTCCATCATCCGTCGGGCTAGGGTAGTATTGAGAGGCGGAAGAGCAATAGAACTATCTTGAAAAACTTCTACCAATTGTCCTCCCGCACCAAATAATAATACTGGTCCGAATTGGGGATCTAAACTACTACCAATAATCAATTCATAACCATCAGTTTTAATCATTTTCTGTACCATAACACCAAGAAAGTCTTCAGCTTTGGCTTTCTCTTTCACCGATGTTTCAATATTTTGAAAAGCGAGTCTTACCGATGCCGCAGTTTGCAAATTTAATTGCACACCACCCACATCAGTTTTATGGGTAATTGTCTGAGAATAAAGTTTCAAAACCACCGGATAACCTAGATTTTCTGCACATTCAACCGCTTTATCCACAGTTTCCGCAATGCAACCAGTTACCACAGGGAGACCGTAAGCAGCTAAAATTTCCTTAGATTCAAATTCCGTGAGAATTGTTCTTCCTGCTGTTTTTGCAGCTTGAATAATATTTTCCACCTTAGCGCAGTTGCGAGTATTTACATCACACATTAATGTTGGTAAAACCGGAGTTTCATAAATACCGCGCAGGTTATAACTCGACTTCCACATATAACTAAATACTCGCGCGGCTGTATCAGGATAAGCATAAGTGGGAATACCTTGATTGTTAAGAATTTGTTCTCCCTCAGCTATATCAGCACCACCCATCCAACTAGCTAAAATCGGTTTATTTGACATTTGTGAGTAAGGTTTTAATTCTTCAGCAATTTTGCTAGGATCTGTCATTGATTGGGGTGTTAAAATTACTAATAAACCATCACTATTGGGATCTTGTGCTGCAATTTCTAAAGCTTTTGTATAACGTTGGGGGTCAGCATCCCCTAAAATATCAATCGGATTATTATGACTCCATTGCGGTGGTAAAATTTCATTCAAAGAAGTCATTATTTCTGGAGAAATTGTTGCTAACTCTCCCCCACTTTCAATTAATGTATCCGTTGCTAAAACTCCCGGACCGCCAGCATTAGTTAAAATTGTTAACCGGGGACCTTGGGGACGGGGTTGTTTTGCTAATACTTCTGACATATCAAATAAATCAGAAATACTATTAACTCGTAACACCCCACAACGGCGAAAAGCTGCATCTAAAACAGCATCACTTCCTGCTAATGATCCTGTGTGAGAAGCGGCTGCTTTAGCTGCGGCTGGTGTCCGACCAGCTTTAATCACAATTATCGGTTTTGTTAAAGCCACTTCTCGCGCTGCTGATAGGAAGGAACGCGCATTCCCAATGGATTCCATATAAATTACAATACTTTTAGTCTGGGGGTCATCACCAAGATA
Organism: Dolichospermum sp. LEGE 00240; assembly: GCF_015207875.1. Lineage (GTDB taxonomy): Bacteria > Cyanobacteriota > Cyanobacteriia > Cyanobacteriales > Nostocaceae > Dolichospermum > Dolichospermum gracile. The sequence continues at coordinate 10,313 of NZ_JADEVZ010000066.1, forward strand.
ATAAATTAAATCACCCCAACTTATATCTAACATTGACCCAATAGAAATAAAGGCACTAAAACCTACATTTTCTTGAAAACTCCAGTCCAGAATGGCTGTACATAAAGCACCACTTTGGCTAATAAACCCAACATTTCCTGGACGCGCAATTTTACTGGCAAAGGTAGCATTTAAACCGGAAATTGGATTCATGACTCCTAAACAATTAGGACCGATAATTCTGATTTTTCCTCTTTGTGCTTGTTGGATAATTTCCCGTTCTAAAGCAATACCTTTTTCTCCAGCTTCTTTAAAACCGGCAGAAATAATGATTGCTCCTTTGATTCCAGCATCAACGCAATCAGATATAATTTGAGGTACGGTTTGTGCTGGTGTAACGATAATGGCTAAATCTATTTTTTCGGGAACATCAAAAATAGTCGGATAAGCTTTAATTCCTAATACGCTATGACGGTGAGGATTAATCGGAAAAACTGTCCCTCCAAAGGGATTAGTGATTAAGTTCCAAAGTAAAGTTCGTCCTACACTTCCGGGTTTTTCAGTAGCACCAATTACGGCTACAGTTTTGGGAATAAATATTCCATCTAGGGGATTGACGATATTATCAACTTGATTGCTAATTCTTTGGTTAGATGTTTCCATACATACTCCTATGAATTTGTAATTATTTTGGATTTTGCTGCATGAAGGTATGAATTTGTTTCACGCAGAGTCGCAGAGAAGAAGAGAAATGGAATTTTTTATCCTTTATTAATAATGTTAATGATTTTTGTTAAAGCTATACTAATTCCCTGTTCTGCTATTGGTGAAAGACTGTCTCCTAATTCAAAGTTAACCCCTGGTACTGTGATTAACCAAGCTGGTGGACTATAACCATAGAGAGATTTTGTTAAGGCTAAAAGATATGTAGGCTTAATGCTATGTCCTATGATCATCCTAGATTCAGTAGGTAGTATAGATTCTATTTGCACATTTTGCAATTCTGAATTTAAACTAGCATCTACAAAAATTGCTAAATTGACATTTGCCAAATTTGCTGCTAATTCTGGAGTAAGTTGGTGAACTGCTAAAGATTGGACATGAGATAGATGCCAAAGATTAACTATATTTGCTACCCTACAACCAATACCATCATCGCTACACAATTCATTTCCATAACCAATCACTATTGTAGTTTTCATCATTGTTATTCCTCTTTTTAATTCATCCAGCTTTATCTGCGTTTATCTGCGGTCAAATATTCTTAAAATCCTATTCTATGCAGATTCATCTTAATTTTGAATATGAGACTAAGAGCAAAATCTCAGTAACTTATGAAAAAATACAAAAATTCTCAAAACAAATTTATATGAACAGGACATTTATTTTCTTACTTATTCGTTATACTATGAATTTGGATGGTTTTCATAAAACCATTAAACTTTTTAGATAAATTGTGAGGCTGTTTTATGCCTGAAGTTAATTTTCAACAGCCAATTAATAGTGCTGCTAGGATTGTAGAAGAATATGCAATGGGAAAAAGAAACTTTGAAAAAGCAGAATTGGGTGATGCTAATTTACAAAGTTTGGATTTAAAAGGCTCTAATCTCAGCTATGCTGATTTGAGTAAAGCCAATCTTAGCGATACAAATTTGCGAGGATGTGATTTGAGTTTTGCTGATTTAAGTGAAGCTAATTTACAAAATGCAGATTTGCGCGGCGCAATGTTATTTTCCGCGAATTTGCGTCAAGCAAATTTACAAGGGACGCATTTAGAAAAAGCAGATTATAATCGTAGCACCCATTTTCCCCCAGATTTTGACCCTATTGCAGCAGGTGTAAATATGAGTGAACTATAGATACTGGTGCGGCTATATCAGCCGCTAATTTTTATGCTAGTATTATTGCAACTTGTCAGTAATAGCCTATCCTATCACTTGACAATTAAAATAGCATATTTTATCAATTTTTGCAAATTTTAATTTTATAACTTAATTTTTTCCTGGAAATACTTTAGTTAAATCTAAGATTAATTCCGGGAAAGATGGCAATTTTACAGACTCATTAGGGAGGATAATTGATTTGTGACGATAGCCAAATTTACCTATCCCCAGATCCCCGACTTCTTGAAGAAGTCGGGGATATAAATACTTAATTACGGCAAATTTGATTAATTACAGTGCCATTTTTATTTACTACTTCTATTAATAAAGGCATTTGTCCCATGGCATGAGTTGAACAACTCAAACAAGGATCAAAAGCCCTAATTCCGGCTTCAACTCGGTTTAACATTCCTTCTTTTATATGGTCTCCTTGGATAAAATGACGGGCAATTTGGGCAACGGTACGATTCATTGCCAAGTTATTTTGACCCGTGGCAATAATCAAATTTACTTTTAACATTAAACCATTTTCATCAACTTGATAATGATGGAATAATGTTCCTCTTGGGGCTTCACTAACTCCAACTGCTTCCAGGCAATTAATACCAGCTTCCGCACGGAGACGAGTTGATAGAATATCTGGGTCATCAAGGATAATCTCTATATGTTCAATTGATGCTAAAATTTCAATCAACCGGGCATAATGATAGAAAAATGATGATTTAACAGTTCCGGTTCCATAACTACGAAATTCTTTTAATTCTGTATCTGCTAAAGGTGTGCCAATCTGATTACAAATATTTAATCTAGCTAATGGTCCAACGCGATACATTCCACTATCTAAACGACAATGATCTGTGGTATCAGGATATCCTAAAGGCAGATAATAAGGTGATTTTAAATAAGAATCTGCTTGGACTGCTTCACCAATAAATTCATGATAGTTAGCAGCATCAAGATTATCAGCAACAATGTTTCCTCCACTATCAACAAATCGGATATGTCCATCATAAGTTTCCCATAAACCTTCAGAACTGACTAAACCCATGAATAAACTCGGAAAATTACCAAAGGTTTTTGCTTCTTTCTCATAAGTTTTTAACAAGCTTTTAAATAAAGCTATGGCATTAATGACAGTGGCTTTGGCTTCAGGAATTTTTTGCTGAATGTCGGTGCGATTTTCTACGGTTAAAGGGTCACGAACTCCTCCAGGAATAGCCCAGGAAGGATGAATTTTTTTCCCTCCTAATAATTCAATAATTTCTTGTCCAAATTGCCGTAAACGGATTCCACCTCTGGCTAATTCCGGTTCAGCGGCAATTAAACCAAAAATATTGCGGTTTTCGGGTTCGCTATCCATGCCTAATAATAGGTCTGGTGCGCTGAGGTGAAAGAAGCTGAGGGCATGAGATTGGATGATTTGACCTAAATTTATCAAACGGCGTAATTGAGATGCTGTTTTGGGGATTGTGACCGCTAATATTTTATCCCCTGTTTTGGCTGATGCTAATAAGTGACTGACTGGACAAATACCGCAAATTCTCGCCGTAATTCCTGGCATTTCTGGAAATGGACGACCGACACAAAATTTTTCAAACCCACGAAATTCTGTAACATGAAATCTAGCATCATTTACTTGACCTTCATCATCTAAATAAATGCTAATTTTCGCGTGTCCTTCAATGCGAGTAACTGGGTCAATAATGATTGTTTTCATAATTAATTGGTGATTGGTAATCATATAAAATTGTAGGTTGGGTTGACGCAAGGAAACCCAACATTTCCGCAACATTATCAAAGATTTTGTTGGGTTATGCCTACGGCTCCCGTAAGGGATACACTTCGTTCTACCCAACCTACGGATATTAATTACAAATCATAAAACCTAGATTCTGTAAATTCTGGATATTCATCACAGTAATCTTCAAAGGCAGTTTTGAGAGGTTTTTCAGCGAGTTGGTGGGCAATTTCCGCTTGAATTTCTTCTACTACATCCCAAGCGGCTGCACATTCTGTGGAATTGATGCCTTTTTCTGCACAAACAATTCGAGCTTTTTTAATTTCATCTTGTAATTCTTGTTCTAATAAAAATGAGCGCGGTTGTTCTAAACAACTACTTCTGGCTAAGATGTCAGTAAGTGAGATTATTCCTAGTAATTTACCACTAATTACAGGCGCACGGCGGAGATGATGATTAGCAAATAATCTGGCTACATATTCTAAACCTAATTCTGGATTAACGACAATACAAGGTTTAGTCATAATTTCATAAACACGGATTTTATTCGGATCTTTGCTATAGGAAATGACTTTATAAACAATGTCGCTTTCTGTGATTATTCCATAAGCATCTTGTTCATGACGACGATCTACAATTAATGCTCTCCAATCTCTAGCTCGCATTAAATCAACTGCTTCTTTGACTGTTGCTGAACTGCGAATCATTGCCACATCTTTGGTCATTACATCTGCTGCTGTCAACATAATTTACCTCAGAAAAATAGGAGTCAGGAGGAAGGAAGAAGATATTTATTTGGTTATAATTACTAATTAACCAAATTTAATCATTTCTCTGCCGACAATTTGCGGGGTTTCTCCTTTTAATAGTGGTTCAAGTGCGGCACGAATCCGAGGTGCTGAAGGGGGACAACCAGGTAAATAAATATCAACTGGTACGACCTTATGCACAGGGACAACTGTATCTAGTAAAGGGGGAACAATTCCTGGTGAATTGGGAATCTGTTGATTAATATCGGCTTCTTGAATATAAGCTAATTGTAGGGCTGGTTCAGCACCACCTGCAAGATTACGTAAAGCGGTAACATTACCAGTAACAGCACAATCTCCAAAGGAAATTATTGTTTTAGTTCGGTTTCTGATTTTGTAAATTAATTCTAAATGTTCTTCATTAGCTATAGCTCCTTCAACTAATACGATATCTACACCTTCGGGATATTCTTTAATATCAGCTAAGGGACTATAAACTATATCTACTTGTGCGGCTAAATCTATTAACCATTCGTCCAAATCGAGGAAGGACATATGACAACCAGAACACCCACCTAACCAGACTGTTGCTAATTTGATTTTAGTCATTTTTTTACCTTTTCAGTTTTCAGTGGAAATTAATGATTGCCATTCTTTAACAACATGAATCGGAACTGCGATATTAATGGAGTTTTTACCGGGAAGGGGTATAGATAAAGTTAGAGATTCTGGAGGTAATTGAGGTAAGATTTCTGTCAAATCATATTGACCAACAGTTGGTGCTGGGGCTGCATCTAAAAATATATCATTAGCATTCCAGAGTTTACCTGTATTGGTAGTAATTCTTAATGGTTGAGGGTGAATTAATTCCGCAGAACCAGGAAAGCCAACTAGGCGAAGATTGATATTAGATGGTTGCTCAGAATACACTTGTTTAAATAATACAACTTGCCAGACTTTTCCTGATTGATCATCTAATTTCACTTGTGAACGGTAAATAATTTCTTCGGGAGGATTTCCTATCTGAGTAACAGCAGCAATTACTTTTGCAGATGATAGATTTGCTAAACCAAGGAATATCAAGGTTGTCAATATCCCTACTAAGAGAATTCGCTTAAATATTTGTTGAATATGCTGTAACATGAGATTTCATTTTAAATTATGCTAATGACCAATGACTAATGACTAAAAATTCCACTGCTTTTTATTTCTTGCAGTTACTAAAAATTCAATTTTGCCCCGATCATGTTTCATTTCACCGACACTTGCACCCTTATCAAATAATGCTCCTGTGGGACAGGCATTCACACATTTACCGCAGGAAGTACAGGTTTGGGAAGTTCCCCAAGGTTGATTTAAATCAGTAATTACATGAGATTTTGAGCCTCTTCCTGCCATATCCCAAGTATGTGCGCCTTCAATTTCATCACAGACACGAATACAGCGAGTGCAAAGCACACAACGATTATGATCTATGCCAAAAAGATGATGGGAAGTGTCAACTGTTCGCTGAGGATTTTGATATTCTAAGCGGAGATGATCCATACCCATTTCTATGGCTAAATCTTGTAATTCACAGTTACCATTAGCAACACAAACTGAGCAAATGTGATTACCTTCGGCAAATAACATTTCGATAATTGTGCGCCGGTATTTTTGTAAGCGATCGCTATTTGTATTCACCTCCATTCCTTCTGTAACTTTCGTCACGCAAGCAGGTTGTAATTTATTACTTCCCGCAATTTCCACTAAACATAAACGACAAGCACCAATATCACCCACACCTTCTAAATGGCATAATGTAGGGATATGAATACTAGCTTCCTGCGCTGCTTCTAGTAAGGTTTCATCCTCACGAGCGCTAATCAATTCCCCATTGATTGTTAAGGTTTTTACAGTCATAGTAATTTGGTAATGGGTAATGGGTAATGGGTAATGGGTAATGGGTAATTGGTAATTCTTAATCCTGAAAATCCTTTAATCCTGGAAATCCTGATTCAGACAGTTTCCCTGACTAATGACAAATATTCATCTCGAAAATATCGCAAAGTGCTAAAAACTGGATTTGGTGCAGACTGTCCTAAACCACATAAGCTGGTGTGTTTTACCATGTCGCAAAGTTCCTCCAACAAATCCAAATCTGCGAGTGAACCTTTTCCTTGACTAATCTTTGTTAATAAACCGTGTAATTGCACAGTTCCCACACGACAAGGAATGCACTTACCGCAAGATTCATCCATACAAAATTCCATGAAAAAGCGGGCGACATCTACCATATTTGTAGTTTGATCCATGACAATCATCCCGCCCGAACCCATCATTGAACCCAAAGCAGTTAAAGATTCATAATCTACAGGTGTAGCAAAAGCCGACGCAGGAATACATCCCCCTGAAGGTCCGCCGGTTTGTACTGCTTTAGCAATACCATTGTCGGGAACACCTCCGCCCATGTCCTCGACAATTTCCTGTAAGGATGTTCCCATTGGGACTTCAATTAAACCCGTGTTGCGGATGTTTCCCGCTAACGCAAATACCTTTGTGCCTTTGCTTTTACCAATGCCAATGTTAGCAAACCAATCTGCACCTTTACGAATAATCGGGGCAATATTGGCAAAGGTTTCCACGTTGTTAATTAACGTTGGATAGCCCCATAAACCCGATTCCGCCGGGTATGGGGGACGGGGATGGGGGACACCACGTTTACCCTCAATGGAAGCCATTAACGCCGTTTCTTCACCGCATACATAAGCACCCGCACCAATGCGGATTTCGACTTTAAAATCAAAGGGAGAATCAAAGATTTGTGAACCTAAAAGCCCTAAGTGTTGGGCTTGATGAATTGCCTTTTCTAGACGTTTAATAGCAATGGGATATTCTGCCCTAACATAAATATAGCCTTGATTTGCACCAATAGAGTAGGCAGCGATCGCCATCCCTTCCAGAACTCGATGGGGGTCACTTTCTAATACACTCCTATCCATGAATGCACCAGGATCACCCTCATCAGCATTACAAATTACAAACTTCTTCTCACCAATGGATTTTGCCACCGTTCCCCATTTTAAACCAGTGGGATAACCAGCACCACCGCGTCCCCTTAAACCACTTTTAGTAATAGTTTCTATTACCTGACTGGGTTTCATTTCCCGCAGCACTTGGTAAAGGGCTTGATAACCATCAGCCGCAATGTAAGCTTGAATGCGTTCGGGGTCAATTTTACCGCTGTTTTCTAGGACAATTGGTAATTGACGGCTAAAAAATGGCTGATTTAAATCACCCTCCTGTAAATTTGTCACTTCTCCCTTGACCCCCGCCATAATTGCCGCTGCATTTTCTGGGGTAACTTTTTGATACAATTTTGATGCGGGGGGATTTTCCCGATTTTCCACCTGTACCAATGGTCCCTGACAACATAGACGCATACAACCCACACTAGCAACTTGCACAGTATCTTCTAACCCCGCAGCTTTCACAGATGCTTCCAGATTGTCCTTCACAGCTTGAGAATCAGAAGAGAGACAACCCGCAGCAGTACAACAGCGAATTTGCAGAGATTTCCGTTGAGAAAGTTCCTTTTGGGCAATTTCCAATAATTCATTTAGTTCCATTTTGCCACCATTCTCCCACTTTTTCGCAAACCGATTCCGGGGTTTGATTACCTAAAATAGTGCCATCAAACACTACCGCAGGGGCAATTCCACAAGCCCCCAAACATCTAGCCGTCATCAAAGAAATTTGACCATTGGCGGTAGTTTCTCCTGCGTGAATTTGCGTAAACTGTTCCACATTTGTTAAGATTGCCGTTGAGCCTTTAACATAACAAGCTGTACCCGTACAAACCACACAGTTATGAACCCCTTTCGGTGCGAGGGAAAACAAATGATAGAAAGTAGCCACCCCATAAACCCGACTAGGTGGTAACTTCAGACTATGGGAAATGTAAAGCAATAAATCCAGTTCTAAATAACCAAATAGCTCAGAAGCCCGATGTAGAATTTCAATAAGTGCATCTTGTTGATATTGATGACGCTTAATAGTTGCGTCTAAAATCTTTAAACGCTTGTCTCCACTGGGATGAGTTGAAGAAGGTGGAACTGATGTTTTCATATTTTTTCACAGACCAACTTTATTTAAGGCTGCACAGAATCATAAAATCGGCGAGGATGATTTTTTTCACGCAGAGGCGCAGAGGCGCAGAGAGTAAGAGTTTGAGAGATGGAATGTTTGAGTCTCATACCTCAATTCTCCAACGCCAATCCATTAATTCATCCGTCTTTATCTGCGTTCATCTGCGTTTAATAATTCTGGAAATCGGATTCTATGCAGCTTTATTTAGTTACTAACCGCAGTAGCTGCTGAAGAAACATTTACCCCTGGGGAATTTATAGGAACATGAACAATCTGCACAGAACAAGGTGCATGATGTAAAACATAATTACTCACACTACCGAGAAAAAATTCTGCTAGTCCAGAACGTCCCCGTCGTCCCATAATAATTAAGTCAGCATTCCAGTCAGTGGCTAATTCACAAATCATTCGTCCTGGACTACCAGTATTTTGTGTAAATTCCGTATTCACACCGGATGTATTAGCTTGGGCACTCCATGACTGTAACATTTGCAAGCCTTCGTTTTTAAATTTTTCCCAATGTTCTTGGTATAATTTAAAACTTTGCTCGTTCCAGCCAGGATAGTAATCAATATTGGGGAAAACCAGCGCCTCTGGACTGCCTTCTTCTTCCTGTGATAAAACGTGCAATAACATTAAATTTGCAGATGTGATCTTGGCTAAAGATAAGGCTTGCTCAAAAACTTTTATACTCATCTCTGAGCGATCCACTGCGACTAAAATTTTGTTAAACATATACACCTCGATGTTAGCTTGCTAACTAATGATAATGAGTATATTCGGCTTTTAGGTTAATGTTGGGTAAAATCATCTTTAATGTCCACCAACAATTGTACAGCGGAAGTCGGGAGTAAAAGCCTTTTATGGCATAGTTTCGTAATTAAATTTTACACTTTGTCTAACTGCAATTCCTGGATTTATAGATCAAGAATTTGGCAATTAAGATTTAACATTTACACTATCCAAAAAAGAAAAAAAATTGCATCTTATCTAAGATAGATTAAGAAATATTAAAATTTATTTCTCTGTGGCGATAATATGTAAATCTATGTGCTGATCTCTAATTAACTCTAGTAAACGTTGTGTGAAAGAGCGTTTAAAAAATCTTTTCCATCGAGGTTGTTGACTTTCGCCGATGACTATTTGGGTGATATGATTAGTAGCGGCAACTTGGGCGATCGCTTGAGCAACATTGTTACTTTTAACATGAAGAAATTCACCACCAAATTCTTGGCATAGTTTCTCACAAGTATGAATATGTAAACTTTCTTGTTTAGTCAAAAACCGTTCAGGATCGGCAATGAATACAGTATATAACTTGGCATTCATATAATTAGCAATTCGCGCCCCCCGCCGTAATAATTGAATCGAATTTGGATAAGTAGATACACATATCAAAACTCGTTCATGAACAGTGCGAATTTGCCCAGGAGAGATGGAAGTATTTGCCTCTTCCTCAACTGTATCTGCAACTTCTCTTAATGCTAATTCTCGCAAAGCAATGAGGTTACGACGCTGAAAAAAGTTTTCTAAAGACTGCTCAATTTTATTAGCAGCATAAATTTTACCCTCCCGTAACCGTTCTTCTAAAGTTTCTGGAGTGACATCAATGACAACCACAGCATCAGCTTCATCCAGCAACCGATCTGGAATGCGTTCTCGGACGACCACACCCGTAATTCCGGCTACTAAATCATTCAAACTTTCTAAATGTTGAATATTCACAGTAGAGTAAACATCTATGCCGGCTGCTAAAATCAATTCTACATCTTGATAGCGTTTTTCTCTAGGTGAACCAGGAATATTTGTATGTGCTAATTCATCAACTAATACCAATTGAGGAGAGCGGTTTAAAATTGCCTCTGTGTCCATTTCTGGGAGGTTGATATTTTTATGAATATTGGCTTTTTTAGGAACTACTTCTAATCCCATAGCTTTGACAGCAGTATCTTTACGTCCATGAGTTTCGATAATGCCAATAACCACATCAATACCTTCTTGTTGCAATTGATGTGCTTCCTCTAGCATTCTGTAAGTTTTGCCCACACCAGGAGCCATACCAATGAATATTTTATGCTTTCCACGTCGAGCAGGACGAATATAAGAACTGTCAGGGGAGGGCGTAGGGGGATAAGACATAATATAGGGCTAGGAGTCAGGAGTCAGGAGTCAGGAGGAAGAATTGGAAGGAAGCACGAATAATATTAAATCTGAAAAAGTGACCGATAAATAAACCTGAAAGCGATAAAATCCAGATGACATCTTCAATTATCAATATGGCTCCTTTACCTGATTACCGCCCCAAACAAATGTCCCTTGGTCCATTGGAAGCAGAAATTCTCAATATCGTCTGGGAACTGAGTTCTGTTACTGTCAAAGATGTACACGATCGCATTTTAGCTGATCCTAACCGCGAATTGGCTTATACTTCCGTAACTACAGTTCTACGTCGGTTGACGGAAAAAGGCTGGTTAGCTTGCAATAAACAAGGAAAGGCCTTTTATTGGCAGCCTTTACTGACTAAACAACAAGCAGAGGTAATTAAGGCACATGATCAATTACAGCGATTTTTAGCGGTGGGAAATCCTGATGTGATTGCGGCATTTGCTGATAGTTTAGATCAAGCCGCTAGTGACCAAATCGAAGCGATCGCTAAACGCATCCAATCTGCACGGGAAGCTAGAGGAGAAAAGTAACATTATGCACTTACTGATGATTATCATCGCTGTTACCATTGCTTGGTGGTTGCGATTTTTTGGCAAAATTCCCCGGGGAAATTGGTATTTACGCTGGCAAAAAACCCTATTTTTATTCCTTTTTCCCCCCTTACTCATCTTCATGACAGTTACCGCTGTAGTCTGTATGGGGACTCAGGGAAAAATGGGCGGAATGTATACCGACTCTTTTAGCTATCTCCTGTCCTTAATTTTTCTGGGATTTTTTAATATCTTCGGTATCAAACTAGCTTTTCAGGGCTGGAAATCCATTCAATCCGCCCGTGAATGCCCCCAAATTACCCTAGATGGTAAATCTGCCCGACTCCTAGAAACTCAAGCTTTATTTGCGGGACAAATGGGTTTTTGGCAACCTGAATTAGTCGTTAGTCAAGGACTACTACAAATTCTCTCTCCAGCCCATCTAGAAAGTGTTTTAGCCCACGAACAAGGGCATTATCAGTATAGGGATACGTTTTGGTTCTTTTGGCTGGGCTGGATGCGTTCTTGTACCGCTTGGTTGCCAAATACCGAGCCTTTATGGCAAGAATTGTTAGTTTTGCGAGAATTACGGGCCGATAGTTATGCTGCATCCCAAGTAGATCCTTTAATATTAGCAGAATCATTGCTATTGGTCGTTAGCAAAAACTCCACAATCTCAGATATTTGTTGTGCGGCTTTGGGGACAGGCGATCGCTTGGAACAAAGAATTGAAGCCTTATTAACACCACCTGAACCAATGTCAGCAGCACAATTACCATCCTGGCGGATTTTTCTCCTCGCCTTTCTCCCCCTAATGACAGTCGTATTTCACACTTGAATGAAGGCAACTAAGGCAGACAAAAGGTAAACAAGGTAGCCTTTGGGTCAGCTAAAATTACTCTGACGTGGGTACTTATCCTGATGTTGTTGAATAGGTCTAGCATAAGTCTCCATACCTAATTTTTTCTAATGAAGTGGGGAATGTGGGTTGATAAAAAAAGGTTTAGCTTCATGCTAAACCCTCATAAAAAGCAGTTATTCGACACACCAGGATTAATGTAAATCTACTTTTATTTCTCTGCATCTTCCTATGGAGTGTGTTTACTTATCTAAGGTTATGATATAGCAGCTATAGTATTTTTAATTTATGGTTTAAAATCAAGACAGGTAAATAGTGAAGTTATATAAAATACATTTGTGACTACATCTGAGCAAATCTTACCACTGTATAAGAACCCAGAACGGTTAGAAAATCGGCTGGGAGAAATTCCCCCAGAACCGGGGGTTTATTTGTTGCGGGATGGCAGCGATCGCCTAATATATATAGGTAAATCTCGTAAATTGCGTTCTCGTGTCCGTTCCTATTTCCGCGACTCCACCAACAAGACGGAACGGATTAACACAATGGTTAAGTTGGTGACAGAAATTGAATTTATTGTCACTGATACCGAAGCTGAAGCATTAGCACTAGAAGCCAATTTAATTAAGCAGCATCAGCCATATTTTAACGTCTTACTCAAAGATGATAAAAAATATCCTTATCTGTGCATTACTTGGTCAGATGAATATCCGCGCATTTTCATTACCCGCAAACGTCAATTAGGAAAAGCCAAAGATAAATACTACGGTCCTTATACAGATTCCGGTTTATTACGAGAAATTGTCCATTTGTGTAAAAAGATTTTTCCTTTACGACAAAGACCACAACCTTTATTTAAAGATCGTCCCTGTTTGAATTATGATATTGGTCGTTGTCCTGGTGTTTGTCAAAAATTAGTTTCCCCGGTTGAATATGCAAAAATTGTCCAAAAAGTAGCGATGGTTTTTCAAGGCAGAACTCAGGAACTAATTGATATTTTAACAGTACAAATGGAAACAGCAGCAGCAGAATTGAATTTTGAAACTGCGGCAAAAATTCGTGATCAAATTGCAGCTTTAAAATCCCTCCATGCGGCTCAAAAAGTATCCTTACCTGATGATACAGTATCACGAGATGCGATCGCTTTAGCCGCCGATGATCAACACGCCTACATTCAATTATTCCAAATTCGCGCCGGTCAATTAGTGGGACGTTTGGCTTTTGTTGCTGACTCCCACCCTGAACCCGGAGCAATTTTACAACGAGTTTTAGAGGAACATTATCAAACAGCAGAAAGTGTAGAAATTCCCAGCGAAGTCTTAGTACAGCATGATTTACCAGATAGTGAGATTTTGTCCGCTATTCTAACAGAACGCAAAGGCAGAAAAGTGACAATTTTCAATCCCTTGCGACAAAGTAAGGCAGAATTAATAGAAATGGTCGAAAAAAATGCCCAATATGAATTACAAAGAATGCAAAAATTGGGTGATAGTAATTTACAAGCAACCCAAGATATAGCCGCTATTCTCGACTTACCAGATTTACCCAAACGCATTGAAGGATATGATATTTCTCATATTCAAGGAACTAATGCAGTAGGTTCTCAAGTCGTATTTATTGATGGTTTACCAGCCAAACAATATTACCGACATTATAAAATTAAAAATCCTGATATTACCATTGGTCATTCCGATGATTTTGCTAGTTTAGCAGAAGTTATTAAGAGAAGATTTCGTAAATATATTGAAGATCCGCAATTAGCAAGATTAGGTAATACTGACTGGCCTGATTTAATTATGATTGATGGTGGTAAAGGTCAACTATCTGCCGTTGTGGGGATTTTAACGGAAATGAATCTATTCGCAGATTTGCGGGTTGTCAGTTTAGCCAAAAAACGAGAAGAAATCTTTTTACCCCACTCATCAAAACCTTTAGAAACAGACTCAGAACAACCAGGAGTCCAGTTATTACGAAGATTGCGAGATGAAGCTCATAGATTTGCTGTCAGTTTTCATCGTCAACAAAGAAGTGATAAACTAAAGCGATCGCATTTGGATGAAATTCCCGGTTTAGGACAAAATCGCCAAAAGTTGCTATTAGCGCATTTTCGCTCTCTTGATTATATTCGTGAAGCTACAACTACACAATTAGCTGAAGTTCCCGGAATTGGTTCACGGTTAGCGCAAGATATTTATGATTATTTCCATCCTGTTTAAATATATTTTTTCAGAGATACGAACCACAGAGGCACAGAGGACACAGAGAGAAGAAAAGTTTCTTAACTGAATTGTATTGAGTCTTGACTCCTGCTGTATTATTAACCAAAGTTGTAAATACCATAGTGTTACCAGATGAAAGTTAGTCTGTGCATGATTGTCAAAAATGAGGAAACTACTTTGCCAAAGTGTTTGGGAAGTGTTAATAATTTCGTTGACGAAATTGTAGTTCTCGATACGGGTTCAACTGACAAAACACCCCAAGTCGCTCAACAATTTGGAGCTAAAGTACATCATTTTCCCTGGGATAATAACTTTAGTTCGGCTCGAAATGAGGCTTTAAAATATGTGACGGGTGATTGGATTTTAGTTTTAGATGCTGATGAAACTTTGACAGATGAAATTATCCCCTTACTCAAATCAGTTATTAGCAAAGAAGAATATCTAGTAATTAATCTAGTCCGTCAAGAAGTCGGTTCAACACAATCACCTTATTCTCTGGTTTCTCGACTATTTCGTCATCATCCCAATATATATTTTGATCGCCCTTATCATGCTTTAATTGATGATAGTGTCACCGCAATTCTCACTCAAGAACCACATTGGCAAATCGGTTATTTACCAGGAGTAGCAATTCTCCATACAGGTTATCAAAAAGCTGTAATTAATGAACAGAATAAATATGCTAAAGCCGCAGCCGCAATGGAAGAGTTTTTTTCCAGTCACCCCAATGATGCTTATGTATGCAGTAAATTGGGAGCTTTGTATATGCAAATGGGGAAAATTAATGGGGGTATGGAGTTATTAAATCGAGGATTAAATCAATTAATTGGTAATCAGGTTAATGAAGAAGAAAAACCATTAAATAAATTGAAAATTTTGCGACCACAGAAAGTTACAGTTGATTTTGATGAAGATATAAATTATGATATTTTATATGAATTGCATTATCATTTAGGAATTGGTTATACAAACTTAAAAGATTTACCTTCAGCTATTTCTCATTATCAAGCTGCGGTAAAATTGCCCATCTATCCCCTTTTGAAATTAGGAGGATACAATAATTTAGGGAATTTATTGAAAAATATCGGCGACTTACCAGAAGCAAAAATTGCTTATGAAACAGCCATAAAAATTGATCCTAATTTTGTAATTGGTTATTATAATTTAGGCATGGTATGTAAAGCTATGGGGTTATTTAGTGAAGCTATTGATGCCTATAATAATGCCATTAATTTGAATCCTGATTATGCAGAAGCTTATCAAAATTTAGGGGTGGTACTGTTGAAAATTGGTGATGTCGAAAATAGTTTAGAAGCTTTTGAATATGCTATTTGTCTCCATGAACTAAATAACCCTGAAGAAGCACAACGACTTCATCAGGGTTTAAAGGAGATGGGTTTGTTGAATAGGGAATAGACAAGCAAATAATATTACCAATTACCAATTACCAATTATCTATTACCAATCACCAATTACCTATTAAATTTGAGAACGGACAAATTTCTCTAATCTATCCATTCCCTTTTCAATCGTTTCCATATCCGTAGCATAGGAAAGACGAATATTTTTATCAGCACCAAAAGCGACACCGGGAATCAGTGCAACTTGATGGGATTCTAGGATAGCGTTGCAAAATTCCAGGGATTTCAAACCGGTTTTGCTGATATCTGGGAAGAGATAAAAAGCACCGTCTGGTTTAGCTGTACTCAAACCCGGAATGGCGTTGAGTCTTTCAAACATTACCTGACGACGTTTAGCAAAAGCTTGACGCATTTCCTCTACACAGTCTTGGGAACTTTCCAATGCAGCGATCGCTCCATATTGAGCAAAAGTACACACATTTGATGTACTATGTCCTTGGATGGTGCTGGCGGCTTTGATAATTTCCACAGGTCCGGCTAAATAACCCAAACGCCAACCAGTCATAGAATAACCCTTAGCGAAACCGCTACTGATTAAGGTGCGAGAAAAGATTTCCTCACCTAAAGAACCTATGCTGATATGTTCTACACCATCATAGAGAATCTTTTCATAAATCTCGTCAGAGACAACATAAATATCTGCATCAACTATTACCTGCGCCAAGGCTTTGATTTCCCCCGGCGTGTAGACCATTCCCGTGGGGTTAGAAGGGGAGTTAAGGACAAATAACTTTGTTTTTGGGGTAATAGCTTTTTTTAGCTGTTCTGGGGTGATTTTGTAGCCAGTGGAAGCATCTGTTTCCACAATCACTGACTTACCACCAACTAATGTCACCATTTCGGGATAACTTAACCAGTAGGGTGAGGGAATAATCACCTCATCACCCGGGTCAATTAATGCCACAATCAAATTATACAGAGAATGCTTACCGCCATTGGTGACAAGGACATTCTCCGCCTTATAATTAAGACCATTATCATGTTTTAGCTTGTGTGCGATCGCTTCCCGTAATTTTGGTTCACCAGCGGCCGGACCATACTTGGTTTTACCTTCATCTAAAGCCTTTGCGGCTGCGGCTTTGATATGCGCTGGGGTGTCAAAATCCGGTTCACCTGCGCTAAAACTACAAACATCTATCCCCTCGGCTTTCATAGCCTTAGCTTTAGCTGCGATGGCTAAGGTGATGGAGGGTGTTACCTGACTTACTCTTGCTGCCAGCTTCATTCTACTTTAATTTCGCCAATATCCTTTCTATCTAAGGATATCCCAGAATCATATCCGATATTTGCCCTTTCTAAATTCTTTTCTCACCAAGCTGGGGACAATTTAATTTTCTTCCAGACTTGACAAGGCGAAAATTTTGGTTTACACTTATGTTAGGAGTATAAATCTGTCCGCGCATATATATAGGGTTGTGGATTGTCAGAATCAAGATGTACAGGATTTTGGGATTTACAGGATGTTGGTTTGCGGTGGAGATTTTTACTTTTTCCATGATTCTTTATGTCAAGACTTGACAAGATGCGATAATTGGATTATGCTTATGTTATGAGTGGGAATCTGTTCGCGCATATATAGTAAACTTTTGGATTGTCTGAATCAGGATTTACAGGATTTTAGGATGTACAGGATTGTGATATTATCATTACCTAAAATATCCTGATATGGCTACGCCACGCTTCGCTATCAGACAAATAAAAATATCCAACTCCCCACCAAAAATCATCCAACAACATCCTGAAAATCCTCAAATCCTGGACATCCTGATTCAGACAAATAAAAATCACCAACTCCCCACCAACAATCATCTAATAACATCCTGAAAATCCTCAAATCCTGGACATCCTGATTCAGACAAATAAAAATATCCAAATCCCCACCAACAATCATCTAATAACATCCTGAAAATCCTCAAATCCTGGACATCCTGATTCAGACAAATAAAAATCACCAACTCCCCACCAAAAATCATCCAACAACATCCTGAAAATCCTCAAATCCTGTAAATCCTGATTCTGACAATTAAACGCAGATGAACGCAGATAAACGCGGATGTTATACCAATTTTTAATTTCTCTCCCAATCCTGGATATCCTGAGAGGATGTTTGAAAAGTTTTGAGGAGTCAAAATTTATGCTAATCGCCTGAGCATGATACGGATCATAGCTAGATAGATAAAAGTCTCAGAGGTTTCAGGTAATAACTCGTAGTCTCTGACTAACCGACGACAACCCATCAGCCAGCCAAAAGTACGTTCCACAACCC
>NZ_JADEVZ010000067.1 GCF_015207875.1 Dolichospermum sp. LEGE 00240
CTCCCCCACTTCCCCCACTCCCTATACGAGTTATGATTTCTTGGCTTAGTTTATGTTCAATATTACTTAGTATCCTGCTAATGGGCTGTTCATCACCAACCACAGCTAAATTTCCAGCCGTAACACCAGAATCATCAGCCCAAACATCAGTAAATGCTGGTCAAAATCTGCCAATTTCGGCTGAAGCTACTCTGCCTGGAAATATCAAAATTCAGTTAGAAGTAGCACGAACACAACAACAACAACAGATGGGTTTGATGTATAGAAAGGCTTTACCAGATAACCGAGGAATGCTGTTTCTTTTTCCGAACGCACGATCGGTACAATTTTGGATGAAGAATGTACCCGTTGCGTTAGATATGGTATTTCTCCGGCAAGGTGTGGTTCAGTACATCCAAACATCTGCTCCTCCTTGTGACATAGAACCTTGCCCCACCTACGGTCCTAATGTCCTGATAGATCAAGTAATTGAACTTAGGTCAGAACGAGCCAAAGAACTAGGTTTAAAGAAAGGAGATCAGATCAAAATAGATTTCCTAGCTCCTGGTACTATTCGATAAACAGAATCAAGATTGACGATAGCTCTATGCACTTGAATAAGATACAAAATCTCTGGTAAAAGCCATACCACAAGAGACTTTTAACTTCTGACTTCTGACTTCTGCTATGGCAACAATTCTATGTAAAAATAGCATGAGTCTTTATGCTGAATTTTTATCTGGTACAAAATTATTTTTTTGAAAAAATACTACCAAACCTGGCATAAATAGTAGTAAAGAGGTTAATATTTATCAGTAGCCTGAATAACATCAGATTTTAGTTTTTCCAGTTAAGATCACGACTTTAAAATTAAGTAACGAAAATCTCTCTTTTGGCGCAAGTGTAAATAGTCGCCAATAGGTGAGTATAAACTATAAAATCTTTGTTACTTAAATCAAAACAAAAAACTAGAGGATGTTAATGGTGACACTAACATCATGGTTGAAGTATTACCTAAATATCATCCTGATGGGATACACAAGTCACTGTAGTAGAAATTGCTTCGTGATTTTAATTACCTTGACATAGTAGTAGATTCAGATAGATTAATGCTTTACAAAAGGGTTATTTAGAAAAATATATACTTTTTTTATACAACCTCAATTATCTAATCTACTTATAGCAAGGTGACACATAAAATACTGGCTATACAATACCCACAAAATTAGATAAACAACCTATGATCATCAATTCTACTCAAGTAGGTGAGATACAAATGACACCATCAAGATATTCTCGGCTAATTAATTTTCTCCAGGAAGATTTGGCAATTTCCGCTGCTTCCCTCGCTGTAGCATTACGTAACCGTGATCAAGATCCTGGTTCTTTAACTATGACTCTTTGGCAATATGGGTTAATTACGCTAGAACAGTTGGAACAAATTTATGATTGGCTAGAAACAGCGTAGGGAAGAGGCATGGGGGCAGGGAGTAGGGGCAGAATTTACCTATCACCTATTACCCATTACCTATTACCCGCTACGAGTCTAATAACTATTGGGCAAAAACTTTTGCTGCTGCTGCTATACCAGCACCGGGGGTGAAGTTGTCATGACCAACTTGTGGAAGGACAACTTCTAGGGAGGCGATACAGCTAAGAATGTCTCGATCGCTCACAAAACCTAAGTGACCTATGCGGAAAATTTTATTACTCAGATGGTCTTGTCCACCTGCTAAAGCAATATCAAACCGTTTTTTCATTAAAGAACGAATTTTATCGGTTTCGATGCCTGGAGTGGCTACAGCGGTAATGGCAGGACTGGCACATTCATCTGCGGCAAACAGTGATAAATTTAATGCTTTCATTGCTGCACGAGTAGCATTTTTTTGGCGTTCATGACGGGTAAAGATGGATTCTAATCCTTCTTTTTTCATCATGCCTAAGGTGGTATGTAGTGCCACTATTAGGTTGACGGGAGGGGTAAAGGGAGTGGTATTTTTAGCGGTGGCTTTACGATATTTCCCTAAGTCTAAATAATACTTAGGCAATTTTGCGGTTTTGTAGGCTTCCCAGGCTTTAGGACTGACGGAGACAAATCCTAAACCGGGAGGAATCATGTAACCTTTTTGTGAACCAGAAGCAACTACGTCTAAACCCCAAGCATCTACAGGGACGTTGTCAGCCCCTAAACTGGTGACAGCATCAACAATAATTAAAGCCTCTCCATGTTCTTTAACGTGGCGGTTGATGGCTTCTAGATCATTAATGACACCTGTTGAGGTTTCGCTGTGGGTGATAATGACGGCTTTAATTTCTTTGTTGGTATCAGTTTGCAGTTTGGCTGCAAATTGGGCTGGGTCTAAGGGTTGTCCCCATTCTGCGGTGATTGCTTCTACATTTAAGCCAAAGGCTTGACCAACTTCTACCCAACGTTCACCGAATTTACCATTAGAACCGACTAAAATGCGATCGCCTGGAGACAGAAAGTTAATCATTCCCGCTTCTACAGCCCCAGTCCCACTGACATTTAGCATCAATACATCACTGGTGGTTTGATGTAGCCATTTCAGGTTTTCTGTCACCTCTCCCATCATGCTACTAAATTCACCGCTGCGGTGACCAATGGGATGTTTTGCTAATGCTAGTAAAGCTGCTTCTGGAACTGGGGTAGGACCAGGAATCATCAGCATCAATTTATCGTTCATGTTTGTGTCCTAGTTGAAAATTTCAATACAATACAAATTAACCCCTCTAGGGGATAAAAACACAAAAAAACCTACTCAAATTTTTCGTAGGAATGCCAGTTTAAAACTGTATTAATCAGCCCCACTTTTGCAGGGCTGAGTTTTGTCTAAATGGAAATAGACATTGATCATGAGCAATCTACTTTATCACCAAAATGGTTAATAGACCAACGGTGATCAATGATCAGAGAGGACGATTGAAAAGTTTCTTCTAGTCGCTTTTGTTGGGATGCAGCTTTTCGCAGGGTAATAATTAGTTGGTTAACTTGATTGCGTAGGTCTTCGTTTTGACCTAGAGAAGTCATGGTTTGTCTTTCTAAAAGTTGAAGTATAAGTTCGTAATGGATAGGAGAAGGTAAAGGAATTGGCTCCATGTAGTTTATTATGAAGTTGAAACTTAGGGATGTTTAATTTTTAACTTAGTTAAAGTTTTGTTAACCCCAAATTAATTCTTACACAAGAAATAAATAATTGCAGTTATTCAGGAAGAGATAGCCGGGAAAAATGAGAATTTTAGAGGAAGAAGCAACAGGTAACAGAAAAACTCATGTTTTTAAACATGAGATGGAAATACTGATTTTTGACTAAGCTTTAAAATCTGAAACTTTAGTTTTTTCTGTTCCCTGTTCCCTGTTCCCTTTTTCGTAACCCTTGTTTTATATGGAATTTAAGACTGTAATTAAGCAAAGAGATTGGCTATTGCTAATTGAGGATCTGGTTGTTTTACCAAGGATTCACCAATCAGTACAGCGGATGCACCTGCTTTTTTAACTATACTTAAATCCTCTGGGTGATGCAATCCTGATTCGCTGACCACAAGAATGTTTTTTGCTTGTAACTGTTCACCTCTAGCTGTGAGTAATTGACAAGTTGTTTGTAAATCAACAGAAAAATCTTCTAAATTGCGATTATTAATGCCAATTAAAGAAACACCATCTAAAGCTAAAACTCGATCTAGTTCTTCTAAGTCATGCACTTCTATTAAAGTTGCCATTTTTAGGTTATGAGCAATTTTGATAAAGTATTGCAAATCTTGATCATTGAGGATGGCTGCTATTAATAAAACTGCGTCTGCTCCATGAATTCGCGCCCAATACATTTGGTAAGGATAGATAATAAAATCCTTGCACAGTAAAGGTAAATCTACTGCTGAACGAACTAAGGATAGATTTTCAAAACTACCTTGGAAAAATTTAACATCTGTGAGAACAGAAAGACAACTAGCTCCACCTTTTTGATAAGATTGAGCGATCGCTACTGGGTTAAAATCCTCCCTAAATACCCCTTTACTGGGAGAAGCTTTTTTGACTTCAGCAATTAAAGCCGGATGAGTTTTACCTGGACGTAAAGCAGCCACAAAATCACGAGTTGGTGGTGCAGATAGGGCTTTTATTTGCAATTCCCGCAAAGGTAGCCTTTCTCGCATTTGCTCAACTTCTGTTTCTTTCTGCCAGACAATTTCTTCTAAAATATTATTTGGTGCAGCCCCTTCTATAGCAGATTTATATTGGACTATGGAAACATTAATAACTGGGCTAGGTGAACGACGACGGATTTGCATATTTTTTAAGGAGTTCAGAAGGTAGGGGCGCAGGGCCTGCGCCCTTTGTCAGGAGTCACCGAGTCAGGAGTTCAGAAAGAAGAATCAAGAAGAAAGAAAATTTTTCTCTTACCCATTACCTATCACCTGTAACTCCTTAATTCTTCTATTAACTAACCAATGCCCGTTTATAAGCTTCCTCTAGAACTTCTGAAAGCGTTGGATGAGCGTGAACTAGGTAAGCAAGAGTTTGGATAGATTGACGACTGGCAATAGCGGCGGCGGCTTCATGAATTAAATCTGAGGCGTGGGGACCAAAGATATGTACACCTAAAACCTCGCCAGTATCTTTGCGATAAATTACCTTCGTCATTCCATCAGTATCATTTTCCGCCAAAGCCTTGGAATTACCTTTAAAGTAACTCTTACTAGTGGCAACTTCAAAACCTTCAGTTAAACCCAAAGCATGGGCGGCTGTTTCAGTCAAGCCCACATAGCTAACTTCTGGATGGGTAAAAGCGGCGGCGGGAATACTGCGGTAGTCAACAGTTTTGTGACGACCCATGATATTTTCTACAGCAATAATACCTTGAGCCGATGCCGCATGAGCCAACATCATTTTGCCGGTAGCATCACCAATAGCCCAGAGATGGGGGACAACTTCCCCGTCTGACAATACCGCCATATTATCATTTACAGGAATAAAATTACGGCGATCAAGAGTGACTCCCACGGAATCTAACCCCAGATTTTGCGTAGCTGGAACACGACCGGTAGCGACCAAACAAGCATCAACTTCCAGAACTTCTAAATCTTCTTTAGTTTCAAAGTCAGCCAACTCAATGATTACTGGTGAACCAGGAATAATTTTTTTAGCGTAGATACCGACCTTGGTTTCAATATCACGGGGGTTAATTAAGACCCGTTCTGCCAGTTTAGCAATGTCCCGATCAAATCCTGGCATTAACTCACCCACGGCTTCAATTAAGGTGATTTCACAACCTAAAGCCGAGTAAACATCAGAAAATTCTAAGCCAATGTAACCGCTACCAATAATCGCCACCCACTTGGGTAGAGTTTCTAATTTAACACCTTGATCACTGGTAAATACGGTTTTGCCGTCTACTTCAATTCCCGGAGGAACGAAGGGAACAGAACCAGGAGAAAGGATAATGTTTTGGGCTGTGATGGTTTTCTCACCTTTGTCTGTGGTGATGGTAACTTTTTGTGTACCAGACACCTTACCCCAACCCCGAATAATCTCAACTCCCAAGCGCTTGAGACTGTTGGTTAAGTCTCCTTGAATTTTGGCAACGAGATTGTTAGCATGATCAGCGATCGCTTGTCGTTCAAACTCCACATTACCAATTTGAATTCCCAAAGACTTGAGATGATGGGCATTACGTAATTCCCTCACCTTTCCTGAAGCCGCCAGTAATGCCTTAGAAGGAATACAACCCCTGTTTACACAAGTTCCTCCCATATCTCCAGCTTCAATAATCGCCGTTTTCAGACCGCAACTGATAGCGTGTAAAGCAGCACCATGTCCGCCCACACCAGCGCCGATAATCACTAAATCGTAATCAAATCCAGGACTCACTTTTATTTCCCCGTTATCTTCGCCTATTATCAACGTGAACTACCCACACTGACTTGGAGTACCAAGTACAGTGCTGGCTTCTGTACTCACGGGGGAGTGCCGCAACTTAGACTTTCGCCCCAGTTTTGGTCTTATCCCCCCTCCTACAGCAGAGACGGCTGAACCTTCCGCCTTGATGATTCTGATACCCTCTGCCCTAATATTTATCGCTGCATTGCCATCACGATCATGATGAATACCACAATGAGGACAAGTCCATTCACGGACATCTAGTGGCATATCACCAATTTGATAGAAACAATTAGAACAGAGTTTAGAACTAGGAAACCATCTATCAATCTCCACTAATTTCCCACCTTTGCGTTCTAGCTTATAGGCTAAAAAATTGGTGAATGTTCCCCATCCTGCATCAGATATTGATTTTGCCAAATTGTGATTACGAACCATGCCCAAGACATGAAGATCCTCTACTATGACAGCTTGGCTATCGCTGACCAACTTATAACTAAGTTTATGTAGAAAATCTTGCCGCGAATTGCTAACTCGTTCGTACACCTTGGCAACAACTTTTCTATATCTATTTCTTGATTTACTTCCCTTTTGTTTACGTGCTAATTTTTTCTGTTTGCGTTTAAGGTTTTTTTCGTGCTTGGCAAGGTGTTTAGGGTTATCGTATTTAGAAACCTTGTCACCATCAGTGACAACAGCAAAATGTTTTAATCCTAAATCAACACCGTAAATCTTTCCTTCGGAAATAGTTGGATTTTCGCTTGTGTTTAGCGGAGTCGAAACACGTTCTACTTCAGTCAGGATAGATGCAAAATATTTACCTGATGGTGTTTTACTAATAGCGACAGTCTTAATTTTTCCCTCAATCGGTCTATGTATCTTAGCTTTGACTATCCCAATATTACCTGGAAGCTTGACATTGCCATTTACAATTTTGACATTTTGAGGATATTGAATAGACTGTTTTCCATGTTTAGATTTGAACTTAGGAAACCCCGCACGTTTATCAAAAAAGTTTTTATACGCTGTAGTTAGATTTAGTGTTGTAGCCTGTAAAACTTGACTGTAACAATCACCTAGCCAAATAGTATCTTCTGCTTTTTTGAGAATAGGAAGAAATGCGTTGAGTGCAGCACGGCTAAGTCCTTTACCCGTCTCTTTGTAAGTCTCAATTGACTTATTTAGAGCATAATTCCACCACCATCTAGCGCATCCAAATGTTTGAGCTAGTTGTGTTTCTTGTTCTTTTGATGGGTATATACGAACTTGAACAGCCTTGTGCATCAATCAAATCACCTTCTTGATACATCCATTTTAGCATGATATATTATTTTTGGTAAAGGTATTATACTTGACACTCCCCGGTCTAAAGACACGGGGATTCTTGGTTCAACGAGACCACTTAAACTAGTACAACACGGCATAAATAAATAAACCAACCATTCTAAATCGTTAAAAAGCCTATAGCTCAGAGGTGGGACTCTCCCCAAGCGTTAACTTTCGGTCTGCCCGACCGTAGTTGCATGACTGCAAGTCCTGTTGAGGATGAAACTTTTCTGTTTCAAAAATTCTGATTCGTCTAGTCCTATAAATCTTTTACCTACTGCTAGGAGGGAACTAGAACAATGCAGTAGAACCGCATAGATTTAATTGCCAAGGTACAGATTACCGTTAGGCAGTGAAGTTTTTAGACAGGTTGATTACCTTTCCTGTGATCATTAGGATAACACAAGTCACTGGAGGAAGACAGCCTCTAGTTGGCTTTCATCCCTTGCCTAAAGAAAGGACAGTTAAGTTTTTCCGCCACGCTCCAAAACTTGCCCTCAAGGGTTTTTAGCCTATTTTCTTATAATATTGGAAAACCCTCAAATGTTCTTTGCTCTTACTCGGCTATGCCTCGTATTGATTGAGAACGATTTCGGTTTTTCCCGCCACTGATTCGGAGTACCAAATTCAGTGGGGGACTTACGCCATAGTAGTTAACTTTTTTGTGTAACTTTCTCAAATTAACAAAAAATAACGGAGAAGCTCTTGTGTCTCCCCGTTATTTTTTGTGAGTGTTTAATTAGAGTAAGCCACAAAATAAATGATCCTGTTTTGTCATGCTGAGTGCAGCGTTCGCGGAGCGTGGCGTTAGCCATAGCGAAACATCTCAAGAGATTCTTCACTACACTTCGTTTCGTAATGCCTCTGGCACGCTGCGCTAACAGAATGACATTGGGCATTTCTTTTTGTGGAGTTCTCTTAATTATGTTTGAGACTAGTAGTTCGTCAAATTTATTTTGACAGGTAATGATCGGAAAAAAACTTCTGTTCTTCCCTCCCCTACCCCCGGTGCCTCTCTTCTCCCTCTGCTTGCCTTCACCCGTCATTTTCGGGTTGACAGACTACTAGTTGACCGCTGCTCTCAATTCTTTTAGCACCTTACCAATTTCCACAAAATCTTGGTTTTGTGAAAGCTGTTGCAAAGTCACCGGACTGCTTTCTTGGATAATTTGGTTGTAAATAGTAATAGCATTATGCAAATCGTTGATATCCACATCTACACTTGCTAAAGTAGCATCAGCCGATTGGGCAATAATTGGGCTAAATTTTAAAGCTTTAGTGCTGGCCACTAAATATTTTTTTGGTAACTGAACTGAACTGGAACTTTGTGTAGTAGGAGAGGAAGCAGGGGTGGTGATTTTAATTAAGGTGAATATAAATCGTCCTGCCAATGCCGGACTAACACCAGCCTGCCTTAATATCTCCGTAAATCTATTCGATTCACCCCGTCTGATTGCTTCCGGCTGCCTGAAAGCTACAAGAACTTTACTATTTTCCTTAGTGAATATATTGATGGCTACACGATTGAGTTTGTCTTGACGCTCTGCTGTAATCCTAAGTGAATTTCCTCGTGATGTGCGGACAATGGTAACAGGACTGCCACTTTGACCTCCGGCATTCCCCACACTAGGACTTGTATTACCAGAGCCTGTAGTGCCACCACCACTCATGCTCCCACCAGTCCCCACACTAGGACTCGTATTATCATCGGGATTGGAATTAGTATTACCATTGGAACCAGTAGTGCCACCACCACTTATGCCCCCGCCAGTTCCCACACTAGGACTCGTATTAATTGGTCCAATGTTTCCACCACCACTCATACCACCTGCTGTACCCAGACTAGGCGAAGTTTGGGATTGGCTTGGTTGCTGCCAATTGATTGCCAGTAGGGGAGTGAGAGTGAGAGCCAGAATAAAAGTTCTGATTTTTAACATGGTGATTTTATCAGGATTGAAGTGTTTATTTAGGGTTGGCTGAATAAAGGTAGAAACAATAACAGATAAGGTGTTCAGACTTTTTCAACCAAATCTATTTGGGTAAGAAATTGAAACCATAGCCTATGCTGAGAACAAATACCGTACCGCCCAAGCTAGTATCTGTGAGATCTGCACCTACAGCATTAATTGTCAAGGGAATAGTAGATATAGGGACGAAAGAAGCTCCAACGTTGAAACCAACTCCACTCCAGCCCATACCCACACCGATTTGGGGATGAACTTGTACCCCAACTCCAGCAAATACACCCGTACTTGCATCACCTGTGCGGAAATCGCCACCGCCGGCTCCTACGGAAAAGGAGATGGGCATTTTATTAACAGTATCGTTAGGCTTTAACAGGGAGTAACTTGTAACTACACCATAGGCACTGGAAGGTCTAACTGATTCCCCTTTAACGTGCTGTGCAAAAGACTTCCAGCCAGTAGCCGCAGCTATTTGAGTGTTGCCTTGAGCATAGACAATGCGGTTAGCTTTGAGGTCAAAAGTTCCGTTGTAGCCAAAATTTTTGATACTACCAATGTTGTAGCCAAGTTCTAGACCGATTAGTTTTCGGGCATCTCCTAAGCCAAAACCCATACTGATACTCCCGTCTGGTTGAGTTCTAGCTTTACCAGTGGTTGCTGCGGATGCTCCGAAAAACACATCACCCCAGGTAGCTCCAAAGGCGCTTGGTGTAGCAAAGGTAAGTGAAGGAGAGTAGGTACGTTTGAGTGGAATTACTTTGACCAGAGGGTCAACCAGTAAATATTGGCGTAATTTATCAGTATCAACTTGACCTTTATCATTTGGTACTGAAGTATCTGTTTGAGCAGTGATCCATGATTGTTTTTGATCAAGTAGAGGTTCAATCTTCCGCCCTGACTCTACGTTTTTCGCTAAGACATCTTGGAGATCCGGCAAGTTAGTCTTTAATTGAGCTTGATTAGTTATTAATTCTTTACTGCTATGGGTTTTAGGAGTTATTTCATTTGTTGCAGAAGCAGGGGTAACTGAAAGAGCGGTGATAGCCCATATATAGCTTAATAAAGTTGTACCTATGAACTTTAGCCAATTTGGGCGTAACAACATACATAAAAATTTTGCCTTTGTCAAAATTCTACTCCTCACAACGGTTATATGCGCCCGAATGTATATTAGAGTAATTCCCGAAAAACAGTAATGTACAGGATAAATTATGCTATTTTTATGAATTTTCTGTGAATTTATCAGGAGAATTATGAACTTATCAGGAGAATGTCAAAACCTTTTCAGGTTAAGTAGGTTGGCGTTGAAAATTGTCGTCATAGCAAGGCAATAGGCAAGAGTAAAAGTTTTCCAGACTTGATATTACTGATAACTTGTTCTAAATCCTACTGATAGCGCAGCGTGGCCTTAGCCATACTTCTAGCCCGCACAGATAACTTTTATGGCTTACGCCACGCTACGCTATCAGCAAACCCTAATTATTTAATTGGGATATTCAAAAAACACCATTTGAGGGACTAATAAATCATTTTCTAACTTCCCGACTCCTAAAAAATTGGTTTCTGTTTCATAAACTCGTACAAAGTTGTCAATAGCCAGATTGAGGGGAATTTTTTGACCTTGACACCATTTTTTAGCTGATTCTGGGGCTAAAATTACGGCTTTGAGATGTTGTAATGGTGTGTCTGCGGATATAGGTTGAAATGTGCTGTTTTCGATTTGGGTAGCTAAGTCTGTGAAGTTGAGACTGGTTTGAAGCTGGAAACTGCTGCTTTGTGTGCGAATTAGAGCAGATAGAGTGCCACCTGTGTTGAGTATTGTACCTAAATCACGAGCGATCGCCCGAATATATGTTCCCGCCCCACAAGATATGGCTATATCTAATTCGGGAAAATCTCCGTCTCGCCAGTCTAACACCTGAAGAAGGGAAATTTCGACTGTTCGCACCGGAACTTCGACTATTTCCCCTTTTCGGGCTAAATCATAGAGGCGTTTGCCATCAACTTGAATGGCGCTGTAACTGGGGGGGATTTGCTCAATTTTACCGATAAACTGGGAAAGGGACGTTTTGATATTTTCTAAATCTAATCCTGGACAGGGCGCAGAGGTAATAATTTCCCCTTCTAAATCATCTGTAGTAGTTTGTATTCCTAGCCGAATAGTTGCTTGATAAGCCTTTTCTCCCGGTAAATATTGTAATAATCTGGTGGCTTTACCCAAGGCTATCGGTAATACTCCAGTAGCTTTAGGATCTAAAGTCCCTGCGTGTCCGACTCGTTTCATCTTCAGCAGTTTTCGGACTTTGGCTATGCAGTCATGAGAAGTCCAGTCAAGTGGTTTGTGTAAATTGAGAAAGCCTTGCACAAATTTAGATTTTAGGGTTGAGATTTTTGTATTTTCACACAAATAAGAGATCCCCGACTTCTTCAAGAAGTCGGGGATCTAAATTAAATGTAATAGAGAAACACCGATACCCAGCACCCAAAATCCAAAACGGACTATGGTATGAGAAAGTTTTTTGCTACCAGGATTGGTTTCTTGGAGATTATTACCTAAAACTGGGGCTAATTTGAGATGATCTAGGGACTGGACAAGATTTAAACCCAGAGACTGACTAGAAATACTTTGAGCATAGGCGGCGTTAAGATAGCACAGATATTCTGGTTTTTCAGCTACATAAGTTTGGAAAAAAGGTAAACTCAAAGCATTGATGTAATAATAGGCTTGGGAAGCATCACCTACCATATTCGTTGGTAGTGCTATTTGGTTACTACCAGGATTACTATTACCAATGGTAGAAAAATGAGTACCACCAAGTAGCATGACTAAATATTTTTCGGGATGAATAATCCAGGAAAAAGGGACAATTTGCTCATATAAAGTTGGGGCAACTGTGTCTTCACTACTACCAACAATCATGACTGGGGTATGAATTTGGCTTAACCCGGCTTGTCCGAAAATAGAACTGGTGATAGGATTAACAGCGATCGCTGCCTTGATTCTGGTATCTTGTAAATTGTAATCTTGTCCTGATTGATTGGGCAATTCTAAAGCCCGACATTGCAACAACAAAGACATATTCCAAGTATTTCGCAATTTATCAGGATGACAGTCTGCTTGTAGTTGGGAAAAGTTAATTTTTGCCCCCGCTAAAGCTAAGGCAGTATAACCTCCTAAAGACTGACCAAATACTCCCACTTGTTGTAAGTTCAGCCGCTGTTGAAATCGTGAGTCTGACTCTAATTGATCTAAAATATACTTAATATCTAAAGGTCTATCTTTAAATTCATTGGGGTGTGTAACTTGATTGCTATTACCATTAATTAAAGATTTTAATGGTTTCCCCTGACTACTAGGATGATTGGGAATCACCACAGCAAACCCATGTTTAACTAAATGATTTGCTAAATAACGAAAGTTACTACTATCCAAACCTAACCCATGAGAAATCACAATTACAGGTACGGGATTTTGGGTATTAGGAATATATATATCTGTGGTTAAATGCCGATTACGGATTGCATCAAAAAACTTTATTGTTTGTTTATGGGTTGATAAATTTCCTGGATTTGACAATTTTGGCAGTTGAGAAAAATGAGGATCAGAAATTTGATCAGCTTCTAATTTTGATGCTTGAATTAATGCGGAAATAGTTGTTTCCGTGTCGTTGATCATTTTCCCTAACTCACCAGCAACTTTTAAGCCAGAAGCCACATCAATATTAATATGATCTTGGGGATATTTGCGTAATAAATTTAATAAATTTAATCCCCCCGGTTCAGCAGTAGCAGCAATTAAAGCCGTACGTAATGACCAAGACGTAAATTTTGAATAATCAGATTTAGGTTTAATTAATTCTGCTAATCTTTGTAAGATAAATTTCCCTTGTTGGGTGTCAAGAAATTGGGCAGTTACAGCCGAACTAATTTTCAGTGGTTGAACTAAAATTTTCCTTAATTCTTGCAGTTTATTTGCAGGAATATATTGATAATATCCTGCTAAATCTGCATTAATTATCCCATATTTGGCATAGCTTTCTAAGGCAGTAATAGGGATAGAAATTTCCAGTGCTGAATAGAAAGCATGAATTTGTTCTGCTGCCATAACCGGGTTACTTATCCCAAATGTTGGCAGCAATATGGACAAAATCAGTGTTAGAGAATTTTTTTTGAGGGTGCTGACCCAATTACCAAACATATTCATCGCTTAACTTTTGTGGTGATGTTGTTGAGCGAGGCTCAAATTTTGGTAGTGATTCAAACACCCTGGCAAACTATTCTCAATACTGCCTATTACAGACTACGCAAACAAAATTTCAGACAGATTGCAATTAGTTTACTTTTAATTACTAAGACCTATTTTAACAAGATAATAAATACATGAATTATCTACATCAGTATTTATTATCTACTGTTCCTGATTAATAAAATCTAAATAATGCTAATAAATCCCATTAATTAGATTCACCTAATGCAATAGATATAGAACCAATGACTACAAAAAATGCCCCAGTAAGACCTACTAAAGAAATATTTTCTGGAGAGATAATATTAGGAGTAATTACTGACATCAGCCAACCGGAAATTAAAGTAATAATCGGAGCTAAAGCTAATATAGCACCGACTCTTGAGGCTTGCAAATGTACTAAAGATTCAGCAAAAGCACCATAGGCGACGAAGGTATTTAAAGCGCAAAATATCAAAGTTGAAAAATAGAAAATATCAAGAGTAAAAATTGTATTGATTTTTGCAAATGGTGTGAACAATAAAGCACAGCCACCGTAAATAATCAACATAATTTTTGCTGAAGATAACGATTGCAATAACTGTTTTTGCGATAAGGCATAGATAGCCCATGCTATTGCCCCGAAAACAATCAAGCCGCTACCTAGTAAATATTCACCTTGGGCTGTGATGAGATTAGCTAATTGGGCATGAAAAAATAGTGCAAAACCCAAAGTTAGTACAGCTACACCTAACCATTGAGACAATGTATAACGTTCGTGAAAAATTACTAATCCACCGAAACTTAATAACACACTAGATAATTGAATTATCACTTCAGCATTAGCTGGGGCGGTCAATGCTAAACCTTGCATAAACAGAAAATAGTTAGCAGCTAAAAATATAGTAGCAACTGCTAATAATTGCCAGGAAGTAGCACGCAATTGTTCTAAGGTTGGTAATTGTTGCTGAAACAACAAATAAATTGCCAGGAAAAGGAAGGAAGTTAAAAAGCGAAACC
The DNA here is from genome assembly GCF_015207875.1 of Dolichospermum sp. LEGE 00240. Classification (GTDB taxonomy): domain Bacteria; phylum Cyanobacteriota; class Cyanobacteriia; order Cyanobacteriales; family Nostocaceae; genus Dolichospermum; species Dolichospermum gracile. The sequence goes on from NZ_JADEVZ010000067.1 coordinate 14,408, forward strand.
AAATAACGGTGTAGACATCTAGCTCTTGTAGTGTTACCGTCAAAGCTAGAGGTAAAACTCCCCATAAAAAGACAGTTACCAGTGATAAACTTAGACCCAAATACCAACGACCAGAACTTTGATGCATGATTTATAATCACTAAAGGAGACAAATCATTTTTACATAATAATCAAGTACCAAGAATATTAATTACTTCTGGCTATTGGCTATTAGTCCGGGTAATATTAATTTTAGCCATACTTCTCGCAGAGACAGGTGACAGGGAACAGGGAACAGGTGACAGGGAACAGGTGACAGGTGACAGGTAACAGGGAACAGGTGACAGGGAACAGGGAACAGGGAACAGGTGACAGGGAACAGGGGACAGGTGACAGGGAACAGGGAACAGGGGACAGGTGACAGGTGACAGGGAACAGGGAACAGGGGACAGGTGACAGGGAACAGGTGACAGGTGACAGGGAACAGGTAACAGGTAACAGGGAACAGGTGACAGGTAACAGGGAACAGGAAAAGAATGAATAAAGGTACGCTGACTGACTTTTTGTTCAAAAATCAACTAGGAGTTCTATACATAAAAATCATAAATACAGGACTTACGCAACTGGCACAGGCGATCGCTGTATTATAGTATTTTTGTACTACAACAAGTGATGTAACTGGCAAAATCAGTCTCGGCACGGTGGTTATGTGCCTTCGATATCAACTAGGGTTAAAAAAACCAAAATCCAGTAAAAAGCGAATTTTGCAATTATTAAAATAGATTTTTAATTACAAACATCACAAATAATAAAAATATGATGATTTCTGAGATGGTAGAATAATTAATACTATGAATTATCAATTCTGATTGAATATGAAATTTACGAAATTAGATTATTGCCAATATTTGCTAAGTAGCCAAATCAACTATGCTATTGCTAACTTGGCAGAGCATTTAGAAAATATTAGTCATGACAAAATTAACTACTATTTAAATAGGACTTACGCAAGTGTCACACCAAAAATCTGTTGTAGGGTGCTTTACTACTGCATAAATCCTGCAAATAAACAGATTTTTGATATCTGACGCACCCTACCAATGTGCCAGTTGCCTAAGTCTTGATCTGTTCCCCGTTCCCTATTCCCTGTTCTCTCTTGCACCTTGCCTCTTGCCTCTTACCCAAAGAGATAAATATGAAGTAGACTAGATCCAAAAAATGCTACTTTCCAAAGGTAAACTGAGTATCAAGGTGCATAAATTTACAATCTGGGTCGAAGGTGAAAAGGAGTAGCTATGTCAGAAACTAGTGACAAACTTATACCCATATCACAAAGGCAACCTCTACAGCGTCGCCGGCGTAAACGTCCTGTCCCCAAGATAGGACCGAAAAAAGTTATTAATCAACAGCCAGTTTCTAGTCCAAGAGAAACTGCAACATTAGCTCGTCTAAATAATCATAGCAGTCCTGTTCCTAGGTCATCTGGGGGGCGAAGATCAGCATCACCGACGATGATGCCTCCAGGTGTTAAACCAGTACCTACAGTCAAGAAAAATACTCAAATTTCTCCACCAGCAAATGTGAGGTTAAAGACGGTACGCATGGAGAAGCCGAGAATTGAAAGAAGAGGGTCACGCAAGACTCGGTTAAAACCTATGGCTAGAACTATGTTATACGCCTTGCGGTTGTTGATTGTGGGTGTGGGTGTTGGTGCGATTGTGGGTACGTTGTTATCGGTTTTAGACCCTGCTAATCGCCTGGGTTCAGTGGCGTTAGTATCTCAAACTACTACTTCTCAAAAAACATCTCAAACTCCTAATACAAGCTTATATCTGTCCCAAGAAATTATTCCTTTAAAAAATTCTTTACAAACTCTCGCTACAGCTAACACGGATCTGATGCCAGGGGTGTTTGTATTAGATTTAGATAATGGTAATTATGTAGATATTAATAGTAATACAAGTTTTGCTGCGGCCAGTACGATTAAAATTCCGATTTTGATTGCTTTTTTCCAGGATGTGGATGCTGGTAAAATCCGCCTGGATGAAATGTTAACTATGCAAAAGGAGATGATTGTCGGGGGTTCGGGAAATATGCAATATCAAACTCCAGGCAGCAAATACACGGCTCTTGATGTAGCGACGAAGATGATTACAATTAGCGACAATACGGCTACGAATATGCTGGTTGCTAAATTAGGGGGACAGGAGGCGTTAAATGGACGTTTTCGCGGTTGGGGACTGACAACGACGATGATTCGTAATCCTCTCCCGGATTTAGAGGGGACTAATACTACTAGTCCGAGGGAATTGGGGAATTTAATCTCGATGGTGAATCAAGGTAATGTTGTGGGTATGCGATCGCGTGATTTAATGCTTAATATTATGAGTCGCACTGAACGAGATAATCTTTTACCTGCTGGCTTAGGAAAAGGCGCAAATGCTTACCACAAAACAGGTGATATTGGTACAATGTTAGCAGACGCGGGTTTGATTGATGTCCCTACAGGTAAACGTTATATCGCCGCTATTATGGTGAAACGTCCCAATAATGATCCTCGTGCGGTAAAATTAATTAGTTCTATTTCTAGTGCTGCTTATGAACACTTTAGCCAAGCTACAGTAACACCTAACAATCCGACAAATAACCAACCAATCACTCAACCAATCACTCAACCAATCACTCAACCAGCGACTCAACCAATAACTTCACCAATTTCTAATTATCAACCACCCGTTCAACCCTTTGTTCAGCAAACAGTTCAACAACCGATAATGAATCCTGCTATGCCTAATGGGATGGTTAATAATATGCCTATGGGCAGTTATCCGCAGCCTATAATGACTCCGCAATATTATCCACCACAATAGATAATTCAGAATTCAAACTGGTTGCAGAAAATGTGGCTTTGTTGTTAGAACAGCGTTAAGGCTATCTATCAAATGGAGAATACATCATGAATATTCAACTTAAACCGATGGCTAAAAGGTGATATTAATGGGAAAAAATCTGGTAGACCTAGATTTAAAGGTGTTGGACAATACAAAACATTTACGTTTCCCCAATTTAAACAACATCACTTTGTCAATAACAAGATTACACTATCAAAAATAGGCGATATAAAAGTAATTGTTCATCGTCAAATACCCGATGGGTTTGATATTAAAACTGTGTCTGTTACTAAAAAAGCAGACGGGTATTATGTAACTCTAAGCCTTGACGACAAAACAGTTCCCACAATTAAACCTGACTTTAACGCTAATAATATCGTTGGTATTGATGTAGGTTTAATTGATTTTATCGTCACCTCAGACGATGAAAGAATTGCCGCCCCTAAGTTTTTGCGTAAAGCTGAACGTAAATTACAGCCCACACTCACCTGAAAGGGAGTGTGTGGAGTATGTCACTTTGCTGCTGGACAGAGAAAGAAGACTAGAGGAACTACGGAAAAAAATAGCTGTAGGAACTGAACAGATTAAGAATGGACAAGTAACAGATGGTGAGGTAGTTTTTGCTAGACTACAAGCAAAAATTGGCGTTGCATAATTAAAGTATGAATTAGCCTCACGCAAAGGCGCAAAGACGCAAAGGAAGAAGGAACAAAAATCAGAGTTTTAACATTTTTGATATCGCATTCCGGGGAGTTGGGTAACTAAACCCATGAGTTCTAATTGTAATAAGGAACTGGAAACTAAAGCCGCATTCATTCCTGTTTTTTGAATTATAAAATCAAAGGATAAAGCATCAATAGCCAAAGTATCTATTACCTGTTGTAATTCAGGTGCTAAGTTAGGTAAAGGAGGAGATTTAACTATAGGAATTTCTATATCTATTTGAGGAATTGCCCCCAACATGGTTAATAATTCACTAAGTTCTTGATTAATTAAACCTGCACCTTGACTAATTAATTTTAAACAACCTTGGGATGGTTGGTCATCAATTCTTCCTGGTAATGCGTAAACATCTCGACAAAACTCATTAGCATAAGTGGCTGTGATTAAAGCGCCAGATTTTATTGGTGCTTCTATGACTAATACTGCGCGACTTAAACCGGCAATGATGCGATTTCGCCGGGGAAAATGGGTGCGGTTGGGTGTGGTTTTGGCAGGATATTCACTAATTACTATGCCAGATGTCAATATCTGTTTATATAAATCTCGATTTTTATAAGGATAAACAACATCTACTCCTGTGCCGACAACTGCTATTGTTCTTCCTCCTGCTTTCATTGCTGCTGAATGACTTTCAGTGTCTATTCCTTCAGCCATACCGGAAACAACGGTAAAACCATTTTTGGCTAATGCGGTACTAATTTGACGAGTCCATTTAATTCCATATTCTGTGGGTTGACGAGTTCCGACAATTCCCACTAAGGGTTTTTGTCCTGAATTTTCCTGTAAGTCAACTTCTCCTCGATAGTACAATAATGGCGGTGGACTGGGGATTTCTCGCAGTAGTTGGGGATATTCTGGGTCTGCTGGTGTCCAAAAAAGGGGGTTGGCTTGTTGGTGTTGAGTGAGGAGTTGTTCTGGGTTTAAACGGGATTTTTGTTGAACAACTTTTTCTAATGTTTGAAATCCTAAACCTTCAACTTTTCGTAATTCACTAGGACTAGATTTCCAAGCTGTTTCTAAGTTACCAAAATGCTGTTGTAATCTTTGTAGTAATATCGGTCCAATACCGGAAATTTGCGACCATGCTAACCAATATTTACGTTCTTCTGGATTTGACATAAGTAGGTTGGCGTTGAAAATTGTCGTTATAGCAAGGCAAGAGGCAAGAGGCAAGAGGCAAGAGTAAAGAAGTTTTCAGCGATTTTATGTTTCTTTACACAGTTTGGTTTTATTGTGTTCACCTACTTAGTATAAATATAATTACCTGGCGGTTAAAAACCGCGTCTACACAGGCAAAACCCAGATGGTGGGTGGGTTCAATATCTTGATTTTTTTAGTCCGCGGAGGCGGACTTTGTTTGTGTAGCTGTGACTTCTAGTCGCCGGGTCTTAATTTGATTTTTCAAATAATCAAATACAGATTTATCGCCAATGTCGGGAGGAATAGCTTGAATTACTTTTCTTATAGCAAAGATGAGGAATAAAATTGCCCAAGTTGCTAGTAAAACTTGTTCTGCTGGCGTTGATAAAATTCCGGTTAAATGTCCTAATAATAGTAGGGGAACAAGGGGAGTTAAGATTTTAGTTTCTAAACGATGGAAACAAAAACCTTCTTTGAAAAAGATCCCTGTCAAGGCTGCGAAGGTAAAACCAATTCCTAATATGGTGAGGGGTTGATTATAAATAGTAATTGCAAAAGCTTGACTATCACCATGTCCAAAAATAAAGGCACAAATGCTACCAATTATCCAAAAAAGTTGGAGAATGCGGTGCAAAAATGCCATATAGATATGAATAGTTAATAAACTAACTCCCAGGGCAATATTAAAACAGGTGTAGAGAGGGGTCAGGGAGGCGATAGCAGCGGGTTGGGGATAAAATAAGACTAAACCGCTACCAATGGCAAAACACAGGGCGGCGATCATTAATCCTGTTCGATAAATTATCACACTTTGGCGATCGCTCTCGGTAATCCTAAACTCCCCAAATTGACCTTGATATATTTCCGGTGATGATATTGTTTGTGTAGTCATATTCCCAATAATAGTATAGGTTTAGGTTTTAGATCCCTGACTTCTTAAAGAAGTCGGGGATCTGATTTGATTGATTAATGTCCCTTCCCAGCACCCAAATACAATTCTCCCACTTTAGGATCATTTAATAATTCTCCACCTGGTCCTGAGATCGCATCTCTACCTGATTCTAACACATAACCACGATCTGCCATTTCCAAAGCTTTTCGGGCATTTTGTTCAACTAGAACTATCGCAGTCCCCGATTGTTTAATTTGTTTAATTTGCTCAAATACTTGAGTTACCAAAATGGGAGATAATGCGGCTGAGGGTTCATCTAATAGGAGTAAACTGGGTTCTAACATTAATGCTTTCCCCATTGCTAACATTTGTCTTTCTCCACCGGAAAGAGTTCCGGCGCGTTGACGACGGCGATCGCTCAATCGAGGAAACATGGTGTATATTTTATCTTTAAGAGGTTTCAAGGGAACATCTCGCACAAAAGCCCCCATTTCTAAGTTTTCATCTATGTTTAAGGATGGGAAAACGTTGGCAATTTGGGGAACATAGGACATTCCTTTGGCGACAATTTGATTTGATCTTAAACCAATCAAATTCTGATTTTTAAAGGTGATTGTTCCGGTGTGGGGTGTCAACAGTCCGAAAATGGTTTTTACTAAGGTGGATTTACCTGCACCGTTTGGACCAATTACTGTAACTAATTCTCCTGGTGCAATGTGAAAGTTGACACCTTGCAAAATATCTACATCTTTAATATATCCAGCGTGGACATTTTCTACTTTTAATAAATAATTATTTGTCATTTGTTACATGAGGGAACAGGGAACAGGGAACGGGGAACAGGTAACAGGTAATTTGGTGATTTTCTTTTCCACTGTCACCTGTCACCTGTCACCTGTCACCTAATTTACTATTTTCTGCAATTCTGGTCTTTCTTCTGCCAAAATTGCGTTTTCTACGGGGCAAACTTGCAAACAGATGCCACAATCAATACAGGTGGCAAAGTCAATCCAGTACCAATCTGTGCCTTTGACGTTTTTCCCTGGACCTGGATGAATACAAGCTACAGGACAAGCACTTACGCAGTCAGCAACACCTTCACAAACGTCTGTAACAATGGTATGTGGCATTTTTCCGATTCCCTCTTTTTGATATTTATTTCACATTGACCGCATTTATAGGAAACCCCGATAGGGCGGGGAAACCCCGATAGGGCGGGGAAACCCCAATAGGGCGGGGAAACCCCGATAGGGCGGGGAAACCCCGCCCCTACGGGATGATTCCGGGTTCAATGGTGTGTGAACCGTCAGCTTTAATCCAGGCTATTTGGGTAATGGAGCGATCGCTTGCATATTGACGAATCGCTTCTATGTCCCTACCTCCCAAGTCTATTTCTACTCTCACCAAATCAGTGGAGTTACGTAATTTATCAGCATAGGCAAAAGCCGCAGCTTCAGCACCGGGGGTTTCTGGGACTACTAACCAATTACTAGGGGGAATATCTTGGGGTAATTGCTGATTTAATAGGAGAATTTGGTATAAATCATCAATATTCAATTCAAAGCCGATACCGGGAATATTTTCCTTTTGGGGATGATATAAACCTAACAATTGGTCATAACGACCACCACTTCCTAAAATCTGTGCTTGAGAATTTGTCTCACTCACTACTTCAAAAACCAAACCTGTGTAGTAATCAATGGTTTGAATTAGGCTCAAATCAAGGATTAAAGGGAATTTACCATCTAGTAATTCTACTAGAGATTTGAGGTTATTTATTGCCTCTTGCTGGTCTGGTTCTAGATGTAAACTACTAACTTTTTGTAAAACATCTCTACTATCACCCCGCAAATCCAACATGATTTTAGCGCGTTGGCGAAGTTCTTCACTCAAAGGCAAAGTATCAATAGTCACGCGATCTAAATTAGCGATCGCCCTGCGGACTTGATTTCTGATTTCCGGGGGAAAAGCATTCAGCAAAGAACGAGTAATTCCCGCTTCCCCCAAAATTAACCGCCAATCTTTTAAATCCAATGCTGTTAAACAATCTGCCACCAGCAGCAACACTTCCCCATTGGCTAATAATCCCTCTGCACCCAGTAACTCCACCCCAGCTTGATAATACTCCTGCTGACGATTATGACCTTCCCAATTGCGGCGGAAAACATTAGCATTGTAATATAGTCGCTGGGGGTAGGTCGCATCTGTCATGCGAGTTACCACTGTGCGAGCGATAGAGGCAGTCAATTCTGGACGCAACCCCAATTCTTCATTTTGACTATTTTGGAGTTGAATCACCATCTGACGCACAATAGCTTCACCAGCCATCAGAGTATCCATTCGTTCCAAAGTCGAGGTGATAATCCTGTGATATCCCCACCGTTGAAACACCTGTTCTAATCTATCTTCAATCCAGCGTTTTTGCGCCACATCTAAAGGTAATAGATCCCTTGCTCCCGCTGCTGGTTGATACACCATTATTTTTTCTTCCCACCAAACAAACCGCCAAACAAACCACCTTTTCCAGACTTATCTGGTTGCTTCTCTTCAGTTTTAGAAGCGGAAGTCCCTTGAGAACCACTGGTTGTAATTCCTAAAGCCTTATCTACCTTGGGTTTCCATTCCAAAGCGATTTTTTCATTGGGATTTAACTTCAGGGCGTTATCAAAGTGAACTTTTGCCATTTTCAGTTGATTTTGCCGTAAATATACCATTGCCATCAAACTATGGCAATGACTATTTCGCGGTTCTAACTTTAAGGCATCTTGTAATTCTACTTTGGCTGGGGACAATTGGTTTGTTTCTAATAAAACTTGAGCGCGACGCAGGTATTGTTCTACGATTGACTCTTCTTTCGGGGGTGAAATTGGTGTTGGTGATAAATTTTCGGAAAAATTCCCAGACTGACTAGATGCGGACTTATTCATTGACTGTCCGGCTATCCGCATCAGGTAAACTAGATTTAGCTCACTAACTTCGGCGATGATTTTGTGTACTTGTTGCAAATCACTAAATTGAGTTTCGGCAATTTTTGCGATCGCCTGCTTATATGCCATACTCACATTAGGCGCAGCTAACAATTGTCGTCCCGATTCCGTCTTCAGTCTAATTGCTCCTGGTTCTTGGGCAAATCTCTTCCCCATTTGTGTCAGAATAAACAAATACTCAGCCCGATTGCCTTCCACAGAAAACTTCTCATAAGCCGGATTAACCAGCTTTGCTAACAATTGATTAGCCATCTCTTTTTCCGACTCATTCCTCATCAGCGAACTATCTGGGTGCAATATCCGAGCAATTTGTAAATAACGCTTACGAATTTCTTTAAATTCAGCATCAACTGGCACACATAAGATTGCGTGATGATCAATGAAATCATAGGTAAATAATCCAGAATCTATTTTTAATGACATATTTATTATAGGTATCGCACCACAGCATATTCTTTCTAGTTTACAGTGAAGTATGGGAAGTTTGGCAGCCCTTTCCTTGGTAAGAGGAGTAATTTTGGTAATAGGTAGTTAAGGGATACTTTTGTGTACTCAGTAGGTAACAGAAAACCATAGCAGAAACTTTCTATTTTGTGAAGATGATTTAGCCAATTTAGCGTGTATTTTTCTGAAATATCACTGACGTAATTGTGAAACTGATGTTTCCTGATCTGGTAATGAAACTTGCAGAAAGTAATAATGATTTATCTATTTATTCCTAGATACTATTTTAATCACGTGAAGATTTGAGCAGCTAAAAAGCCGTAATCAACCTTTGCACTAATTCAACATCAAGGAGATTTGTAATATGTTACATACATTGTTTAGCGATGTACCTGTTGAGCAACAAGAAACCGTAGCTGGTGGCGATGGAATCTCTTGTTCTTGTTTTAATAAGGTCAGCCAAGAAGACCCGAAGAAGTTCGATAAATTCGTTCAAGAAATAAGGGGTATAAATTGGCCTTTCCCTTTCCCTTTCTTCCTATTACCCTAATAATGCGGGGTAAATCCTTCCATGACAAGCCTCAAATGGCGTAAAATCCTTCCCGAACAGGTAGTCTGCCCCCATTTATCGAGCAGTTACAATTCTCTAAGACCATTTCAAAAGTCAAATAGGACTCCTATATAGGTTAATAATTACTATCAATCTGTAGATAATACTAGTTATTTACAGATTATTTATTTTTCACACTTCTATCCATTGAATAAAGAACTATGATCCTAGCATTCCCCTGATGGTAAAGAATATTAATTTGATCTTTGTAGGTTGGGTTGAACGAAGTGTTCGCGTAGCGTGCCGAAGGCATAACCCAACATTAGACCTAGGATAGCCAGGGGTATTGAGTTTCGTTAAACTAACTATATTAAAATAGCATAGAATTTAAATTCCATCGAATAAATTAGCCAGATTGGCGTGTATTTTTAGGAAATATTTATTTCTTAAATTAGTAATAAAGTTGGCGTAAATTAGCCATGACAAAGATAATCATAAACATATAATCTATTAACGAAAATAAGATTGATTGGTGATAATTGAAATTTAAAGGAACTTGAATAATGTCTAATCCATTGTTTACTACAGTATCTATTGAACAACAAGAAACCATAATTGGTGGTGGTGGCAATATCAGCGATACTAATGCTGTAGCTATAGGAAACAACAACCTAGTTGCAATTTCTAATAATATAACCAACATAAAAATCATATATATGATTTTTAATTTCTTTGTTTACCCACGTAGTCAGAGCAGAAAACACCGTCGCTGCAAATTATAGTTAGCAAAGATTATCTGATATCAATTTGCTTAAAATCTTTGCTTTGGTGTTCCTTACCCGCCTGGAACTAAAGTTCTAGGCTAATAGCAAAATTGCGTTAAAACGCACTAATTTCAGAAAGTGTACTCACGAATTTTGAGATTATTTAGTCATCTTTAGCTGACTTGAGCTACTAGCCAGGAAATAAATTTCCTGGCTAGATATAGATTTCATATTAAACATATATTGATGATATCCTGCTCGTCTATCTGACATTATATAGAAATTAATTTAGCTAAAACTTGAAATTAGTTCAAATGAATTTAGCCGATTTGGCGTGTATTTTTCGGAAATTTCTAGTCCTAAATCTGGTAATTAAGTTTGCAGAAAATGAGAATGAATTAACTCATAACTTCTCGATATTCTATTAACAAGCGAGGGGGAAAGCGGCAAACAAGCAGCAAACAAACCCAAGCAATAATACAAATCAAGGAGAATTCAGTCATGTCTAATTTATTTACCGAAGTATCTGTTGAACAACAAGCGATCGTAGCTGGTGGTTGGTATGGTAAAGGTAAGAAGGGTTTTAATTTTCCAGCAGTTCAAACTCCAAATATCAATACTCAAGTAGCAGCAAATACAACAATCATTACCCAAGTGCCAATATCATATGGTAATGGAGGTGCCGTTGCTGGTGCTTTAGTTCTGCAAGGTATCAGTAACAGTAACAAGAGATAATAAACAAAACTTAGTAATAGAAAGAAATAAGTTATAAAACCTTACTTTTTTCTGTTTCTATTCATTACTAAAGTCAGTCAGCTATCAGCTAGATACAGAATAATAGAAGAGACAAATATACTCTCTAGTATTCTTCTACTGATTGCTGACTATCTTTTTTCGTAAAATACCATTGTCTAATCTGTTAATTCACATAAGTAAGACTTGATTTAAACACCATCAATCCAAAATAAACTAATTCTAAAAATATACCATCTGCTTCTTATTCTCCAGGGTGCTTTACCTATGAAATACAAGTTAGTTCAACAACATAGCGAAGAAGATTGTGGGGCAGCTTGCTTGGCTTCAATTGCTAAACATTATGGTCAGACTTTTACCATTAGCAGAATTAGAGAAGCAGTCGGAACTGGGCAATTTGGAACCACCTTATTAGGATTAAAAAGAGGCGCGGAAATCCTGGGTTTTAAAGCTAATCCCGTGAAAACTTCGCCAGAAATATTAGATAAAATTAATGAAGCACCTTTACCAGCAATTATTCACTGGAAAGGAAATCATTGGGTTGTTTTATATGGTAAAAAAGGTAAAAAATTTCTGATTGCAGACCCCGCAGTGGGCTTGCGTTATCTTTCCAAACAAGATGTAGAAGCAGCTTGGACAGATTGGTTATTATTATTAGTAGAACCAGACCCTATTCGCTTTTTTGATCAAAAGCAAGATAAAGTCGGTGGTTTTTGGCGTTTCTTCCAACGAGTTTGGATTTATCGTGGCATTTTATTCCAAGCATTACCTCTCAATTTAGTCTTGGGTTTGCTGTCTTTAGCTTCCCCTTTTTTGCTGCAAATTCTTACTGATGATGTATTAGTTAGAGGTGACACAAAATTATTGACTACAGTAGTAATTTCTGTAGTCGTCATGAATATTATTTCTCATAGTCTCTCATTTGTCCAGTCTAACTTAATTGCTCATTTTGCCCAACGAATGCAATTAGGTTTAGTCTTAGAATTTGGGCGGCAAATTCTGCGTTTACCATTAACTTATTATGAAACCCGTCGCAGTGGTGAAGTTGTCAGTCGGCTGCGAGATATTGACCAAATTAATCAATTAATTGCTCAAGTTGTTGTTGGATTACCAAGTCAATTTTTTATTGCGGTAATTTCCTTATTTCTCATGTTATTTTATAGTTGGAAACTTACCTCAGCAGCTTTAGTAATTTCTGTGGTAATGACCATATCTACATTTATTTTTCAACCCACATTACAGCAAAAAACTAATGAACTGTTAGTTACAGAATCCGAAACCCAAGGGGTTTTAGTCGAAACCTTTAAAGGTGCATTAACTCTCAAAACAACCACATCAGGAAGACAATTTTGGGATGAATTACAAAATCGCTTTAATCGTCTAGCTAGACTCACATTTCAGACAATGCAAATTGGGATTATTAATAATACATTTTCTGGTTTTGTTTCTAGTATTGGTAGTGTAATTTTACTTTGGTTTGGTGGCTATTTAGTAATTAACCCATCTGAAAATTTGAGTATTGGACAATTACTAGCCTTTAACTCAATGAATGGTAATTTTATTGGGTTAATTAGTACAGTTATTAATTTTGTTGATGAATTTACTCGTGCAAAAACTGCTGTACGGCGGTTAACAGAAGTTATTGATGCCACTCCAGAAGATGATGATAATGGTAAAAAACCTTTTGCGACAATTTCTGAAAATGCTGATATTATTTGTACAAATATAAACTTTCATTATCCTGGTCGCATTGATTTATTAGAAGATTTTTCTTTAACGATTCCTGGAGGTAAAAATATTGCTTTAATTGGCAAATCTGGCTGTGGTAAAAGTACATTATCTAAATTAATTTCCGGTTTATATAAACTCCAATCTGGCAATATACAAATTGGCATTTATAACCTCCAAGACCTTGCCTTAGAATCTCTCCGTCAACAGGTAGTTCTCGTTCCCCAAGATGCTCATTTTTGGAATCGCTCTATTGTCGAAAACTTCCGATTAGGAGCGCCTTATGTTAGCTTTGAACAGATTGTCAAAGCTTGTCAAATTGCTGGTGCTGATGAATTTATCAGTAAAATGCCTGAGACATATCAAACTATTTTGGGTGAATTTGGTGCTAATATTTCTGGTGGACAAAGACAAAGATTAGCCATAGCTAGAGCCATTGTTACAGACCCAGCAATTCTCATTTTAGATGAATCTACAGGTGGACTTGATCCAGTGAGTGAAGCCCAAGTTTTAGACCAATTATTTCAACACCGTCAAGGGAAAACAACAATTTTAATTACTCACCGACCCAAAGTAATTAATCGTGCTGATTGGATTGTTTTAATAGATCAAGGTAAGTTGAAATTACAAGGTTCTTTGGCAGATTTACGCACTAAATCAGGAGATCATTTAGATTTTTTAATTCCCTAATTCCCTCTTGTGTTTACCCCCCTTAATTGGGAGGTGGGGGGAGGTAGGGG
>NZ_JADEVZ010000068.1 GCF_015207875.1 Dolichospermum sp. LEGE 00240
GCAGGTGTCCCGGTAGTGCATTTGTACTAAAGGTGTAACTATCGTAACTGAGCTCTTTATTATTTTTTGTCCAACCAACGCGCGAGCTTAACTTTACAAAAGTATCCCAGTCGGATTCTCCATTTAACTTGCCTCCCAACTCCAGCCAAATTTGCTTTTGTACAGAAAAGCCAAACTTACCATTGCTATATCTTACCCATAATTGATCCATTTTTCGCAATTCCTGTCTGGGAAAATTTTTCACATCTTCAACTGTTAACCATCCTTCCTGTTCTCGTTTAGTTAACTTTAGCATCAATTCCCAAGTTTCTAAATCTGCATCTCGCCATTTTCCTTTTTTTAACAATGTTTCTAAATTTTGAAAAATGACAGGTGTAGGTTCATTTGTAGGACTAGGATTATTACGAGGGGTATTTGCTGCAATCCGCACATAGATATTAATGGGAATACCAGCAAATCTATCTCTTTCCCTATTGTCATATTCATCACCTCTGCCATGAATACCTATCAACTCACCTTCTGAATTTAACACTGGTCCGCCACTCATGCCCTTGAGGGTGGGATTGGTATAAACTAAATTGTAACCACCATCTATGGTTACTTGAGTAGCATGAGCGGAAACTTGTCCATCAAAGCAATCATAAAGCGGTGCAGGAATACTAGGGGTGGAAAGACGAAACCCAGCTACATAAACATTATCCCCACGTTTTATTAAGTCAGAATTGCCAAATTTAGCTACTTGATAGGTTTTACTACTAACAAATTTCACCACAGCTAAATCTATCCCTGTTCCCAGTGGTTGAATATTTTGGTTCTGAATGGGATAACGTTGTTGATCGGGGGTGATAATGGTGTATTTTAAACTAGGATTTTTAACATTGTGAAAAGCTGTGAGAACAGTATAAGTATTACCTTCTTGTTTAATTAAAATTCCCGAACCATTATCTTTATTATTAATATCAATTAAAACCGTGATTTTTTCGGCTATTTTATCTATTTTAGGACTGCATGGTAAATCTTTGGCCGTGGTTGGTTGGTTTAGGGTGATAGATGTGAGGATAAATAATGTGGGAATTGTGTATTTATAGTACATATTAATTGTCAGCATCAGAATGTCCAGGATTTACAGGATTTTGATTGTTCAAAACCCTTGATTTTTCCTTAGTAGCGATTTCTAAGCAAGGGCGACTGGAAGTCGCGGCTACACAGACGAAACCCACCTTCGTGGGTTCAAAAGCTTTGATTTTTCGTTATCTAAGCAAGGGCGACTGGAAGTCGCGGCTACACGGACCAAACCCACCTTTGTGGGTTCAAAAGCTTTGATTTTTCGTTATCTAAGCAAGGGCGACTGGAAGTGGCGGCTACACGGACCAAACCCACCTTTGTGGGTTCAAAAGCTTTGATTTTTCGTTATCTAAGCAAGGGCGACTGGAAGTCGCGGCTACACGGACCAAACCCACCTTCGTGGGTTCAAAAGCTTTGATTTTTCGTTATCTAAGCAAGGGCGACTAGAAGTCGCGGCTACACAGACGAAACCCACCTTCGTGGGTTCAAAAGCCTTTAAAGAGGAGGTTAACTATGGAGAAGGTTTGAGTTTATCTATGGCTATAGCCCAATTTAAACGGACTATTTGTTGATGTAGTTTTTCATCTGCTGGTGTACCATCTATGAATACTGAGGGAACATCCCATAATGGATAAGCGTGCATTCCATTAACACCGATTAATTGACCATTTTCATTTAATAATGGTCCTCCACTCATGCCTTTTTCTAGTTTGTTTGTATATCCTATTTGATATCCTCTTTCTAAGGCTTTTTCTAGAACTAGAACTATTCTAGCTGTTGTGAATGTGAACTGTTGAACTGTGTTTTCTGATTCATCAGCGGGAAAACCCGCAATAAATACTTTATCTCCTATTTTTGATTGAGTCCCAATATTTGCTACTGCATAAATTGTACTACTAGAAAACTCCAACATGGCTAAATCATATTTACCAAACTTCATTTTTTTAGATACTTTGGCTTTATGTATTTTCCTGTCTGGCGTTTCTATGTTGTAAGGTCTTTGACCTGCTTCTAAAACATGAGCGTTTGTTAATATTGTGTAAATATTGCCATTTTTCTTCAGTAAGATTCCTGAACCAAGAAACTCCGTTGACAGGATTTTAACGGTAATATCTGTTGCTTGTTGTTTTACTTGTGCTGGAGAAAGTCGGGTTAGTGGTTGGTCTATGGGAGTATTTTTAATATAAATCCTAGTATCTAGGTTGGAATTGGGTATTAGTAAACACAAACCACTAACACAAGTGATGAATTTGATAATTGTAAAATTTGACAACTTGAAAAGATGTAATAGTTTATTTTTGCTCCGCTGGTAAATTATTTAAGTAAGTATCAAAATCAAAGATGATATCATCAGTGTTAGAATTTTGATTCATAATTTCAGCGCCAGCTAGAGCTTGACGATTAAACAACCTATTAGCCACATCTCTGCCATTTGTACCCCGTCTGAGGGTAAATAGTAAGTTACCGGAGTTACAGACCGTATTAGAGTCACTTCCAGAGCAAATTACAGTTTCTTTATTGACTATTCCAGAGGCGATTTTTTTCAGTGTACCATGATCATAATTTCTTTGAAATCTTTTTGATACTTCCTGACATCGGTTTTTAGGGCTGTATTGCGAGGGAAAGTAGGTTGATGTCCAACCCATAATCTTGTGTCTTTGACCGTCTTCTGTACGGGTAAAGGTGAAATATTGCCCATCTTCTGCGGCACAATAGAATTTAGTGCCTCCAGCGTAACTAGGTTGACTCATGGCTGTAAAGCTTGCTAAGGCTGTTAATGACGCTGTAGCAAATATTTGAGTCAATTTTGGGTGTAGTTGATCAGATATTTTTGTGGCCATATATTCAATTATTTGTGTGATTTCAATGAGATTTTAACTCATAAGTAGGTAATTAGGGATTAAATTCAGAGCTTTCTTTTTCTCTCTTGTCTTAGCCTAAGATCCCCGACTTCACGTGAGTTCGGAGTTCGGTGTTCGGTGTTCGGAGACGCTACGCGAACGGAGTTATGATTTTTTCAACGAGAGAATAAGGGCTTGAGACTCCTACCTACGTGGGGTGAGTTTTCCACAAATTATCGTTATGTCGAACTCACGTGACTTCTCTAAGAAGTCGGGGATCTTAGGAACGCAAATTTAATAACCTGCAATTCTGATGTATTCTGGAATGGTGCGTTACGCTGTCGCTAACACACCCTACTTTTGCACTAAGATCCCCGACAGATCCCCGACTTCTCTAAGAAGTCGGGGATCTTGGGCTATAGTAATGATAACTGCTCATTAGGGGGTTTAAACCCCATGTGCTGATAGGCGGCTTTAGTGACTATTCTCCCCCTGGGTGTGCGACTTAAATAACCTATTTGCATTAAATATGGTTCGTAAACTTCTTCAATGGTTTGGGTGTCTTCCCCAGTGGTAGCAGCGATGGTTTCTAAGCCGACTGGACCACCATTAAAGTTTTCAATAATCACACTGAGCATTTTTCTATCTGTCCAATCTAAACCGCAAGGATCAACTTGGAATAGTTGTAATGCTTCCGCTGCTACAGTTGCACTTATTTCTATAAAGGATTTTACTTCTGCATAATCACGGACTCTTTTTAGTAGTCTATTAGCTATTCTTGGTGTCCCTCGTGAACGTTTGGCTATTTCTGTAGCCCCGTCTAAATTAACTGAAGTTTGTAACAATTCGGCGGTGCGAGTCACAATTTGAGTAAGTTCATCAACTTCATAAAAACGCAACTTTTGAATTAAGCCAAAGCGATCGCGCAATGGGGAAGTTAAAGCTCCGACGCGGGTTGTGGCCCCAACTAGGGTAAATTTAGACAAGGGTATACTTCTGATTCTGGCGCTAGAACCCTTACCTATAGTGATATCTAAGCGACAATCTTCCATGGCTGGATAGAGAATTTCCTCTGTCATCCGTGATAACCGATGAATTTCATCTATAAACAATACATCTCCTGGTTTCAGGTTCACCAATAACCCGACGATATCTCGTGGTCGTTCTAAAGCTGGGGCGCTGGTAATTTTGCAACTTACCCCCATTTCTGAGGCTAAAATCATCGCCATTGTGGTTTTACCTAAACCTGGTGGTCCATACAACAGCAAATGATCCATGACTTCATTCCTAGATTTAGCAGCTTTAATGGCTATATCTAAGACATCTTTTAAATCCTTTTGGCCGATGTAATCAGCAAAGCGGTGGGGACGAATACTTTCTTCTGGTTTTCCTTGTTCATTAATGGCAGCTTCTGATTGCAACAGATTTTCTGCGGGGGGTACTTTGGCTGATTCCCGTTGCTTCCTGGGTTCTCCGTTGGGTTCTGGAGGCTGTTTTTTGGAGGAGATAATCGCCATAATTTTCAGGGATTTCAGAAGTACAGAAATGGGGGTTTAGTTATTCATAGGTAAGATTTAGTATAGGATATTTGGAGTTGGTTGAGAATACAGATATTTATTTAATTTTGTGAATTTACTATTATAGGGCTTACGCATTGACAAAGGTTTCTAAATATGTAATGTGGATTTTATCTCTTGTAGGGTGCGTCAGACGCGGTAAATTGTCAGAATCGGGATGTCCAGGATTAAAGGATGAAACCAGAGCTTTTATTACCATCATGGTAGCCGTTAAGTAATGGGACAGAATTAATTATTACACAACTGATTTTTCCGTTCCCAGTTAAGAGTTAAGAGTTCCCTCTCTCAACGAGTGAATTTATTCTCAATAAACTTGATTCTAACTTTAAGTATATCGGCGATGGCTACGCCGCGCCGAAGGCATCGCTCTAATATAGAATTGCGTGTCATTGTCTGAAAGCCTTGTTATCATTGGGTTATGGATAATTCCGAAAATTCAAAAAACACCTGCTGAATGTGGTTTGTATAATTCTTGCGGGCAAGATGCCCGCACTACAAAAAATAACAATATCAGGATTATTGGATCTAGCTGCGTAATAGCTTATGAAGTCCAATGACCCCAACCCCCTCCCCGCAGGCGAGGAGGGGGCTAAGATGTAACTCATATAACTGAAAATCGCTGTATCTTTAGAAATCAACTCCGCGCTTTAATTCTACGCCTTGATTTGCATAGTGCTTATGACAGTAAACCTCAGAGTGAATACTAGCTAAATCAAAATAAGCGGGTTGGTTTTGACAACGCCCAGTGATGATCACTTCTGTATCACGAGGTTTGCGTAAAAGGGCTTGAACAATGGGATCAACAGGTAACAATTCTAAATCAACGGTGGGATTGAGTTCATCGAGAATAATCGTTTTATAGACACCAGAGGCGATCGCAATTTTGGCAATTTCCCAACCTCTTTCTGCTTCTATATAGTCTAAATCTTGACGAGAATTTCGCCAAACAATGGCATCCCGTCCACAGCGTTGATGATCTACCACTTCAGGATAGGATTGTTGTAAAGCGGCGATCGCTGCGTCTTCAGTATAACCACTACCACCTTTGAGCCACTGCATAATTAATACACGGGTAGAACCAGGATGATTGATGCCTCTACCAATTGCTTGCAAAGCTTTACCCAAAGCACTAGTAGATTTACCCTTACCTGCACCTGTATAAATTTCAATACCTTCAATGAAAAGTTCTGCGGCTGTGGGGTGGTGATGGGGTTTCATTTCCGAATGCAAATCCGCAATATCCAATAATTGTGGCGGTGCTGCGCGTCCAGTCGTAATGATTTCCAGTTCTTGGGGTTTAGATTTTAAAGTATTGACTACCTCATCCACTGACAGCAAACCCAAATCCAAAACCGGGTTAATTTCATCTAGGACAACTACTGAATACAACCCCGAAGCGATCGCCCCTTTGGCTACATCCCAACCCCTTGCAGCCTCTGTTCGATCAAAAGCGGTAATTTGATCATGACCAAAAAATTCGGCTCTCCCCGTGCGAACCTGATCAATTAAATGGGGGAAACCCCGCTGTAATGCAGCGATCGCTCCATCCTCATCATAATCCCGTTCTGGCCCTTTCAAAAACCGCAACAATAAAACCCGGCTAGAATCACTAGGTGTATTGATTCCCAACCCAATTGAGCGCAAAACCACCCCTAAAGCCGCTTGGGACTTACCTTTCCCAATACCATCATAGACGTGAATTTGACCCGTCAGCCGCTCAGAACGGACTTGCGCTGTCCGAATACCGATACCGTTCCTTGTCATCTTTTGAAAAGCTATAAAGTAGCAATTCTCTATCTTAACGAAACTAGAATCTAGTGCGGCAGGGCATAAATAAATCAACTATCCCAAATCATTAAAAAGCCTATCCTGTCTTGGTTTTGACTTTTGACTTCCGCCCTGCGGTGGGCGGTTTGTACCTTTGCGTATTCAAGTTTGATAGATGTATTAATAAAATCAATCTAAATATCCAGTTACACTCAGATCATAAATGTCAGAACAATGAGATAATTGCCGATTATCCGTATTCTTTCAGTTATACTCTGTACAACTAACTCAAAAAAAACGTAATCCCCAGATCCCCGACTTCTTCAAGAAGTCGGGGATCTAACTAACTCCTAAAATCTTCTTGTTGTTACCATTATGTCTGATGAATTATCACTACCCATAATCTTGCCTATTGGGGCGATATTTTTTGAAATATTATTCTTACTAGCTGCCATTCCCATAGAAGCCTATGTTCTGAATAAATGGTTGAAGTTTGATAAAAGAACCAGCATTTTTTATGCCATTGCCTTAAATGTTTTTTCAAGTGTCATTGGCTGGATTGTGTTTTTCACAGTCGAACCGATGTTATCTATCCCTATCAAAGCCGAATTGATTAATTATGTATTTTTCAATAAGATTAAAGCTTCTAGCATTAGTACAATGATAATTGTATTATCATTTACTATTTTCATGGCGACTTTCTTAGTTAAATTTTTATTGATGAAGATCCTCATCATTTTTATGAATGAAGGGGGAAAAAACACCCAGCCAGAAACCAGTTTTTCACAACAAAGAGCTAGTTATATGAATATAGCTAAGTTGCAGAATACTAATTTAATCACGGCAACATTAATAGCGAACTCACTTAGTTACAGTGCCATAACCTTCATCATATTAATTCGCTCTCGGTAAAATGATCAATATTCATCACTGCATTAATTAGAGGTAATCTCATGAACTTTTTATTGAAGGAAATAGGTGGCATATTTAAATATATTCAGGATTTATTTGCAGGAGTGCAAAAATTTCTGACACCAGCCAAAGCATACTCATGGCAAACATTTATCTATTTGAGTGTTTTTTCTTGGGGAATATCATATTTTGCCGTAGGGTATATTAGGGATATTATTGCCTTTTGTGGTTGGTTATTTTTATTAGCAGGAACAACTTGGTATACCACAGACGATCCTTTAAGAATTCCCGGAACTTTTATGCCAGTTGGGGCAGTAATCACGGGCTTTTTAGTGAGCGTCTTTGCCTTTGGACACAAAGAAGGTGTATTAACATCGAATACGATAGTTATTTGGCCAACCATAGCTGCCATAGTTACAGCCATACCTAATTTCTTTGAAGGCACAGGTGGAAAATCAGCAAAAGCCAAACTTCCTAAATTGCAAGATCGTCAAAAAGTTGTAGTTTTATTAGCTTGGTGTATGCTAATTAGTTGTTGGCTTCAGTTTTACTTTGTGATAGATAAATGGTTAAAAGAATATCCTAGTTTACGAGCAGATAATTTTCAGAAAAGTGCTTTTGTGATTAGATTAGAACCACCAGCACGAAAGCCAAAAACTGGTGATTTGATTTTAAATAAATTACAACCTTTAGTTAATCAACAACTTGCCAATAAACCTTGGGGTGAAGTAGAAAAATGGTTAATAGAAGCTAATCAGCAACTAGGCAACTTGGGAAGAAGAACGATTAATAGTAATTTAGGTAAATCTCAAGAAAGACTACTATGGCGAGTTGAACCCCGTGTAGTCAATATCAAGCCTGGATATGGATATAGGCTAGATATTTTGACAATTTGGGGTGGTCCAAGTGCCAACTCTCAAGGATATTACTGGAAAAAATCTTGTTTGATAGAACCATCTAACTCTGGTAAACAAACAGATAATAAAGATACCGTTGCCCGTGTGACTTGCGATCGCACAAGTAAATTTATCATTGGTTCTCCCCCAGCACAACAATAAGGAAGAAGTAATTACTATGAATGTAATTAGAACTGTCGTCATGGCTAAGAATGTATTTCAGGAAGTGATCCGCGATCGCATTCTGTACATCATCGGTTTTTATGCTATCATCCTGGGTATTGCCTTCCGTGCCATTCCCGAATTTGCCGGCACTGCCACTAATAAAATATTTTTGGACTTTGGTTTGGCAACAATGAACGTCATTGGTTTAATTGTCGCTATATTTATCGGCACAGGATTAGTTAACAAAGAAATTGAAAAACGCACTATTTTAGTATTAATTGCCAAACCCATCAGCCGCAGTGAATTTATTGCTAGTAAATATTTAGGGTTATCAGCAGTTATCGGTGTCCTCATTACTGCAATGACAATAATTTATTTAGGATTCTTACAAGTTGGTCAAGTATCCTATCCAATTATTAGCATTTTTTTGGCTACGCTATTCTTATTTTTGCAATTATGTTTAATTACTGCCGTAGCCATTACTTTGGGCGTTTTTACCAGTTCACTAATAGCTACATCCCTAACATTTGCAGTGTATTTAATGGGGAATGTTACTCAAGATTTAGTGGCATTAGGTAAATTAAGTCAGAATCCTGGGATGGAACGCATTACCCAAAGTTTATATCTAATCTTGCCAGATTTATCTAGATTAGATTTAAAGAATGATGCTGTTTACGGTTTACAAGCACTACCTGATCCAATCACATTAGTCGCCAATGCAGGTTATAGTTTACTTTACAGTTTTATGTTGTTAGCGATCGCCATTATTATTTTCTTAAGACGAGAATTTTAAATAACAAGATCCCCGACTTCTTAGAGAAGTCGGGGATCTGAAACTCTCGACCTTCAAAAATTTTGTGAAAATAATTATTGTCTATGATTTACGATTCCCCAATAAATACTACTGACAGTCTCATTTATCCTGATATTTATCATCACCAAGTTTCCTCGAATCAGCCTTTGAAATTGGGGATTATGGCTTCTGGCAATGGGAGTAATTTTGAAGTAATTGCCCAAGCTATTGCCGATGGTAAAATTAACGCCCAAATTCAAGTTCTAATTTACAATAATCCCGATGCGAAAGCAGCAGTCAGGGCTAAGAATTGGGGTGTAGAATCTGTATTGTTAAATCATCGAGACTATAAAAATCGTCAAAAATTTGATCATAAAGTTGCCCAAACATTACAGCAGTATGATGTACAATTCGTGATTATGGCGGGATGGATGCGATTAGTCACACAAGTTTTAATTGACGCTTTTCCTAATCGGATGATTAATATTCATCCCAGTTTATTACCGAGTTTTAAAGGCGTGCAAGCTGTAGAACAGGCTTTAGTCGCTAAAGTCAAAATTACTGGCTGTACTGTACATCTTGTTTCTTTAGAAGTTGACAGTGGGGAAATTTTAATTCAAGCGGCTGTTCCCGTTTTACCAGATGATACATCAGAAACACTACACGCGAGAATCCAAATCCAAGAACATCGGATTTTACCAATAGCAATTTCTTTGTTAAGTTAAAGGGAATAGGGAATAGGGAATAGGGAATTGGTAATTGGTAATAGAGGAAGAGTTTTATTACAACTGACAACTGACTAATGTTAAAATTCTCAGTGAGAAATTTAGGATATTTTTATGTCAGTTGTAACTAACCCAATCAAATTCGGTACAGATGGTTGGAGGGGTGTGATAGGTGAGGAGTTTACCTTTGAACGTCTGGCATTAGTCGCAACCGTAGCAGCCAAAGTTTTACATAATACTTACTTTTCCCAAGTGGGTAGCCGAACGATTATTGTCGGTTATGATCGCCGATTTATGGCGGAAGAGTTTGCCCGTGTGGTTGCCAATGCTGTCACCGCAGTTGGTTTCGATGTCCTGTTTAGCGAAACCTTTGCCCCAACTCCAGCTTACAGTTGGGCGGCTAAAGAACTCAAGGCTTTAGGGGCATTAGTTGTCACAGCTAGTCATAATCCTGGTGCATATTTAGGATTAAAAGTTAAAAGTGCTTTTGGTGGTTCAGTACCACCGGAAGTTACTCAAGAGATAGAGGCTTTATTATCAGAAAAAGTTGCCCCAGCAGCGATTCCAGGTAAGGAAAAAACCTTTGATCCTTGGCCGAGTTATTGTCAAGCATTAGCCGCTAAAGTTGATATTCACAAAATTAAAGAAGCGATCGCAACTGGCAAGTTAACAATATTTGTGGATGTCATGCACGGGGCAGCGGCTGGGGGATTAGCCCGATTATTAGGGGAACAAGTTAAGGAAATTAATAGCGACCGTGATCCTCTGTTTGAAGGTGGTGCGCCTGAACCTTTACCAAAGTATCTTTCCCGACTATTTACAGTTATGAAAACCCATCGGCAAACCCATAAAACTGGTTTAACTGTGGGTTTGGTATTTGATGGAGATTGCGATCGCATTGCCGCCGTAGATCAAGATGCTAATTTCCTTAGTTCCCAAATCCTAATTCCCATCTTAATTGACCATCTCACCCTGCGCCGCAACTTTCAGGGAGAAATCGTCAAAACTGTCAGTGGTTCGGACTTAATGCCCCGTGTAGCCGCATTACATAACCTTTCTATCCATGAAACAGCAGTAGGTTATAAATACATTGCTGACCGAATGTTAGCCACCCAGGTATTATTAGGAGGTGAAGAGTCCGGTGGCATTGGTTATGGTAGCCATATTCCCGAACGCGATGCTTTATTATCGGCACTTTATGTATTAGAAGCAGTTGTGGAATCAGGG
Source organism: Dolichospermum sp. LEGE 00240 (assembly GCF_015207875.1). GTDB lineage: Bacteria > Cyanobacteriota > Cyanobacteriia > Cyanobacteriales > Nostocaceae > Dolichospermum > Dolichospermum gracile. The sequence continues at coordinate 10,969 of NZ_JADEVZ010000068.1, forward strand.
TTAGATTTAGGTGAATATTATCGCTATTTACAACAACAAACGAACTTTTCATCCAGCTATGATCGCATTGATTTACCATTAGCAAATATGGAAGCCAGAGGCCGACTATTAAAACAGTTACAATCCCAACCTTTAACAGAAATCGCGGGTAAAAAAGTCATCGGTTGTCAAACAATTGATGGTTATAAATTCCGACTAGCTGATCAAAGTTGGTTAATGATTAGATTTAGCGGCACTGAACCTGTTTTACGTCTTTATTGTGAAGCCGCAACAATGGAAGAAGTTCATAAAACCCTAAATTGGGCAAAAATTTGGGCTGAATCAAATTAATTAATAACTAGCCTAAATGAGTTATGAACAACAAGATCCCCGACTTCTTTAAGAAGTCGGGGATCTGACTTTTACGACTTTTACAATATAAAATTTAGCCAAGGAATAAATTCCCTGTCTAACAGCTAAAGTCGGTTGAAACCGACTAATTTCTAAAATGTTGTTTGAGTATTTTATCAGGTTTTGGTGATGAGTAGATAACAATTTTCAAGTATCAGTAATTATTGTCTCACCTGAAACTTCAAATATGTTCCTCCCAATCCTTCTACAATGATTCTTGTATTAGTTGTCATCATTTTTTGATAGGTTTCTCCGTCACTTCCTAGTTCACCTAGTCCGTCAATATAAAGTGGTTTTTGAGAAACTTTTACTTCCGCTGCTGTCGCTACGGGTGCGAGTAAATTGGAATTGGTATTTGTATCTGCAAAAATTGTTGGTACTTTAGCTTTTTGAATATCCTTAGCCAAATTTCTGACTTCTGTATCTGTCAATTTTCCCATATTTTTAACATTACCTAAATTGATTGAATAGGGGATATCATAAGCTTTGACATAATAAATCATGGCTGAATTTGTTGTAATTAATTTACGATTTTTATCGGGAATACTAGCTAGTCTGACTTTAATCCAATTATTGATTTGATTGATTTCTTGGGTGACTCTTTTTGTATTTTTATTATAGATATTCTTATTTTTTGGTACTAGTTTAATTAAACTACTATTAATTATCTCTACCATTTTGATAGTATTATTTGGATTATGCCAAACATGAGGTTCAACAATTTGTTTACCGTGTTTTCCAATTTTGATGAAATTTACACCGATAGTTTTAGCAACGGCAATTTTTAATTTAGGTTTTTTAATCTCTTCAATAATTTTAATTAAACCTGGTTCAAAGTTATAACCATGATATAATACTAAACTAGCATTTTTAATGGCTTGATTATCCTCTGGTACGGGTTTATAATTCATAGGATTTATCCCAGGAGGAATTAAACAAATAAGATTAATTGTATCTCCAGCAACTTGTTTTGTTAAATCGCAAATTACGCTATTAGTTGCTACGACAAAGGGCAAATTATTATTAATATTATTATTGGTGGTATTATATGGTGTACTAATAGTTTTATTTCCACATCCAAATAAACCCACCATTACACCTAAAATGATAGTTTTCAATAAATGTGAAGATAGTTTTTTTTCTGACATAATTTATTGTAATTGATGAATATATTAAAAAGTCCAGAAATAATTATATAAAGTAATAAAGACACAGACTTGCTGTGTCTTGTAAAACATTTATTGTTCTAATTTATTAAATTCCGGCCATAGGTAATTTACCTTGTAATTTTTGTAAATTAGCTTGAACACAATTAGTACAACTGCAACCAGCTTGTTCGATTACAGAATGTGTGATGTTATTTATTTGCGGTGTAACTATATCAAGATTGGCTTGAGTAGATGTCACCACAATCATTTGCACAGCAGATGTAGATTTGAATTGGGAAGCGTGTGCTGGGTTAATTACCAATAGCAGAGATGCGAAAAACAGAGGAAAAGCCAGCAAAATCAGGTTGACTATTTTCATAATTCACATATAAACAGTTATTGCAGTTGTTAGTTGTCAATTATCAGAGAATTTTCCTACCAGTCAATACTTCTCGCACTTCCAGCATGGCTGAATAGGTGGGGAGAATGTGTAAAGTTTCATTTGCTGGTGTATGCTCTAGAGCAGTAGCGATCGCTTGCTGCAAATTTGGCTCTACAATCAGATTGATGTCACTGTCCAGAGATTCCTGACTATAACGTAGACGTAAAGCCATATCATACACGCGATCGCCACTCACAATCAACGTTCCACCCCGTGCTACCAACTTTTCTGTATCCACATCCCAAATCCATGATACATCAGTACCATCAGGAGTTCTGTCATTCAAAACCAATAAAGTAGTTTTATCGGTACTTTGAGTGACGACACGAATAGTTTCATTTGTTCCTACAGGGTTTTTTGATAATAGAATCCGCACCCGTTTACCGTCAATCACTAAATCTTCCGCACGACCAAAAGCAGCTTGAAAATTATTAATTCCATCCCTAATATTCACCTCATCAACTCCTAATGCTTGCGCTGCTGTAGCTGCGGCTAAAGTATTATATTTGTTATATAAACCCACGAGAATTTGTGGCCATTCCTGACTTAATAAAGCAGGTTTACTTTTAGTAAAACCACAACTAGGACAAGTAAAATCTCCCAAATGGGACAAATAAACCCCTTGATAATCTAAAGCATGACCACAGCTAGGACAATAAATAGAATCAACCGCATGAGGAATAGCTTCTAAATAATTTTCAGGCTCATTTAAACCAAAAAATAACACCTTTTGGGATAACTGTTGACCCAAATAGGATAAAGTCGGATCATCAGCATTGGGAATAACTACTGTTGTTTCTGGTAAAGTAGCAATTACCTGAGTCCACCGCTTACTAATACTATCCACTTCTCCATACCTATCCAACTGGTCACGGAACAGATTCAAACAGAGAATAATTCGCGGTTGTAATGGTTTTAAAACCTTGGGAACTATATTTTCATCAACCTCCAAAATTGCATAATCTACATTCAGATTTCCCAGTAAACTAGCATTATCTATCAAAGCAGTTGCTAACCCATTTTCCAGATTTGCACCCGTAGAATTATGGGCAACACAAAAACCATTCCGTTCTAAAATAGTACATAAAAGTAACGCCGTAGTCGTTTTCCCATTCGTCCCCGCAATGAGAATTACCCCATTTTTGACTTGCTGACTCAACAACTCTAAAATCCGAGGTTCTATCCGTCGCGCAATCGAACCGGGTAAAACACTAGCAGCACCAAGACGCAATGACCGCACCAAAAACGTCACACTTTTAGCCATTGATACCGCAAAACCCAAACGGAGTCTATCTATAACCTTTATTTTTTTACCCACAGTCATGATTTATAAATAACCTATAATTGCCAAAAGAATTTTAACCCGTAATCCCAATTTTATGTGAAGTTGCACAGAATTATAAAATCCTTGAAGAAGGAGTCAGGAGGAAGAATTAGAAGAAGAAAAGAATAGTCTTGAATCCAAGTGATAGGTTTTTGCTAATTTCCACCCTGATTCCTTGCACCTGATTCACCTTTTTCAACCCTCAACCTCTTGATATATCTAGGTTTTATCTTTATATGGCCTACGCCAAGCTACGCTATCAGCAAGCCCTAATTAGAAAAGATATCATCAATTGGAGTATAGCCTCTACTAACAAATAATTTTTTCTCTGAAAATACCATCTAAAGGTTATCTTAAAAAATAGTGCGTATGATTATTATCCAAACCAGTTAACATCAGTTCAGCACAAACTCACAAAAAATAGTAGCAAAGACAAGGTTTCTGTTAATGAATAGCATAAAGTGGCTTTTTTCACAAACTCAAATAATTACTAATTGGAAACGGTTAGTGTCGAAATGCTTGCTGCTGCTTGTTTGCCTATTCGTAATTAGTATGCAGCCAGCTTTAGCAGGTATTAAAGATGATCGATATGATGGCAATATTTTTGTAATTTATGCTGGTAATGGTTCTCTCATTCCCCCCAAAGAAACTCTAGCACAGGCATTAGCAGAACATAAACCAGCCATACTGACATTTTACATTGATGATAGTAGTGATTGCAAAAAATACGCCCCAGTTGTTTCCGAAATGCAAGCATTCTATGGTCGCGCTACGGAAATCATTCCTGTCAGCGTTGATACTCTTTTCGCTGACAAGACTTATGAACCCACAGAACCGGGATATTACTATGGAGGAAGTGTTCCTCAAGTTGTAGTTTTTGACCAGTCAGGTAAGGTAATCTTGAATAAAAAAGGTCAAGTACCTTTTGAGGAAATAGACGACAAATTGAGAGAAATATTTGACTTATTACCCCGCACTGAGTCAGTCGAGTTAAAACGACGTTCACCAAGAGAATTCAGCAGTCAGTTAGAAGACCAATAGAAGCCCTGGCGAATGGAATTCACGGAACCACACAAACAAAGTCCGCCTGCGCGGACTAAGAAAAAATGGCGTTGCTGAATCGAGGTATGAAATTCCCAAATTGAATCTTTAAAACTCTTACCTTTGCGTCTTTGCGCCTTTGCGTGAGACTAAAATTCATACCCTTAATCAGCAACACCGAAAAAATCAAGGATTTGAAACCCACGCAGGTGGGTTTTGCCTGTGTAGACGCGGTTTCTAACCGCCTGTTTAACCTTACCCCTACAAATCTAGGGTTTTCTTGATTTTATAAAAGTCTATGTCCCAACCGTTTTGAGTATACATTATTTCACTGAGAAAATTGCCGTTTTAAAGCTGTAAAAACTGGACAAGGGGCTGATGTTTGTAAATTCTCCGGTTTATTCCAAGTAAAAGGTGCTTTTTGAGCCGCAGACATCCATAATAGTCTTTTGGCTCTGGTCATGGCAACATAAAGTAAACGATATTCTTCGGCAATTTTCAGGTATTTTGATTCTTCCCAAGCTTGGTTAATATCTGGTATGGGTCTTTTGTGAAGTCCGGCACGAATTTGGGCGCGGGCAACTTCTGATAAAGTAAAATCACCTAAAAATTGTCCTTGGGGGGGAATCCAAAATCGTCCAGGAATTAAGTTTTCATGGAGAAAAGGCAAAAATACATAATCCCAGTCTAGCCCTTTGGCTTTGTGCATGGTGATAATTGTTAATTGTCCGGCTTTGGTGTATTGTGCTTCTACATTTTCTGGTTCTACAGATTCAAATCTTTCGGAATTGACAATTTCACTTAAAGTTGAGATCATTGCCCCCATAGAACTATTCCCAAAAATTTGCAGATTTACCCGTTCTGCAAGTTTGTCAGCGGTTGCTAATTCGGCTTGATCATATCTTAAAGTTAAGGCGAAAAAAGAAATTATTTGATAATATGGTAATTCTAAATAAGCCCTGAGTAAACTCCGACAAAGATGAGCGGCTTTTTGGACTATTTCTGTTTGGGGTGTGGCTAAAGGACCCGGATAGAGAAATTCTTCTGGTAAACTAGCTAGAGTGTTAATATCTTGGGTAGGAATTAATTGTCGTTCGACGAGGACTTCTAAGGTAGCTTTGAGATAATCGGGGGAATGGGGGCGATCGCAAAACTGCAATAATGATAAAATCTCTTGAGGAACATGAGAACGGCGTTCTTTTTCTCCCACATCATAAAGTTTAATTTTATGTTGTTCACATATTGGTTCTAAAGCAGTAGCTAACCATCGTCCTTGGCGATTTTCTCTCACTAATATCGCTGCACAAGCTTGGGGATTTTCGCTAAATAACTCAATTACTCTTTGGGAAAGTAATTCAACTGTATGATGAATATCTCTAGGGGTATGAAGTTCTAACCCTTTTCCTACAGGTTGAGGATTGCCATTTTCTTGATTAACTGGTTGAATTTTCTGATTTCTAAATGGTGCTTGTCTATGTTGAATTTTGGCAAAATCTTGATTATTGACCCATTCTAAAGCAAAGTTAGCTGCATCAATAATTATTTGCGTACTGCGCCCAGCTTGATCCATTTCCGCTAGTCTATCTTGAATTTGACAATCTTCGCAAAATTCCCGAAAATAAATCGGGTCAGCAGGTGTAAATGTAGAATTAATGGCTTGATTAGGATCACCAACTCTAATTAAATTCAAGGCGGATTTATCTAAATTATCTGCATATTCTTGACTAGCGAGTATTTCTAATAAATCGGTTTGTAAGGGACTAGAATCTTGAGCTTCGTCTTCAAAAACAGCAAAAACTTTATTTTGTTCAATACGGCAGGTGCTAGGATTTCGCAAAACTTTTAAAGCCCCCAATATCATATCATCGTAATCAATAAAGTCTTGTAACTGCATGATTTTTTGATATTGTTCATATAAGCCAGCGGCTATGCTTAAAATGTCATATTTATTATGAGTTTGTTCACTCCACTTTAATAAATCTGCTGGTGATATTCCCGAACTTTTGGCTTCATGAATCACCGTATAAGCTAAATCTGGTAATATTTCCGTTCGTAGCACCGATTGACGACGGAGTTTTTCGGTTTCTTCTCCATCAAATTGCTGTCCTGCAAGTAAACGTAGATAAATTTCTGGATAATTAGCAATCCATTGTTCTACTGCTGTGCGAATGAATTTATGACTTTGATTGGGTGTAATTAAAGTCGCATTTTCTAACTGTAACCCCGACAAATTTGGATGACGACTAGCGATAATTAACGCTAAACCATGCAAAGTATAAACGGCAAATCCTGTTTGTGGTAAAGATAATTTCTTTAAGTTTTCCCGAATTTTAAGTTTAATATTAGCAGTAGCAGAACGGGTAAAAGTAACAACAATTAACTGTTTATAATTCTGATTGCCAGTATTTAAATAATCCTCATATTGACGAGCAATAGCGATCGCTGCGGCTGCCGCCATTCCCGTTGATTTTCCCGCTCCAGGCACGGCAGACACCGCCAATGGACCTGATTGCCAATCCGCCATTTGTGTCTGTCCTGGGCGCAGTTGGGCGCGAATGGTGGCGATATTCTCTGTTAATTTAGTAATAGGTGATTGGTCATTAGTCATTAGTTTTTATACAAGCTGTGTAATTTGATTTAAGTTAATATCCTCAATTAGAGGAATATCTACAGAGGTAGGTTCATTACATCGTACGATACCTGCGGAGCGCTGGGCGATCGCTTTCCCTCCTATTATTGCTAAACTAAAATAAACCTCACACCAGCAGGAGGACATAATGACTTTTACAACTGATGTCCAGGAAAATCAAGACTTACGCCCTTACCCAGAAACCTCTCTTCCAGATCATACCCAACTCCCAGAGTCGGACGGCACGTTTGTGAAAAATTGGCAAGAACATCCCCAAAGTATTCTACTAACTGATTCTATTCAGCCTGTGTTGCAAAAACTTTATCCTGATAGTCAATATTTTATTGGACAGGATTTAGGTATTTATTGGCGTATTACTGAACCACCTGAGAAAGGTGCAGAAGCACCAGACTGGTTCTATGTTCCCAATGTACCACCTACCTTAAATGGTAAAACCCGACGCTCCTATGTCCTTTGGCAAGAATATATTTCGCCATTAGTTGCTTTAGAATTTGTTTCTGGTAATGGTGCAGAAGAACGAGATAAAACGCCTTGGAAGGGTAAATTATGGATTTATGAACAAGTGATTAAACCTGCTTTTTATGGCATTTATGAAGTGAATAAAGGCAGTATAGAAGTTTATGAATTAATTGGTGGACAATATCAGTTATTAGCAGCAAATGAAAGAGGACATTATCCAATTAAACCTATGGGTGTGGAGTTGGGTTTATGGCAGGGAGAATATCAGAATGCAGAATTACCCTGGTTGCGGTGGTGGGATTTGCAAGGTAATTTATTATTGACTGGTGATGAAAGAGCCGAACAAGAAACACAAAGAGCAAATCGCTTGGCTGCACAGTTACGGGCTTTGGGAATTGAACCAGAAGCGTAATATTAAATTAAATGTAATGGTGACGGTTTTGGATTTAACGGGAATAGAGACAGATGATCAATCACCTTTTCACCACCAAACAAACTATCAGACTAATAAACTTCATCATGATTACCAATATCAAGTAAAACAATCACTTCTTCTGTATTATTTTCATCAATTTCTAAAGTAAACAAGATTCGACAGTCGTAACCACAAGAACAGGCTTTTAGTCCTAATAATTTTCCTTGTAATGAATGAGTGCTTAATTGAGAAGCAAAAACATCTTCTTGCATTAGTTCTAATGTTTGAATAATTTTTGTTTCAAGTTGAGGATCACGCTTGACAAATTTGCGAAATGCTCGTTTAAATTTAGGCGTTAAAACTAATTCTCTCATTAATCTTCTGTTAAACTTGCTTGTAATTCAACAATAATACTCTCCATAGATTGAGGTTTTAATTCTCCTTGGTGAAAGGCTGAAATCGCTTTTTTTGCATCTTCAGCAATTTCTTCACGACGAGATTCAATCATTTGATTTTTAATAATTTCTAATAACATTTCTCTTTGTTCAACAGGAAGTTGATTAACAGTTAAAATTGCCTCTTCTAATGTTATCATAATTTAGTTTCTCTTCATTTAATTGACTTTATTTAAATAGATTATAACTTAATTGAGGAAAAAGAGGAATAGCACCTCATCCCCATAGCAAATCGCTTGGCTGCACAATTACGGGCTTTGGGAATTGAACCGGAAGCGTAATATTATTTAGGGGATGCTGAATAAATCTTAAAACATTACAGGTAAACGGTTTTAGACATTTTGATTTTCAAAAAGTGCAAGATTTTATGACGTGGGAACTCGAAAACCTTGCATTTAAGTTGGATGCAAAGGAAAAATCGCTTCCATCTAACTCTTGAAACTGTTCCCTGTTCCCTGTTCCCTGTTCCCTGTCTCCACAGACAACTTTTTCAGCAAACCCTATTTAGATTTCGGGTTACAAGATAGCAGATTCACTAAGCTATGAGGCTGGTTTCACAAGTTGTTGTGCTATTATCCATCCTAAACCTATCCCTAAACTGGAAGTAACAGTCAAAATTAGAAAAGTATGAAACTGGCTAAAGGTTGTTCTTAATTTAGCCGCAGCTATAGGCGAAGCCATAAACATAGTAAAAAAAACAGCCACAGACCAAACACCAAAAAACCTATTAGCACTCACAGCGTCAAATATCCTCTTAGCACGAACCTCAGCCCAAATTTTATCCAACTGATCCGAAATCTCAAGCCCAGTTTTAGTTTGCTCCCAAACCCCGCTGACATTCAGAGCCAAAGCACAAACTACAAACAAAAACCAAACCCAAAACTGAGCATAAGTAACTAATAAGAATGAGCTTATTAAGAAGTTAAACATTAATAAAGTAATCAACCACCAAATAGTTTTAATCTGTTTAATAGTTTTAATCTGTTTATTTTGAATGACGTTAGGTTCTTTCTTTACTTCCTGCTCATAACTGGAAACTTCCGGCTTGGAAATTGGATCTAGAGATTTGTCGCTTAATATTTCCAACCATTCTTGCATGGACTGAGGACGGTCTTCTGTCTCCAAAGCCATACCCTTGAGAATTGCCTGATTTAATTCCTTACTTATACTAGAAATAAGCTCCTGCGGTGGAATTAGCCGCTCATTATCAAGTTTACGAGTTAAAGAATTTGTGGGCTTTTGACCAGTTACCCCATAATAAAGACTAGCGGCGAGACAATAAACATCTACCTTTGGATCTCTACTTCCTTTATGTCTCTGTTCATAAGGGGCAAATCCATCATTAGCTGCTTTATCTGTCGAACTTTGAGTTGCAGGAATTATTTGTTTAGCAATACCAAAATCAATCAAAACAGCCTTACCATTACTTCGTAGCATGATGTTTCCAGGGTGGGCATCTCGGTGTACTAAACCCGCTTGATGCACTACCATTAGAGCTTGCCCTATTTGGCGAATATAAGTTACAATCTCTGCTGCTGGTAATGCTCCCCTACGCTTGACAGCCTGAAACAAATTTTCCCCCGGTACAAACTCCATGACTAGACAATGGGTGTTACCTTCCTGAAATAGTTCAATTACCCCGACAATATGAGGGTGAGGATCTTGAGATAAACGTGCTAGTGTCTGCCCCTCTGCAATAAATCTTTCTATATACTTGTCATACTCTGGATCATGGTTCAGATATTCATTAGGTGTCTTGATGACAACTGGCCGAATGAGGTTCACCTGCAATGCCTTGTAAGTAATGCCAAATCCCCCTTGTCCCAGAATCTGCTCAATTACATATTTACCACCCTGCAATTCCTGTCCTATTCCCCAGGTCATGAATACCTCTGATTTAAATATTTATTTTCATCCCACCACCTGAGAAAAGTTTACATGATTCTACGGTTTATTGGTAGCCGTAGGACTGGGAGATTGTGATGGTGTACTGGTAGGTGGAGATGGTTTAAAAATAGGAATCCAGCCAACTATACCTGAGAGTAATGTCCCAATAGCAGCAATTCCAGCTATAACCAATGTCCAGAACTGGATGTTTTTATCCCAACTCCAATCAAGTATAGGCTTTGGTTTTTTTTCAGTTCCACCTAAAGAGTCAAGCCATTTTTTTACTGATTGCGATCGCTCTTGGGGATTTAGTTTCATCCCTGTTAAAATTGCTTGGTTAATGCGATCGCTAATTTTGGGATTAATTTCTTTTGGTTCTTGTAAATGAATATTATCCAGTTTACGTTTGAGAGCATCTACAGGAATTTTTCCAGTCAAAAGCACATAAAGAGTTGCAGCCAAAGAATAAATATCACTGGCTTGAGTTGGTTTAGTGCCTTTAACATAAAGCTCAGGAGATGTAAATCCAGGGGCATTTTCTTCGGCTCGTCGCGTGGTTAATTCATGGTCAAAATCTAGAGCCAAATCAAAATCAATGAGTACAGCTTCAGGTTTTCCCCCACGCAAAATAATATTTTCTGGTTGCACATCTCCATGAATCAAGTTATTGTCATGTACAACTGTCAAAGCTTCCCCAATTTGCCGAATGTAAACTAATGCTTCTTGTTCAGGAAGTTGTAGTTGGTCACGTTCAGCTAAGTTTAATCCGGCCACATATTCCATTACCAAACAGGAAGACTCTGCTTCTTTAAAAGGTTCGGAAAATTTAACAATATGTTGATGCTGACAGCGCGTAAGTTTGACTGCTTCTTGCAAAAACATCGTTTCTAGCCGTTCCCGATCTGATTGATTCAGGGATGTGAGTAAATTAATATCTAAGGTTTTGATAATTTGGCGATCGCTATTTTTATTTTTAACCAAATAAGTAATCCCGAAGCGTCCCCTTCTTAATTCTTTCTCAACGGTGTATTTTCCACCTTGCAACTGATCACCTGCTACCCAAGCCATTTTTGCAACTCCCCAATTACTTGGATTAATTTTCGCACAAAAAGCTTGTGTAGTCTCTATATAGGGCTTGCTGAATAAAGCTAAAACTTTTTAATAAGAGAGTGTTGGTTTCCGACCTGTTCCCTTCTCTCTCTACGAGACGCTACACGAACGAGCTACGCACATTAGTCAGGGAACTGTAGTCAACTCACGCCCCATTCATCCCCCGCTCCTAAGAGTGAGCGGGGGGCTTCTGTCGGGAAAGCTAACTACATTATTCGTCAATCTGCCAAGCATCCTTGGTATATTCTTCATCAAGGACTTTCTTGGGACGGACTAAGACAATCATTTTTCCTAACAGGGGAATTGCTGGTGCGGTTTCAAACCATTGAAAGTCAATACTATCGCCGTTTTCAAACACAAAGTAATTGGAAATATCCCATTCTCTTTGAGCGCGATCTATAACGATCATAATCGGTTCAACTTTATTTTGATGGGGGTTGGGGAAAATATCGCTATTACCAATGACAACTACAGGATCTTCTGCATTTAGTAGCACTTTCCAACCTGGTAAAGATACCCAAGCTTGTTCTCCGGCAAATTTAACAATCCGAAATGGTTGAATTTCGGTAATAAATGGTACAGCTTTTAATTCCTGTGATGTTAATGGTAACTCGCCTACAACTGGTAAAATCCGGGGTAAATCTTCATCAATTTCTAGCCGATAAAATGGTAAAATCGGCGGTGCTACTTTAGCCGTAACGCTAAAATCCATTAACAGTTGTTCTAGTTGTTTTCTAGCTGTTTCGGAGTGAGCAAAGCGTAATCCCTTGGCAATTAAGCGCGATCGCTCGGATAAGTCAGATTTTTGTTTAGCATATTTCCAGGATTGATAGGCGATCGCATCTCCTGGATGTTTACTAAAACCTTCGGGTAAAGTAGGAAACCAAGAATAGTCTTTCACTGCTTTGGCTATATCCCTGACTACATCGGCATCAAGTTTGTATTGATATGTCAAATCCGCAGTCCTGGCTCGGTCTTCTTGGGTTAATCCACGCAATTCATATAAGACATCACTACTCTTGGTGCTATAATATGCCAATGTTGCCGATGATGAGCCACATTTTTCCAGAGAATTATAAACCTGAGAGCCAACAATTACCTGATTTTGTTGAATTGGTTCAAATCCAGTGGCTTCAAAGATGTCTTGGGGATTGTAACCATTTTTTTGCAGGTAGGCGATCGCTTGTCCCCATTCCACCCAAGTCCCCTGTTTTTGTCTCAGCTTGACTAATAATTCTGTGGCTGTTTCTTGGTCAGGATTTGGCAAATTGGGCTGTATTTCGGTCATAATTAAAGGGTGCGTCTTAAAAAGTTAATACTGTCTGATGAGCGTGAAGAAATATAAAGTTGGGAAACTATTTTCTTCTCTTATGTGTATTTTGACTTATTACTCATGAAAGTAGTCAGAAGAAAATAAGTGAGATATATAGTTGTAGAATTAGTGTATCAAAGAAATTTGCATCTCACTTGAGTTTTCAGCAACTATTTTTAACATCATACAGATAGAAAATATAACAAAATAGCAGTTAACACGAATATATTTATGGATAAACCCAATTTTCAATCCAACCAAGTTCGCCGTCAACGCCTAACCCCTGAAAGTGCCAAAAAACTTAATGTTCCCTATTCCCTCAACAAATGAGTAACGAAGTCCGCGCTATATTTAATCGTATTGCTCCTGTTTATGACCAACTTAACGATCAGTTAAGCTTGGGACAACACCGCATTTGGAAAGAAATGACAGTCAAATGGAGCGCGGCTAAACCTGGTGATACTGGTTTAGATTTGTGTTGTGGTAGTGGGGATTTAACTTTTCGGTTAGCACGTCATGTAGGGAAAATAGGCCAAGTTTATGGAGTAGATTTTTCGGCTAATTTACTGAATTTTGCTCAAGAACGCTGCAAAAACTACCATCCCCAACCTCCTATTACTTGGATAGAAGCAGATGTCTTAAATTTACCTTTTGATGATAATTATTTTGATGCAGCCACGATGGGGTATGGATTAAGAAATGTTAAAGATATTCCCGGTAGTCTCCAAGAAATACACCGTGTTCTCAAACCAGGTGCAAAAGCCGCCATTTTAGACTTTCATCGTCCCCACAATCAACAGTATCGCGCTGTGCAACAGTGGTACTTGGATAATCTGGTAGTTCCCATAGCTACTAATCTAGGCTTAAAAGACGAATATGCTTATATTAGCCCTAGTTTAGACCGATTTCCCACTGGGAAGGAGCAAATAGAGTTAGCTATTGAAGTCGGTTTTATAAATGCCACACATTACCCCATTGCTAACGGTATGATGGGAGTATTAGTAGTAATTAGGTGATTGGTGATTGGTGATTGAAATTAGGATACAAGAAACAAAATAAATGTTTTCTTTAATATCCCTGATCTAATCCATTACAAATTACGAATTACGAATTACGAATTACAAATTACCCATTACCTAATCCAAAAGCCTGTGGATTTGTCTAGAATTTTATTATATATATCTCCCCCCGTTCTGGGTGGATTAATTGGCTATTACACCAACGACATAGCCATAAAAATGTTATTTCGTCCCTATAAAGCCGTTTATATTTTTGGACGAAAAGTACCGTTTACTCCTGGTTTAATTCCTAGTAATCAGGAACGGTTAGGACAGAATATTGCTAATGCGATTATGAAATCGCTACTGACTCCAGAAGAAATGCAAAATCTGGCGCGGAGACTCCTGGAAACTGAACGGCTACAAAGTGGAATTTTCTGGTTATTACGTTTGGTTGTTGATCAAGTTAAAGGTGATAAAAACCCTCGCAGCACTAAGATTTTAGCGGGAATTTTACGTGATTTACTGGGGGAATCTTTACCCCGTCTTTTGAAGGTTTTAGCGCGACAGGAAACATTTTTAGAAACGCAAATTAACCAAATATTTGATAAGGTATTACTGGAGTTTCAACTCAGGGAAGAACAATCTGTTCGGTTAGCTGATTGGTTACTAGAGGTGGTTTTACCTTCGGATAGATTACGACAAGTTATTATTGATTTTCTCACAGATCGGACAATTCAAACTATTGATGAAAGTTTTCGAGAAAAAACCAGTGGTACTTATTGGGTAGTGGCAAATCTGTTTGGGTTGAAAAATACTTTAACTCGATTACGGACATTTTGCTTAGATGAGAAAGAAGCAACTAACAAGCGATTGCAAGAATTAATCAAAGATCTAAAAATGCGCGATCGCATTAAGGAATTGTTACAAAATTTATCTTTGCAAAATCTCCCCGTCGGTACGGTGCGTCAACTACGAAAAACGATTAGAGATAGTGTGCGTCAATATTTGCAAAATAGTGGTGGTGATTTACTCAAAGAATTAACAGAATCGGCTGATTGGGAAAGGATTTCTATTGTCTTGTTAAATCGGTTAAGTAATTCAGCCGTTGTTAACACTTCCTTAGAAGTTGTGGCACGGGATTTAGCATTAATTTTAGAAAAGTATCTCGAAAAAGATTTAGAGGTGATTGTCGCTCAAGCAATTCCTATTTTATCTATAGATCAAGTAATTGTAGAACGAGTCAAAGCTACTTCCCCGGCTGAGTTAGAAGATGCAATTGAGGGAATTGTCAGAAATGAATTACAAGCAATTGTTACTTTGGGTGGTATTTTAGGTTTTGTTGTTGGTTTGTTGCAATTAGGATTTTTATTTTTGAATCAATCTATGTAATGGGTAATGGGTAATGGGTAATTGGTGATTGGTAATTGGTGATTTATACTAACAACTGACAACTAACAACTGACAACTAACAAATCAAGATTGTTGTTTACCCTTAGAGGCACAGTTTTTTTGCCAGCATCGTTCTAAAAGTTGAATTTGCCAAAGCATAGCAAACCGTTGGGGATTCCAGATAATTTGAATATGATGACTAAATAATGGCTGGTTTAAATATTGCCACAGAGGAAAGTTAATTTTTGTATATTTGGGATTCATGGGAGGAAAATACTATATAATTAACAGCTTTAGAAGTATTTGGCAATCTAGTTAATAAATTGCGACTACTTAGGGCTTGCCGAAAAAACGTAAAACGTAAATGAATCAAAGGTTTGAGGTTGATAAAAAGGAAAATAGTTGCAAGGTTTTTGAGGAGGAGTAGCACCAAAACGGAGCATTTTACCTCTAATAAACTTAAAAGTTTGGGGGTGACAGATAGCTAAAACTGTCACCTGTCAACTGTCACCTGTCACCTCTCTTCACTAGAAGACTTATTCAGCAAACCCTACTTATACCTTCATAATTTGAGATTAAACTAATATTTAACAATTGTCTTTGTGGAAATTACGGAAGTTAAAAAACTTAACTTTTGTAAGAGTTAAAAAAATATCAGCAAATCCCGAATTTCTTGCTGGTTAATATGTTATTCCGTGTTTTTTGTTTTCAATGGTAACTATAGCTACATTGCTTTACTTATAATAAATCAAGCAAAAATGGTATAATACGTACTTTATGCTTCTCGCAGGAGCATCAGCACGGCCTTTTTTTTAGTCAACCCAATATTTGATATGCAGTTAGAAGAAATTTTATCGGAACTAGAAAACAATACTGGAGTATTTCCTCGTCTAGCTGTGGAAAGAGCTATTGCAGAACAGGAAGCTATTACTCCTTTGTTGTTAGCAACCTTGGAAGAATGCAAAAACAATCTGGAGGAATTACTTGAGGAAGAAGAATATATCTTGCATCTTTATGCTTTATATTTATTAGCACAATTTAGAGAGGCTAAAGCTTATCCGCTAATTATTGACTTTTTTTCAATTCCGGGGGATATCACACTAGATTTCACTGGAGATGTAGTCACTGAAGATTTACCAAGAATTCTGGCTTGTGTTTGTCATGGAAATATTGAGCCAATTAAGCAACTAATAGAAAATCAAGAAGCTAATGAATATGTGAGAGATGCGGCTCTACAATCTTTAGTCGTTCTCGTTGTGCAAGGAATGCTTCCTAGAGATCAGGTTATTCAATATTATGATGAACTTTTTACAACTAAATTTGCCAATGAACCTGATGATTCGTTTGTTTGGACTCATTTAGTAATTAATAGTACGGATATTTGTCCTATTGAATTAAAGCATCATATTGACAAACTTTATGAACAAGATGTAATTGATAGGTGGTTTATAAGTCAAGAAAATGTAAATGATGCTATTGAAATGGGTGTAGAAGCTGCCTTAGCTAAACTGCAAAAGAATCAACGTTATTCTTGGATTGATGATACTGTATCAGAAATGGAATGTTGGGCTTGTTTTCGAGCTAATACAGATAATAAAAGGGATATGTCGTCGCTATTAGAAAACTTTAAGTCATCAAATAAAAACTATGTTTCTCCCATTGCTTTGGAAAGAGTTGATGGTTTCTTAAGAACAAATACAGATAAAGCTAAAGCTAATAAAAAGAAAAAAATGCAGAAAGAGTCTCGAAAGAAAAATCGTTCTAAGAAAAAATAATTTCCCAAGGGAGTCAGGACTTACGCAACTGGCACATTAGTAGGGTGCGTCAGATATCAACAATCTGGTTATTTGCAGTATTTATGCCGTCTGACACACCTTACAACAGATTTTTAGAAACCCCAATTAAGGGCGGGGAAACCCCAATTAAGGTCGGGGAAACCCCAATTAAGGGCGGGGAAACCCCAATTAAGGGCGGGGAAACCCCAATTA
>NZ_JADEVZ010000069.1 GCF_015207875.1 Dolichospermum sp. LEGE 00240
TCTTACCCCAATCTTCTGGAGGTATCTGTTCTAAGTGATTGACGCGATTTAGTTCCATGTCACTTAATTTATCACATTTTGGAGGTAATTTTTTAACGATCGCTCTTCTACCCCCCTGAACGGTTACCCACATATTCCTTCAAGTGTAGTAACTAAATGCCCAATATTAGGAACTCCATATTGATTGGGAAGTTTCGCAAGTTCATTTAATTGAATATCAAGATGCTCTGATGAAGTTGGACAACTCACGTGTTCTGCTAACCAGAGATTTGTTGATACCACAATCGCAGGCAGTGAATGCCAAGGTATCCCAAACAAACGTGAAATTTCTCGCATTAAAACTTGGTCGTCAAGAGTAAATACAGACTGCCCAGCAGTTTGTTGATAAGTCTGCCACCATCGTGAATTGACGTGATCTTGCAGCCATTGTTCAGGCGGATCTAACACAGCAAAAAAAGCAAGGTTTTCTCCTGTGCTTCTATCAAGACCTGCAAATTCAGCCTTTAAATAATCAGTGAATACTGTATCACTAGGCTTGAAGAGAATAGCAACTTGGATTGGAAAACGTGCGAAGTATTTTTGTGATGGAGAGCCAGAATTAAAAATATTGCTTCTTATCGGAAATCCCATAGTTGCTGCCCTTTTTAGCTCAAATTTAAATATCTTTTACAAACTAGCTTAATCCTAAAAATCCAGCAATAAAGCTAAACGTCCGAAACAATCTATCGTAGTTAAGCGCCTGTCGGATATCTTCATCCTCTAATTCTGGATAAGCAGCTAAAACTTCCTGAACCGACAGGTTACTGGCCAGCAATTTCAGGACAAAGCCCACAGTAATCCGCATTCCTCGAATTGTTGGTTGTCCAAGGCAAACATTAGGATTAATAGTAATGCGATCTAATTGAGCCAGCACGGTGGGACTCCTGAAATATAAAAATTCTTTCTCTATTTTCACATACAACAGGCAAATTGAGAAAAAAGTCAATTAGCTTTAACTAGCTAAAGCAGGAACTTTTAGGGGTACAAGAGCTTTATGCAGTACACTAGGTTTAGCACTTAAATATACTTCCCGAAAATTACTCTCATTATATCCAACCACAACTGCACCTACAGTTGTACCAATTTCTGGATACATTTCTGGACTCATCCCCCCTTGATCTAAAAAATCTGGGATTTTGATCAACCCCTTAACTAAAGACTCATCAATATTGACAAAAATGCCAAAGGGTGCATGAAACTCAACTTTGCCCTGTACAAACTGACCTAGCTTATACTTAGATTTAATATTTTCCCAACTTGTACTATCCATAATATTCACCGTGATTTAAGGACTCGTGGAAATTGGTTGAGGATGGGAAACAAACTTTGAGGAACAACCACCTCAATTCGCTCACAACCATCTTTTTCATCATAACGACACTCAAGAGATTTGAAATACTGCTCGTAGCTTGCTTGATCAATATATACCTCAAGAATCCCCTCTTGATAGCTCTCGTTGAACTCCTCAGCAATGCTTCTGTCATTTTGTCCGGCAAAGTAGCAACTTCCATCAAGGTAGGGGGGATTATAGGGAAAATCAACAACTTGAAAGCCTTCCTGTAATAATTTTTGACCTTTACCTTTTTGTGGTGCTTTGTAAATTGTAACGCTTAGAGTAGATGCTAATTGACCAGACCGCATGAGTAGAATAAGCTCAAAACTATTTGTATTTTTTAATTGTTCCCAGTCTTCATCCTGTTCATCCTTAAATCCTGGACATCCTGATTCAGACATTCTCACATACAACAGGCTTGAGAAAAAAGTCAATTAGTCTTAATTTTGGTTACAGTTAGATCACAAATAAATCGTGAGGGGTGATACTATGCGTGTTTTGCTAGTTTATCCAATATTTCCAAAAACCTTTTGGTCTTATGAGAAAATTCTGGCGCTAGTTGACAGAAAGGTATTGTTACCACCATTGGGTTTGGTGACGGTAGCGGCAATTTTGCCCCAAGAGTGGGAGTTTAAGCTTGTAGATCGTAACATCCGCCCTGCCACAGAAGAAGAGTGGGCATGGGCAGATATGGTGATTTTCTCGGCTATGATTGTCCAAAAACAAGATTTACTAGAGCAAATTCGGGAAGCGAAACGACGGGGTAAGCTGGTGGCTTTGGGTGGTCCTTATCCTACCTCTACACCCCATGAAGTGGAAGCAGCAGGGGCAGATTACCTGATTCTGGATGAAGGGGAAATCACCTTACCCATGTTTGTGGAAGCTGTGCAACGGGGCGAAAAATCTGGAGTTTTCCGCGCTACTGAAAAACCTGATGTTACTAGTACACCTATTCCCCGCTTTGATTTATTAGAGTTTAATGCTTATGATATGATGTCGGTGCAGTTTTCGCGGGGTTGTCCCTTCCAGTGCGAATTTTGCGACATCATTGTTTTATATGGACGCAAACCCCGAACTAAAACACCTGCACAACTGTTAGCCGAGTTGGATTATCTCTATGATTTGGGTTGGCGGCGGGGTGTGTTTATGGTGGATGATAACTTTATTGGCAACAAGCGAAATGTGAAGTTGTTGCTGAAAGAGTTAAAAGTTTGGATGGAAGAACATCAATATCCGTTCAATTTTGACACCGAAGCTTCCATTGATTTGGCGCAAGACGCAGAGATGATGGAGTTGATGGTTGATTGTGGCTTTAAAGCGGTATTTTTGGGGATTGAAACCCCAGATGAAGATAGTTTACAACTCACTAAGAAATTCCAAAATACTCGCAGTTCCTTAACTGAGTCGGTAGAAACCATTATTAAGGCTGGACTGCGGCCAATGGCTGGGTTTATTATTGGTTTTGATGGTGAAAAAGCGGGTGCAGGCGATCGCATTGTCCGTTTTGCTGAACAAGCAGCTATCCCTTCCACTACCTTTGCTATGTTACAGGCGTTACCCAATACCGCGCTGTGGCACCGTTTAACCAAAGAGGGCAGATTGCGAGAAAACCAAGATGGGAATATCAATCAAACCACATTGATGAATTTTATTCCTACCCGTCCCCTGGAAGAATTGGCTAGGGAATATATTGAAGCCTTCTGTGCTTTATATGATCCTACCGCCTATTTAGATCGCACCTATCGCTGTTTTATGATGTTAGGTCCAGCTAGATATACAGCGCCGGCAAAAATGCCAGAATGGGTAGTTGTCAGAGCCTTACTAATTGTAATTTGGCGACAAGGATTTAAACGCCAAACTCGCTGGAAGTTCTGGCATCATTTGTTTAGTATTCTCAAGCATAATCCCAAGGTGATTGAACAGTACATTTCTACCTGCGCTCACATTGAGCATTTTATGGAATATCGGCAAATTGTCCGCGATCAAATCGAAAGTCAATTAGCTGCGTATTTAGCCCAAGGTGCGGAAAAACCTTATGTACCTGTGAAGGAAAAAGTCGAAGCTGTAGTTCTCTAATAACCAGATCCCCTAGATCCCCGACTTCTTAGAGAAGTCGGGGATCTATGTTATTTTGTGATCGGCAAAGTCACTGTAAAAGTTGAACCTACTCCTACTTGACTATTAACTGTAATTTCCCCTCTGTGGGCTATAACGCACTGTTGGACGATTGTTAATCCTAGACCACTACCAGGAATTATGCCTATATTTTCTCCCCGGTGAAATGGTTGAAATAATTTTTTTTGGTCTTTTTCGCTCATACCAATTCCCTGATCTTGAAATCTCAAAATTACGCTTTTTTCTTGTTTAATTAATTCAAATAGAACTGTACCTCCGGGAATTGAATATTTAATGGCATTATTGAGTAAATTACTGATAACATGCTTTAAGAGGGTTTCATCTCCCAGGAATTCAAAACAGTGTTCAGAACTGGTAAAAATTAAGTTCAGTTGTTGTTCTTGGGCAGGTAATTGAGATTGTTTTACTAACTCAGAGCATAAGTTTTCTAAGTTGAGTATGTGTGGTTGGTATGGTAGTTGACCAGAATCAGATTTACCAATTAGTGAAGCTTCATCTACTAAATGTGATACATTTTTGATGGCAGAGCGGATGAGTTGTACATAGTCAATTTGGGAATTATTTGTCAGTTCTTTTTGATATTTTTCTATTAATCCAGCCGCGAGAAGAATGGTGTTTAAAGGATTGCGAATATCATGGGAAAGCATAGCCATAAATTCAGACTTAAGCTGATTAATTTCTTGGGATTTTAAGAGTTCTGTGGTTTTTTCTTCAACTTGAGTTTCTAATGTTTGATTAATTTGATTTAATTCTTCTAAAAATTGTTTGCGTTCTACAGCATATCGCACAGAACGTACTAATGTATCTGGATTTACGTGCCTTTTGACTAGATAATCTTGCGCTCCTTGTCTCACTGCTTCAATGCCTAGTTCTTCATCATTTGTGTTAGTCAGAACTATGATGGGATTGCTGGGATTTTGCTGAAGTAACTGAGGGATGGAAGATAATCCTTGACTGTCAGGAAGGGTCAAATCTAATAAAATTACGTCGTATTTTTGGCTATTTAATTGGTTGATTCCGTCTTGAAGTCTTTGGACGTGAACTAAACCAAAATTTTGAGATTTTGTCAGTTTAATGAACTCTTGCAATAACCTAGCTTCTGCTAGGTTATCTTCAATTAAGAGGATTTTTAGTGTGGAAGTTGCGGTAATCATTTCCTGGTTTTACCTTTTGCGAGTTGTTGGTTAAATAGACTTTTATTAAATTAGTTTTCAAGAATATATCGAATGTAGTTTTATACAGTTGCAGGAGATACAAAATTTACGGTAAAAGCAATCACGTAAAAGACTATTATTCCTAATTCTTTCTTCTCTCTTCTTCCTGACTCCTGACTGGGCGCAGGCCCTGCGCCCCTACTTCCTGACTCCTGCTATACTTTTATGCTAATGGTAAGGTTACGGTAGAAAACCAAAATCTTTCAATACTCTGGATGATTTGAAATAGCTGATTCAAATTACGAGGTTTGGTAATGTAGCAGTTAGCGTGTAAGTCGTAACTATGGAAAATGTCGTCTTGATTTTTTGAAGTTGTCAAAATGACGATGGGAATGCGTTTGAGTTGAGGATCAGATTTAATTTCTGCTAATACCTCTCTACCACCTTTTCTGGGTAAATTTAAGTCTAATAAAATCAAATCAGGACGTGGTGCGTTAGCATATTCTCCTGCTTGATGGAGGTAATTCATAGCTTCCACACCGTCCCTAACTGTGATTACTTGATGAGGTAATGAACTGGTTTTTAATGCTTCTTGAATGAGACGAATATCCGCCTTATTGTCCTCCACTAAAAAGATGATTTTGTGTGTTTTTGCCATGTTGACGCTCATAATTACAATCGCTGACGGGAATTGTGAAGTAAAAAGTCGCACCCCGACCAAGTTGTGACTCTACCCAGATTCGTCCGCGATGACATTCAATTATTTTCTTACAAATAGCCAAACCTATTCCTGTCCCTGGATATTTATCCCTGGTGTGTAGACGTTGAAAGATGGTAAAGATGCGATCGCTAAATTGCGGATTTAAGCCAATTCCGTTATCTTGAACTGAAAATAACCATTCATCTTCCCATCTTTTCGCACTAATATGAACCCTTGGTGGTTCACTACTGTGGAATTTGATCGCGTTACCAATGAGGTTCAAAAATAGCTGGATTAACTGTGTTTCATCAGCCATAACTGCGGGTAAGGGATCATGGGTAATAATTGCGCCGGTTTCCGCAATGCATTGACGTAAATTCTTTAAAGTCCGATTTAAAGCTGTTTCGACTTCGGTAACTTGAAAAGTAATTCCTAATGTATCTAGGTTGCAGTATGCGAGTACGTCATCAATTAAGGTCTGCATTAAAATTACACCTTCGACAACATAACCAATAAACTCTTTTGCATCTGCGTCTAGTTCTGCTTCATAACGCATTTCCAAAAGCTGCACATAATTGGCGACTTGATTTAATGGTTCTTGCAAATCATGGGAAGCGATATAGGCAAATTTTCTCAATTCTGCATTAGAACGTTTTAAGTCTTCGGCTAATTGGGCTAATTCATCAGCTTGACGGAGGATAATATTGATGATAGACTTTTGTAATTCTAATGCAGCTTTAACTTCTACATTTTGCCAGGGTAAAGATGTTAATTGAACTATTTCTTTCCATAATTCAAATGATTTACGGGGACACAAACGGACATTTCCTTCAGATTCATCAACTGAAAAAGCCTGATGGGGATTTCCACCCCAATTGACAGTTTGAATCATTTCTGGTCTAAACCATAATATATAATTTTTTCCAGAAATGGGGATAGCTAATAAACCACTCGCAACATTTTTAAAGCTAATCGCGTCTGGATAGATTTGTGGTAAAGAATCGGTGAAAAATACCTCGTCCTCTCTATTGTTTCTCAGCCATTCTCCTAAAAAATTCAATTCTTCTTCTTGAGGAGTATTACCAATCAGAGTATATTTCCCACCAAAATAGATGGCTACACCTTCAGCATTAGTTAGATTGAGCAGATTTATTTGATTTTTGACTAAACCATCAATAAAGTTCGGTTCTTGAGACATATATTCAACCAATAGTGATTGAATATGGTTTAAATTTAGCTGATAGTCGTAATCTTCAGTTTCTTCTTTGCCAGAAATTTCTGAAAATATGATTCTTCCTAAAAATTCACAAGCTTTTCGTAATTCATAGGAAACATATTTGGGTGATTGATGATGACAAGCAATTAAACCCCAAAGTTTGTGATCCTTAATTAAGGAAATTGTCAAAGATGCAGCCACGCCCATATTATGTAAATATTCTAGATGACATGGTGCAGCACTTCTGAGAATTGAATTAGTTAAATCAATGGGTTGTCCGCTAACTGGGTTAATTCTAGGGAAAAGTTCGGCTGATGATTGAATATTTGTATCGGGAATAACTCGGATAGAATTTTCTAGAAATAATTGTCGTGCTGGCTGAGGAATATCTGACTCTGGATAATGTAATCCTAAATAAGATGATAAAGTATCTGTTTTTTCTTCAGCAATCACAGAACCATGTCCATCATCACAGAATTTATATAACATTACTCTGTCAAATCCCGTTATTTTGCGGATTTCTTGCACAATAATTTGACTAAAATCACAGAGGCTTTGACTTTTTTCTAAGCGATTAATTGAGGCTTGAGCTAAATGATAAAAACTCAAGAAAGGAATATTTTCCTGAGATGCCGTAGGTTCTAATTCTAAGATTAAAAACCCTTCGGAGTTACGATAGAAAGTGGCATCAAATATTGTATATTCATCTCCTTGTTTCTTAATCCAAATTTTTGTAGGATTAATAAAATCTAGATTTTCTTCTGACAACCAAAATTTAATTTTCTGGATTTGGTAAGGATCTAATAAATCTTCTAATTCCTGTTGTACCATATCCTTTGGAGATATGCCAAAAGTGCTGAAAGTATTGCGACTAACTTGTAATATTTGTAAATCTGGCTCTTGTAAGACTAACAAAATTCCATGGGGTTGAATTTCACTAACCAAATGTATTGGTGCTTCTTTTAAGCTCGTGATATTAATATGCTGCTGCTTGACATTGATATCCATAAAACCCTTCCCCTATAATTTTAGAGCATAAAATCTGTAGATTTAATCCAAATTCCTCACACCTATAAAAATTCTTGTGGATTTAGTACCTTTGGTAGTGGCAAAGCCCATAGTTATAGTTGCCCTTACCTAATATTCTTACACAGAAGAACTAGCTGTCACCAAATATATAGATAAGAAATGTAAAAGAGAAGATGATTAAATCCGCAGTCTTTGTGTATATATATTAAGCAATTTCAATTTTATGTGTGGCTGCACAAAATTATGAAATTAATTCATTAATTCATCCGTCTTTATCTGCGTTTATCTGCGGTCAATTTTTCACTATTCCTACTTTTGACTAAATCCAGGAACTAAACCACATCCGCATTCTATAACCATCAGGAGAGATAGGTAAACCTAGATAAATAGGCATCCAGAAAATGAAAGCAGCAACAATGATAAAAGTTATAGTCACACCTACTGCGCGAATTTGCCGATAATAACTCAGCAGACATTGATCAACAACCCAAGCGATCGCTATAAATGTAAACACAACCGCGGACATATAATGGTAGATAAAGACACACCTTGTTACCTCCACCCAAGGGAGGAGATTAGCCCCATAATTTATGACTAAAAATAAGCCAATCCAAGTATCAGCGGTAAGATTTTTCGGGATAAATAACCGCTTTTTTTCGATTATCGGCATCGTAATTGTGATGATTACCATACCAATTAAAAAGATCATTGCAGCTAAACCAAACCACCATAAAAAAGGATTCCCCATAGCATGAACATCATAAATTACTTTACCAGCACCATCAGGTAAGGAATCCTTGGTACTTTGAGCAGTTTGATAATAATAAGCCATTGGTCGAGTTAGCAATGGCCATTTATACCATGCAGCACAATAAGGATGAACGCTAGGACTATTACCACCTAATTGCAGATGAAAGTGCAAAATTTGTTTATGAACTTCAATAAATCCATATCTTTTATCTAGTTGGAGGTGAGGAATCCAAATCAGACTATAAATAACTGTAGGAATAATTCCTAAATAAGAACCCATTTGCCAAATATTTATTTTTGTCAGATTTTGCAAGGGTGATTTTATAGTATTATCTGGGGAATTATTGGCAGAATTAAAAAACCGTAAATAAGAAAATAATGGACTGCGAGATGGATGATCTTCATATTGCAACCAGCGAATTATCCAGGCTGCTATCCATACACCATAAGCAGCAGTTAAAAACCATAAGCCATTCCATTTTGTGCCAATAGAAGCACCAAAACTAATACCGGAGAGCATTAACCACAACCAACGGTTTTGTTTTTGCTGATCTAATGCCAATAATAACAACCATTGTCCGAGTAAACCAAAGATAACTATATAGACATTACTTAAAGCATAACGAGATTCTACTAAAAATAATCCATCACAAGCTGTAAAAAATCCTGCTAATAAAGCAAACCGATGACGATAACTAAATTGATAAGTTAATAAAGTCACGATTACGGGAATTAATGAACCAGTGAGCGCATTTACCCACCGATAATTCCAAGGAGATAATAAAGAATCTGTGAGACTATTGACAGTATCTCGACCAATAGGAATATATTGACTCATCCAAATCCCTAACCCAATCAGATATTGACTTAATGGTGGATGAGCATTAAAAAATGGTGTATGGGTCAGATAGTTGTTACCAAATTTAGCAAAATAAACTTCATCAAATACTAAAGTATTAAATCGGCTTAGTCCCCAAAAACGTAAGCTCAAGGCAAGTAGAAATATGCCTATTATGCCTAATCGAAACCAGGTTTTTTTCATGATGTTCTTCAGATGTTTTTGCAAAAACTAATAATAAAAACAGATTTATATCCCCGACTTCTTAGAGGATGTTTGAAAAGTTTTTAATGTATAAATAAACCCCTCTCCAAACCTCTCCCCGACGCGGGGAGAGGCTTTGAAACCCCCATTCCCTTGTAGGGAAGGGGGGAAGGGGGGTTAGGTTTCTAGAGATTATCGGGTTCATCTAATACTTTTCAAACAACCTCTTAGAGAAGTCGGGGATCTTGTTGTCGATCTTGTTGTCCACAAATGTAGAATAATAGCTCTAACACAGTCAGAAAACTTAATCTACTATGTCACAATTAGAGCGATTGTTAAAAATGGCAGAAGATGAACTTACGGAGTATAGCACTGATGCCCGCAAAATGGAAAAACTCCGCCGCAAGATTAGTCTATCAGTACCATTGGCGGAACAGAGGCAACTAAAAGCGACATTATTAGCTACAATACCATCTGGTAAAATTGCAGAAATTGTGGAAGAGCAAAGACAAACCGTAGCTTTGCCATTTTGGGGAATTGCTGGTTTGGGTTTGTTATTGGGTATTTCCCTGAATCAACCCATTGGCTTATTAGCAGCTATTGGGGGGACTGTAGCAGCCTTTAGGATTCAGAAATGGGGTTGGCAATTACAGGCAAATCGCCTATTATTGCGAACATTGGAAGATATTGAAACCCGGATTTCTCAACCTAGTAATTGAGTACAAACAACAAATTAATTGAGGAGATAGAAGTTATGACAAAGTATGATTATATTTTCAAGTCCAAAGACAAAATCAAAGAATCATTGAATGAACAAGAAGCGGTAGCGGCAATTGGTGTGATTACCACCATAGTTGATTCTGGCAGTGAAGACATAGATGCCGAAAGTTTAGCTGATATTCTTTGGGAGTTTGAGATATTTGATGAATACTCAGAAGAAGAAATGCTAGAAACGGTGGATAGACTCATAGAAATTGCCGGAGAGGTGGGATTAGGTTCTTTGTTTAATGCTGCTAATGCGGCCATTTCTGGTGAGGCAGTTTTAGATGGTTTTGCGGCTGGAGTGATTATGCTTTTTGATGCCGAAAATTTAATTATTCCAGCCAATAAAAAGGTTTTTCTAAAACAACTACAAATAGCTTTAGAACTGGATGATGCAGAAGCAGAAGAAATCATCAAAGAAATAATTGCCTCAATAGAAGCTGGGGACGAGGAAGAATATCTCGAAGAAGAATATGAAGCAGTTATTTTTAATGAAGCTGGTGAACAATTTTATCAATCACCTTTAGGTAACTTTATAGTTCCTATTCCTGTAAATTCTGAACAGGGGGGAAAACTGCAAGCTGAGGATGGAATGGTGAGTTTTTCGGACGATGCTGGGACTTTACTCAGAATTGATTATTATCCACTCTCTCTAGAAGAAATTGATGATCTAGATTGCCAAGAAGATGAGATATATCTGCATAGAGTTTTGGTGGATAAATATGTTCCTCAAGCAATTATTTCTCATGTTCCTACGGCGGAAGTGAAACATAAAGAATATTTCCAAGATACTTTAGAAAGTTATTACTATGTGTTAGTAAATATGCCTCAAGGTTCAACTATATCCAAACAAGAAACTAATGGCAATGGCATTAGATTAGATGCCTATAGAGGATTGTTGTCTTTTGTTAATAATGAATGTTTGTATATAGTTAGCAGTCAACGCAGCTTTTTAAATGGGGAAGTGCCTGGTTCTATGAAGGAAGAGGCGAAAAAAATGAAAAAAGCTATTTTAGATTTTGTGCGTACGATTGAGTTTGCCTAAATCTAAGGGATAACCCTATTTTGGGCGCAGGGTCTGCGCCCCTACTGGCTTTGGTTATAACCTACATTCCGCACTTCATTTTGTAGTGCAGACATGAGTGTAATAAGTAACAGAAACAGCTTAAATATAAACACATAACTAAGTTGGCAATAAATATAGACAGTAATATAAAAATTGCCAACAAATTGAAATTAATAAGGTATTGACAATAAATTCAGAAGAAAAAATGAGAAAATGAGTCTGAATGAAATCAAAATACCCAAAAATATGAATTACCAAAAAGAAGAATTTGAGAGTAAAAACTTAGATCACTTAGGAATAATAGATGAGATAGGAATAGTAGAAAAAATTAATGAGATATTCTTAGTAGATATCAGAGAGAAAGTAAATACAGGCGAAGTAGTCAAAGCAATCATTCTCAATGGACTGGGTTTTGTATCAAGACCATTATATTTATTCCCTGATTTTTTTCAGGATAAACCCATAGAACATTTAATAAAAGAAGGAATAAAAGCATCAGATTTAAATGATGATAAAATAGGTAGAGTAATGGACAAGCTCTACAAACATGGATTAACCAAACTATTCCTAATTATTGCCTTGGAAGTAGTAAAAAAATTGGGAATAGAAACTAAATACTCCCATTTAGATTCAAGTTCATTAGACATCTCCAAAAACTGTCAAAGTCTTTTGGTAAGTAACTTAGAACCCACAAATGCAAGTATTGGAAACTAGCCGTTATCAACGATAACATAGGGCTTTGAGATATTTATTGATAAAAACCAGGCAAAAAAAATGAAGTTATGTGCGTAAATTTTATCCCAGACCTATAGGATTCGTTGGTAATATGAGTGAGCCAATCTACTGTTAATTCATAAGTAGTTAATATTTCTTTAACTACTTCATAGTCAGAATCATTTTTTTTTACTTGCTCAACTAAACTAGATGGTAACAATTCTCTCAGCAATGGCAACCAATAATTAAATATATTATTTGCTGTAGATTCACTGACTCCAAACTGTATACCTAAAAGTTGGAAAGTTGTCATATGCCTGAGATAAACTAAAGTTAAAACTATTTGTTCTCCTCTAGATAATTTAGGTTTCCGACCACCTCCACCTGCAATAATTCTAGTTTTTCTTGATTCCAATTCATTTTGCTTTTGATCATGCAACTTTTCCGCATTTTCAATTAATTGTTTTAAATCTACATAATCCAATCCAATTAACCTGTTAATAATTCCTCTAGATATTCCTTGGCGAATTGATCATGAGATTGTCGAGTCATTTAATTATATCAAAAATCACATTAAACATAAAAAATATTATATAATAATTATGTTACTACCAAAAGCATGGTTTTAAAAGTAGTTTACCCCAAAAATTAAACTAATGTTACAGTCAATCGAAGGCATTTACAAAGACGGGAAAATTGAGCTAACCGAAACACCAACAGGCATAAATACAGCGCGAGTAATTGTAACTTTTCTCGATACCAATGCTTCTGTAGATTTGTCATCTCGCGGAATTAATGAAGAACAAGCTGCAAAATTAAGAACTAGATTACAATGTTTTGCACAAGATTGGGATCAACCAGAGATGGAAGTTTACGATGCCTTATAATCGTGGTTCAGTAGTGCTGGTTTTGTTCCCAGACTCAAACTTGAAAACTGCTAAACGTCGTCCTGCTTTAGTTGTTCAATCTCACAATATTGGTACTGGTTTATCACAAACTATTATAGCTATGATTACCAGTAATGTTTCTCGTGCTGGACACCCTAGTAGAGTTTTTGTGAATATAGTAACACCAGAAGGAAAACAAACGGGATTAATTACTGATTCAGTGATTATGACAGATAATCTAGCAACTGTTTTAGATACAGAAATAGATAGAGTTATTGGTACTTGCTTAGAAATGTCTTTAGTAGATGCAGCACTCAGACATACATTAGAAATTTAAAATACAGTTCTCACTCTAACAAGTAATCTAAAATTTAAGAATAAAGTTTGTGATCTGGATCTAACCAAACAATATAAAACACATTATCAATAAAAAACCTATGAACTCTACCATATTCGTTGGATGAAAGTTGAAACTGATATGGTGTATCTACTAACTGTTCTTCATTCAGAAGACCGAAACCAGTTTCAGTGGTATCTTTCCAGTTTATAGGATGACAACGCAAATTTTTGGCATTCTTTACCGTCATTTCTTTGACTGTCATACTTGATAAATCCCGCAA
Source organism: Dolichospermum sp. LEGE 00240 (assembly GCF_015207875.1). Classification (GTDB taxonomy): domain Bacteria; phylum Cyanobacteriota; class Cyanobacteriia; order Cyanobacteriales; family Nostocaceae; genus Dolichospermum; species Dolichospermum gracile. The sequence goes on from NZ_JADEVZ010000069.1 coordinate 13,449, forward strand.
TCTCTGAAGCAAAGTTTGTAAATATTTAGCATCTTTATCCTTAATCGAAAACTTATTATTATCATATTGAAAATAAGTGTAGGAGAAACTAATTCCTTTCGCAGTTTCAATTTTTGTCGGGTTTATCCCTAGTGATGAACTTTGATTAATATTCAGTTTTTTAATTTTATTCTTTTTCTGCGGCACGTTGCTTGTAATACTCCCTCATTGACTCTTTACTAAAAATTGCATTACAGGGGGCATCCATAGGCAGATTACCTCTAGCATTAATCCAAGGATCTTCTCGATGAATCATTTGCTCTAATTCAAAAGTATCACAACCAAAATAAATTTCTGTGACTTGTTCTAAAAACTCCTTGATTTCCTCAGAAAAATTTGGTTTTTCAACTTCTTTTAAAATTGGCATCCATGCAAATTGTTTATATTGTTCATATAATTTAGGAATTACTGAACCATGAATCCATGCTTCAAAATCATCATCAAATAAAGGTTGATCATAAATAGCTAAATACCAAGCTTGAGCATAGTAAACAAGTTTTTGCAGTTTCAAGTTGCTGATATATGAACCTGTTTCTCTAGCTTGCCAAATAAAGTAATTGGCAATTGTTTCTGCTGTTAATTGTGAAGTTCCGACTGTTGAAATCATGGTACTAATTTAAACACTTAGGGTAAGTAATATCTATTCTAAATTAGGATTCCTATACTGAACCTAGCAATATCTAATTTCCCCTTGTTCCATTTTATCTCAAATTCAAGCGATCGCACTCCCAAAATCATCCTACAAGCACTAAATTATCAACTTGCCGCACAGACTACTCATCATCATCTTGAACTTTTTTTCGTCAAATCCCAGCCAAAATAGTAGCACCTGTTCTAACTCCAGCATTTGTTCTGGTGTTATATTTCCCAATTTGCGTAAAAGCTTTGCATGAGGAATCGTGATGATATTTTGGACATCAAATACTCCTTCTCGAAGAAAATTAGTTTTGATTTGTGCCTCAAATCTTGAACCACGTGAACTGGTTGTGTGTGGTACGAGAGTGGCTAATGCACGATCTTGATCTAGTGCAGGAATACTAATTACTAAACATGGTCTGACTTTTGCCACATAACCTAAATCTACTAACCAAACTTCTCCACGTTCAGGACTACTCATAGGTCGTTTCTTCCTCATCTAAATCAAGAAAAAGTCCCTCAGCATTCATGACTAAATCTTCATCAGATAAGGGCGAAAAATCTAAATCAACTGTCCGCTTTAAAATTGCTAACACCAAATCTAACCGTTCTGAGTCTGTCAAGCGGTCGAATGTATTCAGAAGTTCTTGTACTAAAGCAGTCATAGCTTTTTTCCTATATATGGAAATATCATAACATGAGCTTGATATGACTATCTCCAAAATTACACTATTACGGAGTGCTTCGCTATTGCACTCCCAAAATCATCCTACAAGCGATCGCACTCCCAACATCACCCTACAAGCGATCGCACTCAGGTAGTTGAAAGGCTTGTTCTTTAAGCTCTTGCAGTGACATAGAGGTTATTTTACTACGATTTAGGTTTAATCTCAAATTCCAGTTGGGAACGATAGAAAGAAACATCAAATTCCATAAAAAAGTTAGTTTGTCCCAAAATTAAGGGCGCATTTGGTTTACTCACCCATGCAAAAGCCAATCTAACTGAAGGAAATTCACCTATTTCAGCATTTGCGAAAGATGGCATGGCTGCTTGACTGATATTACCTGCTAATTGGATAATGGCTTTGTTTTCATCCCATACTCCACCTAATTGAAGACCTATTTCATAAGGTAAAACGTTGATAGTCACACCACTATCTACTAAACCAAGTGCTTCTACTATTTGATCTCCTCGAAGTAAAACTAATGGAACTCTTGGTAAACTATCAAATTCGTTTTGGCTGGGGTGGCTTGTTGAATACTTAAACCGCATAAACTTTAATCATTAGAAACTGATTGATTTAGTGCTTCCATGAGAATTTCCCCAGCCCCGAAGTTGTTATAAGGCGTTGGTAGGTGATATGTTTTGAGGGGTTCTAATGGAGAAATATCTTCAGCGGTGTCCAAATCTTCTGCAAGGATGCGAATTAATTTGAGTTTTTCTGGTGCTGAAAGTTGTCGAACTGACGGGAGTAACTCGGTTAATGTCATATTTTCCTACTGGATGTGTTTGAGGTATGTAGAGTCATAGTTATCTTATTCTATTTTATCTAATAGCGATACCTTCGGTGCGCTTCGCTATCGCACTCCCAACATCATCCTACAAGCACTGATTTATTAGTTTCTTCGTTTTTTCTAACCTGGGTTAACATAATTTGTGTACATCAATCACAATAAATCTTGAAAAAATTTAGTGTTCTTGTGTCAACCTGATCTTGTATCTTGTAAGAAATGTTATCCTAGACAATCCGTACCAACCTATTGTTAGTATTCTTAATCAAGATATTCTAATTAAAATCTTTAAATGCTTCTATCACTATTTCTAAGCTTTCATCACACTCAGAACATATGTGTTCAAAGTGCTTATAAAAGCTTCCAAAATTTACCAATGAAGCTTTCCTAATATTTTCAGCTTCTTGACCAGATGTATGCCCTTTAAGTTTGCTACGTAAATCATGTATTTTGTGAAATGAACTCGTTATTTGTCGAGCATGATCTTCATCAAAATTAACACCAATAAGACACTCCTCAATAAGTTTCAATGATCGAAATTTAGCTTCTGGATTTCTTCCCAAGTTTTTTGCCTTATTCCTCAACCATTTCTCCTCAAAACCTTCAACTAAAAGCTGATCAAGGTTCAATATTTCTTCAGCCCATTCATCTTTCGATGCTGTATAAGGGTAATGTACTTTGTTGGGAGCATTCCGATCTCTTAATTTCCACCACTGTACATTCAAGCGATCAAGTTTATCGAGTTTATGTTTTAAGCTAGGTAGAGGGTCATATTTTTGATAGAATTGCCCTTCAAAATCTCTCTTGATTGCTCGCTCTGAGAGAGGTGATTTAGGTTTTTCATTGTATTGTTTCCAGTGTAACTGTTCTTCATATGGAAGCTGACTAAGATAAATTAAATAAGTATGTACCTGCCCCGCTTCATTAATATCAAAGGTTTTTAGATACCATGCACCTCTACAACTAATAGAATTACTTTCTAATTGATACTTCTCTCGATCACTTTTATATTTGGATAATACTTCTGGTCTAAAAAATGCAGGTGTTATCTCAAATGGAATATTTGACTCTGTAAAATAATTCGCTAAACATGATGGATTGCAAGATATCTCCTTGATGACTTTGTTTTTCCAATCATGTGCAATATATGTTGCGTATTTTTTTTCACTGTCAGTGACGGGTTCTCCCCAAAAATGCCTAATTATCTCCTCTTGAGGTATTCTAATATCAGCAACCTGAATTCCTCTTGAGTAACTGCCATAGCCAGGATAAACTACAAGCCTGCTAAAAATAGCATCGGATTTTTGCAATAATGATTCATTATTACCATTCCATCCCCAAAATCTCTTACTTTTATAGCGAGTAAAATCGAACATACGGAGAAGTTTTGTACCTGATAAACTAGCATAATATCCTAGTGCCTGTTTTTGCATAGAAATCAAGATGCCTGTTTCATTTCTAGTTATTTTAACAATATCTTCAATATCTCCAAACCTATCTAACTTGCACCAGGAATTTCTTTCCAACATAAAGTGAATATCTAGAATGTGAGCAATTTTTTGCTCTATTTCATAGTATTGATGTTTCGACTTATCACCATCAAATGAACGTTCAAATATGATTTGCTTACCTTTGCTTAATAATTCACTGCCTGCGTTTGACAATGGAGATTCAATCCAAATTTCATCTGATGAGCATACGTGACTCCATAATGAATTAGGAGAGTGTTCCCACTTTAATAAATCTTGAATGCTAGAATCGTCCAAGACAACTTCTGGGATAAGAACTGAATTAATAAAAACATGAGGTAATGAAGCATATAAGATAATATGTTCATCCAGGATTTCATGTTCTAAAAAAGGGAAAATGTCTTGCTGTTGAACCCAGCAATTAAACTCATCAGAATCTTCTGGTTCATTTGCAAGAGACAACACTAACTTTGGATTAAAAATATTCATTGCTTATACAATCTATCCATAATTTATAGCTTTTGATTTTTTGATTTCCCAAAAATATCGTTACCAAGTTTAACCCAGTAACGATATTTAACAAAAATTATCTTAACCTTGCACTACAGGTTCTTTCACCAAAAACTTCTCCACCTCAGTCAAATCATCAGCATCAAACAAAAATCAGTAGTTTAGGAAATCTCCTCAAACTGCCAAAAAATATAATACCCTAAACTTCCTCATTACTCAATCTTTGTAACAATTCCTCACGGGATAAATTACCCAAAGAAAGAAGTAACTGAGTGCGTTCAGAAATAGGAATATTAGCAATCTTTTCCACCAAACCAGATAACTCAGCATCTAAACTACCAAAACGCCCTTCCAGAAGAGAAGTTATCAACAAAAGTTGTCCTTCTTGTTTTCCTTCTTGCTTCCAGTCTTCTATTTGTTGTAAATAAGCCGGTGATAAGTTCATAATTACTTCCTCTTCTTCCTTGCTTAAATTATCTCTCAATTCTAAATTCTTGCGCCAGTCCGCTAAAATTTCTAACAAATTCTCCCTAAAAGGGTTGTTTTCTGGTAAAGTTGTTAACTCCTCAACTGCTCTTTTTTGTGTTCCTCCTTTTCCTAAAACTCTTAACCATAAAGTGTCTTCATTTTCTGGTAATTGATGAATTACAACTATTGCTGTTTTCAAAATATCGTGCAGAAAATAAACTCCTTTTACCCAATCTTCCCCTATCTCATTTGCACCTAAACCATTAATCATGCGAGGTGAGAAAGTTGGTGTTAAAATCCATAAAATCGGGAATTCTGATTCAACAATGTTTCTGTTTTCGCGTTTTGCTTTCCTGACTACATCGCCATGAACAGCATATAATTTAAGTAAACAACTGCGAAATTCTATTTCTGATGGTGGGTTACGAAAAGCCTCAATTAAACATTGAGTTTTTGCTATCTTCCCTAATAAACCTAAAGGTAGATTTTCCTGAGTTTGATCAGAAAATGGTTCAAACCAAACATCAATTTCTTGAACTTCACTTTTAACCTTTTCACTTTTTTTAATTGTTCCTAGAGGTGTTAATAATTCCTCCAGATATTCTTTAGCGAATTGATCATGAGATTGTCGAGTCATTTGATTATATCAAAAATTATGTTACAATACTCTCTATGCCTATCATTTATTAACTAAATGAACGAATTATTAAATCGGATTACGCAAATATCTGGTCAATGTGGGGGTCGTCCTTGCATTCGCGGAATGAGAATTAGAGTCAGTGATATTTTAGAAATGTTATCCGAAAATGTCAGCGTTAGCGAAATTTTAGAAGACTTTCCCGATTTAGAACCAGAAGATATCCAAGCTTGTCTTTTTTTTGTGTTCCTCCTTTCCCTAACACTCTCAAGCATAACTTATCCTCATTTACTGGTAGTTTTTGTGTTAAACTAATTTACAAAAATTAGCAATAATTCAAAAATTGGATATAATTGTCAGATAGAAAGACTAAACATGGTAAAAATATGAATATGATAGAAGAAATAATCATCAAAGTACCATCAAATATTGCCGAAGCTTATCGCCGTAGCACTAAGGAAGAACAGGAACAAATTCAGCTAAAGTTAGCATTAATTATGGAGTCAAATTTATTAAAAAATAGTAAAGAAGCAGTTCAAAAATTCAGAACCACAATGGATAAAGCTAGTCAAGAAGCACAAGCTAATGGGTTAACTCTTGAAATTTTAGAATCTATTTTGCAAGATGATAAATAAACGCCGTTTTGTATTTGATACAAATGTTGTGGTAAGTGCATTTTTATTTAGTCAAAGTAAACCACGTCAAGCATTAGATAAAGCTCAAGATATAGGTATTATCTTGTTAAGTGCTGCTGTTTTTGACGAATTACAAGAAGTTTTATCAAGACCAAAATTCGACCGTTATATTACCTTAGAAAGACGGCGGGAATTAATAGATAATTTAGTAGAAACTATCGAGTTTATTAATGTTACTGAACAAATCAATGAATGTCGAGATCCTAAAGATAATAAATACCTAGAATTAGCTGTTAGTGGCAAAGCTCAATATATTATGGTGATGAAGATTTGCTTGTTCTTCACCCATTTAAACAGATTGATATTTTATCGGTTCAGAAATTTTTGGATGAAATTTAACTTGTTCACTCGTGGATTTTTACATTTTAATATTGATGTCCTCAGATCCCCGACTTCTTAGAGAAGTCGGGGATCTCGTTGTTCACTAATTAACCTTGCGCTACAGGTTCTTTTGCCAAAAACTTCTCCAATTCTGTCAAAGCATCAGCATCAACCTTAGTCTGCATTGGACAGAACTTAGGTCCACACATGGAACAAAACTCAGCCGTTTTATAGATATCTGCGGGTAAAGTTTCGTCGTGATATTCCTTCGCTCTTTCTGGGTCTAAAGATAACTCAAATTGACGATTCCAGTCGAAATTATAGCGAGCTTCAGAAAGTTGATCATCTCTATCTCTAGCACCAGGGCGATGTCTAGCAATATCCGCCGCATGAGCCGCAATTTTATACGCAATTAAGCCATTACGCACATCTTCAGCATTAGGTAAACCCAAATGTTCTTTAGGAGTCACATAACACAACATTGCTGTTCCATACCAACCTGCCATAGCTGCGCCAATGGCTGAGGTAATATGGTCGTAACCAGGAGCAATATCTGTAACCAAAGGTCCGAGAACATAGAAAGGTGCTTCCGAACACTCTTCCATTTGTTTGCGGACGTTGAACTCAATTTGATCCATAGGAACGTGACCAGGACCTTCCACCATTACCTGAACATCATGTTCCCAGGCTTTGCGGGTAAGATTTCCCAGGGTTTTCAGTTCTGCTAACTGGGCTTCATCGGAGGCATCATGGGTACATCCTGGGCGCAGGGAGTCGCCTAAACTGAAAGAAACATCATATCTTTTGAAAATCTCAATGATGTCGTTGAAATGGGTATACAAGGGGTTTTGTTTGTGGTGATGCAACATCCACCGCGCTAAAATTCCGCCACCACGAGAAACAATTCCTGTAATCCGGCTTCTAACTAAAGGTAAGTGTTCAATCAAAATCCCGGCGTGGATGGTTTGATAGTCTACCCCTTGCTGGGCGTGTTTTTCAATGACGTGGAGAAAGTCGTCAGCGGTGAGATTTTCGATAGTGCCGTGAACGCTTTCTAAAGCTTGGTAAACTGGAACAGTACCAATGGGAACAGGTGAGGCGTTGATAATTGCGGTGCGAATTTCATCTAAATTACCGCCACCTGTGGATAAATCCATGACGGTATCAGCACCGTATTTTACCGCTAGGTTGAGTTTATCAACTTCTTCCTGGAGGTTGGAAGAGTTGGGAGAAGCACCGATATTAGCATTTACTTTACATTTAGAAGCGATACCGATCGCCATCGGTTCTAAATTAGTGTGATTAATATTCGCAGGGATAATCATCCGTCCCCGTGCTACTTCGGCGCGGATCAATTCAGCAGGCAGGTTTTCCCGCTTGGCGACGTATTGCATTTCTTCCGTGATTACACCCTGACGAGCGTAGTGCATTTGCGATACGTTTTTTTGTCCACGTCGCTTGGCTACCCATTCTGTACGCATATTACATTCCTTAAATAAACAGCTTCTCTTTGCTGGTATTACCCCAGGCTAGGTGTCAAAAATGCCGCAAAATTAATACTTTCAGGCTTTATCGTATCAGGGATACTCATAAAATACTTAAAAGGTCTGATTTTGCTAACTTGAGTGTTTGATATCAAGCTTTTAGTTTGCTAAAGCCATAAATACTCAATACTCACTGAATACTCAGCGTTAGTACACCGCTACTATATAATAGCTAATTACTTCCCCTAACCTTGATGTACTATTTATTGTACGCTAGTCAGATATTCAGTCAAGGTCAAGCTACCGGACTTCCTCACCTTGACTAGCTACCAAAAGGCATATCAAAGTTAGGAAAAACGATTTTGCTATAACTTGTTTCTTGCTTGCAGCCTATATTAATACTCTTATACCAAGACCCATGAAATGCAGGACTTTCTGGTAATGAATCCTGGTATTGAGTCACCTATCGCCAAAACCAGATAGGATCAAGATAATCGGAATTGATATTTTCAAGCATCCACTGGAGAGAAGTGCTTATGAATCTGGTTGTACTCCAGAACTGGCTAGATAATGCCTCTTTTGCTGTCTTATTCTGTACAATGTTAGTTTATTGGGTGGGGGCAGCTTTTCCGAATTTATCGGTGACAGCGGCTTTGGGAACTGCCGGAATGGCGATCGCTAATTTGTCTATGGCGACTCTATTAGGAGCAAGATGGATTGAAGCGGGTTATTTTCCCCTCAGTAATCTCTACGAGTCTTTATTTTTCCTGACCTGGGGAATTACCGCTGTCCATTTAATTGCCGAAAATAGCAGTCGTAGCCGTTTGGTAGGAGTTGTCACTGCACCTGTAGCGATGGGAATTACAGCCTTTGCGACATTGACTTTACCATCCAATATGCAAGTCTCAGAGCCTTTAGTTCCTGCTTTAAAATCTAATTGGCTGATGATGCACGTCAGTGTCATGATGTTGAGTTATTCCGCTTTGATGGTAGGTGCATTATTAGCGATCGCCTTTTTAATTGTAACTCGCGGACAAAATATCCAATTACAAGGTAGTTCCGTTGGTAATGGCGGTTATCGGAGTAATGGTTATAAATTACTGAAAGCTGGTGAGTTAGTTACATCCACACCCGCTGCGGAAACTAATGGTTTTTCTCGCGTTGAAAGTAATAACAATGGAAATGGGACTGCGGTTTTAGATTTAGTCACAACTACCCCCATGCAAACTGCGGAAATCCTCTCACCTCAACGTCTTAATCTAGCTGAAACCCTGGATAATATCAGTTATCGCATCATTGGCTTAGGATTTCCTCTCCTCACAATTGGGATTATCGCCGGTGGGGTGTGGGCTAATGAAGCCTGGGGTTCTTATTGGAGTTGGGACCCCAAGGAAACTTGGGCGTTAATTACTTGGTTAGTTTTTGCAGCTTACCTACATTCTCGAATAACTCGCGGTTGGCAAGGTCGAAAACCGGCAATTTTAGCCGCTGCTGGATTTGTTGTCGTTTGGATTTGTTACCTGGGTGTAAATCTTCTCGGTAAGGGTTTACATTCTTACGGTTGGTTTTTGTAAGTACATTTTTATTTCTCCCTTTTCTTTTGAGAGGGGGAATTTTTTTATCGAATAGGAGTCAGGAGTCAGGAGTCAGGAGGAAGAAGAAGAAACAAGAGTAGGGTGTGTTAGCGACAGCGTAACGCACCATTCCAGGTTAAATAAGAATTGTAGGTTATTAAATTTGCGTTCCTAACCGGGCTTCAGACCCCATTAAATTTACGATTTGGTTATATTCAACAATATATTCTTATGAATTATAAATTATCAATAATTTTAGTTTTATGCTCAACTCTGTTAACTGGATGTTTTGGCTACCCGCGCTTACTCAGTTACCCATTTGATTCCGGGGGAAGGAGTTTAAATAGTTTCTCGTCTGAGTTAAATCCGCAAATTTCTGGGAGATATATAGTATTTACGAGCGATCGCCGAGGCAGTCAAGATATATATATGTTTGATACAGTGACTCGTAATTTAGTAGACTTACCCGGTTTAAATTCCTTTGATACAATTGCTTCCCATCCTGCGGCTTCTGACAATGGTAAATTTATTGTCTTTGCTGCCAGTCGTCAAGGACGAACACAAATTATTTTTTATGATCGAGATGTGCGTCAATCACGAAATTTAACAGGTGATCTCCCAGGAGAAGTCCGCAATCCCACAATTAGTAGTGATGGTAATAGAATCGCCTTTGAGTACAGTAACAATGGACAATGGGACATTTTAGTGTATGACCGATTTGGACGAAAATTAAATATCCCCCAAGATCCAACTTAATCGAGGAGGTAGGGGCGCAGGGTCTGCGCCCATAACTTATTAACTCACAATCAATTAATCAATTTTCTGTATAGAATTGATGAGCGATCGCACTTCCTCAGTCCCCTCAGAAGGTTCAAAAGCAAGAGGAAATTTACCTCTAACTAGCATTCTTAACCCCAAAGGTGCAAGACTGAGTAACCCTTGCAAATCGCGGAAATAATTACCAACCACTTGCAAACCAAATTGACGTTCATCAATCCAACCACCTTGTTTAACCAAATCCACCAAAACCTGACGATGACGAATTGCTCGACTGTCATCAGCTTGTTTTTGCTCCAGAATTTCCTGTTTAATTTTCGTAATTTGCTCTAAAGGGGCAACTTCCATCGGACAAACCGCATCACAATAAAGACAACGAGTACAACCCCAAACCCCTTGAGTTCCCGTACTATAGGTTTCTAATCTTTCTTCTGTATTACCATCGCGGGAATCTGCTACCATGCGATATGCCTTAGCCAAAGCATGGGGACCAACAAAATCAGGATTGACCTCCACAGCATTACATTCAGAATAACAAGCTCCACACATAATACAATTGCCCGTTTGATCAAGAAGCGATCGCTCTTGTGGCGTTTGCAAGAACTCCCTTTCAGGAACTTGTCTACCTGCGGTACTCACATAAGGAGCAACCGTCTCCAAATTACGCCAAAAACCATTCATATCCACAACCAAATCTTTAATTACAGGCATATTCCCCAAAGGTGCAACTGTAATTTCTGGAGTAGTTTGCGGCTGATTTGCAGATGATGATATTTTCTCCAGTCTAGCCAGTTCACTCCCCACATTCTCCTTACAAGCCAAAGCAGAACGCCCATTAATCCGCACAGCGCAACTACCGCAAATTGTATTGCGGCAATTTTTGCGAAATGCTAAAGTTCCATCTTGTTCCCACTTAATCTGATTCAGACAATCCAGGATAGTATTCCCTGGTTCTACCTTCAAAATATAAGACTTGAAAACAGGGGGAGAATTTTCTTCTTGTCGAGTAATCTTAAAAATAACTTCCATGATGATCAATCCAAATCTGGGGTTCAAATCTTCTCTCTTACCTTACCTACCTCAAAAATCATGAAGCTAGGGAAGGATGAAGCGTAAAGTATAAACATAGATTTTCTCTCACGCTTGAGTTGACGGCAGCCTTCACCATTGATCCTTTACACTTAATACTTCTTTCGTCAAGCCCTAGTTATCAAAATTCTACATCCTTAAATATATATAAGTGTTAAAGCCAGTGAACATCTCAGAAGAGTGGCTATCAAATAGCCCATAGATATGGTAAATTTATTCTTCCCCTAGACAGACGTAGATAATCTGATTCCTGCGGAGCGCTTCGCTATCACAGTTTTGAATCTCATAATGATTAACAGCAGGGATTTTTCACCCCGGTTTTTGTTTATAGTCCCAAATAGCTCCTGTGGTGAAGCCATAGAAACTCTAGAATTTAACTGACTCACTCACCGAAAGCACATCTAAATTAGATTAACTTTTATAAAAGTCCTGGCATCATCCTCACGACAGTATCAAGCTTGAGGAAAATCTCTACTGTACTTTAGCTGCTCAACCCCAGGGATCTAGATCAAAATTTAGTTGTCAAATGAATTTTAAATTTAAAATAAATTTAAAAAATATTTTGCTATTATTATTTCATGCTAGTATTTAATAGAAAATTACGAACCAACAAAATCACAATAGCCGCATAAGCACGGCTAACACTTCTTTGGTTTATTCGTAATGTAGAGACTAGAAAATTTATGTCTCTACTGGCAAAATAAAAGGGTGTATGTCCGTCAGACCACATACAAATCATAAATGCTGTCTTTAGTCCTGTAACTCAAAGGCAAGGGAGAGCAGCACTGAATGTGAAAAACCTGTAATTTATTGGCTCTACGCGGCAGTTCCTCTATTTTGGGAAACCCCAAGGCCGGGCTGCTTTATCTTTTTTGGAGTAGAACTAACCTGACTTGTAAAGGTGGCTTGAAGTTACACCGTTACAACAGTGACCAAAGAGAAAATAATTTAATTTCCGATGGCCAATGATGGTTAAAAACGCCGTAAAATTACTGAAATAAATGTCTGTGGCAACTATGACTTATAACCCTATTATGGACAACTATAATAGAGTCTTCTGTTGCCGCTATATCAGCAGGAATTCACCCATCACCCTCATGTTTTGTTGATTTCTGAAGTCCAGTTGCGCTGATTGCTCAATACTAGACACACAAGAAAATTCTGAAATGGCTAAGTCCATGCTACGCTATAAATTTGAAGAGATTAAGGAAAATTAGAGCATAATGACCGAAACTGCAACTGCCCCATTAACAGGAAAAACATTGCTGGCGAAAGTTAAAGAACTTTCCACCTTACCCCGTCGGGAAAGAGCAAAGCAATGTGGTTATTACACCATTACTAAAAATAGCCAAGTTCGGGTTAATTTAACAGACTTTTATGATGCTTTATTGTCAGCTAGAGGCATTCCCCTCAGCCCAGAAGCACCAAAAGATGGACGTGGCCGCGAACCGACATACCGGGTCAGTGTTCATCAAAATGGTCAAATTGTGATCGGTGCAACCTACACCAAAGCGATGAACCTAGAACCCGGTGACGAATTTGAAATTAGACTCGGTTACAAACATATTCACTTGATTCAGCTTGGTGAAAGTGATAAAAAGTTGATCCAGTCTGATGATGATGCTGATGAATCAGACGCAGAAGAATAAATTTTTTCACCTATCAGGGATAAGTTTGAGGTAGGTTCTGATGAATTTATCCCTAAAGCTACCGCTAATTAGTAGCCGTAGTTAAATAATTGCAGTGGGATCAGACATAAAAACGTTTTGACCTCTTCCATGAGTCACAAATTCTAGTAGAGTCTTGATTATTCATCAAGAAATCTGTTGTTGCAGGAAGTTAGTCATGTTTTTTATGTCTATTCCACTGTCATTTTTAGAATCATCAGTCCATACTTTACTGGAGTTTCTCAAAGATACGCCAGTATTTTTGGTCATGGCTTTTTTTATTGTTTGGATAGGTTGCTGGTTGCCATTGGTAGCAGTTTTAGCCATTACCTTGAATTGGCAAATACACAAATCTTTACAACCAGAGCAAAAAATTCCTTTATTAGTATCTCTCTATTTATTAGTGCCGCTAATTCTCTGGGGATTTCAATGGTTGGAATTGGGTTCTTTCCCTGATTATGGATTAGTGGGGAAAGTTTCTATTTTTGGTTCTTTATTACTGGGTTTTAGCTTGGGTGTTTTCAGTCTAGCTATAGTATTCTTTGGGCAAATTTGCGCCGGTTGGTGCTACTTAGAAAAATCTCAGATCAAGGTAATCCCATCTAGTTTATTGACAATTTCCCTAGTGGCTTTGTTTGTGGGGGGAATAGAAGAACTTGTATTTCGGGGCTTTTTATTCACTCAGTTACAACAAAATTTTTCAATTTGGTTAGCAGCAATTATTTCTAGCTTGGTTTTTGCTGTCTTACATTTGGTATGGGAACAAAAAGAAACTCTGCCTCAATTGCCGGGATTATGGTTAATGGGTATGGTCTTAGTATTAGCCAGATTAGCTGATGGCAATGGTTTAGGGATTGCTTGGGGACTTCATGCTGGTTGGGTATGGGCGATCGCTACCATAGATACAGCGGGATTAATTACCTACACAGATCAAGTTCCTACATGGGTGACAGGGATCAATAAAAAACCCCTCGCGGGGTTGACAGGAATTATCTGCGTTTTGGCGACGGGAGGAGTGCTTTTATGGGTCCCTGGAATTGTTAATTAGTATTTTTTCGCGCAAAGTCGCAAAGAGGCAAAGGCGCAAAGAATATGAAAATTACTTGGTTGCGGTTAAGAATTGCCGTAGGCTGACTAAACTCAGGGTTTGTCCTAAGTTTAGGGGTAACATGGATATGCCTTCTAGGCGGGATTGGACCCAGCCTTCGCCCCAGTACCATTCGTGAAAGCCGTCAATGCCTCCACTGAGTAGTAAGCGCAAACAATTGGGTTTTACTACGTCTACTCGGTGATGAATGGAGACGGGTCCACTCCAGGTGGTGAACTCAAATCCTGGTGGTAATTCTGTGGGCATCTCTGGGGGAAAACTTAGCCCCAATAGCCATTTTTTTAGTTGAGAAGGATGCAAAATACTGTCATGAATGGCATCGGCTGATGCTGTAACTTCAATGCGGATTTGGCTTTGTTGAAATGTACCTAGCATAGTAATTGGTAATTGGTAATTGGTCAGTTGTTCGTAGAAAAAATTTTCTCCCCTGCCC
>NZ_JADEVZ010000155.1 GCF_015207875.1 Dolichospermum sp. LEGE 00240
ATGCTTACACAGCAGAAGGGAATAGCTATGATAGCCTCTTTGGGGCTTACCCTGACGGCACTGGTATTCACAAGGAAGCTGATCTTGTGATTCCAGGTTTGGCTATTACTGATAATTCAGGCAATGCCAATGATTCTAGTATCAAATTCACAACAGAACTATCCAAGTTCCGTAAGGGCTACCAAGACAGCGATTATGTCCGCCCCAATTATGCTGATACCACCAAATACTTTGACATCACCAATACGGGGACAGGTATCGTGGTGGTTTCCGATATTCAGATTAATGTCAGCGGGGTGACTGTGAATCTGGATTTGTCAGGGGATAAAGACCTGTTGGTGAATCCGGGTTCTAGTCAACGGGTTAACTTGACCTATGATCCTTTGGTGGCTAGGGAAAACTTTGATGTTGCTAATGGTCTGGTATTGTTTACCAACATTCCTAATTGGTCTCAGTACGAGGTCGCCTTGTCCGGTAAATCCACCTTTAACTCAGACATCAACTATGATGGCAAAGTTAATACCGGTGATTTAGGTTCACTGAACCAAGCAAGAACGAACTTTAATAGGGGAATTTTTGATGGCACTGCTGATATCAATGGTGATGGGTTGATTAATACCCTTGATGCAAATGCCTTAACTGCTGACATTAGACTGAAATTGTCGGTTTAAGTTCTCAGTGTCTATTTAGGGACTTCCAATTAAAAAGATACCCAAAAATCTCTTGTGGTGCGGGCTGAAAAGCCCGCTAACCATCAAGGACGGGCAGGATGCCCATCCCACAAAATTGGGTAATTTATTTTTTGGTGTTCCCTTAACTGTCAAGACACCGTTGTGTACAGTTATTGTCAGAATTCATTTAGACAAGTCCAGGAAAATATTATGGCATTCAGTATTAAAGTCCAACTATTTGCCGATAATGACAGTGTTATCGGCGGTGCTGTTGATAGCGTTATGGCTGGAAACAGTTTTTATGCACAAATTTTAGTTGGTGACTTCCGTAGTGATGCAGTCGGATTAATTGGTTTTTTGTCTTCCATACAATGGAATCCAAGTATTCTAGAATCTTTGGATAATCCTTTTAACCCTGATACAGTTGTTACTGCAAACTTTCCCGCCGTTTTTGGTGGTACTTTAGATAACACTCTTGGGCAGATTGACGATTTGGAAGCGGGGGCTTTACCTGCATTTGATTTGGGTCAAGCAATAGGTGTTGATAACCTCGAACCCTTTGCTACTCTCCATTTTTTAGCCAAAGCAGATGTTACCGCTTCAGATTTTGTCTTGACTCCTAACCTATCGGGCTTGGCTTTTACCGATGATTATGTAAATAATGCACCCCTGATTCCCACCCCAGGCGCTTTTTTAGAAAATAGTAATAATATTATTCTCACAGTTTCTGACCCTAATCCACAAGATACTGTAACCTTTGCTATTACAGGGGGAGCGGATCAATCTTTATTTACTCTTGATCCCACAACGAGTCAACTCACGTTTAATAGTATTCCTGATTTTGAAAATCCCATTGATAGTAATCAAGATAATATTTATGAGGTTCAGATTACAGCCTACGATAATTTTGGCGAACCTGCAACGACTACTCTGAGGGGTTTAACTGTCTCTACACTGAATATACAAGTTGCCAATGTTAACGAAACCCCAACAAATCTCATCCTTAGTAATACCAGTATTAACGAAAATGTCGCCCCTCTGACTGTAGTTGGAGATTTCAGTACCACAGATCCTGATGCGGGTAATACCTTCACCTATACTCTGATCAGTGGTGCGGGAGACACGGATAATCATCTCTTTACCATTAATAGTAATCAACTGAAAATTAGTGCTTCCCCCGATTTTGAAACTAAGAGTAGTTACAGCATCCTTGTCAAAACCACAGACCAAGGGGGGTTAAGTTATGAAAAACAATTAACTCTTAACG
>NZ_JADEVZ010000070.1 GCF_015207875.1 Dolichospermum sp. LEGE 00240
CCCTGCACCCTGCACCCTGCCCCCTGCCCCCTGCCCACCTGCCCAATTCCCACTGACTCGAAACCTCACCAGGATCAATACCAGCATGATTCCCATAAATTCGGATGAATATCCCCAAATTGCCAACAACTCAATCAACAGTCATGAAAACCGCCCTGACAAGCCAGAAGAAGCTTGTGGTGTGTTTGGCATTTACGCCCCAGAACAAGACGTTGCTAAATTGACCTACTTTGGATTGTATGCTCTCCAGCATCGGGGTCAAGAATCTGCTGGGATTGCTACCTTTGATGGTCCCCACGTTCACCAGCACAAAGATATGGGATTGGTGTCTCAAGTCTTCAATGAAACCATCTTAGATCAATTACCCGGAAATTTGGCAGTTGGTCATAATCGCTATTCCACCACCGGTTCTAGTCGCAAAGTTAACGCCCAACCCGCTGTAGTAGAAACTCGGTTGGGTTTATTGGCACTAGCACATAATGGTAATTTAGTCAATACCGTAAAACTGCGGGAAGAGTTACTCAAAGATAAGTTTAACTTAGTAACAACAACTGACTCAGAAATGATTGCTTATGCGATCGCTCAAGAAGTCAACGCCGGTGCAGACTGGGTAACAGGAGCTATGAGCGCCTTTCATCGTTGCGAAGGCGCATTTAGCCTCACCATTGGCACACCAGAAGGGATCATGGGAGTCCGTGATCCTAATGGCATTCGTCCCTTGGTAATTGGCACATTAGATAGTCAACCTCTACGGTACGTTCTCGCTTCTGAAACCTGCGGTTTAGATATCATCGGTGCAGAATATCTGCGTGATGTCCAACCAGGGGAATTAGTTTGGATCACCGAAACCGGCTTAGAATCATTTAAATGGCATCAAAAATCAGAACGCAAACTTTGTATCTTTGAAATGATCTACTTTGCCCGTCCTGATAGTCTTATGCACGACGAAACCTTATACAGTTATCGAATGCGGTTAGGACGGAAAATGGCCGCCGAATCCCCCGTAGAAGCCGATTTAGTCTTCGGTGTCCCTGATTCTGGTATCCCTGCCGCTATTGGCTTTTCCCAAGCCTCTGGTATAGCTTACGGTGAGGGATTGATTAAAAATCGCTACGTCGGCCGCACCTTTATTCAGCCTACCCAAGCCATGCGCGAGTCAGGGATTAAAATGAAACTTAACCCCCTCAAAGATGTCTTATTCGGTAAGCGAGTTGTAATTATTGATGATTCGATTGTCCGGGGAACTACTAGCCGCAAACTCGTACAAGCCTTGCGTGATGCCGGTGTAGCCGAAGTCCACATGAGAATTTCTTCTCCCCCTGTCACCCATCCTTGTTTCTATGGTATTGATACCGATACCCAAGATCAATTAATTGCGGCGACAAAATCAGTCGAAGAAATAGCCAAGCAATTACAAGTTGATAGTCTCGCTTATTTAAGTTGGGAAGGAATGTTAGAAACCACCAGAGAAGATACTAATAGTTTTTGTTCAGCTTGTTTTACTGGTGATTATCCTGTGGCTATTCCTGAAAAAATGAAGCGTTCTAAGTTGATTTTGGAAAAAGCTGTAGTTTAGATAATTCTATCATCTTGTGGGGTGGGCATCTTGCCTGCCTTAATATGCAATTGTCACAAATCAGGATACCCAGAATTCGAGGATTTACAGGATTTTTATTTGATGAACTAAGTAGGTGGGCGTTAAAAATTGTCGTTGGGGTAAGGCAGGGAGCAGGAGGAAAGAGGGTTTCAGCCCTATTTACTTTCCTTCACATACCTTTAAATTTTTCCGTTTACCTACTTATCACATCTTTTAAAAATCAGTTACATCATCATTTATATAACATCCAAAAATTCTCATATCCTCAAAATCAAACTCCAGAAAAAATCCTCATTCAAACAAACTTTTTCCCTAAAAAACACTTGACAAAATATCAATATTGACATATCATAATATAGTGGGAATCTGTGTCGCCCATATATAACAGCTTTTGAAAAATTCAATCCTGTACATCCTCAAATCCTGGATATCCTGATTCTGACAAATATGAACAAGGAAAGCATTACAGCAATAATTCATCAAGGGCAATTTCGCGCCAAGTTGCAAATAACATTCAATATCAGTAGGAAGTTGTTCACGACGCAAACGGCTTTCCTCCAGAACTTTTAGCACATTTTCACGACGTTGTGCTTCTTTTTGCTGTGTTTTTGTCTGCAAAGCGTTCTGTAATAGCACCACTACTTGAGATTCTATGGAATCATTTTCAGCTTCAGTTAACCTTTGTAGTTCTTTGTATAAATTATCGGGTAAAGTGACGACATTAAGATTATTCATGGGTGAAACTCCCAAAAACTTTTATAGACTATAATAACACAGGTATATTATTAAAGATTTTGGCGATACAATAGATTTACACAATTATGGTGAAGACTATTATGGTAAATTACCACTTGCGTGAATGTCTGCCATCTTCCACCGAACTTCTTGACTCTGATGATACCCCAGTGGATAACGAACTACAAAACCTGATTCCCAATTTATTAGAAGCGATTTTAGCTTTATTTTGGAATAACCGTAATGATTGGTTTTTTGGTGTGGATATGGGTATTTACTCCGCACCAAGTCAACCAGCATTAGTTCCCGATGGATTTTTGAGTTTGGGAGTAGAACGCTTTATTGGAGAAGAAGGACGATTAAGTTATGTATTGTGGGAAGAAGATAATATTCCGCCTATTTTCGCTTTAGAAGTAGTTTCTAAAACTTACAATGGTGAGTATGAAAAAAAGAAAATTGATTATGCGAAATTAGGGATTTTATATTATGCAATTTATGTACCTACTCGTCAATATCGCCGCAAACGTCAACCTTTAGAAATTTATAAATTAGAAAATGGTGAATATGTTCTTCAGCCTAATAGCACATTATGGATGCCAGAATTAGGTTTAGCATTAGGAAGAGAACGGGGTACATATTTAGGACGAACGCGAGAATGGTTATATTGGTATGATCAACAAGGACAAAGATTACCAACTCCAGAAGAGTTTGCACAACAAGAAAGATTAAAAGCCGAAAGACTAGCCCAAAAATTACGAGATTTAGGAATTAATCCAGAAGACATTTAGAAACTTCAAAATTTTCAGTTTTTTTCTGTTGATTACAAAGATCCCCGATTTTTTGGTAAAGTCTGGGATCTAAATTATTTCTCGTTATTTTGCCTAATCTAAGTTTTCCTTGTCTGAATGATCATCTTTATCAGATTTTTTCATCCCTTCCTGGAAATTCTTGAGACTTTTTCCTAAGACTCCTCCCAATTCAGGAATTTTCTTCGGTCCAAAAATCAAAATTGTAACTATGGTAATTATCACTATTTCCGGCCATCCTAATCCAAACATGATGATTTTCCTTTTTGACTCAATGTAATTAACTAGAGAATTTATTCCGTCCTAATTGGCATATCTAACCACTGACTCAATTCTCTCGCTAACCATTCTAATTCTGCTTCGGATTTAATAGTAAATTTATTAACACCAAACTCAAATTTTTCTACCCCTGCCCAAATTACCAATTTTGCAGGTACTTGAGTTTTATCTCCATCTGAGTCTTTAGTAAAATATTGGGGTGTATAAACAAGTTTATTAATACTTTTCCTAGAAGCTGAACGACGACGAGGAATTTTCCATTTCCCTAACTGGTGATTAAAAGAAATTTGTTGCTGATCTATATGGATGCTGACACCGCCAAACAAGCCGTATACTATACTGTAAATCAGCGAAAAACCTACGCCCCAAAAAGGTAGGGAGAACAAAGCAAAGGGTATATTAGCGGGAAAAGGTGCAGAAAGAGCGCCAATAGTCCAAACTAAGATAAATGAATTCCAAAATGTAGCAAAAAACCCTATAAACACCATTGAGGATTGAAAGCCTACAGGAGGAATAATAATGTCTAAAGCATCTTCATTTTTTGTAAGTTTAACTTTACTACCTGCTGGTTTATCTTGCTGCTGTTGTTTGGAAATCCAATTATTTTGATCCCAATACCAATCACCTCGTTTAGATTCTAATGGCATAATTGCTTCTGAAAAATTATTTTGCAACCTGGATAAAGCTTGACGCGCAGAACTAAATCGTTTTTCTAAAATAGGTTCTGTCATCAACTCTAACCAGTTAGCAAAACTAGGACTAAGATTAGCAACTTGCTGAAATTGAATGTGAAAATCCTTTTGGGGTAAATCCGCTGGGTGAGTTCCTGTCACTAAATAAATTATTGTGCATCCTAAACTATAAAGGTCAGAAGCGGGAACAGTCCGCCCTCCAAACTGTTCCTGTGGCATATAACCATAAGTCCCGACAATGGTTCTTGTCCCTGCTTCTGCTGCTAGGACGGTTTGGACTGAACCAAAATCTATTAAATAAACTGTGCCAATACTATTGCCCGATCGCTCTCCTAATAAAATATTGCTAGGCTTAAGATCACGATGGATAACTGGTGGATTTAAATCATGTAAATATATAAGAATCTCTAAAACTGATGAAGCGACTTCTTTAATTTCAATTTCTGTAAATTTCCTCCCAGTTTGTAAATATTGTTCTAGAGTTTGGGCGGGGATATAAGTTTGGACAAGGGCAAATCCTTGATCTTTAGAGGAATTTACTTCAAAATAGTCTAAGTAGGCAGGAATCTGAGAATGTGATAAAGACTTTAAGGTTTGGGCTTCTCTCTCAAATAATTTGAGATCATCCCATTCAAAATCACTACTAAAAGCAAGTAACTTGACAATTACCGATTTTCCAGTTACTAAATCAGTAGCGAGGAAAGTTCTTCTGCCGGCTTTTTTGCCTAGCTGTTGTTGAACTGCGTAGCGATTAGCTAATATTTCCCTGTTCATCATTGTAGTTTCCTGATGTCACTTGTCAGTATCAATACAAATTTATCGTCCCTATTTCCAGTTGTTAAATTTTAATTGTTAATTTTTAATTGCTTATGCCTTCCCCACTTTGGCCTTATATTACCCCTGGTATCCCCGATGAATTATTTGAGAATTTACCAGGTATTCCGCTAAGTCAGCGAGAATTAAGATTGTTGTTGATTTCCCAATTACGACTACAAGCTGATTCGGTATTGTGGGATATTGGCGCAGGAACAGGTACAATTCCTATAGAGGTAGGTTTATTGTGTCCCCAAGGACGGGTAATTGCTATCGAAAGAGACGAGGATGTGGCTAACCTCATTAAACGCAACTGCGATCGCTTTCAAGTCAAAAACGTTGAAGTCATTGAAGGTAGCGCCCCAGAATGCTTAGACCAAATCAAGTTAGCACCTGATCGCATCTGCATTGAGGGAGGAAAAGCCATCAAGGAAATTGTCCAAGCTGCATGGCAGTATTTACCAATGTCTGGGCGTGTGGTCGCCACTGCTGCTAACCTAGAAAATCTGTATACTATTTCTCAAAGCTTTTCTCAGTTAAGAGTTAGGAATATTGAAGTTGTCCAGTCAGCAGTAAATCGCTTAGAAACACGAGGCTATTCTCAAACCTTTGTCGCAGCCGATCCTATTTTCATTCTCAGTGGTGAAAAACTAGATTAAATTCGTTCGGTTTTCGGTTTTGGGTGGAATCCAAAATCCAAAATCTAAAATCCCAAATATTATCCTATGCCCTGGTCTCGAATTATTAGTGGAATTATTGCGATTATCATGGCGCTATCTGCCACCCTATTGGGGGGTTGGTATTTTACGATAGCGATCGCTCTTGTCGTATTTTTAGGACAACAAGAATATTTTAATTTAGTCCGCTCTAGAGGGATCACACCCGCAGTCAAAACAACCATGTTTGTCAGTCAGGTATTATTGGCAATTTCTACCCTTGATAGTAGTTTGGCTGATGCCATTATGCCAATAGCCGGCACACTTATTTGTTTTTATCTGCTATTTCAACCCAAATTAGCCACCATTGCCGATATTTCCGCCTCTATCATGGGCTTATTTTATGTCGGTTACTTACCAAGTTACTGGGTACGCTTACGAGGAGTTGGTCACACTATTACCAGCAACCTGCCTTTAGGCGGTTATTGGCCATCCAACTGGCAAGATATTGGACAAGGCAATTTTATCTCCTTGCCAACAGGCTTAACAGCAACTACCCTCGCATTTTTATGTATTTGGGCTGCTGATATTGGCGCTTATATTATTGGTAAATTCTTTGGCAAAACTCGGTTATCAAATATTAGTCCCAAAAAAACCGTAGAAGGTGCAGTCTTCGGAGTAATTGCTAGTTTAACTGTGGCCATTATCGGCGCTTACTTTCTTCTTTTTCCCAACTGGATTGTCACCGGTGCTATGTTAGGTCTAATTATTGGTATTGCTAGTTTATTAGGTGACTTGACAGAATCTTTGCTCAAACGTGATGCTGGTGTCAAGGATTCAGGACAATTGATCCCTGGTCATGGAGGGATTTTAGATCGGACTGATAGCTATATTTTTACTGCTCCTCTAGTGTATTATTTTATCACATTGCTTTTACCTTTATTAGAAAAAACGCTGTAATAGTACCTAAGAGAAGATATCGTCTCCAATTGCCCATATCACCCACAATAGCTAGATAATTTCCGCCAAATTTAGGGAATATTGAACTTTGATTTTTTAATGGTTATGGGTTAAGATTAATACGTCCATAGCAACTAAGTTGTTCTGGTGTCAGAGAAATTTTGGCAATATCAACATCTGTTCCCAGATTTATAATATAAGGAGCATTCCTGTCCCAAAGCACCCCCTGATCAGTCTTGACCTGAACTTGCGTTAATTGCAGTTCTTGACCATTGAGTAGTTCTAGCCCTAAATAAATATTGAAAAATGCCCCTTCCATCTCAGAGGCGGGGATACCATTCAGAATCAATACCTGATTGTCAAGGGTAATTTCTCGCCAAGAGATGTCCTGGGAATTTAGGCGATATTCTGCTAATAGTGGAAACAGTAAATCATTTATAGCCGTCAATAATAATGGAGATGACAGAGAATTATTAAGATCATGTTCAGTGATTATTAGCTTACCAACTACAGGTACTATTGCTGATAATTGTAAAGGTTGTCCTTTCAAAATTGCAGCCACATTCAGTTGGATCTTTTCTGCCTGAAGTTCAATTTGTGTAACATGAAGACCTTGATACACTCCATGACTAGCAGAAATTGATAGTCCAGGAATACAGCCAGACAACAATTGGCGATCGCTTGCTGTAATCTGTACCTCTAAATGAGATACTTGATTTAACTGGCTTTTTAACCAAAGCTTAATCGCTGATGTTAAAACTTTTGTAATAATCCTGACTTTGCTGTTATTTGTGTTTGGGGAACTTGGTTCTGTCATTTTTCGACGGTTATATCAATGTAAATATGCTCAAAACTTGAGTATTTTAAACAAACCTTAACTTTAACATGGAAGTTTGTTAACAACAAAATGCAAACATTAGCAGTATAAAAATATTCAGCGAAAAAATCACAATTTAAACATGGAGGCCCGGTTACAAAAAATTCTCGCTCAATGGGGTATCGCCTCACGACGTGAAGCTGAAGAAATGATTAGGCAATCACGAGTATGTGTGAATGGGGTATTAGCACATTTAGGACAAAAAGTCGATCCTCACCAAGATAAAATCTCTATAGATGGTCAACCTGTACTAGGAGAACAGCGCCCATCCAAAATGTATTTATTACTGCATAAACCAGCAGGAATTGTCTCCACCTGCCATGATCCCCAAGGAAGACCAACGGTTTTGGATCTTCTCCCGTCAGAATTAAGAACCGGATGGGGTATTCACCCGGTTGGCCGTTTAGATGTAGACTCGACAGGAGCATTGATTTTAACCAATGATGGAGAATTGACCTATGGACTTACCCATCCCAGTCATAGTATTGCCAAGACCTACCGTGTTGTAGTTCAAGGACATCCTCCAGCCAAAGTTCTCGAAAATTGGAGTCAGGGCATAGTTCTGGAAGGAAGAATCACAAGACCTGCTCAGGTGCATTTGATTGAAAATTATATTGCTCAAAGCTGTTTAGAGATAGTTTTACAGGAAGGAAGAAATCGGCAAATTCGTCGTATAGCCGAACAGTTGGGATATCCAGTTATTAAGCTACATCGCACGGCCATTGGTTCAATTCAATTAAAAACATCAACAACAGCATTCTTACCATCTGGTAAATACCGTCATCTGAGTCAGGATGAAATTAGTTTTTTAAATAAGCAGATAAT
Source organism: Dolichospermum sp. LEGE 00240 (assembly GCF_015207875.1). Lineage (GTDB taxonomy): Bacteria > Cyanobacteriota > Cyanobacteriia > Cyanobacteriales > Nostocaceae > Dolichospermum > Dolichospermum gracile. The sequence continues at coordinate 8,241 of NZ_JADEVZ010000070.1, forward strand.
TCGCACACCTATTAAGACAAAGCCGAGTTAAGGAGTAAAAGAAAAACATGAAATGGTTCAGAAAGAAGGGTGAACAGTCAGTCAAACCTTCTATCAAGGAACATCAAGCCGAAAAGTTAGGGCAACTTGGCTCTCAACTAGCTTCCCTACGGCAGGAACAGGGTTTAACTCTAGATGAGTTAGTCGTATTCACGAGAATTCCTCGACGACTTTTACAAGCCATCGAAAAAGGTAGTTTAAGCGACTTACCAGAACCCATCTATATTCAAGGCCTAATTAGACAGTTTGCAGACGCTTTAGGACTTCAGGGTAGGGAATTTGCCAGTCATTTCCCCATTGGTTCTCAATCAGTAAGTGTTCAATCCAATTGGAAAGTACAAGCTGTTCCTCAATTACGTCCTGTTCATCTTTATCTGCTGTATATTGGGCTGATTTTCTGCTCTGTTAACGGTTTATCCCAGTTGTTGAATAATTCCACTTTTCAAGCAAACAATCGCCAAATTCAACCAAAAACTGTAACCCAATTGGCAGGGAAAGAAACGGCTAATAATACATTTATCAGCAAAAAAGGGGATCAATCCGTACAAATTGGTGTCACCTTAAAAGCTTCATCTTGGATTAGCGTGGTTACAGATGGTAAAACAGCTTTTGAGGGAGTTTTACCACAAGGTTCTAGCCGCACCTGGAACGCCACTGAGCAACTGACAGTAAAAACTGATAATGCTGGTGGTGTGTTAATGAGTGTGAACCAGCAAAAAGCAAAGGAAATGGGAGAACTTGGTAAAGCTCAAGAAATCAACATTGCTGCTAAACCAAACTTATAGTTGTTAGTTGTTAGTTGTCAGTGGTCTGTCACCTGTTCCCTGTCACCTGTTCCCTGTCACCTGTTCCCTGTCACCTGTTCCCTGTTCCCTGTCACCTGTTCCCTGTCACCTGTTCCCTGTCACCTGTTCCCTGTCACCTGTCACCTATTCTTCCCTACGAGCGCGTCCGCAACGGAGAGTGAGAGTTTTTAAGCGATCGCTTAAATTTGGCGTTAATACCCCCGATTGGTAACGCCACTCCCAATTTCCCTCCGCCGTACTGGGAAAATTCATCCGGGCTTGGGTTCCCAAGCCTAATACATCCTGCAAAGGTATAATCGCTTGATTAGCAATAGAACTCAAAGCTAACCTAATTAAATCCCAGTGTATACCATCTGGACTGATACAACCCAAATACAACAATAAATTTTGCTTTTCGTAATCATTCGCAGCATTAAACCAGCCTACAGTCGTATCATTGTCGTGAGTACCTGTATAAACCACAGCATTACGAGTGTAGTTAAACGGTAAAAAAGGATTACCGGGATCAGAACCAAAAGCAAACTGTAATACCTTCATACCTGGAAACTCAAACTGATCTCGCAGCGCTTCCACTTCTGGCGTAATAATCCCCAAATCCTCAGCCAAAACAGGTAACTTACCCAAACGCTCTCTAATTGCCTCAAATAAAGCCACTCCAGGTGCTTCAATCCATTCGCCATTCATAGCAGTCGTTTCTCCTTGGGGAACAGCCCAATAAGCCTCAAAACCCCGGAAATGATCAATGCGAATTATATCCACATAATCCAGCATCACCTCAAAGCGCAATATCCACCATTTAAAATCTTGTTTTTGCAATTCTTCCCAGTTATAAACCGGATTTCCCCATAATTGACCGGTAGCGCTAAAGTAGTCGGGTGGAACTCCCGCCATTAAAGCCACTTCTCCCGTTTCTGCATCTAAAGCAAAAATCTCAGGATTAGCCCACACATCAGCACTATCATGGGCTACATAAATGGGAATATCCCCAATAATCTCTATCCCATTGTCATTAGCATAGTTTTTCAGTTCTGACCACTGCCGGAAGAACTCATATTGAACAAACTTGTAATAGAAAATCTCCTCTGCTAAATCTTTTTCCATCTCAGCTAAAGCTGCTGGTTCGCGTTTGGCTAATTCCGGTTCCCAATTGTACCAGCTTTCACCATCTTGGGCATCTTTAAGTGCCATAAATAACGCATAATTATTTAACCAATAGCCTTTATCAGCACAAAACTTAGCAAACGCTTGTTTTTGAGTGGAATTTGCTTTAGTTTTAAAATCCTCACAAGCTTTAATGAGGAGATTGACCTTAACAGGAATAACTTCGTTAAAATCTACCTTATCTACAGGAAAATCTGGTAAATCAGCCAAATCTTCGGCAATTAACAAGCCCTCCTCTAGCAACTTTTCAGGACTAATCAAAAAGTAATTTCCCGCCATTGCGGAGTAGCACATATAGGGAGAATTACCGTAACCGGTCGGTCCTAGAGGTAAAACTTGCCAATATTGCTGCTGACTATCTTTGAGAAAATCAATAAACCGATAAGCTTCCAAACCCAAATCCCCAATACCAAAGCGACTGGGGAAAGAACTAGGATGTAGTAGAATACCACTTGATCTAGGAAAAGGCATATTTAACCTGAAATATAGGAAAACGTAATTGTTTATAGGATACGCATAGAATTTATCATGGCATAGTTAGTCTTGACCGTTGTAATTCATGAAGAAATGAGAAGATTAATTGAGATCCCCGACTTCTTCAAGAAGTCGGGGATCTATTTCATACACAATCCAAAATCCAAAATTGTATGACTTACAGAAATCCTGCCCCCACCGTTGATATCATTATTGAATTAATTGATAGACCTCATCGCCCCATTATCCTGATTGAAAGACATAATGAACCTTTAGGTTGGGCCTTACCCGGTGGTTTTGTTGATTATGGTGAATCAGTAGAAAAGGCAGCAATTAGGGAAGCAGAGGAAGAAATAGGTTTAAAAGTAGAATTAATCGAACAGTTATTAGTGTATTCTAATCCCAGTCGAGATCCACGTCAGCATACAATTAGTATTGTGTTTTTAGCAACTGCTACAGGTGAACCTTTAGCGGGTGATGATGCTAAGGGGTTGGGTATTTTCTCACCTTGGTGTGTTCCTGATAATTTGTGTTTTGATCATGACCGGATTTTGCGGGATTATTGGCAATATAGAAATTATGGGATTCGTCCAAGGTTGGGATAGGCTATGTGGGATTTTTCTCCGTCAAGACTCAGATAGATTCATCAAAACTCTTTAACTCTGTTAATAACTCTTGACTGTCTTTCCACAAGCTAATTTTGCCATCACGATCTAGGAATCCGGTTTGATTCTGTGAATTTACTTGTAGTGTTTCGGGAATAGATTTTTTACCTAAGCATCTATCTATAAAAAATGTAATTGATTGAGGTGGTATCATGCAGCAGCAGGTAATTCACAACGAATAGCTTCTTCTATTATCAGGCGATCGCAGCCATAATCATCAGCCAGATCATCAATTGAATCACCTGCTTGATAGCGTGCTACTAAAACACTGGTGGAAATTCAGGTATCAGCAATTACAAGGCGACCAAAAGCAATACGGGGATCAATAACCACAATACGAGGGTTATCTTCTTCGTGAGAATAAGTAAAAGGATAAAGTTTAATTGCTAACCCATTATCATTTGGTTCAATGCGTTCAAGATGAGTATTTAAAGCATCTTTTAAATCGGTTTGTCCAGCTTTGGAAGCATTAATTAAAGAACCGTATTGTTCAATAAATAAATCAACACCATCAGTTCGGAATTTCTCACGCGCTAGGGGGTGCGGTAAGTTTTTCCATAAAGTTGCATGATTTTATGTTCCTATCAGAGATGTTCATCTTTAATTATTAGTTATATTCAGGGGTAAAGCACAATGCTAAACCCAAGCTGTTTAATTTCCTGACTGTCTCAACAGATAGTCTAAAACTCGGTCAATTCGTTCCAATGCTGCATTAGTTGTCAATTGATACTCCTGAAACTGTGATTTCTGCTCTTCATAGTTTCGATCAAGTTTTAACATTAATGCTTCTAATCTTTCAGTTCTTGCCTTTGTTTCCTCTATCTCACTACCTGCTTTGTTAAATAGGCGCTGAGTATGAAAGATAAACTCATCAACTCTGCTTGATAATTGGTCAACCCGTATTCCTAATTGGTCAAGTTGTGTTTGGGTGTGGTCTTGTTTTATGCCTAACTCATCCAATATGATTTGGGAACGGTCTTGTTTTGCACCTAACTCATCCAACATGATTTGGGAACGGTCTTGTTTTGCACCTAACTCATCTAACATGATTTGAGTGCGGTCTTGTTTTATACCTAACTCATCTAACATGATTTGAGTGCGGTCTTGTTTTATACCTAGCTCATCAATCCGCCGATTAGCTGATTCAGCATAGGTAGCGGCTGAGATCAGTAGTTGACGAATGGTAGCAAATTCAGTTTCCACGCGGTCAAGTCTTTGTTCTGTAGTCATGCTAGTTCTTTTTGTTTTTGGTGTTGGCGCTTCGCTATGGCATCACTGACAAGTATTTTTACCATTTGGCTCATTGAGCGTTTTTCGTTTTTCGCTGCTGTTGATATTTCTGCATAAAGCTTTAAATCATCTTCATCAGTGAAATATATGTTTAGTCTTTTTCCTTCAGGCATAATGGCAATGCTCAGTATTTCTATGCTTTTATTTTCTCTTGATTTTCCTCTTTTTGTCATGCAGTGTTAGATAGTGCTATTGTAACACTGTATTAATCATTAGGCAATATTGCCATCAATACCTGTACTTTAGTGTCAAGCATTGTTTTATACTTTTACAATAGTATTCAATGGTGCATTATGGACGCTGAAGAACTTTTAGAAAAATACGCCGCTGGGGAAAGAAAGTTTCATTCCCTAAATCTGAGAGGTATAGACCTTGAAGGAGCAAATTTAGAAAGAGGAGATTTGCAAAAAAGCTGATTTAATGAAGGCAAATCTAGAAGGTGCAAATCTGAAAAGAGCAGATTTGACCGGCGCGAATATTTATGGTGCAACCTTTAAAAATGCTGACCTCACAGGTGCGATAATGCCAGATGGAGAAGTTTACCAAACATCTACAGATCTAGAATTTGGTAAACCAGAAACACCATTAGCAAAAGAGCCAAAAGACATATATATTATGACTCGTAAAGTAATCCGTACCGATAAAGCACCTGCACCCGTTGGACCATATAATCAAGCAATTCTCGCCTCTGGGCAAATGTTATTTGTAGCTGGACAAATTGCCATAGATTCCCGTTTAGGTGATGTTGTCTACACTGAAGATGTAGTTAAGCAAACTGAACAGGTAATGAGAAATATTGAAGCTATCCTCACAGAAGCAGGCGCTACATTTGCAGATGTGGTGAAAACTGGGGTATTTTTAGCTGATATGAATGATTTTGCCGCTGTTAATGCGGTTTATGCAAAATATTTTCCCGAAGATACCGCCCCAGCGCGTGCTTGTGTGGAGGTTTCCCGTTTACCTAAAAATGTATTGGTAGAAATTGATTGTATTGCCGTAATTGGTGGTTAAATAAACATCTGGTAAAAATTCAATATTCGTCATTTATAACCCTTGTAGAGATGTTCTATGTAGCGTCTCTACATTTTTTGTTAGAAATATTTAGGGCTTGCTGGATAAACCGAAAACCTGAATAAATTACCTGAGTTCGACATAAGATAATTTTTGGAAAACTGCCCCAAATATGAGTCTTAAACCCTGATGATCTCGTTGAAAAAATTATAACTCTGTTCGCGTAGCGTCTCCGAAGGAGAAACTCCGAACTCAGGTGATTCCTATATATTTTTAATAACTTATTTAGACTCAAAAATATAATCTCTAAATTGTTTGTTTCTGACAAATTCGTTTACCAGTAACTTCTGTAACAATTCCCTTACAATAAAATAATAATCAAAGCCAGAGATTACAGGAGAACAATCTAAATCATGCTACAAGAATATCGTCAACAGGTTGCACAACGCGCTCAACTGGGTATTCCTCCCTTAGCATTAGACGCACAACAAACATCAGCATTGTGTGAATTACTGAAAAATCCCCCGACAGGCGAAGAAGAGTTATTATTAAATTTATTACGCGATCGCATCCCTCCTGGAGTAGATCAAGCTGCTTATGTAAAAGCCGGATTTCTTACTGCTATTGCGAAAGGGGAAATTACCAGTCCCTTAGTTTCACCAATTGATGCAGTGGAATTACTGGGAACAATGATCGGTGGTTACAATGTTCAATCCTTAATTGATTTACTGCAAGTTTCCAGCAGTTCTGTATCAACAGCATCAGAAGCACCTTTGGTCATGGGAGGAGAAGGAAGAGAACAAATCGCCGCTTATGCAGCTAACGCCCTCAGCAAAATTATGTTGGTGTATGATGCTTTCCATGATGTTTTAGAATTGTCGAAAACCAATCCCTACGCCAAACAGGTGGTAAACTCTTGGGCTGAAGCTGAATGGTTTACTTCCCGTCCTACATTACCAGAATTGATCACCGTTACCGTTTTCAAAGTTCCCGGAGAAACCAACACCGACGACTTATCACCGGCAACCCACGCTACAACCAGACCAGATATTCCTTTACACGCTTTGGCGATGTTGGAAACTCGTCAACTGGGAAGTTTAGAAACCATTGCAGAGTTAAAGAAAAAAGGATTTCCCGTTGCTTACGTCGGTGATGTCGTGGGTACAGGTTCTTCTCGCAAGTCTGCAATCAATTCTGTATTATGGCATTTGGGTAATGATATTCCTTTTGTACCAAACAAACGGGCTGGGGGTTATATTTTAGGAAGTGCGATCGCACCTATATTTTTTAACACCGCCGAAGATGCCGGAGCTTTACCCATACAATGCGATGTCACCCAAATGGAAACAGGTGACGTAATCACCATCTACCCCTACAAAGGTGAAGTTACCAACGCCGCAGGAGAAGTAATTTCCACCTTCAGCCTCAAACCTGACACCATTTTAGACGAAGTTCGCGCAGGTGGCCGCATACCCCTATTAATTGGGCGTACCCTCACCGACAAAACCCGTCAAGCCTTGGGTTTAGAACCCAGCGATTTATTTATTCGTCCTCAAGCACCCGCCGACACCGGAAAAGGCTACACATTGGCGCAGAAAATGGTCGGGAAAGCCTCTGGTTTGCCAGGAGTACGTCCGGGGACATCTTGCGAACCAATCATGACCACAGTGGGTTCTCAGGACACTACAGGACCGATGACAAGAGACGAATTAAAAGAACTCGCTTGTTTAGGTTTCAGTGCAGACTTAGTAATGCAAAGTTTCTGTCACACCGCAGCCTATCCCAAACCTGTGGATATTAAAACCCATCAGGAATTACCAGACTTCATTTCCTCCCGTGGTGGCGTGGCTTTGCGTCCTGGTGATGGTATCATTCACTCCTGGTTAAACCGGATGTTATTACCCGACACAGTGGGAACAGGTGGAGACTCCCACACCCGCTTCCCCTTGGGTATATCCTTTCCTGCGGGTTCTGGTTTAGTGGCCTTTGCCGGTGCATTGGGTGTCATGCCTTTAGATATGCCAGAATCGGTATTAGTCCGTTTTAAAGGAGAATTGCAACCAGGAATTACCTTGAGAGATGTTGTAAATGCCATTCCTTATGTGGCTATGCAAAAAGGATTATTAACTGTCGAAAAGCAGAACAAGAAAAACATCTTCTCCGGCAAAATTTTGGAAATTGAAGGATTACCAAATTTGAAAGTAGAACAAGCATTTGAATTAACAGATGCTTCCGCCGAACGTTCTTGTGCAGGTTGTACAATTAAGTTAAGTGAAGAAACAATTGCCGAATATTTGCGGTCAAATATTGCCCTGTTAAAAAACATGGTAGCACGGGGTTATAGTGATGCCAGAACTATCATGCGGCGCGTGGCAAAAATGGAGGAATGGTTAGCTAATCCTGTATTATTATCAGCAGATGCAGATGCGGAATATGCAGAAGTAATTGAGATTGATTTAAACGAAATCAAAGAACCAATTGTAGCTGCTCCCAATGACCCTGATAATGTTAAGTTATTATCAGAAGTTGCTAATGATCCAGTACAGGAAGTTTTCGTAGGTTCTTGTATGACAAATATCGGACATTATCGAGCAACAGCCAAGGTTTTAGAAGGTGCAGGTGCGGTAAAAGCACGGTTATGGATTGCACCTCCGACAAGAATGGATGAACATCAATTAAAAGTAGAAAAAGTGTATGATGTTTTCGTAAATGCGAATGCCAGAACTGAAATTCCTGGATGCAGTTTATGTATGGGAAATCAGGCGCGAGTTGATGATAATACAACGGTGTTTTCTACCTCAACTCGTAATTTTAATAATCGCATGGGAAAAGGCGCTCAAGTGTATTTAGGTTCGGCGGAATTAGCGGCGGTTTGTGCGTTGTTGGGGCGTATTCCTACAGTTAAGGAATATATGGAGATTGTAGGGGAGAAAATTAATCCTTTTGCTGATAATTTGTATCGTTATTTGAATTTTGATCAAATTGTTGGTTTTGAGGATGAAGGTAGGGTAATTAGTAAGGAGGAACAGGCGGCTTTGGTATAATGTAATTGGGGGTGAGTTCTTTGTGGACTCACCTGAATGTTATAATAGTTTATTATCGGGGTAAAAATGCCAGCAAAAGATATTTACCATGAAGCAGTGAAAAATGCTTTAATTAAAGACGGTTGGACAATTACAGCAGATCCTTTCCTTATCCTCTTGAATATGAAGACGTTGAACTTTATCCAGATTTAGCTGTAGAAAAGCTAATTTCAGAAAGCCAAAAACAACGTAAAATTATTGTTGAAATCAAGAGTTTTATCAGTCCTTCACTCATCAAAGATTTTCAGAATGCTTTAGGACAATATATTTTGTATCGTGATTTGATTCAATTAGCTCAAGATGAATACCAAGAAATTTACTTAGCTATCAAAGATGAAATTTATGAAACTTTTTTTCAAAGGAAATCAATTAAAGCTGTAGTTAAATTAAATCAACTTGCTTTAGTTATTATTAATACAGAAAAGGAGGAAATTGTACAATGGATAAATTAGTTAATTATCGTGAAACTATTAAAAAACTCTTAACAGAGTATGATAATCTGGCTAATCGTTCATCTAAGAAAAAATATGAAACCTGTTTGATTTTTGATGAAACTCACGATCATTATTTATGGATGTCTGTAGATTGGGTAAATCAAAAAAGGATTAATAATACTCATGTTCATATTCGCATTAAAAATGAGAAGATTTATATTGAGGAAGATTGGACTGAGGAAGGTATTGCAACTGAGTTATTAAGGGAAGGTGTACCTAAAGAAAATATTGTTTTAGCTTTTCATGATCCTGAAACTCGGAAGTTGACGGAGTTTGCTGTGGCTTAATAGATGTTAGTATAATTTAGGTTAGGGTGGGTCTGGATAGACTCACCTGAATGTTATAATATAATAGTTGATTATCGGGGTGAAAAATGCCAGCAAAGGACATATACCATGAAGCGGTGAAAAATGCTTTAATTAAAGATGGTTGGACAATTACGGCTGATCCTTATACTGTTGAATATGAAGATGATAACCTTTATGCTGATTTATTAGCTGAAAAGACTTTATTGCCTGAACAACAAGAACGTATAATTGTAGTAGAAATCAAAAGTTTTATTAATCCTTCGCCAATGAATGATTTTCAAAATGCTTTAGGGCAATATCTTTTATATCGTGATTTTCTCGAATTTTCTCATAAAGATTATGAACTGTATTTAGCAGTAAGAAGTGCAATTTTTAATACTTTCTTTCAAAGAAAATCTATCCAACCTGTAATTAAACGTCATCAACTTAACTTTATTGTTTTCAATGATAAAAAACAGGAGATTCAATCATGGATAAAATTATAAAATATCGGGAGTTAATTAAAAGTATTTTAACAGAATATGATCAGTTGGTTCATAAATCTCCTGATTATAATACTGAAACCTGTTTAGTATTTGATGAAACTCACGATCATTATTTGTGGTTAACAGTTGATTGGAAAGAAGATAAAAGACTAAAATCAACTCATGTTCATATTCGCATTAAAAATGAGAAGATTTATATTGAGGAAGATTGGACTGAGGAAGGTATTGCAACTGAGTTATTAAGGGAAGGTGTACCCAAAGAGGATATTGTTTTAGCTTTTCATGATCCTGAAACTCGGAAGTTGACGGAGTTTGCTGTGGCTTAATAGAGAAAAACTTTATTGGTATAATTTAGGTTAGGGTGGGTCTGGATGGACTCACCTTGATATTTTGAAAAAGGTTAAAATATGTGCAGTACCAAATAGAATTTAAACCCAAAGCGATTAAAGATTTGCAGAAAATTCCTGTAAATGAAAGAGAACGTATTATTAATAAAATTGAAGCAATGCAAGATGATTTACAAGGAGATGTAAAACACTTAACAAATTTTACTCCAGAATATCGTTTAAGAGTTGGTGATTATCGAGTTTTGTTTGAATTAGAAGAACAAACTATAATCGTGTATAGGGTTAAGCATCGTATAGCAATCCTACCCCAATCGTGAGAAAATACGTAGATAAAAATCCTTGTTTTATAAGCATTTGAGCCTTGTTGAACTCTCACGTATCATTTAGGATTGCTATAGTAAAGCTTATGAGTAAGAGGAGGTTAAATAAATGATTGAATTACATCCTGAGTTTTTAACAAAAAATGGTCAAAAACAATTTGCTGTTTTACCTTATGAGGAGTTTTTGAAGATTAAGGAATTGTTAGAAGATTTGGAAGATTTACGAGATTTGAGAGATGCTAAGGAAGAAGAAAAAGATTGTGTTTCCATGTCTTTAGAAGATGTCAAGAAGATGTTACTATATTGATAACAGAAATTACCAGGGTAAACAATGCCAGCAAGAGATATTTACCATGACGCAGTGAAAAATGCTTTAATTAAAGATGGTTGGACAATTACTTTTGATCCATATCCGATTAAATATGAAGAAGTTAAATTACTTGCTGATTTAGCTGGTGAAAAAACAATTTCTGCAACCAGAGAAGGAGAAAAAATAGTTATTGAAATTAAAAGTTTTTTGAGTCGTTCTCCCATGCGGGAATTTGAAACAGCGTTAGGACAATATCTCATTTATCAAACTTTTCTTTCTCTGACTCATCCTGATTATAAAGTTTATTTAGCAATTGGTGAAAAGATTTATGAGAAGTTTTTTGAACAAGTCGCAATTGAATTAATTTTACAAAAATATCAAGTTTCACTGTTGGTTGTTGATATTAATAAAGAGGAGATTATCAAATGGAAAAGCTAACTCATTATCAAAATATAATCAAACAAATCCTCACTGAATATGAAAGAATTTCAGCACAAGTACCTGATCCTGATATAGATGAGGTGTTAATGTTTGATGATCAAAGAAGTCAATATCTTTGGTTTAATATTGGTTGGAAAAATAATAAACGAGTGAAAGCAATTTCGGTTTATGTGAGAATTAAAAATGATAAAATTTACATTGAGGAAGATTGGACTGAGGAAGGAATAGCAACAGAGTTATTAAGGGAAGGTGTACCAAAAGAGGATATTGTTTTAGCTTTTCATGATCCTGAAACTCGGAAGTTTACAGAGTTTGCTATTGCTTAATACTTTCTCTTGATCCTAAATTTAATCTATAGGGAAACAAAAATGAACTTTTACACAGTTGTTCTCAGACAAAGTTCTGGTTATTGGGTGGGTTTGTGTTTAGAAAATGGTATTGTTGGACAGGGAGATACTCAAGAAGATGCAGTTAATAAATTAAAGGAAGCAATTGAATCTTTTGAAGATGTTTATGAATCAGAAGATAATATTTATAAGTCTCCTATTTCTATAGATGAATTACATGAATTTTTGTTAGTTGAAGAAAAAGAAAAACAATCAGAAATCTATGAATTGAGGAAGGTTTATGCCTAAAAATATACCTTCTTTAAAACCCAAGGAATTAATTAAGTTACTAGAAAAAGCAGGTTGTAGTTTTCATAGAGAGGGAAAGGGTGATCATTGTTTATATACTCGTGAAGTTGAAGGGAAAAGGAGAGTAGTTCCTATAGATATTGGTGCTAGAGAAATGTCTCCAGGTTATGTTTTACGGATTTTTCGGCAGTTTGGTTTTACTGATGAGGAGATTGAAAGTTTGTTAAAATAAATCAAGGGTATTTTTGATCAAATTGTTGGTTTTGAGGATGAGGGTAGGGTGATTAGTAAGGAGAAGCGGCTTTGGTATAATTTAGGTTAGGGTGGGTCTGGATGGACTCACCTTGTTGAGTATTTATAGTCGTGAATATTCGGACTTTATTAAGTTTTAGAAATTTCTACCTCCCTAAATAGGGAGGTTTACAATTTAAGTCAGGATGACTTAGAACCTCAATAGAGGTACTTTTTTGATAATTAAAAAATGAAATGCAATTCTGAACATAATATTCGTATAATTGAACCTATTCTCAAAAGTATACAAAAATTACGCAATAGAATATTTCATCATGAACCCATAATCTGGGAGTATTATGATCTAGAGCGATGTAGGTAGAATGAAGTGCGATCGCTTTTTGGTTGTGGTTTTGTGAGTGCGATCGCTCTTCTCCTAGTATAATGTAAGTTTCATCATTTATCTTATATGGGTAAAAGTAATTTTAAAAAAGCAATAAGCTGTTGTGCATTTAATTTGTATAAGTGGAACAGGCATCTTGCCTGTTAAACAAGAGTTCAGAATATTAGGATTATACAATTTAGCTGTGTAACAGCTTATCATCTTTAGAATCTCGTATTGCTGAACACAAGGAAAAAATTAGGCTAGAATTAGAGAAAGAATTTCCAGACCAGGGTTTAATTAACCATTGGGAAAAGGAAATTAAAGCTTTTGAACAAGGGATAAAACAAGCGTTAAAAAGGTTAGGTAAAAACTAATGAAACTCGCAAACCAAAAAATTAGCAGTGACAACTCAACGCTTAATCAGTTACTAATGGAATTACAGGAAGAATGCCAAAATGTGATTTCTCTGGTTAATCAATTACAACTTTCTGAATTAAGCGATCGCCAAAAGGGTAAAATACTTTCAGAATTATTAGTAGCATCAATTCATTTATATTCCCATTGTGATGAAGATTGGCAAAATTTGATTTCCGATGAGTTGGAAACTTTAGCAGATGATTAAGGTTATTTCTTCTGAATATCCAACTTGTCGTTTTGTTTTATGGTTTTGGTAGAGCAAAGTTGATTTAATTATAAAAATAGACTTAATCCATTAACCAGTATCAAATAAATGAATCACCAAACTACCTTTAAAGAAATTGCCTCTCAAGTGCAATTATTCCAGAGTATAGAACAAAAAGAAACCTTTATATTTGTACTTGGCGCTTTAACATCTCGGTTAATTAGTTTACATAAAGCAGCCGAAATCATGGAAATGGATACAGACATATTTTTGAAAATTTTAGAATTAATGGGAATAGATTTTTCAAATCTTACCATATCTAATGGACAAAAAATGGCAGAAGCATTAAGAAAAATATCAAAAAAGAATATTTTTGCTGAAATTGATCTGCAGAAATGGCAACAAGAAATTCGTCAAGATCGCTCTCTTCCTAATCGTGATTAAATGATGTTACTTGATAGCAATATTATTATCTATGCAGCACAAGCAGAAAATGAGTTTTTAAGGGAGTTTATCGCTGAAAATATCCTGTATTATTATCAGCAGATGCAGATGCGGAATATGCAAAAGCTATTGTTAAAAGTCATCAGGTAGAGGTTACTGTTTTTAATAACGAACAGGAGGAAATTGTATCATGGATAAGCTCACAAGATATGGAGAAATGGTTAAGCATCGTAGTAAAGCTTATGAGTAATAGGAGGTTAAAAAATGATTGAATTACATCCTGAGTTTTTAACAAAAAATGGTGAAAAACAATTCGCGGTTTTACCTTATGAGGAATTTTTAAAGATTCAGGAATTATTAGAAGATTTGGAAGATTTACGAGATTTGAGAGATGCTAAGGAAGAAGAAAGGAATAGTTTCAATGTCTTTAGAGGATGTTTGAAAAGTTTCCGGCGATTAGAAATCGCTACTACACAAACAAAGTCCACCTGCGTGGACTAAGGAAAAATCAAGGCTTTTGAACCCAGGTATCCCTTACGGGACCGAAGGAATAGGTGGGTTTCGTCTGTGTAGTTCCGCGACTTCTAGTCGCCCTTGCAAGTAATAAATTAGACTTTTCAAACACCCTCTTAGCTTTTGATGAGCAAAGAGATCAATATTTATGGTTTCAAGTTGGTTGGACAACTGAGGAAAGAATTAAGGGAATTTCTGTCCATATTAGTATTAAAAATCAGAAGATTGACATTGAGGAAGATTGGACTGAGGAAGGAATTGCAACGGAGTTATTAAGAGAAGGTGTACCAAAAGAAGATATTGTGTTAGCTTTTCATGATCCAGAAACTCGTAAGTTAACTGAGTTTGCTATTGCTTAATAGAGAAAAACTTTGTTAGTATAATTTAGGTTAGGGTGGGTATTGATGGACTCACCTGAATGTTATAATAGCTTATTACCAGGGTAAACCATGCCAGCAAAGGATTTCTACCATGATGGATTTAAAAACGCTTTACTCAAGGATGGTTGGCAGATTATTCGTGATCCTTATACCATTAGATATGAAGGACTAAAACTATTTGCTGATCTTGCCGGAAAAAAGTTATTTTCTGCACAAAAAGAAGATACTAATATTGTAGTAGAAATTAAAAGTTTCTTGAGTCTTTCTTTAATTCATGAGTTTCAATGTGCTTTAGGACAATATATTTTATACCGTACATTGCTAAGACAATTACATCCTGATTATCGTCTTTACTTAGCAATTGAACAAGAGGCTTATGAAACTTTTTTTGAAACAAAAGGGATTCAACTTGTCATAAAAGAATATAAAATTTTACTGATTGTAATTAATATTGTTCAGGGGGAAATTGTCCAATGGATAAATTAAATAATTATCGTGAAATTGTCAAAAAGATATTAACAGAATATGAGCAAATAGCTAGTGGAACTCCTAATATTTCTGGAGTTGATACAGTCTTATCTTTTGATGATGAAAGAGATCAGTATTTATGGTTTGATGTAGGTTGGAATGAAAGAAAACGAGTGAAGGCAATTACTGTTTATGTGAGAATTAAAAATGAGAAGATTTATATTGAGGAAGATTGGACTGAAGAAGGTATTGCAACGGAGTTATTAAGGGAAGGTGTACCAAAAGAGGATATTGTTTTGGCTTTTCATGATCCTGAAACTCGGAAGTTTACTGAGTTTGCTATTGCTTAATAGAGAAAAACTTTGTTAGTATAATTTAGGTTGAGGTGGGTCTGGATGGACTCATCTTAATGTTATAATTTATGTTATGATTAATATTTTATGGGGGTTGGGGGAGAGGTCAAAATCGCTTGTTTGATGTAGGTGGTATGAAGTGCGATCGCTTGTTTGATGTAGGTGGTATGAAGTGCGATCGCGCAAGCGCTGACTTGTCAGTTCGCTTATTACCCTTAGAGTTGAAAAACAAGCCAAATCTTATGCTAAAATCATATCAGTCCCCCCTTAAACTACGATAAATTTATGCAAACCAAAGAATTGATTATACAAGAACTACAGCAAATACCAGAAATTGAACTAACCCAAATACTTAATTTCATTCGTGCTGTCAAAGAAAAAACCAACTCCCAACTAACTGAATATAAACCTATTTGGGAAGTAGCTGATGATATCATCAAAGATATTCCTCAAGAAGTCTTAGAAACACTTCCTCTTGATGGTGCAGTAAAACATGATTACTATCTTTATCAACAAAATCTTATACAAGAATAGACAATAGATAATGACAAGCGTTTTTGCAGATACTTTTTATTGGGTAGCATTAATTAATAAAAGTGATTCCTGGCATCAGCGTTCTGAATTAAGCGATCGCCAAAAAGGTAAAATACTTTCAGAATTATTAGTAGCATCAATCCATTTACATTCCCATTGTGATGAAAATTGGCAAAATTTGATTTCTGATCAGTTGGAAACTCTAGCAGATGATTAAGGTTATTTCTTATGAATATCCAACTTGTCACTTTAGGATAACAAGTACCGAAGAGCCGATTATTTTAGCTGATTTAAATAAAGTTAATATCCCCGACTTCTTTTTTGATCTGGTTAATCAATGATAAATTCCTGCAAGAAGTCGGGGATCTGGGGAAATTAGCAATTATCTATTCAGCCGTTTTATTAGCTGCACGATTAGCACGAGCTTCGGCGGAATCCATGACTTCTGCAAAGTTTTCCACGACTTCACCAGGGAAGTTTTCTAGGACTCTGGTAGAAATAGCAACTCGACCTTTACCTTCATCTAAATCAATAATGACAGCTTTAATGGGTTGACCAATTTGAAAGACCTTTTCTAAAGAGTCAATGAATTTTTGGCTCACTTGTTTGATGTGTAGTAATGCGCTGACACCGTTAAAATCTACGAATACACCAAAAGGTTTGATGCCAGTAATTTTTCCTTCGATTAATTGACCGATTTCTAATAAACTGAAGTTGCTAGAACGAGCGGCTAAACGTTGAGAGAGAACGAGTTTATTGGTTTCCCGATTGATTTCTAAAAAGCCTACGGTGAGAGTTTGACCTTTGAGTGCTTCTAGGTTATCACGTTCGGCGATGTGCGATCGCGGAATAAAACCCCGGACACCTAGAAGATCAACAGTGACACCACCTTTATTAATACCTGTTACCCGTACTTGCACACTTTGGGAATTCTCCTGCATTTCTAACAGTTTTTCCCAAATTTGTTTCACTTCCAATTGCTTGCGGGAAATGGTAACTTGACCTTCAGCATCCTGATCCCGAATAATCAAAAACTCTAGTTCCTCATTCATCGGTAATACTTCCGACAAATCAGCTACTGCTCTCAAGGAAGCCTCTTCTTGGGGAAGAAACGCGGACGATTTCCCACCAATATCAACATAAGCGCCATCGTGGTCAACTTGGAAAACTTTACCACGAACAACTTGTCCTTTTTGAAATTGGTAATCGTGTTTTTCCAAGGCTTTGGCAAAATCATCCATTGAAAAAGACGAGTTGGCTGTTTGAGAAAGTTTAGATTCGGAATTCATGACGGTTGAAGATAAATTGTTATTTGTTTAGTTGTCAGTGGTCAGTTGTCAGTGGTCAGTTGTTAGTGGTCAGTGGTTAGTTGTTAGGCTAGTTGGCTAAAAAGTTGTTGGACTTGCTCCCAAGCATCCGCCGCAGCTTTAGAATTATAACTGCCACGACGGTCACAAAAAAATCCATGACCAGATCCATCGTAACGAAACAGACGATGAGAAATGTGATATTTTGCAAGTTCGGCGGTAATCTCGTCTACCTGTTCTGGAGGAATACTCCCATCTTCCTCACCAAAAAAGGTGTAGATAGTGCCTTTAATTGCTGATGTCCGGGTAATACTGGGATTTCCACCCCCGGGAGTACGAGTAGTGATCCCCGCACCGTAAAAGGCAGCAGTGGCTTTAATATCAGAGAGTGTGGCAGCTAGATAGGCGACGTGACCACCAAAACAAAAGCCAATACAACCAAATCCATCTCGGTTAACATTGGGTAAAGTTTTTAAGTAGTTAATGGCTGCTTGAATATCGCTTAAAAGTTCTGATGCTGTGGTTTGTGACCAAGCGTATTTTTTGCCTATTTCCACGTCTTCGGGACTGTAACCAGTTTCAAATCCAGGGGCTTGACGTTGAAACAGGGCTGGAGCGATCGCCACATATCCTAGTTTAGCAATCCGTTCGGTGACATCCCGAATATGGGCGTTAACGCCAAAAATCTCCTGGAGAACGACAATTCCCGGATAAGAACCGGGTGCTGTTGGTTGAGCTAAATAGGCGGCTATTTGCAAATTGTCTTCAGGAATTTGAATTGTTGTAGTCTGTATTGCTGACTCTGTCATAATATCAGTTGTGATTAGGGAAATAGGTAAGAGGTACGAAGCACAAGTTAATCATAGTTATATCTATCAGCAATTAGTAACCACTAATGGCGTTGTGAATTACGATTCATTTACTGATCGGACTTACATTCATTTTGACCCTTACCTTCTGATTTGGTGTATTCTTCTGTGATAATATTTTCCATAGCAAACTAACCCATTAATCATATATTTAACAGGTAAATTATGGCTATTTGTATAAGTCTTATGGAGCAGAATTGGTAATGATTCAATTCCGTATTCAGCCAGATAGTGAAATTCCTGCATCTAATCAACTGTTTAATCAGATCAGATTTGCGATCGCCTCTGGGCAATATTCACCTGCATATAAACTACCCAGTACCAGGGCTTTAGCCATGCAAACTGGATTACATCGCAACACCATTAGTAAAGTTTACCGCCAATTGGAGGAAGAAGGATTTGTCGAAAGTTTAGCAGGTTCAGGCATCTATGTCCGCGCTCAAGGTCATGAAGGCGGAAGCAGATCCCAGTCTCCCATGCTCAAACAAAATCCTCAAGCCTATAAGGTGGTGCAACAAGCCCTAGATGAGTTACTGGGTCAAGGTTGTTCTCTCAATCAATCACGAGAACTATTTTTAGCAGAAGTTGACTGGCGCTTGCGTTGTAGTGCCAGAGTATTAGTGGTGACACCATCTCAAGATATTGGGGCTGGGGAATTAATGGTTGATGAGTTAGAAGAATCCCTGCAAATCCCCCTCCAGCTAGTCGCAATGGAACAACTGATTGGAGTATTAGACCAAACCACTTCAGCCACATTAGTCACCAGTCGTTATTTTATCGGAGAAGTGGAAGCGATCGCTGCCCCCAAAGCCGTCCGCGTCATTCCCCTCGATATTCACGACTATGGTAAGGAAATGACTGTAGTTAAAGGCTTACCTAAATCTAGTTGTATAGGTATAGTTAGCCTCAGTTCCGGTATTCTCAGAGCCACAGAAGTTATCCTTCACGGTTTACGCGGGGATGAACTCTTGGTAATGACCGCCCAACCCAAGGACGCTTATAAACTACACGCGATCGTCAAACGCTCAGAAATAATCTTTTGCACAGATCAAGTTAGCTATTCCACAGCGCAATCCGCCATGCAAACAGCCTTAGAAGACCTTATCCGTCCCCCCAAACTTATTCGTTGTGAAAACTATATCGGTACACAGTCCATTAACTTACTAAAACGCGAATTAGGACTAGTTTAGGCTCTACCGGACTTAATTTGATAAATATCATCGTTTCTATGACAAATTTTTGGGAATTTGAAGCAGATTTTGTTGATTCTTGGCGTTGTATTCCTATGTAACCCACATTCCGCAGATGTGACCTAGATTATTGGGATTTTTGAAAAATTTCAGCCAGGAAAATTTTATCTACCTAATTTTCTGGTTGAGTTTAACTTTATTTGCCAAAAAATAGAACATATTAAGTAA
>NZ_JADEVZ010000007.1 GCF_015207875.1 Dolichospermum sp. LEGE 00240
TTAATTTTTTCAGTTTCTATTACTTCTTCTCTCGTTTCTATTTGACTTTTAACTTGATATTTTATTTGACTTGGTTCGGTCAATTTACTTGGTCTACCTGCTGTTTTATATTCAGATTTTTTTAAATACTCAATTTCTTTTATTTGGTGATATTTCCAGGATTTTGATAGCTTTTCTATTGCTACTTTTGCGTCTGCTTGACAAGCAAATTCTTGCCTGGATAGTTGACTGAGTGCGGCTTTTGCTTTTGATTCTTGTTTTTTGACTTGTTTTTCTACCTGTTGGATACTTGATTTTTTTCTTAATTCACTTTCGACGATTATCCATCTTTGTTTTATGTCTGCATATTCTGATTCTTTGGCTGCTATTTTATAGCCTGATATTTGACTATCTTTCCATTCTGATTCTTTTATATCTACGATTTTATTTTTTGCTTCCTTGATACTTAGTGGTACTCTTGTTATCCATTTCAATTCTCTCATTGCTGCTAAGTTTTCTGCTGTATATAAGGCACTATCTGCTACACTTATGCCCTCAAATGTCCATTGTTTTTTAAATTCTTTTAATCTTTCTACGAATACACTTTTATCATCTACGTTTCCTGAGTCTACTTTTAAATATAATGGGATATCTCCATCTCCTGTTACTATCATATCTATGATAAATTGTTTGAGGTCTGGTCTTTTATCTCTTGAGTATCCATGAACTATTTCTATTCCTTTCATCTCTGGTTCTCTTTCTATTTTATTCTCTCCTGTTTCTTGCTTTGTTTCATCTCTTTCTTCGCTTTCTTTTTTGTACTCTCCTTCTACACTCATTGAAGTCCCATCTAAATGAATACTATCCATTTCTACTTGGAATTTATGGGCTGCTTTTATGGCTACTGCTGTAAATATTTTTGTTGTTCCTATTTGATGATATTTGTCTAGTTCTCTTCCTAGTTTGTCATCGTTTAAATGTGATGGTAATACTCCTTCTCCTATTAAATGTTCTGTTGGTTTTCCTACAAAAAATTCCTCAAATAGATATAATGGGGCGCTTAAAAAGCCCAATCCATTTAAGATCATTGCTTTTATTACTTGTCCTGGGTTGAGGGTTTCTTTTGTTTTTATTCCAACTATTTTATTCACTTCTTCTACTAATTCCATCTCGTCTATTATTCCCGCTACTATTCCTAAATGGTCTATATTTAGGATTTCCATGGCTTTTTTTGACTCTTTCATGGTTTCCCCCCTCTCTATTTGATCACACTATTTTAACAAATAAAAGCCTGAAATCTTTGCTCGGCAATCTTTTCAGGCTTTACTTTCTCTAAATTTTTAATTCCTAAATTTGCTTTAGTATCTGCGGAATGTGGGTTGTAATACGTATAAAATACTTATTTTTTCTAATTACGCGATTCTTATTGACATCATTTCTATATATGTATGTTACAAATATATAGGAAAATTAGATATCATAAATATGATGCCAGTCATTAGAATACCTGATCTTATCTACCAAAGACTCCAAGCTATAGCTATTCCCTTTGAAGACACCCCTGTTACTGTCATTGAGCGACTGTTGAGTGAATATGAAGCACGTCAAAAGCCTCAGCAATCGGGTGATATAGAGACACAAAAATCAGAGGAGAGCGAAAAATATCTAGTTCTTGATCCTGAAGCATCTAGTAATTTACGCCATACGAGGGTTATTCGATCTGTTATTGGTGGTAAGGAAATTCGTCAGCCAAACTGGAGCAAAATAATTGATGAGGCACATATACTTGCATGGAAACAAGGTTTATCTTCAGAAGCTCTAATAAAACTTAGTTTGGCAAGGGTTGTCAAGGGAGAGAGCAATGACCCTGGTTTCCACTACTTACGAGAGATAGATATTTCGATCCAAGGAGTAGAAGCAAATCTAGCATGGCGGAATACTCTACATCTCTCAAAAAACCTGAACATACCAGTTGAAGTATATTTCGAGTGGCGCATGAAAGAAGGATCTGCTTATCCTGGTCAGAAAGGAAAACTTATTTGGATACCCAAATAGATTGAAATGAATTATGACTTACGCGAAATACCTCTCAAACTCCCATTTCTCTGTTACCTCTGTGCCTCTGTGGTTCGTTATTCTGTGACTGATGCGTGAGTCCTATACTGTTTTTATATTATTGTGTAACATATATATATTATATGTGTTGCACAATTTATAAGAAATTTCATCTTGTCTGAAAAATATTCTGCACCATTTTCTTCTCCACCCTATCAGCAGCATGATCCAACTCTATCACCTCAGCATCACTCAAAAACCAACCCAAAGCCCCAATATTCTCCTTTGCTTGTTTCAAACTTTTAGCTCCAGGAATGGGAATTGTGCCTTTACTAATACACCAATTAATAGCAACTTGAGACATAGTTTTATTTCTCGTATTTGCTATTTCCTGCAAACAGCCTAAAAGCGGCTTCATTCCTGGTAACAACTGCTTACATAAAAATCCGCGAATACCTTGGGGAAAACTGCCATTTTCCGAAAACTTCCCTGTTAATAAACCCAAACCTAAAGGACTATAAGCAATTAATTTAATTCCTAACTCATCACAAACATCCTTTAAACCTAATTCCGTTACCGGATAAGTAGATAAAAGTGAATATTGTACCTGCAAAGTTTTAATCGGTATACCTCTTTCCTGAAATCTTTTATGCACCCATAAAAGTCTTTTAGTTCCATAATTAGATAAGCCCACACCCTTCACCAAACCTTGCTCATACAAATCACCCAAACCATCTAATAAACCCACCTCTTGCCAAGGAGCATAATTAGCTGTAGACCAGTGCATTTGCACCAAATCAACATTTCGTCCTAATCTTTTTGCCGAGGCATGACAAGCTGATATAATTGAATTTCTAGTCCATCTCCAAGGGTATGCGGCTAACTTAGTCGCAATGCAAATATTCTCTTGATTTATTCCCTGATATGCTTGGGCAAATTTCCCTAAAAGTAACTCACTCCGTCCCTTTAATTTACCTGTACCGTAGGAATCACCCGTATCAAATAATGTAATCCCATTGCTGACACAGAGATTAAAAACCTCTTGCAACTGGTTATCCATACTTTCATCATATCCCCAGAGCAGTTGGTTTCCCCAAGCCCAAGTTCCGCAACCCATGAGAGGAAGATTTAATAAATTGTGAGTTAGCATAATTAAGAAAAACTTGCCAATTGTTATAAACTAATTATTTACGAATAATACCAATGATCCGTAAACCTAAACCGAATAA
The DNA here is from genome assembly GCF_015207875.1 of Dolichospermum sp. LEGE 00240. Taxonomy (GTDB): domain Bacteria; phylum Cyanobacteriota; class Cyanobacteriia; order Cyanobacteriales; family Nostocaceae; genus Dolichospermum; species Dolichospermum gracile. Next base: position 3,264 of record NZ_JADEVZ010000007.1, read on the forward strand.
TTATCATCTTTACTTATCCGCGTTTATCCGCGTGCATCTGCGTTTAATTTTCATTTTAAAACTGTCACAAATACCAAAGTAAAAACTAAATGCCCATTATTATTTGTCCGGGAATCCATGCACCAGAATTAACTAAAAGCTTTATCCAAGGGTGCTTAAATCAATCTGGTGAAAAATCCATAGATATACTGGTTTATCCAGGACAAGGTTATTTAACTTTATCAACATTTCATATTTTACATTTTTTGTGCGATCGCTTGGGAGCGCCTAGCGATCGCCTCAGTAATAAGCTAGAATCGCCTCTTATATTCTTATGCTTTAGCGCTGGAGTCATTGGTGGTATAGGTGCGGCTACAGCATGGCAACTTTGGGGAGGTCATGTGCAAGCCTTCATTGCTATTGATGGTTGGGGAGTCCCTCTAGGGGGTAATTTCCCCATTCATCGTTTGAGTCATGATCATTACACCCATTGGACTTCAGCCTATCTCGGTATGGGTGAAGATAACTTTTATGCCGATCCAGCAGTTGACCATTTATCAATGTGGCACTCCCCCCAATCTGTCCGAGGGAAGTGGGTAAATCCATCCGTTGGCTTCTCACCAATTAAAAACTACCTGAGTGGATCTGAATTTCTCAATCTCCTATTAGAACGCTATAACAAGAAATAGTGATTATTTATCCCCCATTCCCAAGTATCTAATGCTTCCTCCTGAACCTACTGCTATTAATAACGGTTTTACCGCACTACTCAAAAACCGGGGTTTTATGCTCCTGTGGATTGGTCAACTGATTTCCCAATTGGCAGATAAGGTATTCTTTGTCTTAATGATTGCCTTACTCCAACTCTACTTACCTGTTAATGACGTAGCAGGTGAAGGACGCTTCTATTTGTATATGGCATTTACCGTGCCAGCAATGTTGTTTGGTTCTGCCGGTGGTGTGATTGTTGACCGTGTGCCAAAAAAGCTGATTATGGTAGGTTCAGATGTGGTACGGGGATTATTCATGATCTTAGTTCCCTTCTTACCACGAGAATTTGGTATACTTTTATTTTTTACATTTGCTATTTCCACAGTCACTCAGTTTTTTGCTCCAGCCGAACAAGCGGCAATTCCCCTGTTGGTGAAAAAAGAAGGTTTAATGGCTGCCAATGCCCTATTTAGCAGCACAATGATGGCAGCATTAATTATTGGTAATGCAGTTGCCACTCCCATGTTAAATTGGTTTGACAGCTTCAACAAAGGCTTTGGTAAAGAATTGGTGGTTGGCTGTTTATACATCCTGTCTGCCGTAATTATGATGCCAATTCAGTTTCGAGAACACAGGCACATTCACGAAGAGACAGTCCCAATTAATCCCTGGGCTGAATTTCTGTTAGGACTGCGTTATCTCAGACAAAATCGGCTAATTTGGAATGCCATGCTACAAATTGTCACCTTATACTGCGTATTTGCTGCCCTGATAGAATTAGCCATTGGTATGGCAGCAAGGTTACATTTAGCTCCAGAAGAATTTAGTTCTTTCGTCGCGGCAGCGGGGGTGGGTATGGTAATAGGTGCGGCAATTTTGGGAAATTTTGGTCATCGTCTTCATCGTAAACCCTTGCCTTTAATTGGGTTCTTGATTATGGCATTTTCATTAGGGTTCTTCATTTTTATTGATAACCAACCCTTAGCATTAGGACTCTGTATTTTCTTAGGTGTGGGTGCAGCGTTCGTCAACGTGCCAATGCAAACTTTAATTCAACAAGAAACACCATCAGAAATGCACGGTAAAGTCTTTGGCTTTCAAAATCATGCCATTAATATCGCTCTGACAGCACCTCTATTAATTACGACAAAGCTCGTCAATGTCTGGGGATTATCGGTGGTGTTATTCGGAATGAGTATAGTTGTCGGGGCTATTGGTGTGTGGACTTGGCAAAATACTCGGCGGGTATTGCAAGATGTGATCTAGAAATTGTACAATCATAGTCCATTCTTAACGCTAATAAATACGGCTTTCTCTGCAATTGTGAAAATTTTTACATTAAAATGAAGTTTTAAATACAGAATCTAAGCGTTAATTTTAGCTATACTTCGAGGTTAACTGTGGTTTCGTCATCAATCAGTCTCCCAAAATCTGAAAATAATCAGCAGTCTCCTGTATCTAATTCGTCAATTCCCTCACCAAAACGGGCATCTGGCGGTTTCGCGTTGATAGATAGTCTCATCCGTCATGGTGTTGAGCATATTTTTGGTTATCCCGGTGGCGCAATTCTACCAATTTATGATGACCTTTATAAAATAGAAGCCGGGGGTACGGTTAAGCATATCTTAGTTAGACACGAACAAGGTGCTTCCCACGCTGCCGACGGTTACGCCCGTGCTACTGGTAAGGTGGGAGTATGCTTTGGTACTTCCGGTCCCGGGGCAACCAATTTAGTTACAGGGATTGCTACAGCCTACATGGATTCTATTCCCATGATTGTGGTGACGGGACAAGTACCACGGGCGGCAATTGGTACAGATGCCTTCCAAGAAACAGATATTTACGGGATTACTTTACCCATTGTTAAGCATTCCTATGTAGTCCGTGATGCCAAAGACATGGCGCGGATTGTCGCTGAAGCTTTTCATATTGCCAGCACTGGTAGACCTGGACCTGTTTTAATTGATGTTCCCAAGGATGTGGCTTTAGAAGAGTTTGATTATGTGCCTGTCGCGCCCGGTTCTATTAAGTTACCGGGTTATCGTCCCACGGTGAAAGGAAATCCGCGCCAAATTAATGCAGCTATTCAATTAATTCGCGAAAGTCGTCGTCCATTGTTGTATGTTGGGGGAGGAGCGATCGCTGCCAATGCCCACGAAGAAGTCAAACAACTGGCAGAATTATTTAATCTCCCCGTCACTACCACCTTAATGGGTATCGGTGCATTTGACGAACATCATCCCCTGTCCTTGGGAATGTTGGGAATGCACGGTACTGCTTACGCCAACTTTGCTGTTACAGATTGCGATTTATTAATTTGCGTCGGCGCAAGATTTGATGACCGCGTGACAGGTAAATTAGATGAATTTGCCTCTTTAGCTAAAGTCATTCACATTGATATTGACCCCGCAGAAGTTGGTAAAAACCGCGTTCCCGAAGTTCCCATTGTTGGTGATGTTAAAAACGTCTTAAAAGACTTATTACACCGATGTCAAGACGCAAATACCAAAGTCACACCTAACCAAAATCGAGAATGGTTAAACTTAATTAACAGTTGGAAACAAGATTATCCTTTAATTGTCCCCCATTACGCCGACAGCATTTCCCCCCAAGAGGTAATTATTGAAGTTGGCACTCAAGCACCCCAAGCATTTTACACCACTGATGTCGGTCAACATCAAATGTGGGCGGCTCAATTCCTCAAAAATGGACCAAGACGCTGGATTTCTAGCGCCGGTTTAGGAACAATGGGTTTTGGTGTCCCTGCGGCTATGGGTGTAAAAGTTGCATTCCCAGATGATCAAGTGATCTGTATCAGCGGTGATGCCAGTTTCCAAATGTGTTTGCAAGAGTTGGGGACACTAGCACAATATGGGATTAATGTCAAGACCTTGATCTTAAATAACGGTTGGCAAGGCATGGTGCGGCAGTGGCAAGAAGCCTTCTATGGACAGCGTTATTCATCTTCTAACATGGAAGTGGGAATGCCTGATATTGAGCTTCTAGCACAGGCCTATGGCATCAAAGGCATGGTGATTACCAAGCGGGAAGAATTGGCAGATAAAATTGCCGAAATGCTGGCACACAACGGACCTGTAATTGTCAATGTCCACGTTACCAGAGATGAAAACTGCTATCCCATGGTAGCCCCTGGTAAGAACAACTCGCAAATGGTTGGTTTGCCTAAGCCAACACCAAGAACCGCAGTTGAATCAATTTCTTGCAGCAATTGTGGGACTCAAAACCAAGCTAATCATAATTTCTGTTCTGAGTGTGGAACAAAATTGTAGTTAACTCAAGTTGCTAGTTATCTCGTTGAGGCTGGTAATGGGTAATTGGTAATAGGTAATTGGTAATAAAAACTCAAGTCATCTCATTCCCAGTCAGAGACCTCTCTGCCTTCAATAATATTAGAGGCAGAGCCTCATCAACTGCATTCCTAGTCAGAGACTAGGAACGAGATGTGGTAGGGATTTGAGCTTAAGTTGACACCAATGGGGTTAAATACGGACTTTTTAGCTTAACCGACACCAACCCCCAGAAGATTCAGGAGTTTAGACGCAAATTCCCCAGTCCTGTAAATGCTAAAATCAATGACTTGATTCCTTAAAGAGAACAATTATGGCATCCATCCGCGAGTTGCACGAACAGATAATCAGTAAAGAACGTTCTGCCGTTGAAATCACTCAAGAAGCATTGAATCGGATTCAAGAGTTAGAACCAAAACTGCACAGTTTCCTCACTGTCACGACAGAACAAGCCTTAAAACAAGCTCAAGCTGTAGATGCAAAAATCGCTGCGGGAGAAAAAATTGGCATCTTAGCGGGGATTCCCATCGGGATTAAAGACAATTTGTGTACTAAGGGGATAGTCACCACCTGTGCTTCCCGGATTTTGGAAAATTTTGTGCCACCTTACGAATCCACCGTCACCCAAAAACTAGCTGACGCTGGGGGTGTCATCGTAGGTAAAACTAATTTAGATGAGTTTGCAATGGGGAGTTCTACAGAAAACTCCGCTTACCAAGTTACCGCTAATCCTTGGGATTTATCCCGTGTTCCTGGTGGTTCTTCCGGTGGTTCAGCCGCAGCGGTAGCAGCCGACGAATGTGTAGTTTCCCTGGGTTCAGATACGGGGGGGTCAATTCGGCAACCTGCGTCATTCTGCGGTGTTGTGGGGATGAAACCGACTTATGGGTTAGTTTCCCGTTATGGTTTGGTGGCTTATGCTTCTTCTCTAGATCAAATTGGACCATTTGGACGCAGTGTGGAAGATGCGGCTATTTTATTGGGTGCGATCGCCGGCTATGATCCACAAGACTCCACCAGTCTCAAAGTCAAAGTTCCTGACTATGCAGCTAGTTTAAAACCGGATCTCAAAATTAGAAAAAAACTGAGAATTGGTATCATTACAGAAACCTTCGGTGAAGGGTTAGATTCAGAAGTAGAAGCCGCAGTCACCAAAGCCATTGATCAACTTCAAGAATTAGGTGCAGAAATTCATCCGATTTCCTGTCCCAGTTTCCGCTATGGTTTACCAACTTACTACATTATCGCCCCCTCGGAAGCATCAGCTAACTTGGCGCGTTACGATGGTGTGAAATATGGTTTGCGTTCTCCTGATGCAGATAATCTTTTATCAATGTACACCCGAACTCGTTCTCAAGGATTTGGGGCAGAAGTCAAACGCCGGATTATGATTGGTACTTATGCCCTTTCCGCTGGTTATTATGATGCTTACTATTTGAAAGCGCAAAAAGTCCGCACTCTGATTAAAAAAGATTTTGAAAAAGCTTTTGAAACAGTAGATGTTTTAATTTCTCCCACCGCACCGACTACCGCATTTCGCGCCGGAGAAAAAACAACCGATCCTTTGAGTATGTATTTAAATGATTTAATGACTATTCCTGCTAATTTAGCTGGTTTACCAGGAATCAGTTTACCTTGCGGTTTTGATAGTAAAGGTCTACCAATTGGACTACAAATAGTTGGTAAAGTGCTAGGAGAAGAGCAACTTTTCCAAGTAGCTTATGCCTATGAACAATCAACTAATTGGCATTTACGAAAACCCAAAATTGCTTAGGGGATGGTTGAAAAGTTTCCGGCGACTGGAAGTCGCGACTACACAAGCGAAGTCCACCTGCGTGGACTAACGAAAAATTAAAGGATGGAAACCCACGAAGGTGGGTTTTGCCTGTGTAGCTGCGACTTCCGGTCGCCAAGACAAATAATAAATCAGACTATTCAACAAAAAACTTTTCCAGACAGCGGACAAACATTTCTACACCCATTGGTAAAGCTGTTTCATCAAAATCAAATTGGGGATGATGATGAGGGTAATCTAATTTTTTCTCTGGATTTGCAGAACCAAGAAAAAAGTAACAACCGGGAACTTCTTGCAGAAAAAATGACATATCTTCTCCACCCATTGTTTGACATTCGGGAACGATACCAATAGGGGTTTCTATGACTGCTTCTGCGACTGAACGCACTAATTCAGCAATTTCTGGATCATTAATAACTGGTGGATAAAAATGAGTATAATCTAAGTCATAACTTGCACCGTGACTTTGGCAAATTCCCGCCATAATTTGTTGAATGCGTTCTTTAAAAAAACCTGCTAAATCAGGATTAAAATATCTTACTGTTCCACCCATTCTCGCAGTATCAGCAATCACATTAACTGCTGTGCCGGCGTGGAGTTCGCCCACTGTGACTACAGCCGAATCAATGGGGTTGACATTACGGGAAACAATTGTTTGTAAAGCATTGACTATTTGCGCTGCTACCACGACAGAATCCACTGTTTGATGAGGAATTGCCCCATGTCCACCTTTACCGAAAATGGTGCAACGAAACAACTCGACAGCAGCCATTAATGCCCCAGACCGGACTCCTACAGTTCCCAATGGCAGATTATTCCATAAGTGTAAACCGATAATGGCATCAACATCAGGGTTTTTAAGTACACCTGCTGCAATCATCGGTTTTGCTCCACCTGGACCTTCTTCTGCGGGTTGGAAGATAATTTTGACAGTGCCGCTAAAGTCTTGGCGGTGTTGATTGAGGTAATAGGCTGTACCGAGAGCGATCGCTGTATGTCCATCATGTCCACAAGCGTGCATGACTCCATCATGTTGAGAACAATAGGGAACTTGATTCTGTTCTTGAATAGGTAAAGCATCCATATCCGCCCGAATTGCTAATACTTTGCCATTACCAGGTTTTTCACCTTTAATAATAGCGACAATTCCCGTTTGGGCAATTCCAGTTTGATGGACAATTCCCCAATTTTGCAATTTTTGGGCAATAAATTCGGCGGTAATTTTTTCCTGAAACCCTAATTCTGGTTTTTGGTGAATCTGTCTTCTCCACTCCACTAATTGTGGTTGTAAAGCCCGAATTTCTAACCGGACATTTTTGAGATTTACTGTTGAAGTTTGAGGAAATATAGAAACCATATTATCAATGAAAAATTAGTGATTAGATTTATATTTCTTCCCTGTTCCCTATTCCCTACAATATATTTCCCAATCCAAAGCCGCAGCCACTTCAGCCAGTTTTTCCAAATCTCTAGGATTTTCTAGATAGGGAACACAACCTAAAACGGGAATATTTGTTAAGGATCGAATTAAATCTGGTGGCATTAAATCAGCAATTTCTGACTCAGTGCGAGGTTGGGTACAATTGAGAATAATCCCCCGCAGATTGATTTTAGTTTGTCTAGCTAATGCTACATTAGCCACAGCACTAGCGATCGCTCCCAATCTGACCGGTACAACCAAAATAGTTTTTAATCGCCATTCCCCCGCCAAATCAGCCACAGTCAACTCATTGGTAACTGGTGAACCTAAACCCCCCAAAGATTCCACCAACACAAAATCACGCTGTTTTTGTAAAGATAACAAAGTTCGCCAGGCGATCGCCAAATCAACTTGACGATTTTCCTTAGCAGCCGCAATAGGAGGTGCTAAAGGTGCTTGAAAATACAAAGGAGTAATTGCCTCCAGCGATTGTTCCAAATTAAACAGACTTTGGTACAATTCCCTATCACCCACCCCCGATTGAATTGGCTTCATAATCCCCAAACGGCGTTGAGGATAATATTTTTGCCAATAAGCTGCTAAAGCTGCTGTCACCACAGTTTTACCAGCATCCGTATCAGTTCCCGTAATCAGTAAAGTATTCAACAACGTTTTCCGTTAAAAATGACAACTTAATTTGCTTCTTTCCCTAATTTAGCGTTAATTAGTCCCATTAAACCCTGGGGTTGGAGTTTCCGTTGGGGTTGGAGTTTCCGTTGGGGTTGGGGTTTCTGTCGGGGTTGGAGTTTCCGTTGGCGTTGGAGTTTCCGTTGGCGTTGGAGTTTCCGTTGGCGTTGGAGTTTCCGTTGGCGTTGGAGTTTCCGTTGGCGTTGGAGTTTCCGTTGGCGTTGGAGTTGGCGTTTCTAAAGCCACATTCAAACTATAATTAACCTCCGCCACACCCCCGGACAAACCTAATTGAATAATATATTTGCCATCATTTGCTAATATTCCCTCATAAGATGTAGCTTGTTGATCTTGAGTATTCACGACTTCACCATCGGTAGTTAAAATCGTCAGCACAATACCACTGTTTTCATTGACAGATACAACTAACTTTTCCCCACTCTTACCTTGCAAACTATATTGAACTAATTCATTTTCTCGCAGTGTTCCCTCAACTTTCGCCATATTAGACTTGTCTAACTTCAGCCCTTGGCGATTAATCACAGGTTCGCTATTAGTCGGTATTGGAGTTGGTGTTAATGTGATCCCACTAGGAATAACAGGAGAAGGAAAAGATTGTGGCGTTGTAGTCGTTTCTCCAAATGGACGCGGCTTACCTTTCAGTGAAGTTACTAAAGTCCAAGAACCAAAACCTGCTAAAATAATCACAATACAGCCAATACCCCCCAATGCCCAACCGTTATCCAAAATAGAGCTACTTTGCCCAGAATCTCCTGAAGGTTGGGGCTTTTCCGATGTTTTTGATATAGGGTCAGGACGATGACCAATAGCAATAGTTTGTAAAGAAGATAAATTAGCCGCAGGTTGACCACTATAGCCTGTATTTAGCAGTGCCTGAGTCACATCAGCCGCACTTTGATAGCGCTCCCCCGGTAGATAACTCAACATTCGCTGTAAAACCTGAGCAAATTCTGGTGTCACCGTTGCCCATTGTTGCCAATTCCAGGTTAGTTGCTGCTCATCAAATAAATCTGCGGGTTCTTTCCCAGTCAATAAAACTATAGCAGTCACAGCTAACGCATACAAATCACTACTGGGATATACCCGACCCGTCAGCATTTGTTCACTAGGCGCGTAACCTAACTTGCCTACAGTTGTTACAGATGTAGCACTTGATGATTGTAATTTTGTAGCTAACTCCTTAACCACTCCAAAATCAATTAACACAGGCAGAAAATCATTTTCCCGTAAAATTATATTTTCTGGAGATATATCTCGATGAATAATTCCCTGTCCGTGAATATAACTAAGAACAGGTAATAAATTTCTTAGTAAATGCAGTACATCGGCTTCATTGAAGGTTTTTCCCAGGTCTTGACGTTCTTTGAGTAAATTGCGGTAAGTCTTACCAGCCACAAAATCCTGTACCAAAAATAACTTTCCGTTTTGGGCAAATTTTTCTCGAAATTTAGGAATTTGTAGATGTTCAATTTGATACAATATAGCAGATTCTCGTTCAAATAACTCCTGTGCTTTTTGCCCATGAGATGTTTCCGTAATTGGGACAATTAATTCTTTCAGAACACAAAGTTCATTAAAGCGTCTTTGGTCTTCTGCCAGATAAGTTCTCCCAAATCCCCCCTGTCCAATAATGTGAATTATGTGGTAACGATTTTGTAGGATAGTACCAACTGTAATCGGTGATTGCATGATCTATTAATTGAATATAATAGCAACTGAGCTAGAACTTGGTCAAAGCATCATCCATCCACAACGTGACACAAAATGTCTCAATTGTAGCTTCTGTAATTTTCCTCGGTCACCCCGCCTACAAGGAAGTGTATACTAGAAATAAGTCTTGCATTATTCTATTCTTACATTCTGCCTTGAGTCGGGATGTGTCCAATATGGTAGCAAATATAATCCAGAATAGATAAACCAAGCGGTTTGGTTCACGGCAAATTTTTCCAGATATGGGGATTTATTAAAATAAATATTTAATCTTCAGTTAATTGGGTTATTAATTGGTAACAATTATCATAAAATAACTGTTTGCACATTTGGTGTTATTTAATCATAGGTGTTGTAACACCCCAGAGCTAACTGGAAGATCAATATTATTTGTTGACTCAATTTCGGCTAAATTTGCTCAATCTCTGATGATATTTCTATGAATGCACTTCGAGGATCTGCTGTGCTAAGTTCTGCCACTCTACCAGTTCAGTCAATAGCAACGGGACTACCTGACAATAATCGCCTGCGGCTGTTTTCCGGTTCTGCCAATATAACATTGTCGCAAGAAGTCGCTCGTTATCTAGGCATGGACTTGGGTCCAATGATTCGCAAAAGATTTGCGGACGGAGAACTTTATGTTCAAATCCAAGAATCAATTCGGGGTTGTGATGTCTATTTAATCCAGCCCAGTTGTCAACCCGTCAATGATCATTTGATGGAATTACTAATTATGATTGATGCTTGTCGTCGAGCATCTGCACGCCAGATTACAGCAGTAATTCCTTACTATGGTTATGCTCGTGCTGACAGAAAAACAGCCGGTAGAGAGTCAATTACTGCGAAATTAGTTGCTAATTTGATTACTGAAGCAGGCGCTAATCGAGTTTTGGCAATGGATTTGCACGCAGCCCAAATTCAGGGCTATTTCGATATTCCCTTTGATCATGTCTATGGTTCACCAGTTATCCTAGATTATCTCATTAGCAAAGGATTACAGGATATTGTGGTTGTTTCCCCTGACGTGGGTGGGGTAGCACGGGCTAGGGCATTTGCGAAAAAATTGAATGATGCACCACTAGCAATTATTGACAAACGCCGTCAGGCTCATAATGTTGCCGAAGTCTTAAATGTGATTGGTGATGTGAGAGGCAAAACTGCCATATTGGTGGATGACATGATTGATACTGGCGGTACGATTGCGGCGGGGGCTAATTTACTACGTCAGGAAGGTGCGAGTCAGGTATATGCTTGTGCTACTCATGCTGTATTTTCCCCACCGGCAATTGAGCGATTGTCTAGTGGGGTCTTTGAGGAGGTTATAGTCACTAATACTATTCCTATTCCAGAGGCTAATCAGTTTCCGCAATTGGTGACGCTTTCCGTCGCTAATCTGCTGGGAGAAGCAATTTGGCGGATTCATGAGGATAGCTCACTTAGTAGTTTATTCCGTTAATCAACCAATAGCTATCATCCTCAAGGAAGAAAAAAGGAGTCAGGAGTCAGGAGTCAGGAGGAAGAAAGAAGGAGTAAAAGCATGATAACTTTGTACCTCCTGCAACCTGCAATGTGTTGTTAATAATGAAGGATGAAAGTTTTCGTTCTTCATTTTTCGTATGCAGCTAAAATTTCTAATTCAGAAACTACTCTTTCTAATTCTTCAACTAAGGGCGTAATTTGATGTTTCCAGAAAGCATCTGCGAGGGAACGATAATACCAAAGTGTGCCTGCTTTGCCACCTTGAAACCGTTCCCAAACAGCATCACCAATCATCCGATAATCTTTGATAATTGACCGGACATTATGGAGTTTGTCAGCAGCGGAAACTAGCAATACTTCTGGGGAAGCGGTGGCAATATGGGCAATATAGGCTTCTTTCCGGCTTTTCCAAGGGGGTTTAGGTGTGGTGTCTGCGTCTGTACAACCATCAACTATGGCGGTGACATGATCCCCAAATCGGCGGCGAATTTCTGCTCTGGTGGCTGCTCCGCCTTGGTCTTCTATGGCATCATGTAGTAAGGCGGCGATCGCTTCATCTTCATTAGCTCCATATTCTAAGGCTATACTGGCTACTCCTAGTAAATGGGTAATATAGGGAATATCGCCAGCTTTGCGTTTTTGCGTGGCGTGGAGTTCGTGGGCATAGGTAAGCGCTTGGGTAAATCTTTCTGATAGCATTTTTTTAAGAGGAAATGAACCACGAAGGAGCGAAGGACACGAAGGAAGAGGAAGAGAAGGAAGAGAAAGAAGGAGGTTAGTGTTTTTAACTAAAACTAGTATTTTGCAGTTTGACAAGCTTTATCCATCATTTCTTTTGCTAATGGATGATAACCATTATTATTTAAAAATGCTAAGATTGACTCTTTTACTTGATAACTAATAGCTTCTCCTGTTGTTACTAATCTAGCAAAGTGTTCACAGTTCCAACCTAATAACCCATAATCCCAATTTTTGAACAATTCATAAGCTATTAAACATCTATCAAGGACTTCTTTTTTAGGCAATAATGTCACCGATTCTACCCTATATGATACTGTCGGAATTCGGAATACAGCAAATCCATTTCCACCAAAGTTAAAAGCATGGGTATCAGAGATAGTTATATGGTAGTGTAATGCAAGATCGGAGCTACTTTCTTTATGATGAATTAACAATCCTGCTTTAGAACTTTTATAATCAACATGAGTTTTAAACTCACGAATAATCTTATCTTCAATAATTTGTGTGGCTGAAAGAATAGTAATATTGCTGGTTTTTTGGATATTCCAAAGAGATAACCACTCATTTATTGACTGAGGACGGTTTTCTGGCTTTAATTCCATTCCTTTAATTATCGCCTGATTTACCCTATCACTAATACGAGAATTTATCTTTTTTGCTTCTTCTAATTCTGTACCAATTGCTCTCATTGGTGATATAGTTGGTAATTCTCCAGTTAACACAGAATACAAAGTTGCAGCTAAAGCATAAACATCTGTAAATGCTCCCCGTTTTGCTCTAGGATCATATTGTTCAATTGGTGCAAAACCATCAGATAATATTTTGGTATGGGTTTTGGTTAAATTCGGTGTAAATTCTCGCGCAATCCCAAAATCAATTAACACGGCTTCTGATTTACCAGAACGCAACATGATATTTTGTGGTTTAATATCTCGATGTAATAAGCCATTATCATGAACTAGAGTTAATGCTGATCCAATTTGCTGAATATAGCGTAATGCTTCAGTTTCAGATAAAATACCTTGATTTTCTACTACAGTTCCTAAATCTTCACCATCAATATATTCCATCACCATACACCAAAGATCATTTTCATGAATGACTTCGTATATTTGCACAATATGGGGATGACTACATTTAGCTAATTTAATGGCTTCGTTGAGAAAGTCTTGTTGAAATTTAGCAAAATCAGCACGTTTTTGGATTGCATCATTTAAAGTTTTAATAACAACGTAATTTCCCTGATTATCTCTAGCGCGATAAGTGATTCCAAAACCACCTTCACCTAATTCTTTTTCTATGGTATATTTACCATCTTGTAATTGCTGTCCTGACAACCAAGCCATAAACTGTAAACTTATAGATTTATAAGTTCATTTTGGCACAATTTTAGTTGTAAGTGCTAATTTCAGGTTATTATCTGTCTAAAATAGTAGAAAACACTTGACTACAAACTAAAAACCTATGCCACAAACAATTCTCAAGGAAATTCTCAGTCAGCTTGATAGTTTAGAACAAGATGAACTACAGCAACTTAATCAAGCCATCCAAGTATGTCTAACTGATAAAGCACAAGTTAATCAAATCACAAACTTTCATCAAGCACTGTTAAGTTCTGGTTTGGTGAAACAAATTAAACAACCTGCTGACAGTAAACAACATGAAAGAAAACTTATTCAGGCAGAAGGAAAACCTGTTTCTCAAACTATTATTGAGGAACGTCGCTAAATGTCCGTTTATTTTTTAGATAGCAGCGCCTTAGTTAAACGCTACGTTGCGGAAATAGGTTCAGGTTGGGTTGTGGGTTTATGCAATCCTATGGTAAAAAACGATGTATTTATTGTTGCTACTAACAATTTAAAATTTCTTTAAGAATGCCCTTTAAATCTGATTCAGCAGGCCGTTTTGCAAATTGTTCGTGACTATAAATCCACACAAGCTTAATTACAAAATCATTTGTATTAACTAAATACATTAATCTAATTTGTCCAGATGCACCTTTGGATACTTTAAACTCAATTTTGTGAAATGACCATCCTTGAGGTAATTCAATCTTTCCAGGTAAAGGTTCGTTACGGGAATTTATGGGATACTGTTCTTCAATTAAATCTTCTAAAATTTGGGCAACACACTCTATAAAATCAGACCTATAAGCTTTTGCGAGTTTTTTGAAAGAACGCTGAAAATTATCAGATTTTTCAATCGAGAAGGGAGTTAAGCCAGTCACGCACTTCTCCTTTTTGAATACGAGTTGATGATTCTGAATTACAAGCATCCTTTAAAACTTGTCGCATGACAATTTGATAACCTGGATGATCACGTTCTATCTGTTCTAATTTCTCATATCCTAATACTTTTAAATCTTCTAGTAAAATTACCGTAGTTGAAGCAGCTTCAGGAAGTAAACCTTTACGTGCTTTCTTCCAAGGAAATTCTAAATGAGTCATATCACTTAAACGATAAGCGTGATAGCCCCCAAAATATTCCCATACTTCTTCTAGTAGTTGTTTGTTATCTTCGGATATTTCTGATAATAATTCTTGACTAGGTATAGGTAATTGTTTGGCTTCAAATTCGCTATAAAACCTATAAGCAGGTGGACATACAGGCCCATAACGCCATGCCTGGATTTCTTCTGGAAATAATGGCTCATCATACATTGCTAAATGCAAACTTTGAGCATAGTATAAAAGCTTTTGAGATTTCATGTTTGTCATTTCTGCTTCTATACCATCTGTATAAGCTTTCATAATGAAGTAGCGAGCCACAGTTAGACAATCAATCATAATCAAACTCGCAAATCCAAATAAACTGACTAAAATAAACTAGCTATCCCAATAATTTTTAACCACACAACACACGTCTTAATTATAGTTGAAAGTAGACATTTTTAGTACATTTTTACTATACAATCCCATTAACAGACTCTTCAACCTAAACCATGCTCTTGATATTTATTATCAAAATAACAATATTTGTGACAATTACGCTAGAATTATTAAAGGTTCGTTACAGATTTGGCAAATCATCCCCACTTCTGTTAAAACGACCGAAAATTAGCTTCTTAATCTAAAAACCTTAAAGTTTACCCAAACCATCTATGACGCTCCCAATTCGTAACGTCGCCATTATCGCCCACGTTGACCATGGTAAAACCACCCTTGTTGACGCTCTCCTCAAACAGTCCGGCATTTTCCGCGAAGGCGAAGACGTTCCGGATTGTGTCATGGACTCCAATGATTTGGAGAGGGAACGAGGCATTACAATTCTTTCTAAAAATACAGCGGTTCGTTACAAAGACACCCTGATTAATATCGTTGATACCCCTGGACACGCTGACTTCGGCGGAGAAGTGGAACGGGTACTCGGCATGGTGGACGG
Source organism: Dolichospermum sp. LEGE 00240 (assembly GCF_015207875.1). GTDB lineage: Bacteria > Cyanobacteriota > Cyanobacteriia > Cyanobacteriales > Nostocaceae > Dolichospermum > Dolichospermum gracile. Next base: position 18,496 of record NZ_JADEVZ010000007.1, read on the forward strand.
TTGTATTCTGATTGTTGATGCCAACGAAGGTCCAATGCCCCAAACCCGCTTTGTGTTGAAAAAGGCCTTGGAAAAGGGTCTCCGTCCTATCGTCGTTATTAACAAAATTGACCGGGGACAAGCTGACCCCCACGTTGCTGTTGATAAGGTCTTGGATCTGTTCTTAGAATTAGGTGCAGATGAAGATCAGTGTGATTTCAAATATCTATTTGCTTCCGGTATGGCTGGTTTCGCTAAAGAAACCTTAGAAGCAGAATCAGTAGATATGCAGCCGCTATTTAATGCTATTCTCCGTCACGTCCCCGCACCTGTGGGCGATCCTAACAAGCCTCTGCAATTGCAAGTGACTACCCTAGATTATTCTGAGTATTTAGGACGGATTATCATTGGTAAAATCCATAATGGAACTATCCGCGCTGGACAACAAGCTGCTTTGGTAGTAGAAGATGGCAGCATTGTCAAGGGCAAAGTTACCAAGTTGATGGGATTTGAAGGTTTAAAACGGATAGAAATGGAAGAGGCTACCGCAGGTTATATTGTGGCTGTAGCTGGTTTTGCTGATGCTTATATTGGTGAAACTATTACAGATCCTAATGAACCTCTGGCTCTACCCTTAATTAAGGTGGATGAACCAACTTTACAAATGACTTTCTGGGTGAATGATTCGCCCTTTGCTGGTCAAGAAGGTAAATTGGTAACATCTCGCCAAATCCGCGATCGCCTATACCGCGAATTAGAAACCAACGTAGCTTTGCGCGTTGAAGACACCGACTCTCCCGATAAATTCCTAGTTTCTGGTCGGGGTGAATTACACCTGGGTATCTTAATCGAAACCATGCGTCGTGAAGGTTTTGAGTTCCAAGTATCTCAACCTCAAGTAATTTATCGCACAGTTAATGGTCAACCTTGCGAACCTTTTGAACTTCTAGCTTTGGACGTTCCCGCTGATGCAGTTGGTAGCTGTATTGAACGCCTAGGACAACGGAAAGCAGAAATGCAAGATATGCAGCCAGGTGGAGGCGATCGCACCCAACTAGAGTTTATCGTTGCTGCTCGTGGTTTAATCGGTTTCCGGGGTGAATTCATGCGAATGACTCGCGGTGAAGGCATCATGAACCACAGTTTCCTTGATTATCGTCCCCTTTGCGGTGATATTGAAGCCCGTAACAAAGGCGTTCTCATCTCCTTTGACGAGGGTGTTTCTACATCCTACGCCATGAAAAACTGTGAAGATCGAGGCGTATTCTTCATCAGTGAAGGCACAAAAGTTTACAAAGGCATGATTATTGGTGAACATAATCGTCCCCAAGATTTGGAATTGAACGTTTGTAAAACCAAGCAGTTAACCAACCACCGTTCATCTGGTGGTGAAGAACTGACTCAGTTACAAACACCCGTAGATATGAATTTAGAACGAGCTTTGGAATACATTGCTCAAGATGAATTGGTGGAAGTTACACCTGAATCTATTCGTCTTCGCAAGATGTCTAAGAAATTGGTGAAACGCTAATATCTGTAATGGTGGGGTTTCCCCACCCTAATTAAATTCATTCACTTCTTGACACTCTCATGCTATTAAATTTCCAGTAATTTGACAATTTCGACTCAGGAGTTAAAACTGTGGATATACTCATTGATTCGACAAAAGATTTTGAAAAGGATTTAGAACAATTTAATGATCCAGACAAGTTTAAACTGATTAAAGAAATGAATCGGTATTTTGAAACCTTATCTAAAGATAAGATGTTATTTTATCAAAGTAGCGAACAACTTAGAAATATCAAACTTAATCATTCCTATGATTCAACTATATATGCTTTAAAAATCAATGATCACCAAAGGGTAATTCTAACCATTGACGATGATCCTATCTTTGATTGTACAGTTATTACATTATTTAGATTAGTTAAATTAGCAGATGCCGAAAAAGCATATAACGCAGTAGCCGAGTTAATTTATCAAGATTTTACCGTCGAAGAAAATCAAGAATTAGAAATTCTTATTGTTGCTAATGGCACAAATTAAACCTTTATTAGATGAGTATGGTGTGATTTATGAAGCCATGAAAATTCTTCCAGAAAATTTGAAAATTAATTTTCTGCAATCCTTAGCAGAATTAGAGGATAATGAATGTCACAGAACCAGAAACTTTCCTAAAACTAGATTGCATAAAGTGACGGGTATTAAACAAGCCATCTATCGTGCTGACATTGATAAAATATCTGGTTGGCGAATTCATTTACAGTATATTGAAGGGAGGATACATTTAAAAGATATTATTGGTGGTCAAGACCATGATAATGTTATTGAAGTAATTAAATCTAAAAAAGATAGATACGATTAAAATTACAGAAGCCTTTGATTTTTGATCATATTAACACTTATATTGTTTTATGCTAACTTATAAATTTCACCCCTACTAACTAAAACTTCTGCTGTTAATAAATCCTTCACAGTTACTAGTAAAGTCCGTTGAGAATCAACCTCGAACAACACCGATATTCTATCCATTCCTGCTTCACCTGGAGGGTTAAGTTCTGCCACACAAACCTGTTGATTTTGATTATTTAGGGAACGGTAACTTTCTTGATGTTGAAGAGTGCTAGAAGTCATTCTTCCCCCAGCATCAAAAGCAATTTCAGTTAGTGACATATCAGCTAATTCACCAATATCTAAACGAATTTCTTTTTGTCCATTATTAGCAACTTGCAGATTTAACCATTCTTGACGTTGACAAGGATATTTTTCACCTTTGGTAAATAAGCGATGATAAATATAACTTTTGCTATAACTTTCCCATAAACGAATTGCGTAACTATGACGTAAAAAATCATCTATTTCCGTAATTTGTGTAATAGCTAATGCACCATGACAGACAGCATCAAAAGGTTTATTTAACTTTACCTTAGTTTTACCAAAATAAGAAATTATTAATTGTTGAACTGCGGGAATTAAACAACTTCCTCCTACCAATAAAACTTGTTCAATATCATTTTTACTAATACCCTTTCGTAAAGCAGAAGCTAAAACCTCATCTAAGGTATCTCGTAACTGTTGTAAAAACTGTCTATATTCTAAAATCTCCTCTAATTTTTCACGATTGATTTTTAATTCATAAGACATAAAAGATTCATCATCAAACCAACTTTCAGCCACAGATTGATTTCTTGATAATTGAATCTTTAACCTTTCAGCAATTTCTAATAAATTCTGATAACCAATTTTTCCTACTTGTTCCGCTGTTAAATTTTGAGAACGTAAATAATCATCAACTATCCAAACATCAATATCTTCACCACCTACATAGGCTTCCGACTTAGCTAAAACCTCAGCACGTAAACTATTATTTTCATCAGAATTAGTTACAGTTTTAACTAAACTTAAATCAAGAGTTCCTCCACCAAAATCTACTACCAAAATCAATTTACCGGGACTTTTAACAGCATAACCTAAAGCCGCTGCTGTAGATTCATCAACAATGGAAACTTGAGGAACATTTAATTTTTGACCTAAATCTCGAAACCAATCTAAATAACGTTCAAATGCACCCACAGGAACAGTAAAAATTAAATGACTAGGTTGGATATTTTGCTTTTTTATTTCCGTCCAAATAGTTTGGATAAATAACTCAGAAACAGAAACAGCATGATAATTTATACCATCAATTTGTCTTGCTGGTGGTTGATAATCTCCAGCTAAATCGCGTTTAAACTTTTTAAATAATCTTTCAGGAGGATGACTTTGAGAAAGTCCTAATCTTTGACTTCTCACACCTTCACCTAATATGATATTATGACCTGATTTAATAAACATTAAACTAGGAATAACGGGATATTCTAATCTTTCACCTTGAGGAGTTACACCCACAAATACACGGGATAAATTAGGAAACCGTAAACTTTTAGGTAATTGAGTATCAGCTTCTAAAATACTAATTACAGTATTACTTGTACCAAAATCAATTGCAATAGTAGTCATAATTTGAGGAGTCAGGAGTCAGAAATACCGCCTGGGAATGAATTCCCAGTCTCATAGCTAAAGTCATCTAAAGATGACTAAATAGCTCGAAAATTTTTAGTAAACTTTAGTTTACTTTAACTATTAGCCCAGAAATTCATTTCTAGGCGGGTAAGGAAGCTAACAGATTTATATTTAATTATTATCAAATCCTGCTGGAAGAGTACGACTAATTTTAGCAGGATAAAGAACTTTATCACCATTTTGATAACCAATAAAACGAATATAGACTAATTCCCCCTCTTGAATATCATCACTATCAGCTTGATGTAATTGAGGATTATAATTAACCTGTTCCCAAGTTTCCCCAATAACAGTATAACCCCAATTGGTAATTAGATTATCTAAAGCTGTAAATAGAGAAACCAGGTTTTTAGCTGGTAACTCTGGTTTAGCTAAAGCCATTTTTTTAACTGTGGGATAGTTAGCGAGTAAAGTTTGTAACTGGGTAAAAGTTTCCTGTTGAAAATCAGTTTGTAATTGTTGAGATTGTTGTTTTAATTCCTCCCTGAGTCGTTGACATTGAAATTCTAACTCTTTAATCTTCTGTTCTGTGTCTGGAGAAGTTACAGATTCATTATTAATAGGTATATCTTGATTATTTGCTGGGAATAAAAACCGCAGAATAAGATAAACAATGATTACGAGAATTACAGCAAAAGCGACTTGATTAATTTGTTCTAGCATATTGTTTTTTTAGTCTAATTTGGAAACAGAAATGGTTTAACAGATAAAATCATTCGTTCTAATTCAGGTTTATTGTGTATTAAAAGATGATGTCCCCATAATTCATTGTTGTTTTCAGCGCATTCTTTAGCAAGTGCTTCTCCAATATCCTCAAAACTTTTAATACCCTGAAAATTTTTCAGAACATCTTTCTTCAAATCTCTTGGTTCAATTTTTACTCCAAGGATAAATACTCTATTTCTTAGATTCTCTGGAATATAACCTTCTGCATAACTAAATCTATCTTCTTGATCATCAAAATCAATCAGTAATAATATATTTCTTTTTGGAAATTGTCGTATATTAATAATATGATTATTTTCAAATTCTTCCATAACTTTTTTCCAACCACGAGCTACTGGAAGGACTTGAATAACATCTTTAAGGTTTAAATATCGACGGAAACCCTTAGCAATTTGGAGATTATGATCATCTTCAGGTAATATAATAAGGTGTGAATTATACTTGTTTACACTCATAATTCTATGTCCCCACAAATTAAGGCATTTATCAAATCACCAGTAGTATTTATATCGCTGAGTGATCTAATTAAAGTTGGTTCTAAGTGACTCTTTCGATCCAGGAAAAATGTATTTTCATAAGAAAATTCTCTAATTGCTTCAGGATTATGAGAAGTTACTACAATTTGTCCATTATCTTTAAATGAACGTCGTAAAGACATGATAAAATCACCTACTACTGATAAAGAAAGATAATTATCAGGTTCATCCCAAAAGCAGAAAATTGGTCCATAGAATTTATTAGCTGCTAAGACCACAGCACAAAGAAAAAAGCATTTTTCACCATCTGATAAATCTTGAAAATCAACATTCAAAGTTGCCTTATTTTTCTCAAATCTAACAACTAGACTTTTTAAGTCTTTACCAATAATTTCATTGACAAAATCTTGAAAGTCTGGCATAATATCTCGGAGATATTTGTCAATTTCTCTATAGGCCGCAGGATAACGACCAAGTATTCCAGAAAGCCATTCTCCAATATTTGAACCATCTCGCTTTGGTTCTAAAGTTTCACTGTAGGAATTTCCAGTCATCAAACTGGGAATTGGTACTAAAATAATCATCTGACAAAGCCAATTCTTAAAAACATCAACACTATTATTGCTAATTATTGGCATAGCTATTAAATGCCAATCCACTGAAAACTGAGCTTCCTGATTTTGGGCGTTATGATGAATAGTAACCTCGTCGGCTTTTCGAGAGTAAATTGGATTTCCTGCAACTAAAAATTCTTCTTCAAAAACTCGTAATTCTTTAAAATTTTCTGGCAAATCCAATGCTAGGACATATTTATGTAATTTATTGTCAAGTAATACTTCTATTTCTAAACGAATCGGAACGTCAGACTTTCCATGAGCGAAATCATTCGTTCCAATGAGACGAGGTTCTTTCGCAAGATCCCGCAATCTATTTGTACCTCTAGCAATAGCTTGAAGTATCTCCAAGGCTTTAGCAATAGTTGATTTACCCACACCATTTTTACCAATCAAGAGAGCAGATGACATCTCTTTCATGGTTAGTTCAAAGTTTTCTAAACATCTGAAGTTATTTACATATAGTCTTTGAAGCATAATAAAGCCATTCCTAAAAGTGCAAAATGAAGAATTTTTTGCGAGATATACCCATTATAGGTTCAAATACCCAACTTCTCGAAGAAGTTGGGTTTTGAGTTTACTGTTGTTGTAAAGATTGATTTTCCGAGGTAGTAATTAACTCATCATCTTGATAATATTCCGGTAACAATTCCTGAGATTCTATTTCTCCCAAAGATTTTTCTAACCCTTTTGTTGTTTCCACACAACTAGAACCAGTTGCATTTAAAACCCGTTCCACTATTTTACCATCTTTACCAATGCGATATTCAACTTTTTGATATTCAGCCATAATGATTTTTCCTTTTTCATAGGTAATAAAAATTTCCCGGCGAATGGAATTCGCGGCTACACAAACAAAGTCCACCTTCGTGGACTAAAAAAATTGTATTTCTAACCCGCGAAGGCGGGTTTCGTCTGTGTAGATGCGATGTCTAATCGCCATTTTTTTAAACATCCTCTAAACCCATCTACCAACTAAAACCCGCACCGTACCATCTGCTAATACTTCCTCTTCCTCCACATTAAAACCCTCAGTTTGTATGGTTTCCATCAAAGTTTTATGGGCGTATTTTTGACTAATATTATTAATAAACTCCTGCTGATTAATTTTCGCACCCCAAAAATCTGCCACTAATTCATAACCTTCTCCATTTTCACGAAAACCCAAATCATAACCATTAGCTTGACGAATCACATATTCAGCATTAGTAGTATCACCCATATAACCCCGAACTTGAGTATTTTGTTCAACTTGATAACCCAACTCCTTTAATACTTGATGCAGCACTTCACCCTGTTTAATTTGCACCTTGATAGTTGTAAAATGAGACATAAAAAATCAACTCCTATAAAAAATCTCTCCAAAACCTCTTCCCTCCGCGTCCTCTGCGCCTCTGCGGTTCGTTAAAAAAATATTGAATTTTCCTTCGTTCCTTCGTGGTTCATTTCCTCGTTCCCAGTCTCCAGACTGGGAATGCATTTTTAGAGGTTCTACCTCTATTTTATATCGAGGCAGAGCCTCTTTTTTGCATTCCTTGTCAGAGACAAAATTACGAATTACGAATTACGAATTACGAATTATTAATCCACCTCCAAAGGACCCAAACCCTGCTGCTGAGAATAAACCTTTAACTCCTCAATTAACAGCGTATCAATAGAAGCCGTTCTTGCGCCAGCTTCCGCAGCCCAGCGTTTTAAACTAGTAATTTGTTCCTTAGCAATAGCCGCCAAAGGAACAGTTTCCGACACCGCCGCTAAAATATCTTCAGTGTTAAAATCCCGCCTATTACCAGCGACTAAACTACCAAAAGCGCGGTGCATACCATCAATAATTACCTGTTGAATTTCCGCACCGCTAAAATTTTCGCTATGACTTGCAAGTTTCTGTAAATCAAATTCTCGCAGTCGGGAAGGACGGATTTTTTGCAGGTGGACTTTAAAAATATCATGGCGTTCTTTTTCCGTAGGTAAATTTAAAAAGAATATTTCATCAAATCGCCCTTTTCTTAATAACTCGGCTGGTAATATTTGCACATTATTAGCAGTAGCCACCATAAACACCGGACTAGTTTTTTCTTGCATCCAGGTAATGAGTGTACCAAATACCCGGCGCGATGTTCCAGAGTCACCATCTGTACCACTATTAATATTACCAAAAGCCTTATCTACTTCATCCATCCATAATACACAGGGTGATATTGCTTCTGCTAATTGTATCATTTGCCGAATGCGATTTTCACTTTCTCCCACTATACCCCCAAATAATCTGCCCACGTCCAAACGTAACAATGGTAAACGCCATTCGTGGGCGATAGTTTTAGCCGATAATGATTTACCTGTGCCTTGGATTCCTACTAATAAAACGCCTTTGGGGTTGGGTATTCCATAACGTCTTGCTTCTTCGGTAAAAGCATCTTGACGCATTCTTACCCACTGTTTGAGATTTTCTAAACCTCCGACGTTTTTTAATGATTCATTGGCGGTGTAAAATTCTAAGATTCCGGTTTGGCGAACTGCTTGTTTTTTCTCTTCTAAAACTCTATCAATATCTGTTTCGTTGACTTGTCCTTTGGCTGCTAAAGCGGCGGCTAAAACTCTTCTAATTCTGGCGCGACTTAATCCTTGACAGGCTTTGATTAATTGTTCTTTTCCTAGTCCGTTTAAGTTAAGTTTTTCGGGGACTATTAATTGCTGAATTAAATAATCAATTTCTTCGATGTTGGGTAAGGGAAAATCAATAACTGTAACTTCTTCTTGTAGTTCTGGGGGAATGGTTAATGTATGACTGGTGAGGATGAGGGTTTGGCGTGTGCGTTTGAGTTGACGGGTGAGGTTTTTGATAGCCCGAATTACGGGAGCATTTTTTTCTGTTTCGGGGTTTTTGAGGATAAAATGGATGTCTCGCAATACAAATATTGTGGTTGTATTTTCTGGGGTTTTGGTAATTCTTGATAATGCTCCCATGACTGAACCTTTATCAGTTCCGTTGTCATCCCAACCGGTGACGATATCCCATAATAATAGTTGTCGTGGTGTCTGGGATATTTGGGTGAGTTGTTGCAGGACTTGTTCTATTGGTTCTTCTTCGACTCCGACTATATATAGTAGGGGATAGCGGGCGCGAAGCATGAGGTCTATTTGTTGGATGAGTTCTTGATGGGGGTTGATTTTTGGGTTATTCATAAGTTATGTTTATTTATTAATATATATAAAAGCTTAATTATTAAATATATCAAGTTTTTGTTTTTGTGTCTACGGTTGCTATAATATAAAAATCCTCCCTAATCAAAGTTCGTAATCGCCTAGATTACCAAATAGATTCTATAAATAAAAAATGTAAAAATATGGAAGCCAGACAAGAATTCAACAAATACATAGAATTATTAAATAAGTTTAATGAACTAGCAAATAAATTGAAAAGAAAAGAAAGATTTATAACCGCATTATCTAACTTGAAACTTAAAATTAGTTTTAACTCAGATGGGTTAGTTGATAAAACCGAAATGGAAGGACCAGATAGAGAACTTATAGATGGATTTGTTTTACTACTTAGATTTTTCTTTATAACTAATGAAGACACTAGTTTTTTTAAGAAGAAAATAGACACTATTTATTACAAACTACCATTATCAGAAGAATTGAAAGAACGCTATAAAATTATAAATTCTGAGCTTAATACTTTCTTAGATTCCGAATCAAAACTTGGTTATTGCGGAAATGATGAACGTGAAATAACTCGTCAAGAAATTCATAATTTACTTTATGGTAAAAGTATATACCCATTACCTAATAATGGTGATATTGAATATTTTAGATATTCGTTACCTTTATTTTATGATCAAAGTGATAGTACAGATTTGTTGCCTAATAAATTAATAAACAAAGATATATTTGACACATTTATTAACGGTGAATTAGTTCATCAAAACCGTGAAGAAAAGGTACAAAAATTTAAGGATTGGATGTCAAAAGGTGAATTATGGTCGAATATTCTCTGGTGTGAATTTATCGAAATCATAGTTCAGTTTACCGAGTATGTATTTCAAATAGAAGAATTGAATATTCAGGCAATTGAAGAATTAACAATAAATGACAGGACAGATTTATATAATCTTAAATTAGGATAAAAATGGATATCCTGATTCTGACAAAATTTTTTTTCGCTATGCGAAGTAGGTAAGACAAGAAAAAGGCAAGAGGACAAAAGCGCATAGTGCTACTAAGTCCTCGCCGCACCACTACATACAACCCGAAAACCAAAATCGGCGTAATAGTTAACGAGGCTGTCGAAGAGGCGATAAGCAGAACGGCAATTATCAGGATATAAGTAACACGAACCACCGCGCAGCAGCTTTCTTTTAGTATTCTTTTCAGTATCTAGCCATTCGCTTCCATCTGTAGGCGCACCTTCATAGTTACTATGCCCATTATCTTGACACCATTCCCATACGTTGCCGTGCATATCATACAACCCAAAATTGTTAGCTACTCCAAAGCTACCTACTTCTGTTGTTTCTTGTTCTTTTCTGTAAATTCCTTTGCGTCCTTGTCCATAAGTATAATTACCATTATAGTTAGCTAAATCCGTTGTAATCATCTCTCCAAAGTGAAATGGTGTGGTAGTTCCCGCTCTACAAGCATATTCCCATTCAGCTTCACTTGGCAGTCTGTAGGGGGTTCCGATTTTTTGGCTTAACTTTTCACAGAAATTAACTGCATCATGCCACTTAACGACTTCAACAGGGTGATTACTACCTTTGAAACGAGAAGGGTTAGTTCCCATAATAGCTTGATATTGTGCCTGTGTTACCGGATATTTTCCCATAAAGAAACTAGGAACAGTAACTTGATGCTGGGGACTTTCATTATCTTTTCTTCCTTCTTCATTTTCTGGTGAACCCATCATAAAAGTACCACCCGGAATTGCAGCCATTTCTAATGTCACACCATTACCCAAATCTTCTATAAAATATCTAGCTACACGCGGCTGACGTTGAATAATTTCCCCATCCTTGTTAACTGTAACTACTTCAATCTTTTCTAGTTTTAACCCTTTAAGATTAGAAATTAAGGCTTGTTTAACCTTGGGTTCTGTTCTATCAATTAATATTAAATAAGCCGTATTTTGAACATCCCAAGATTCATCTTTTAAACCTGCAATCACCAAATCTAACCCCTGTTCTCCATAATTCAAAACTTGCTGAAGTGCAGCAATTCTCACCTTTGTATCTGGGTTTTTTAACCGTAATTTTACCCCTTCAATTCCACCTAAAACGGCTGCACCTTCTAGTGATGGACTATTACCACCAAGCACAGCATCGTATTCTCGCGGTTGTTGTGGATGATTCATGATTCGTTCATGGTTGGTTTGATGTATGCTGTATATAAAATAGCATATTATTGTCTGATAGCGTAGCGTGGCGTTAGCCATATCAGGATGTCCAGGATTTAAGGATGTACAGGATGTGATTGGATGATTTTTTGTTGTGTGGTGAATGTTGTGGTTGTCTGAATCAGGATGTCCAGGATTTAAGGATGTACAGGATGTGATTGTTTAATTATTGGTTAGGTGTTGATAATTAGTATGGAGAAAGGTAAATATTTATGAAATTACTGTAATAATCAATACATGATTCACGTCTAGTAATCATCAAATAACAATCCTGTAAATCCTCTAATCTTGGTTATCCCGATTCTGACAAAAAATTATAAACTGAGTCATTAATCATCAAATAATCATCCTGTAAATCCTATAATCCTGGTTATCCTGATTCAGACAAAAAATTCTAACTTTTTGACTTTTGACTTCCCGAAGGTAGTCCTGATTCTGACAAATAGAAACTTGACGAAATTGAAAATATAGCCTAATATAAAAATATAGGATGCAGCAGACATGATTTAGGCGTTGAAAGATAGTCTAAGCATGACATCCCGTTACCTGTATGGTCGAGGAATTCCGGTAAAGATGTTCTGAATACCAAAAATTGATTTTTGGCGAAGACTCCTCAAGGAGTCTTTGTTATTTAAGGATTGGGTAATTTTTTATTATTTAATAAGTTTTTGGCTATCACAAAAAAGGGAACTTTTTTGATTTTCCCTATACCATCATATTTAGGGTAGGCGCTTTCTACGTGCAACCTCAGCTTTTTACTTTCCCGAAATACTGTAAAAACAACAAAATAATCAAATTCAATACCATTGGAATCTAAAATTTTAACGGTTGCAAAGTTTCCATATCCAGCATGACATACTAATGTTGTTTTTTCACCCAGTGACTTGATAATACTGGGTAAATGCTTTGATAAATTGTATCTTTCAAAATTGAATGGTCTAGACTCTCTTGGAGCATTATACATCAATAAATTTGATTCTTCGCTACTCAGTTCATCCGATTCTTTAGTAAAACAATGTGAGCTATATGTGACGATAAATCTGTATGTGAATGGGTTATTTTCATCTGTATCATCAGTATATTCAACCCAGTGAACATCAAGATGTGATAAGTCGTAAACTTGACCATTAAATGTGAAATTTCTCCAGTGTTTAACCTCCGTTTTGACTGTATTAAAATTTTTACCCATGAGTTAATATAAGCTGCTATGATTTATACAATAATCTTGTCATCTTAATAGTATAAAAATCACAATGTCAAGTATTTAAAGTTTACAGGATGTGATTGTTTGATTATTTGTTGTGTGATGAAAGTTGTGGTTGTCTGATAGCGTAGCGTGGCGCAAGCCATATCAGGATAACCAGGATTTAAGGATGTACAGGATTTGATTGATTTTTTACCTGATGAAAATAAATGTAATATTCCATCATTCCCAATAGTCGGTTTAAACCGACTTTAGCTTTTAGACAGGGAATTTATTCCCTGGCTTCCTATTTGGAGATTTTTTGTTGTGCTTGTCTGAATCAGGATAACCAGGATTTCAGGATGTACAGGATTGTTATTTGTAGGTTTTCTGTGAATATTTAATGATTATAAATTATGATTCAGAGGAAATTGAAGACGAAATTAAAAGCAAATTGGTTTGGTTAGTACCCGAACCTTGTTGGGAAGATCATCCCTTTGAGTTCTTACGTGAATTTTTGTCAAAATTAACTCTGATTTCTTCCCAACTTTTTAGCCGATTAGAAATATTGATGAATCCAAGTAAGTAGCTTGGCGTTAAAAATTGTTGTTGGGGCAAGGGAACAGGGAACAGGAAGAGAGTTTTGAGTGATTTTACTTTTATTCACATACCTTTAAATTTTTCTGTTCACCTACTTAATCTCTAACTTGTCTCTTTATTTTCCGATAATCCCAAGGGTCAACAAATTTTTTATCGCTCCAAACCCCAATTTTTTGCTGTTGGGCTTGTGCTTCGGCTTGTTGTACTATGTCCTTGTCTGGACATTTGCTCAAGTAAGAACGATATACTTTAGCCAATCCTTCTTGTAGTAAAACTTGCTGTAAAAATGTGCCATCTTTTAAACGTACTTCGGCAATTTTTCTGCCATAGCGATCGCTATCTGTGATATTTAACTGTACACGATTATCTGTTTGTTTGATCAGTTCCTCTATCCGTATTTTTGCTTTCATCCCCCAAGCAAACTGATTGACATCTTTAGTAATTTTACTCTTTTTTTCTTTCTGAGAATGGGGTATTTCTGGAGCATCAATACAAGCAAACCGCACTGTGAACTTTTTACCATCAGCATTTTTCAATACTAATGTATCACCATCACTGACTCTCTCAACTGTATCACCTTGATGAGGAAACAGGCGATCGCACGCCATTAAACTCAAGGTAATAGTAGCTATACCCAGCCAGATTAAGCCTTTTTTCACAAATTTATTCATGTTCATATAGAAGGTTGGATTAGTCACTGCAACTTACCATTACATACATCAATCTTGATTCTCTTATGAAGATTATGAAACCTATTAAAGACTCTCAAAGCAATTCTGTTGATCAAGATATACAGGAATTCCTCAATCAGTTAGAAGATACTATGCCGGATCATGTCATATCAGATATAGATAATTCTACAAACAAAGAAAGTAATGAACACACTCATACTTTTGATCTAGCTGCTTGGGAAGATGCAATTGCTGATATTGAACAGTATTTAGAGCAAAAAAACAAATAGGAGTTCGGAGTTCGGAGTTCGGAGTCAGAAGAAGGAGGGAGGCAAGAATAAGATTAAATTTGGGAAAGTGAGCGATAAATGAACGGTTTCAACGCTGGTTCTTTGCACCTAATTCACCTTTCTAACCCGAAAAATCTTGATTCATTCAGGTTTTCGGCTGATACAGCAAACCCTACTGAGAAATTTTCTGTCTTTGAGCTTCATACAACATTAAAGCAGCAGTGATGCCTACATTCAAGGATTCGACTCCGGGACTGAGGGGAATTTTCACCTGGATATCCCCTAATGCGGCTAAATCTGCTGATAATCCCGCCCCTTCGTTACCCAATAATATTAAACTAGGTTTACGCCAATCTACTTGCCAATAGGTTAAATCGGCATTAGGTAAGGTAGCTATTACCTGCATACCTGCTTGCTGACTTTGCCGGACGGTAGTTTGCAAATCTGCACTTACAGCCATATTTAAGCGAAACCATTGTCCAGCAGAAGCCCGTAAAACCTTGGGATTATCTAAATCTACACTATCTTCACTTAACCACAAACCTGATGCACCTGCGGCTGCGGCTGTGCGAATCATAGTTCCCAAGTTACCAGGATCTTGGACAGTTTCTAAAGCCAGAACTAAGCCAGTGCAAGGAATTTGTCTTGGTTGTGCTTCTCTTTGAGCAATAGCCACTATACCATCAGGATTGACAGTTGTAGCCATTGCTGCTAGAACTTCTGGACTGACAATTTCCACCCGATAGCACTGACGACAAATGACTTCCCAGAGTTGGGAATGTGTCTCATGCCATTGTGAGGTACAACATACCGCATCTAAGGGATAGGAAACCGCACAAGCTTCTTCCAGCAAATGTGTTCCTTCTAATAAAAATAGTTGTTGCTTATTTCTCTCCTTTGTGGAGTGCAACTTGCGGATTTGTTTAACTAAAGAATTTTGTAAACTTGTGATCACAATCTTAGATTTTAAATTTCGGATTTGAGATTAATCCAAAATTGATATACAGAACCCCGGACTTGAACCCGTTCGTTAATCTCAATCTCCGATTATAGCGTTACTTGTATTGACTCAATTACCAAGTATTTTCGGAAAACTCAGCGATCGCTAGGTAACAAATTGGTTTATGCTGTAAATAGTCAAAGTTTAAGAAATATTAAATTCTCTCCCCAGTATACTCATGCAATGTATTGTTAATCGCCGTGATCAGTTTTCAGCAGTTGGTCGGTATTGGTTCCCCGAACTGAGTGAAATCGAGAATTTAGAAAAATTTGGTGCTTACTCGAAATTTCCTGGACACGGACACAACTATGTCTTGTTCATCTCTATGATTGGGGAATTAGATGAGTATGGTATGGTACTAAACTTGTCCGATGTGAAGCACGTCATCAAGAAGGAAGTTACCAGTCAACTAGATTTTTCCTATCTCAATGATGTGTGGACAGAATTTCAACAAACTCTCCCCACGACGGAAAATATGGCGCGAGTGATTTGGGAACGGTTAGCACCCCATTTACCTGTGGTGCGCGTCCAGTTATTTGAACATCCTCAACTTTGGGCAGATTATCAAGGAGAGGGAAAACAAGCTAATTTAACCATCAGGACTCATTTTAGCGCCGCTCACCGTCTAGCACCTAACCTCAGTGTTGATAAATATGGTAGATGTACTCAGACTCACGGTCATAATTATCATCTAGAGGTGACTGTAGCAGGTGAAATAGACTCCCGGACTGGCATGATTGTGGATGTGGCTGCTTTAAATAGAGTGGTGGAAGATTATGTGGTGAAAATATTTGATCACTCTTGTGTAAATGAGGATATTCCTTATTTTGCCGATATTGTCCCCACTACAGAGAATATTTCCCGTTACATTCATGGTCTCTTAGAATCACCCATTGATGAATTAGGGGTGAAGCTATCCAACGTTAAACTGTTTGAAAGTCATCAGCTTTGGGCAGATTATTCGGGTCAGAGTATGGAGGGGTATTTGAGTATTAGCACTCATTTTAGCTCTGCTCATAGATTGGCACACCCTGATTTAAGTTTGGCAAAAAACACGGGAATTTATGGTAAATGCGCCCGTGTAAATGGACATGGACATAATTATCAATTGGAAGTAACGATAAAAGGGGATATTGACTCCTCTACGGGGATGGTGATTGATTTGGGGGCTTTAAATCAGATAATTACAGATTACGTGATTGAGCCATTTGATCATACTTTCTTAAATAAAGATGTTGCTTTCTTTAATCAAGTTGTGCCAACTGCGGAAAATATTGCTCTTTATATTAGTAATACTCTGCGATCGCCTATTCAAGAATTAGGTGCAACTCTTTACAAAGTTAAATTGGTGGAAAGTCCCAATAACGCTTGCGAAATCTATGCGGCTGATTCTGAATCCATATCTGTTAATGCAGCAGTAAGTCAACCAGTATTGGCAATAGTTTAAACCTATCCAGATCCCTGACTTCTCAAAGAAGTCAGGGATCTATATTGCTAACTCCTCTTTTAATTCAGCTAATGTTTGAGGAGTTTCTATTGTTGTTTCAGCCCATTCTAAAGACCGAAATAAACGTTGAGCGTTTTCAGGTTATCTTAATAAATAAACACACTCTAATAAACTAGAAAGTTCATCTTCGGCAATTAACGCCACATTTTTATGATTACGACGTTTAATTACTACAATTTCCCGTTGGTCATACACCTGATCTAAGATAGTTGCTAAATTCAACTTTGCTTGCGAGTAGGTGGTTTCTTTGCTTAACATTCTCTTTTTTCAGAAGTTGTACAACTATATTGTACAATGTACTGCTTTTGTTGCCAAAATTGCAGTTTATTGATATGGGTATTACAAACCAAAAATCATGGATGCTGCTGTTTTTAAAGTATTAATAATTTTTAACTACAAGGACAATAGCTGCATATCAGGCATTTCCAAAAGTTGATTACCCAACTCATCAGGTAACTCGATTTTAACTTGCATAAAATTCTCCTTAGATTTCTCAAAAATTAACAACAGTAGAATCAATAATTAAACTCAGACATTACACAGGTATCAATTAGATAGGTCATAGTTCAAAATTTCTGCCTGTGTCTTTATCACGTTCAAACAATAAGGCGATATCATCTTCGGCAGATTCTTCATCTATAAAACGTAATCGCTCAAATAAAGGCAGTTCCTTTTTTTGTTGCTGCAAGTAGTTGGATAATATGTTTATGACTGCTTCCTGTGCATTTTCATAGTGACTGACTGCGATAATTTCATTAATTAATTCATCATCTATTGTGATAATGGTCATTGTTTTATTCTCCGTTGTTTTCATAATGCTAATTATCAGTTAAACAAATGCCGACGACCGGCTAAACTGCGTAAATAACGATAAATTAACCAAGCTAAAAGTCCTAAACCAAAATTGAATAATAGTTCTTGGACTATAAACCAGAAAATTTTCGGATCAAACCAAAGTTCCCACCGCAAAGGACTAATTTTTCTGGAGAGAATCAATAATCCAAATAGAGAATTTCCGCCTAGTGATAGGATTAACAATACTAAACCTCTTTGCCAAGTGCGGGCTGAAGATGTACGTCCAGAAATTAACTCTAAAGGATGTTTTTTCTGGAGTTTTCGCAGTAGTTGTTCCAACCCCCAAAACATCCATAATAGTACAGGAAATAAACAATAAATGAGTAAATTTGTAGGTCGTGAAAACCTCACAGAAATAGATAAAATATTGACTAAAGCATGAAAGAAAACAGAATTTAACCAAGCAATAAGAACTAAATGCCGATGGCGATTTAACCTTTTACTGGCAGAAATATATATTGCTAAAGCGTATCCCCAAGGAGCAGAAAACATGGCATGGACTGGTGTGCCAATGCTACGGTCGAGAATGGAAGATGTGCCGTGATATAAATAAATCCAGGTTTCTTCGGCTGTGAAACCTAAAGCTACGGCTATGGTAAATAAAAAAACTGTAGTCGTTCGCAGATGATACTGACGTTGTAAATAGGAAATGGGCAGAATAACTGCTACTAATTTACAACCTTCTTCAATGGGAGCGATCGCTAATATTTGCCGAAAAACGACCCCAGAAAAATGACGCTGAATCTGCTGCCAGTCTAAAACCCGGTTAGCCACATTTTCCATAGCCCATTCTAAGCCCAGAGCAGCAAAACCAGAGATAGCACCAATAGTGAAGAAAACCCATAAACTGAACCAAGGTGGGGCGGCAGGAGTTCTGCGGTAGTAAAACCACAAAAACAGCAGGGGGGGAATAACTGCCCACAACACTAAATATAAATTAGCCACTCACCTGAGCAATGATAGTACGGTGACGCGGACTATTGCTAGTAATAGTAGGAAGTTGGAAACCTGCCCCAGTTAAGGCTTGTTCAATATCCAAACTGAAATATTCATCTAAATAAGGTTCGGTACTTTTAAGCAACGTCAAAATATAAGTTGGCATTTTTTTGTAAATTTCCGATTTGGGATTCATGTCCATAATTGCTAGGTGTCCACCGGGACGTAAAATACGTCTAGCTTCAGCAAAAATCTGGTGAGTTGCTGATTGAGGTAATTCATGACACATCAAAAAAATCGAAGCTAAATCAAAGGAAGCATCTGCTATGCCTGTAGATTCTGCTTGACTATGTACCCAGTTAATTTGGGTTTGACGTTCTTGGCTACGATAGTTAGCTACAGCTAGGAAGTAAGGAGATAAGTCTAAACCGGTAATTTTAGCATGGGGATAAACTGCCTGGAGGGCAAAGGTACTCATCCCCACGCTACATCCTAAGTCTATAATATCTTTTGGCTGCTCAGAAATAGAATTTTTGAGGATATCGTGAAAGCTTTGGCGAAGTTTTGCGTCACCTTGATTTTCCGGTTGCTGCCAAATCCTAGAGTGGACAGCATGAGCCGCAGATTCTACTTCAAAAGCTGCTTGCCAACTGAGATTTCCGGTTTCATAGGCGTGGAATGAGGTGACGTAGTAATCTGGGTAGTTTAGCTGGGGATTTTGGACTTGCGCTAAATCGCTTCCCCAATCACGGGTTTGCAGTTTCTCTACTTCCTTTGTCCAAAATACACCAATTTTTTCAGCCCGTTTAATCATCATTTGTCTAGCTCGGTGTTTAGCAAAATTAGCTACGGGTTTAATGGCCAAGATGCTATTAACAAAATGGGACGCTAAATCAGGTTCGGTCTTGATGGTAGTAGTCATAAATCAATTTTCTCTGGAACACTCTTTTTAACTTATGACATATTGGCTGGATTTGAGTCTATATCTGGTTAAATTTGCTATCTGTCATCCCCCTTTTAAGTTTATTAGAGGTAAAATGCCCCGTTTTGGTACTACCCTCTTCAAAAACCTTGCACCTATTTTCCTTGTCGGATTTGGAAAATTGAGGATATCCGGATAGTTGAAACTGTCACCTGTCCCCTGTCCCCTGTCACCTACCCTCACAGACAACTTATTCAGCAAACCCTACTTAGAGTTTGCTGGCTAAAGCCGCGAGTCGTGTATAGTTAATCAGATTAATGGTGTTGTTAGCAGTATCAATTTTAATCCATTCTTTTTCAGAGAGTTTTTCCATGATTTTGGTTGTTTCTTCCAGGGTGATTTCTGTCACTTCTGCCAAATCTTTCAGGGGAATGTTAAAAATTTTCTGGCCTTGTTCTGATGCTTGACTATAACTATCGGTTAAACTTACTAAGACATGGGCAAGTTTAACCGCAGGTGGTGACAAACGCATTTGTAACCGCAGATTAATTTGACGAATTCTGCCTACCATCAGTTGCAGCATTCTATGATGTAAATGTGAGTCTTTAAACAGGATTTGAATAAAACTCTCCCTAGAAACACTTAGTAGTTTTACTTTGGAAAGGGAAACAACGTCCGTTGATCTTGGAAATTCATCTAAAACAGCCATTTCTCCAAAGAAATCACCTGGTCCTAAAATTGCTATGGTGACGGATTCTTCCACCTTGGTGCGGCGAACTTTTACCCAACCGGAAACAATAAAGTAAACTGCATTACCCCAGGCATCTTCCATTAAAACAGCCCGTCCTGATGGGTAATCATGTTCGGTTGCTATATTCAGCACCCATTCTCTGGTTTCTGGGCTGGATGTACTAAAGAGTGGAAAAGTATCAATAATAATATCTTTTTTCATTATATCTAAGGAAGGATGGTAAGTAGGGAATAGGTAAGGGGCAGGGGCTTTCTAGGAGGGGTAGGGGCGAAACTCTGTCTACAACAGGTTTTTACTTCTGACTCCTGACTCCTGACTCCTGACTCCTGTGATAATTCTGACTTCTCAGAGTTTGGGCGGCAAGATAAATTTTCGTCCATTCACCTAGAACTTGATGATTTTTAAGTTGTAGTTGTTGGGCTATAGTTTCTATGGAGTTACCTGCTTTGCGGAGGTTGAGGATTTGTTGTCCTAGAGGGGTAATTTTTTCTGGGAGTTGTTGCCATTGGGTTTCTGTTAGCCCTAGATTATGTTCTTCTAGGGAGATAGATAGCCAGTTATCAATTAGTTCTGGTTGATCTTTGATGGCAAAAACGCGGACGGCATGATAACTGAGTTTTTCCCGGAGACGATATACTTCTTTGATAGGTTTTTGGAGTTGTTTGGCAATTTCTTCTGGGGATTTACCTTGCAGATACAATTGCAACCAGTCTACTGCGTGTTGTCCAATATTTTCTAACAGGTATTGTTCAAATTTTTCCTGTATGAGTTGACGGTTGACTATTTGTTCTTCTAGGTGTTGGGTTTCTTGATATTGAGCGATCGCCTGATTATCAACTAAACTCACTGGATTGTCGTTGTTTTCGGTGAGAATTTCCTCGGAAACAAGTTTCACTAATTCCCTGCTAGGTACTTGTGTCAAGCCTCCCCGCTGCATCCGTCGCAGGTAGTTAACAAAGCGGTACATTAAAATTGGTTGATTCCGCACAGGGCGCAAACAATATTCTTCGATGCTGGCAAATAGTAATGTGTCCCGCAATCTTTTGTCCGTTGTTAATGCGGTAATGTGAGTCATTTGTTGTTGGATATATGAATCACTTTGCATCAGTTCTTGGAGGACTTCTTGCAGCACATCAACAACACTCCGTTGGCGATCGCGGCTGAGGGATATCCACGTTTGAATTTTGTTTCTGACTGCCACTACACTACCCAATCGGCTAATCAGTTGACGATAAGCCTTTTCTCTGCCCATACCTAAATAACGTTTGTGCAGAATTCGCCACCGATATTCCATTGCTTGTTTAGCAATTTCTAATTCTTTTGGGTTAAGTAAATTAAACCTTTCTAAATCTACTCCCAAAAGCCAGTTAAGAATACTTTGTCTGGTAGCCTGACTTTGTTCTGGACATTCTGCACTTAGTCGCTGTTGCCAATATTGAGCTAGATTTGCCCCATCTGTTGTCATAGCGATATTCCGCTCCTCGAAATTAGATTTAGCGATTTAGTAGCAGGTAATAACTCCTATTTGATTCGTTCAATAGACCCCAATACCGAATTAAGATGAAACTACATTGAATAAGATTTCAAAAATAATTAACCGTAGATAGAGACGGATGAATTAATGAATTTTATTTCAAGATTCAGCCGTTATGAAACTATGAAGATCATCCGACAGGTTACGTAGTTAGGAGGTACAAAATCTAAATTTAAACCTAGACACAAAGCCATTTTTACTCCTGACTCGGTGACTCCTAACTCCTGAATTCTGCTGTAATATCGCTAGTTAGGGAAAGAGGGAATAGGAAGTCACTTGATTTTGGATTGACGTTAGCGAAGCGTACGCAGCGCAGCGAGTATGTTTTCGTCCTCAACTATGGGGACTTATACCAAACTTTTTTCATCTAAAATCTAAACTCTAAAATTCCCAGTCACTACCCATTACCCATTACCCATTACCAGCCGAAAATACCAATTAGCCTCTAGACGCACCAATAATGGGATTTTCCACAGAATCTCGATATTGTTGAACGTCTGCTGTATAAGCAATTGGCAATACAGCTTCTACGTTTTCGTGGGGACGGGGAATAATTACCCAAGATTCGAGAGTACCACCATAAACTTTTTCTACAGCATCCACACCGGCTGCCATAGCGGCTTTGACTTCAGAAACGTCACCACGAATATTGACGGTAAAGCGAGCGCTACCAACTCTGATATAACCAACGAGGGTAACTCGACCGGCTTTTACCATTGCGTCTGCTGCTGCGAGAACGGCGGGAAAACCCTTGGTTTCTAATGATCCAACAGCTTGTAGTGACATTTTTAATCTCCTGTTATGAATATAAAAAGTTATAGGTTGCTACAAATTATGTTTATGAAGCTGGGCTTCAATTTTTGATAGCGAACTTACTTAGAAAATACGGAAAGGTTCAGATTTGGACGTGAAGTGGATCGGTAAAACTGTTTCTACATTTTCCGGGGGATTGGGAATAATGTAGTGGGTAATAACCTGACCACCATAGGCTGCTTCACCAGCCACAATACCAGCCGCTACGGCTGTTTTTACTTCGGCTACCTGTCCTCTGACAGCAACAATCATACGGCCACTTTCGGCTATACCGTAGTATACCAAAGTGACAGCAGCGGCTTTAACCATAGCATCTGCTGATGCTAAGACTGCGGGAAAGCCTAATGTTTCAATTGCGCCAACTGCCATTGGCATGGCTTGAATCTCCTACTTTTGGATAACCGATTCTTATTTTACGGGGATTGTGTACCTATTTTTATTTTTGCGGAAATTTTCTTTTTTAATTTATCACTGGGTATTGGTCATGATGGTACGCATGGATGTACACTGGAATTTATGTTTCCAAGTTTTCTTCCTGCTGCCGTTGGTCAACTCACAGAACCAACATCCATCGCTTTGGCTCGAAATATCCAAAGTCAGGCGATTCTTGCTCATACCGCCAATGAACCCATTAATACCACTTATATCCAACAAGGTCACGGTGGTACACCGATTTTATTAATTCATGGTTTTGATAGTTCGGTGTTAGAATATCGCCGACTTTTGCCGTTATTGGCGGAAAAAAACCCAGTTTGGGCTGTGGATTTATTGGGATTTGGCTTTACAGATAGATTACCGGGGATTGCTTACAGTTCTGAAGCCATTAAAACCCATCTCCACTCGTTTTGGCAAACCCTGATTAACCAACCTGTGATTTTGGTGGGTGCATCAATGGGTGGTGCTGCGGCTATAGATTTTACCCTCACCTATCCAGAAGCAGTAACACAACTGGTATTAATAGATAGTGCGGGATTAAAAGGTAATTCCCCATTAAGTAAATATATATTTCCTCCTTTGGACTATTGGGCAACGGAATTTTTGCGGAATCCCAAAGTGCGTAAAAGCATTTGTCGAACTGCGTACAAAAACCCTGATCTCATCTCTGAGGATGCTTTGTGTTGTGGAGAATTACACTTACAAATGCCTAATTGGACTCAAGCCTTAATTGCTTTTACCAAAAGTGGCGGTTATAGCGCTTTTAAATTTCCCCAACTTGCCCAAATTGAGCAACCAACTTTAATTTTATGGGGCGATAGTGATAAGATTTTAGGAACTGGGGATGCTCCCAAGTTTGCCAAAGCTATTCCCAAAAGTAAGCTAATTTGGATTAAAGATTGTGGACATATTCCTCACTTAGAACAAGCGCAAATTGTCGCTCAAAATATATTGGAATTTGTGAATTAATTTCATAATTCATAGGTTTTATCAGAGGATAAATAGTGAATTATTATGGCTGAATTTAACTGGATTAACGGTCTAATTGGGGGTATCCTCATTGGTATCAGTGCCACTATTCTTTTAGCATTTAATGGTCGGATAGCTGGAATTAGTGGTATGGTTAATGGTGCTATCAGTTTTAACAAAAACGATGCTTGGCGGTGGTTGTTTCTGTTAGGAATGTTAGCTGGTGGTGCTATTTATGAATTTGTCTTGTCAACCCAACCGACTCCTACTTCAAAGTTTGCACCCTTAACAATGATTATTGGTGGCTTTATCGTTGGTTTGGGGACGAGAATGGGAAGCGGTTGTACCAGTGGACATGGAGTGTGTGGTTTAGGTCGTCTGTCAGTGCGATCGCTTGTAGCTGTCTTGACTTTTCTTTCCAGTGCTTTTGTAACTGTATTTATTGTCCGTCATTTGTTAAATTAAGTTGGTTAAAAATAGCTGATTTATTAGTCATTAAGTAAGCATTCAGCTATCAGTGGTCAGCAGTCAGCTAAAACCAGATTTTAGGGGTTTTGAAGTGGGGAGACTGATATCAGTAATTAATATTCAGAATGCTGATCAATTCAATTCTTGCTGATAGCTGTTCGCTTACGGCTGAATGCTTACGTCATTAATTTTACCCCAGGAGTAAAGTAACCATGAATACTAAACAATATTTGACAATTTTTATTTCAGGGTTATTATTCGGGTTGGGTTTAGGGTTTTCTCAGATGATAGATCGAGAACGAGTTATTGGTTTTTTAGATTTAGCTGGAGTTTGGGACCCGACACTGTTGTTCGTTTTGGGCGGTGCTGTTACTGTAACTTTAATCTCCTTTCGCTTTGTATTAAAACTTCCTCATCCGTTATTAGACGATAAATTTTATTTACCTACTCAGAAAAATATTGATTCATCTTTAGTTGTAGGGGCAGCAATTTTTGGTATTGGTTGGGGGATTTCTGGCTATTGTCCGGGACCAGGAATTACTGCTTTAGTATTAGGCATTTTCAATCCTGTATTGTTTTTAATTGGTTTAATTATCGGTTCTTTAACTTATAAGTTTTATAGAGATTTTAATAGTCAATAGTCAAATGTTAATAATTAACCAATTAATATATAAATTGAGGAAAAATTTTCAACAAATCTTGCAATATATAACATTTAGGAAAATAAACTCATGAATTTATCACCAAATACAGAAAACGCACAACCTGTTACTGAACCAATTCAGATTGCTTATTTTATTGATATTCTTTGTATTTGGGCATATATTGCTCAAATTCGGATTGATGAATTGAAATCTACCTTTAAAAACCAAATAGTGATTAATTATCACTTTGTTTCCGTATTTAGAGATGCCCGTCACAAACTAGAAAACGGGCTATCGGGTTATGGAATCTAATATTCGGGAATTAATTTACAATGTACCTGGAGAAGCATCGTGGTGCTAAATCTCTAATAGATTTGATTACTATCATAATGGCAGTGGTCGAAACTAGATTTAAGAAAATTAAACCTCCTGGTGGAAAATTTATCTCTAGTTTTTCCCAAAATCTATTATGAGACTTAATATGCCTGACTTTGCTGTATTATTGTAAGCATTCAGCCGTCAGCTATCAGCCAGAATTGAATTGATAAGCATTCTGAATATTAATTACTGATGTCAGTCTCCCCACTTCAAACCCCCCTAAAATCTGGTTTTAGCTGACTGCTGACCACTGATAGCTGAATGCTTACTTATTATTCTCACTTCAATCATACAACCAAGTATTTTTAGAGAAATCCTCACTATCTTGATTGGGTTTTTCTTGCAGTCTTTCTATTGATCTATGGGATTTTTTGTATTGGATGGATTTGGAAATTTGACTACCTTGTTGGCTCAGTTGTGGATAAGATGGTGGAGTAGGTTGTTTTAAAACCTTGATTTCTTGTAGCAACTGAGAGTTAGAATCTGCTAGTTGTAAAGCGGTTTGTTTTGTTTCCGAAAGTTCCTTTGTTAACCGTTCTACCAATGCTTCTTTTTCCGAAAAAGCTATTTGTAAATCACTAATTTGTTTGATTAAAGTAGATTCTTTTTGTTGTAATGTAGAAACTGTTTTTTGCAATTCTTTAATATTGGCTTCTAGTTCTAACTGATTATTATCCGGTTGTACTTGGGTTTCCAATACTGCTTCAGCCGAAACTTCAATTACAGGTTCACCTTGTAGGGGTGTAAATTTTGTAGTTTCTTCTTGTATTAAATTAGAAAGATTTTTTTTAGGCATTACTTTATCAACTCCAATTACGCCGTCATTATTTAATTATACGTCTGGAAGTGACAATAAAATCTCAGATTCCTAATTTATTGTAAAAATTGGATTTCAAGAATTATTGACCGTAGATAAACGCAGATAAACGCAGATAAATACGGATGAATTATTGATATTAGTCCAGATAATAGCTAAAATTAAGATGTTTACTTATCTATCCTTTTTCTGTTTTGGCTACTATACCTTGTCCTCGTTGTCATCAAATTATTGATAGTCAAGCAATTACTTGTCCTCAATGTCGCTTATTGCTGAAAGCTTACGGACATCCTGGTATTCCCTTGCACCACGCTCAGGGAAATGATTATTTATGCGACAGTTGTAGTTATCATTTTGATCATACCTGTAATTTTCCCCAATATCCCTATGCTCAAGATTGTCCTCTCTATCAAAATATGGAAGAAAGGACATTAGAATTGCAAAAGCAAGATTCTCATCATAGCTTGAGTACAAGGGTGAATAATTGGATTAAACACCATCAAAGTTGGTTATTAATATTAGCTTTGCTATTAGTTTGTTTATTAATAACTTTGTTTAATTCTTGATCTGATGGTATTGTTTTTACTCTTAAAGTTTGTGTACTTCTAAGGTTTCTGGGATAGTTTCCACAGTTGATAAAATCTCTTCCTCAAATATTTCTAAATCGAACCAGAAAGTAGTCCCAATACCAACTTCACTTACCAAATTAACTTGACTGTGATGTCTGTCCATAATGTTTCTGACAATTGATAAACCTAAACCTGTTCCTTCTAGAGTATGCACTCTATTTTCTACACGAAAGAATCGGTCGAAAATTGCTTGTTGATCTTCTGGTGCGATACCAATTCCTGTATCACTAATTTCAATTCTCACTTTACCAGCATGATGGTGAGAATGAGAATTAGCATCTAGTTGATAGGCACGAATAACTACCTTACCACCGGCTAGAGTAAATTTAAGAGAATTACCAATTAAGTTACCAAATACTTGCAGTAATAAATCATAATTGCCTAAAACAAAAGGTAAATCAGGATTAAGTTCTTGATATATTTCAATACATTTATCTTTGGCATTAAGCTGATAGGTACGTAATGTCTGTTCTATGGCTTGTGGTAAATCTACTTTATCAAAGGTGTAACTTCGACCTGATTCAAGTTTTGATAAATCTAAAACGTCATTAACTAAACGGGTGAGTCTATCAGTTTCATTATTAACTGTTTGCAGAAATTCTTTGCGTTCATCAATCCCTAGATCTTCACCATAATCATGTAGGGTTTCAATATAGGTTTTAATGTTAAATAAAGGTGTACGTAATTCGTGAGAAATGTTGCTGATAAATTGGCTTTTTGCTTCATTTAGTTCTACCTCCCGGCTAATATCTTGGACGGTGATAGCTATGCCTTTAATACTTTCTCGTTGCAGGTTGAGAACTGTGGTTAAAACAATGCGAATTGTGCGTTGAGTAGGTTGTTTGAGGAGGATACGAAATTCGGCACTTTCACATTCACCTGCTGCCATTTCATACAAAGTCCGGGATATTTCCATTTGGACACTATGGGGTAAGTGATGCAGGATATTACTACCAACCACATCCACTCCTTCCCAAGCAAAAATCCGTCTGGCGGTGGGATTGACTAATATTACTTGCATATTATTATCAATCAAGACTGCACCATCAGCAATGGTGGAAACTAAGGTTTCTAATTTAGCTTTTTCGGCAGTTAATTCTTCAATATTTTGTTCTTCATAACGTTCTAGCCGTTCTGCCATTTCATTAAAGCTGAAAATTAGTTCTCCTAGTTCACCACCTAGAGGTATATCTATCCGTTGTTTAAAGTTTCCAGCCGCAATTTGTTTAACACCTACTAGTAATTCTTTAATAGGTTTAGTAATAGTTAAAGCATTAATTACTCCTGCTAAAATCACCATAACCCAAATTGTGATAAAAACGGCAATGGTAACATCACGGGTGAAATTAGTAGATATGACTGCGGTTTGATTAGGGTTAATACCAACTGCTAACACACCTAAGTATTTTTTATTGACTATTAAAGGCACAAATACATCTGTAACTGCGCCATCGGGGGTGTTATGCTGCCTGACCATTGGCTGGTCTTCATTGCCAGGATAATCTTCTGGTAGTTGGATATGGCGCTTAATGGTGAGGGAGTTTTCTACCTCTGGTTCCCAAAAGGGAAGACCAAAAAAGATTTGCCCAGTTTCATCAGCGTATAACATATAACGCACGCTAGAGGTGGCGCTGAAAAAACGTTGAGAAAATTGGGCAACTTCAGTTAAATTGTGATCGGCAATGAGGGGGGCTACATTTGCCCCCAGAAGTAGTCCGAGATCACGACCAAAGCGGGTATCATTGAGACGTGCATCTTGCTGAATTGTGTTTACAGCCCAGAAGGTCAAACCACTCATAACTAAGGAAACCATGAGGGTGGCAACAGCTAGGAGTTTAGTCTGAAGGGTGAATTCTGACCACCAATTGGCGATACCTGCGGCGAGGGATGCGTTGCCTTTGGCCAGTGCAGCGATCGCTTTTGACGCGCCGGAGACACATTCATCTCGGAAATTTCTGAAAATAGCCAGCATCTTAAAATATAAGTGTTAGTAAGTAGTTGGACAAAATTAAATTCAATGGGGTTGTTAGAGAAAAGGGAACAGAAAGACAATGTATGTAATTAATTTTGTCCGATTACCTCTTCTTTCCTAATTTAACTATGTTTTTGCAGTAATGGTGAAAACTAAGCTGCAACAGAGGTTATGTGATGTGACTATTACAATGTAAAATCAGTAATAATCTCAGATTCAACATCAAGAATATTTTGACTTTCCCAGTTGAACTCACATTCTAACTCAGTAAATTATTTTCCAAATACTTGT
This sequence comes from Dolichospermum sp. LEGE 00240, assembly GCF_015207875.1. Taxonomy (GTDB): domain Bacteria; phylum Cyanobacteriota; class Cyanobacteriia; order Cyanobacteriales; family Nostocaceae; genus Dolichospermum; species Dolichospermum gracile. Next base: position 47,410 of record NZ_JADEVZ010000007.1, read on the forward strand.
AACCGAATTAAAATTTTTCTATCCTATTTATGACTTCTCCTGAAATACCCCGCAAATCACCCAGTCAAGCGATCGCTGCGAGAATTTTTCACGCTGGCAATGTCATCAGTTTATTGATTATGATCACCAGCGGCTTGCAAATTTACAATGCCAACCCTGTCTTTGGTGGGCGTGGTGGATTAAGTATTTTTCCCCTGTTTACTTTAGGTGGTTGGTTGGCTGGAGGTAGAGATTGGCATTTTGCAGCCATGTGGCTATTTTCTATCAATCTGTTTTGCTATGGAATTTATATTTTTGCTACCCAACGCTGGAAAAAAAGATTTGTTAGCGACAAAGATATCAAGGCATTACAAAAAACTCACAATCACCAACGTTTAAACTATGCTTGGCATCGAATTATTTATACAGCCATCATTCCGATTTTATTACTAGCAATATTGACAGGTACAGGAATGTATAAACCTGCTCAATTTTCTTGGATAGTTGATATTTTTGGCAGTTGGCAAGCATTAAGAATTGCCCACTTTGCTTCTGTACCAACAGTGGTAATATTTGTCTGTCTTCATTGGCAATTGGGACAGAAGGTAGGCGGAAATGCCCTGACAAAATCTATGTTTTGGTAAAAAATAATAACATTGAGGAATCAAAATGAATAATCATGAATTTGCACGGAGAAAGTTTTTGCAAATTTCCGGTTTGTCGAGTATGAGTTTATTACTGGGTGGTTGTGGTACACCCATACTTGCAGATTTTGTAGGTAAACTTTCTGAACCCCTCAATCAGAAATTGGAAGAGTTAATATTTCAACCTCAAAAGCTAGTTCCAGAATTTTTACCTAGTCAAATTGAACCAAGCAAATTAATAATTAATAGCTTTAAATCTACACCAATTATTGATTTAGAAAAATATCGTTTAATTATAGATGGTGAAGTAAATCATCCTCTGAGTTTGAGTATGGCAGATATTCAAGCCTTACCTCTGACTTCTATGATTATTCGTCATGTTTGTGTAGAAGGTTGGGCAGCAATTGTACAATGGGGTGGCATTCGTTTGCGGGAAATTATTGCCCTTTCTCAACCTAAATCTCAGGTTAAATATGTCTATTTTAAATCAGCAGATGGTTATTATGAAAGTTGGGATATCGCTTCAGCTTTACACCCACAAACCCTATTAGCTTATCAAAAAAATGGTGCAGCTTTGCCTGTGGAAAATGGTGCGCCTTTGCGATTAGCTTCACCCATTAAACTTGGCTATAAACAAAGTAAATGGGTAACACGAGTTACCCTCACTAGTAAATTATCAAATGCTAAAGGTTATTGGGAAGATATGGGTTATGAATGGTTCGCTGGATTGTAAATTGAAGAAGGAGTCAAGAGGTAGGGGCGCAGGGCCTGCGCCCATTCAGGAGTATGGCTAACGCCACGCTGCACCCATTCAGGAGTTCAGGAGAAAGAAAATTATCCAATAACCAATTACCTTATTTTTTTACTAAAATATAGGCATTTGTATATTCAGGTAATTTTTGAATATATCGTTCAAAATCTTTTTCACTCGCAAAAGTTCCTGCTAATAAATCCAGTTGATAAAGGTTGGGTAAAAATGCCCCACCTGTATCAGCAATTACGCCCATTTTTAACCGTTTTTGATTGTCCTCAGTGACAATTATTCTACCTAAACCAATATTTAGTACATCTCCTGCAAATGTTACTCCTGGTTTGATGGATATTTTCGCATCTATTTTATATCCATAACCTTTAATTGCATCAACTTCTTGAAAATACCAATAACGCTTTTGTGCAGTGGCTTTTAAACCTCGAATATAGGAGATTCCATTATTTTTGTCTACGTTCAAAAACTCTTTAGTTCCATCAGTAAAATTAACTAAAACAGTTCCCTGCATTAGTGCTGCCTCTAAACCATTGCGAGTTAAATAAGCAATAGGTTTAACTTTGCCAAATTCCTTACCTCCAGGTTCATAAATACCTGATAAAACATCTTGTTTAGTATATTGGGTGTAAAATTTATCTTGACTTACTTCTTCGTTAATAGCATAAATTGGTGTATTGTATTTAGAAGTTTTTTGTCGAGAACCGGGATGAATAAAAGCTGCATATTTAGTAATTCTTAATTTTTTCTGTTGGGGACTTTCTGGGTTATAGGCAGACCATTTAATTACGCGAAAATTGGTATTAATAAAGTTAGGATCTTGTAACCGAGTTGTCCGTTTATTAGAAATGTCTTCTTCTAAGACGACAATCATAAAATCTAATGTTTTTAGAATATCTTTAACGGTAACTCCTTGAGTTACTAAGATACCTGTGCGTTGAATATCGGGGTCTTCTTGAGAGTATTTTTGAAAGTATTTTCTAGTATTGGTGAGTACGGTTAATAAATCAGCTTGATTAAAACTTATGGGGTTATTTGGTAATTTTCCTGCTGTCAATACTTGATTAGAATTAATACTATATTGATATTTTTGCCATTCATTAATAACTGAATAAAATGTGGACTTTTCAGTATTTTTAGCATTTATATTAGATGGTTTTGGCGTAGGTAAATTATCAGCAAATCCTTGAGAATTTCCTATTTGGGATAATGATACATTTTTCACAATTTGTGGTTGTTGAATTGGCTGCTGATTAGTGAAACTAATTACCAATAAAGCAGTAATAAATGCTGTAATTTTGAATTTTTGATTAAATAGAACACGCATAATTCATGAAGACCAACAATGATTATGTCCCATTTTAGCATTCTCGGAAATGTTGACAATGGGAAATATGCCCAATTATGATGATTAATCATTCATTTCCTTTAAGGTAGCTAATGCTGAAGGTGATAAACGACTAAGATAGCGGAATATCCAATATTTAACTATAGTGTCTAAAATTACAGGAAATGTGGCAATGAACATAAAGATATAATTTCTATTTGCTGGTAAACCTAAGTGTTCTGTAAATCCTTCCAGAATTACTTCCCACCCATGGGGTGAGTGAAAGCCAACAAATACATCTGTAGATAGGATAATTAAAAAAGCTTTAGCACTATCGCTTAAACCATACACAACTTGATCTATAAAGTGTTGAAGAGAAATAATATCTTTTCTACTAAAAACAATAACCAGTGCAAAAGCAATTAAGGCTATAATATCAGCAAAGATATTACTAATGGCGTTGGTACTTTTATGTTGAAATTCTGCTGCTAGTTCTATGGCTTTGGCTTTAATCTTGGATTCTCGATTTTCTGGAGAAATTTTAGTTTCTGAATCCAGTAAACTTTCAAACTTTAATTTCGCCGTAAATATTTTTAATTCATGAAAGGCTTTTTCTTCCATTTCTTGATTAAGAAAAATTTGCCCGGAGTGATCGTTTCTCAGGTTTTCTACTATGGGAAGAATAAGCAGGTGTTTGGATAGTTGATGAGTTAGCAGGGGAATTATAACCAATAATAATAAGAATTTGATGGCTATAGTTGTCCGCTGTCTGGATATTTGATATTTTTTAATAAATTCTTGATCTGCATTTGGAGATATATCAATGAGAATTTTCTGGAATGTTTTTCCGATTGATCTGGGAAATATGCCGGTTTTTAAGAATGTAAATGGTTGTGAGGAAACATCTTGATTAGATCGTGATGATTTTTTCATGGTAGGATAAATCAGAGGTTAGATGTAGCCATGATCAATGCCTACAACTATAACCATTAAACAGGTTAATGTTCAACTATAAAATAAATACTATTTTATTGTAGTGTATTACCATATTACCAGTTTGATCTAATTGAACTGAGAGGGTGGTTGAAAATTTAGAACAATGGTAAAAACACCTCTCAGTATGGGCTAAAGGCGTGATTTGTCAAAAAATCTTAATATATTTTCCCAATTGAAGTAGGATGACTATATTTAGTGTAAAAATATTCCTACTGAAAATAAGCTGCAAAAAAAATTATGACTATGTATCCTCACCTGAAACGTGCATTCGCTCATCCTGTACTCAAGGTAATTAGCGGTTTGAATAACTTCAATACTGCTAGTGTGGCTGCGACTGTGAAAGCGGCTGATTTGGGTGGTGCGACTTTTGTGGATATTGCTGCTGATGTGGATTTGGTAAGATTAGCGAAAAGCTTGACTAAATTACCTATTTGTGTATCTGCGGTTGAACCGGAGAAGTTTGTCACTGCTGTGGCTGCTGGTGCTGATTTGATTGAAATCGGTAATTTCGATTCTTTCTACGCCCAAGGACGCAAATTTGAAGCTGCTGAGGTTTTGGAACTAACTCGCCAAACCCGTGCCTTGCTGCCAGAAATTACCCTATCTGTAACTGTTCCCCATATTCTTACCTTAGACCGACAGGTACAATTGGCTGAAGATTTGGTGAAAGCGGGTGCTGATATTATTCAAACTGAAGGTGGTACTAGCAGCAGTCCCATTCACTCCGGTACTTTGGGTTTAATTGAAAAGGCTGCTCCGACTTTAGCCGCTGCTTATGAAATTGCTCGTGCGGTTTCTGTGCCTGTACTGTGTGCTTCTGGTATTTCCAATGTTACTGCACCTTTAGCGATCGCCTCTGGCGCTGCTGGTGTTGGTGTCGGTTCTGCTATTAACCAACTCAATAGCGAAATCGCCATGATTGCTGCTGTGCGTAGTTTAGTTGAAGCTTTAGCGACTGCAAATATTCGCACATTTGCGTAAAAGGCAAAATGACAAACTAAGCTAATCACAGCTTAATTTTATTCAATGCAGTGCGTTACTTTTTACTAACGCACTCTACATAATTACAAAGTGTCTAAATCAATTCCTTTTGCTTGTAATTTGGCTAATAATTCCTGATATTGCCCAATAGCGACTTCTTTTTCTTGACGTTCTTGTTCAGCTACTTGATTAAGTTCCACAGTTGTGAGAAACTTTCTTCCATCAGGATAATAAATTTCTAAATTATCAGGTGTAATTTCAAAACGTATTCTCAATCTTGGACTTATCCAACCATTAATATTTTCAACTACTGTAAAAGCATCTTCAGCAAGTATAAATCCAGATAATTCTAAAGTATCAGGATCATAAATATAATATTCTTTTACACCATAACGTTGATAAAAAAGGGATTTATTAATCATCTGGGGAGTGCGATTTCCCGGAGATAAAATTTCAAAAACTACCTGGGGAGGAATATTATTTTCTTTCCATTGTTGATAAGAACCTCTATCTCCTTTCGGTCTACCAAACACTACCATCACATCAGGTGCTTGACAAGTTTTGACACTTCCCTCAACAGGATACCAAAGTAAATCTCCAGCAATAAATACATCATCTTGTGATGCAAATAATATTTCTAAATTTTCTTTAATTTTAACAATCCATTGATATTGTTTGGTATTATCTGCCATTGGTTGACTGTCGCTGTCAGGGTAGATGATTTCTGGTGTGGTTTCTGGTGCTAATTGCTGTACCATAGTGGACATCTCCTATCGGGATAGATTCCTATGCTGTATTAATTATATAGTAATCCAGAGATGCAGATACCCGAATTATTGAACGTAGATAAACGCCCATCAACGCAGATAATAAAAAATATTGAAGAGATTGGGTAAATTAGATGGGGTGCATTTATCACACCCCAACAATCATTCAAGATAAACAATTTTTCAACGTATCAATGACTTTATCTTGTTGTTCTTGCTCCAATTCTGGGAACATGGGTAAAGATAAAACCTCTTGACTTGCTTGTTCTGCTACTGGCAGTTGTCCTGATTGATAACCTAAATTTTTATACACTGGCTGCAAATGTAAGGGTAAGGGATAGTAAATCATGGAATTAACCCCCTGTTCCTGCATTTGATTTTTTACGGAATCTCGATATTTACCGCTGGCACCATTGCGTCTTTCTCCAGAAATCCGAATAGTGTATTGATTCCAAACACCAACTCCCCCAGGAAATTCTTGGGGGACAACGATATCAGAAACTTGGCTGAGGTGTTGGTAATAGTAATCAGCGATTTGCTTACGTCTAGAGTTCCAAAGATCAAGATAGCGCAGTTTAATTTGCAGAATTACGGCTTGAATGGCATCTAAACGACTGTTGACACCGATTTCCTCATGAATATATCTTACCTTACTCCCATGTTCGCGCAAAACTCGTAGTTGAGTAGCGATCGCTGGATCATGCGTGGTAATTGCCCCACCATCACCGCAACCACCAAGATTTTTGGTAGGGTAGAAACTAAAACAACCAACATGGCCAATACTGCCAACTTTTTGATCTTCCCAACTTGCACCGGTAGCTTGAGCGCAATCTTCAATTACTCTTAAATTATGAGCTTTGGCAATCTCCATTAATCCTGTCATATCCACAGGGAGTCCAAATAAATGCACTGGCATAATTGCCTTGGTTTTCGATGTAATCGCTGCTGCTACTTTTTCTACATCTAAATTAAAGGTAGTCCCATCAATATCTACAAATACTGGTGTTGCCCCGACAGCGCTGATAACTTCTGTGGTCGCAAAAAAAGTAAAGGGTGTGGTAATAACTTCATCCCCTGCCCCAATTCCTAAAGCGCGTAATGCTAAAAATAGAGCATCAGTACCAGAGTTACAAGCTACGCATTCACTGACACCATGATAAGCTGCAAACTGTTGTTCAAAATCTGTAACTGCTGGACCACCAATGTAACGCCCAGAAGCCAGAACCGCCAAGACAGCAGCACTTACTTCAGTTTCAATGGTGGCATATTGTTGTTTAATATCAAAGGCGGGAATCGAATTTACACTTTTAATCATGAGTTTTTATTTGTAAAGGAGTCAGGAGTAAGAAGTCAGGAGTCAGGAGTCAGAAAGAAGATTTTTCCCTTCCCTCTCCTGCGACAACCGGATTTAATTTTTTCAACTACTTATGCTAAAGTTTTCAATCGTTAAGAGGTAGATAAATTATGCCAGAGCTAATCAAGTTAGATATGGTAGATTTGGCTTTAGCGATGGGTTTAATGGCTGTTGCCATTGGCATATCGGCATGGGAGAAATTAGGACTAGAATTAAATTTAAGCGTAGCTACTGGTAGAACTATCCTCCAACTACTTGTACTAGGATACATTTTCGACTTCATTTTTGCCGTTAACAATGTTTGGGCGGTAGTGGGAATTTTAGCAATAATTCTGACAATTACGGCAATTATTACTCGCAACCGCATCAGTCAAAAAATTCCGCAAGTCTTACCTTTAGCCGGAAGTGCGATTTTTGTCAGCACGTCCTTAACATTGCTTTACACCAATTTTTTAATTATTCAACCAGAAAGATGGTATGAACCACGTTATATCATTCCTTTAGCTGGCATATTGCTAGGTAATGCCATGAATGCAGCAGCAATAGCAGGAGAACGTCTAGTTAGTAGTATCAACCAATTTCCTAGGGAAATAGAAACCCATTTAAGTTTAGGTGCGACTCCTGAACAGGCGATTAAGCCCTACCGCAAAGAAGCGATTCGGGCTGCAATTATGCCGACTTTGAATCAAATGATGTTGATTGGTATGGTGACAATCCCAACCTTTACCAATGGACAATTATTAGCTGGTGTCACACCCCTAGAGGCTGTATCCTATGAGATTGTAATTATTTTTATGGTAGCTGTCAGCAATTTGTTAACAACAATTTTAATTACTAAAGGCTTACGTCGGCAGTTTTTTAATTCTGCTATGCAGTTGGTTAGGTAATAGGTGATTGGTGAAAAAATTTTCAGAAATGGCTAACGCCACGCTAGGCTATCAGGAGATTTTAAATCCCTTAATGAATTTGTGTTTATAAATACTACATCAATTATTTTTTCAGATATAAAATGTGTTTCTAAACCGTTCTTAGGCAAATATATTTTTAATGATTGTGTGGCTACCGTTTCAAAAATAACTCTCAAAAGTATTTTTTACCATCTTAGGTATTGATAATGACTTACAACTCAGAGGAAATGCAGCAGATTCTCGAAGTAGCTTTTAGACAAAAGCAAAAGGGAGAATATACAAGGGAACAAATTATAGAAATAGCCTCAGAATTAGGTGTTTCTTCAGAGTCGCTACAAGCTGCGGAACAAGAATGGTTGAAAAATAATGTAGAAGTAAAAAAAGAGGAAATGTCTAATAGTCAACAACGGAAAGGTTTCAAATCTCACCTATTTACTTTTCTGGCAATTAATGGTTTTTTGGTGCTGTTAAATTTGGTAGTAAGTCCTGGATATTTCTGGGCAATTTATCCCATATTAGGATGGGGATTAGGTTTATTATTGCATGGAATGAAGGTTTATATTAGTAATACCTAAAAGAGATCCCCGACTTCTCCAAGAAGTCGGGGATCTTATCCCCTTTTAATTTAAGATTTACTAGAGCGCTCTTTTGGGTTTGATAATTACTCAACTATATTCACTATTTGGGAACTAGCTAATGTTGGTGTGGTGAAAATTTGCGAGTATAGGTTTGTAGGTTGTTGACGAGCAACAACTGGTAAAACTTGACGAGCATGAGCCGCAACTTCCACTGTTTTTACATCATAGGTTTGTGTGATCATCTTAGGATAAAAACCAATGCCGATGATGGGAACTAATAGACAAGCAGTGATAAACAATTCACGGGGCTTAATATCAAGAACTACAGCATCTAAATGTAAGTCTTTGTGTTGATTACCGTAGAATACTTGACGCAGCATGGAGAGCAAATAAATGGGTGTCAAAATCACGCCAACGGCTGATAGAAAGATGACGACAATTTTGAAGCTGGAACTGTAAACATCGCTGGTAGCAAGACCTAAGAATACCATCAATTCACCGACAAAGCCGCTCATTCCGGGTAAAGCCAGAGAAGCCATTGAACCGATAGTAAAGAGAGCGAAAGTTCTGGGCATTACTTTACCCATACCGCCCATTTTATCCATCACTAAGGTGTGAGTACGTTCGTAGGTGACACCAGAAAGGAAGAATAAACTAGCAGCAATTAAACCATGAGAAACCATCTGTAATACAGCACCGCTGATACCGATTTCTGTATACGATGCGATACCAATTAACACAAACCCCATGTGGGCAATTGAAGAGTAGGCCAAACGGCGTTTGAGATTGGTTTGAGCAAAGGCGCAAAAAGCACCATAAACAATATTAACTACACCTAAAATCGCTAAAACTGGCGCAAAGGTGACATGAGCATCAGTTAACATTTCTACGTTAAAGCGAATTAGGGCATAACCACCCATTTTTAACAAGACACCGGCTAAAATCATTGAACCGGGTGCAGATGCTTCACCATGAGCATCAGGCAACCATGTATGTAAGGGGAAGATGGGGAGTTTGACACCGTAAGCGATTAAGAAACCTGCATATAGGGCTAATTCTAAGGCTTTGGGATATTCTTTCATTCCCAATTCGGTCATGTTGAAGGTGAAGTTATCACCGGAGAAAGCCATTGCAAAACCAGCTATCAGTATAAATATGGATGCAGCGGCGGTATAGATAATAAATTTGGTAGCTGCGTAACGGCGGTTTGCCCCTCCCCAGATGGCAATAAGTAAGTAAACGGGTACTAACTCTACTTCCCACATCAAGAAGAACATTAATAAATCTTGGGCGAGAAATACACCTAATTGGGCGCTGTACATAATCAACATCAGCGCATAAAATAAACGCGGCTTGGTGGTTACTTTCCAAGCCGCGAATACTGCAAGTGTGTTAATAAAGCCTGTGAGAAGTATCAGGGGCATTGATAAACCATCAATGCCTAGAGACCAGTTAAAGCCAATTTGGGGTATCCAAGAATAGCTTTCTGTCATTTGCAAGGCGGAACTCTGAAAGTCGTAATTCTGCCAAAGGGCAAAAATCATCAGTACAAAGTCTAATAATGCCACTCCCAAACCGTACCAGCGGACCGTTTTACCCTCTTTATCGGGAACAAGGGCAATTACAAGGGCTGCCACTAAGGGCAGGAAAATTATGGCTGATAACCAAGGAATTTCTATGGCATTCATCACTTTTGACAATATGTTTTTGGTTTTGCTTTTGTTTACATTATATTAAGGAATCGTTACGTCTGTAAACGATTTCTTATGAAGATTTCCAATTTGGAGGATAAATAGTAATAAATACTTACTAAGTTATGCCGCGAGTCTATTCTAAATGTAAATTTTTGCAACGTCAACAAAAAAACAGCGACTAATATCGCTGTTTGTATTTATAATGGGCAGCTTAAGGATAAATTGAATTTTTATCAAAGTTATCTCTGTTTCTTAAACGATACGGTTGACAATCATCCATACTTCCCCATCTGATCTGACGAAAGGGACGGAAATGGTCTTAAAGCCTGTGATGAAAGGTTTGTAGTAAACTTGCCAATACATGGGACTAAGTTCATCGGCGCAGGTTTTGAGGAGTTTAATTTCTTTGGCTAGTTCCCCTGCTAGTTCGTTAACTCGTTCGGCATGAATTTGAGCAATTTTTTTGGCTTCTTCTAGCTGTTCTTGTTGTTGGGAGATGCGGATGGACATGGGCAAATACCGATTGAGATGAGCTTTTCTTTGTTGTATTTGCTTTTCTAGGTAATATATAGCATCGTCTATGCCTTTAAGTTCGGCGGACAGTTGGACGTTTTCTCTGGCTTGACGGCGGTAAGCTTCAACTATGGCCAGGGGTGAGTCGTTTTCAACCGATTCTAGATGATGATTAGTCAGTGCAGCGCGTTCTTGTTGGAGTGATTGGATTTGAGATTTTAGTGCTGCTATTTCTGACTGGATTTTTTCCATATATTTATGATGAGTTGTTGATAATTAGGGGTTGCTGATAGCGGAACGTGGCGTTAGCCATATAAATCGAAAACCTAGATATATTAAGAATTTCCGAGTTGAAACAGTGAATTAGGTGCAAGGAATAAGCATGAAAACCATTAAAAACATATCACTTTTCAGATTCGAGACTATTCTTATCTCCTTATAATTCTTCCTCCTGACTCCTAGCCCTCACAGACAACTTTTTCAGCAAACCCTAATTAGAAGTTGTTAAATTTTCAATCATCTGGTCTATCTTCGGTGAATTGATCAATTGCCTCTACCATGCCTTCTGAATAGGGTTCAAGGACTGTGGAACAAGCATAAAGATCAGCAAGTGCTTGGGAAAATTCTTCAGAATTGGGGTCAGTATGTTTGATGGCTTGAATTGCTTGAATTGCCTTTTCTAGCTGGGGTTGATATTCATTCAGAAATATTTCTAATCGTTCATAAGGATTTTTATAGAGTGCTATCATTTGCCTAATCTCCTTTCTAGTTTCGCAATATTTTGGCGACAATTTGCCACTGTTTTCTCCCAATGGGCAATTAACCCTTGATCTTGTCCTTCTGTTGGTTTCTCCTTTTCCTTGGCAATTTTTTCTAGATGTTCTTCTAAGGCTTGATGTTGTCCTTTTAGCTTTTTGCGGGTTTCCTGATTTTTACCCATAATTCTAATTTTAGTCTTCTCCTGACTAATTTAATTGTTATAATGCGATCGCCTGGTAATTCGGAGAAATCGCTATTTTTTGTGCAGATTTCTCGTAAATTAGATTAACTAGGAAATATACTTGTCCCTTGCGGATCTAGGGGAAGCGATCGCACAATTGAGTTCATACCCATTACCGTCCAGGTATTTGCCATTGCTGTTTCTACGGATTTGGCATAATTTGTATCAACTAAAGCTAAAAGTGTGGGGCCTGCGCCACTAATTACTATACCATAAGCACCAGCAGCTACAGCCGCCGCATTCACAGCCTCATAACCAGGAATTAAGGATTGGCGATAGGGTTGATGTAATTTATCTTGCAAGGCTGCTGTTAACCATTCTTCTCGATTAGTGGCTAAACCCCGCAATAATAAACCCAAATGAGAAATATTGAAAATTGCATCAGCACGACTGACTTCTGTGGGGACAACCTTTCGTGCTTCGGCGGTTGATAATTCAAAATCAGGAATTGCTACCACTGGAACTATATCTCGATGCCAGAGAATATCGCAAATTTCCCAACCTTTTTTGCCGGTAGCAGCCAGACGACAACCACCTAATAACGCTGGTACTACATTATCAGGATGTCCTTCCATGGCGATCGCTAATTCCATCACCTGTAATTCAGACAACGGCGAACCAGCCAACTCATTAGCAGCAACTAACCCCCCAACAATAGCAGTCGCCGAACTACCCAAACCTCGCGCTAAAGGTACACCCAACTTAATTTCTATTTTCACCGCTGGTGGTGTTTTCTCTATATGTTTATATAAATTTATAAACGCCTGATACAAAAGATTAGTCTCATCAGTTTGCACCTTTGCAGCTTCTAAACCAGAGACTTGAATAATTAACTCACCTGCATCAAGAATAGTAAACTTAAATTCGTTATACAGCTTTAAGGCTGCACCAATACAATCAAACCCTGGTCCCAAATTCGCCGTCGTCGCGGGAACTTTCACAGTAATGCTAGAAACTACAGACATTGAAGTTAATTGACAATTCCAATATGAACTACCCCATTTTACTTCCTTATACGAAATTTAAGATATGGAATAAGATATCAAGAATTATTAAACGCAGATGAACGCAAATAAACGCAGATAAATTCGGATGAATTGATGGATTTGATGATTCTGTGTAGTCTTACATAAAAATCACGGCGTTGGTGAATGAATGTCAAAACTGAATATATTTTTGCTTGGGGAAATTTGATCAGATATGCACCTAAAATAGTTGCGATCGCTCCATTTGCGCCGATAATTAATAATAGGCGGCGTTGCTGATTAGGGGTATGAATTTTAGTCTCACGCAAAGGCGCAAAGACGCACTGAGGTAAGATTTTTAAAGGTTCAATTTGGAAACGATTCAGCAACGCCTAAGAGGTTGATAAAACCAATCTGTGTAAAGAAAAGTAAAATCCCCCAAACCCTCTTCACTATTGCCTCTTGCCTTGCCATAAGGACTATTTTCAATGCTAACCTACTTACTGATTTTTAACTACTCATTAATATTTTTCCCCATCTCCTGATTTTTGTGTGGCAAGATTATCATAATGTAACAGAATGTTCAAATAGGCTCAGGAAATGCTAGGAAACACCCTTGTAGGCAGATACCAAATCACCAATTACCTGGGAGGTGGCGGATTTGGTGAAACTTATGTCGCTAATGATACTCAATTACCAGGTGATCCTCAGTGTGTAGTTAAGAAACTCAAACCTCAGTCTACGGATATTGCCACTTTAGAAATAGCTCGGAGGTTATTTGATACAGAAGCTCAAGTTTTATACAAATTAGGAAATCACGATCGCATTCCCCAACTTTTAGCTTACTTTGAAGAAAATGCCGAATTTTATCTGGTTCAAGAACTGATTATTGGTAATGATCTCAGTCAAGAATTAAAATCTGGTGTCATCTTCACTCAAAATCAGGTAATTTCTCTATTACAAGAAATTTTAGAAATTTTGGACTTTGTGCATCAACAAAAGGTAATTCATCGTGATGTCAATCCTCGCAATATTCTCAGACGAGAACAAGATAATAAGTTAATTTTAATTGATTTTGGTGCAGTCAAACAAATTACGACCAAATTAGTAAATTCTCCCGACATTACTAAATCTACTGTTGCTATTGGCACACCCGGTTATACGCCTGGAGAACAAGCACAAGGAACACCAAAATTTAGTAGTGACATCTATGCTTTGGGAATTATTGCTATTCAAGCTTTAACTGGATTATCACCTGATCAATTAGATAAAGATGTGGAAACAAATGAAATTATTTGGCAAAATTTTGCTACCGTCTCTCCAGAATTTGCCCAATTTTTAAATCAGATGATCTGTTATGATTTTCGCCAACGTTATGCTTCCGCAACAATAGCATTACAAGCCTTACAAGAATTAAATAAAAACCCATCAGGAACAATAATTATTTCCCCTGCTACCTTACCAAATCAAGCCAAAAATTCCAAAAATACAAAAGGTATATTCTGGAAATTGCTATTAGGAATATTTGTTTTAGGTATTGGTAGTTTCGGGGCAATATTTATCCTCAATCGCCTGAATAGTAAAAACGCTATAGAATTATATAATCAGGGCAATACTCTCATTCAATTACAACGCTATAAAGAAGCCTTAGCAACTTATGAAAAAGCCATAGATATCAAACCTGATTATCCTCAAGCTGTATATGGTAAAGGCAAAGCATTATTTCAATTAAAGAAATACCAAGAATCTTTAATAGCTTATGATCAAGCCATTCAAATTCAACCCAATTATTTAGAAGCTTGGACTAATCGAGGTTTTGTTTTAGTCAAACTCAAACATTATTCAGAAGCAATTGCCACTGTAGATAAAGCTTTACAATTAAAGAATGATGACCCCAAATTATGGCAACTTAAAGGGGATATTTTTATAAAAATGAGCCAATATAATGATGCCATCAAGGCTTATGAACAAGCGATTAATTTCCAAGCTGACAATCCTGAATCATGGTATAAGAAAGGATTAGCATTACAAAACCTCAAACAATACGAAGAAGCAATTACAGCCTACAAAAAAACTGTACAACTAAAATCCGATCATGAATTAGCTTGGTACAACTTAGGTAATTGCTTAGTGAATTTGAATCGTTATGAATTTGCCTTACAAGCCTATGATCAAGCCGTTCAGCATAATCCAAATAACTCCGCAGCTTGGTTATCCAGAAGTAATATCTTAATGACATTACGCAGGTATCCAGAAGCAATTGATTCCTTTAGCCAAGTGATTAAAATTAATCCTCAACAATATCAAGCATGGTATAATCGGGGTTGGGCATTACATCAAGTTAAACGCTATCCAGAAGCAATAGAATCTTACAAAAAAGCTATTAATTTAAAGGGAAACGATTATTTAGTATGGTACAATTTAGGGAATACACAATACAATTTACAAAAATATCAAGAAGCGATCGCCTCCTATAATAAAGCCATCCGTTATCAACCCAATCATTATGAAAGTTGGTACAGTAAAGGCAACGCATTGTTAAATTTGCAACAATACCCACAGGCGATCGCCGCCTACGACAAAGCCATAGAATATAAACCAGACTACCAACAAGCCATAGAAGCCCGCACAAAAGCCCAAAATCAAAATATCCCCAAATTTAAATTTCCCCCCAACTTCTAAGCTGTTGTGCATTTAGTTTGTATAATTCTAGCGGGCAAGATGCCCGCACTACAAAGTTCAAGTAAATTATGGTTATCAAATTTAGCTGCGTAACAGCTTAACTCTTTCCCTATTGCCTATTGCCTATTGCCTTGACTTTACCAAAATCCAGTAAGATCTAGAATATTATCTCAAAGAAATCTCAAGCCCTTGCAACTTGAGTCAAAATTATGGACGTATTAGAACTAAAACGCGAAATCGAAACATTGTCTAGCCGCCTGGGTAAAACCCAGGACTATCTTTGACGTACCCGCACTCAAAGCCAAAATTCACGACTTAGAACAAATTTCCGCCCAAACAGAATTTTGGGAAGACCAAACCCAGGCACAAAACACCCTACAAGAACTCAATGATCTAAAATCCCATTTAGATCAGTATTACCAGTGGCACACCAACTTAGATGATACCAGAGCAGTGCTTGAGCTATTGGAACTAGAAACCGACACAGCACTATTGCAAGAAGCGGAATCTACCATTACCAAACTCAATCATGACCTAGACCAATGGGAACTACAACAACTGCTTTCCGGCACTTACGACGACAAAGGCGCAGTCCTGACAATTAACGCCGGTGCTGGTGGCACGGACGCACAAGACTGGGCATTTATGCTCATGCGGATGTATACCCGATGGGCAGAAGATCATGGATACAAAGTCACCCTGGCCGAAGAATCAGAAGGTGACGAAGCCGGCATTAAATCCGCCACCCTAGAAATTACCGGACGTTATGCCTATGGTTACTTACGTTCCGAAATGGGGACTCACCGTCTTGTGAGAATTTCTCCCTTCAACGCTAACGGCAAACGGCAAACCAGCTTTGCTGGCATCGAAGTCATGCCGCAAATAGATAACACCGTCAAATTAGACATCCCAGAAAAGGATTTAGAAATTAGCACCACCCGTTCTGGCGGTAAAGGTGGACAAAACGTCAACAAAGTAGAAACCGCAGTCCGCATAGTTCACCTCCCCACCGGTTTAGCAGTCCGGTGTACAGAAGAACGTTCCCAACTGCAAAACAAAGAAAAAGCGCTCGCCCGTCTCAAAGCCAAGTTGTTAGTTATTGCCAAAGAACAACGCGCCCAAGAAATTGCCGAAATTCGCGGTGATATGGTGGAAGCTTCCTGGGGTAATCAAATCCGCAACTACGTATTTCATCCCTACCAAATGGTGAAAGACCTCCGGACAAACATCGAAACCACGGCCATTACCGATGTTATGAATGGTGAACTGGATATGTTCATTCAAGCCTATCTTAGACAAGAAAACCAGATAGTTGAGAGGGAATAGGTGACAGGTGACAGGTGACAGGTGACAGGGAACGGGTAATGGGTAATTGGTAATTGGTAATTGGTGAAAACAATTTCTTCTTCCTCCTGAACTCCTGATAGCGCGGCGTGGCGTTAGCCATACTCTTGACTCCTTCTCCCCATTTCCCCACAATCGGTTACAGTAAGAAAAGAGATGATAATGAATTAATTATGGAAAAATCTCCTGCCAAAGAACCTCAACCCAGCTATGTCAAACTCGCCATGCGAAACATGGTCAGAAAAGGCGGCACTTCCCTCAAACACTTTGCGCTAACTGCCGTAGGACTGTTATCTGTCCTCGTGGGTTTGGCATATCTTACTCGCTAAGAGAGGAAAACTTGTGCCGCTACAGGTTGAATTATATTTAGAAAATTGCTTTGATGACTCTTCCCCTATTCCTCTCGAAACTTGGGAAAACTGGTTTTGGCAATGGTTAGAAATTCTTGAGGATTACTTGCCAACTGCACCTAGTTATGAAATCAGTTTACGTTTGACAACCGATACAGAAATTCAAACCCTTAATTCCCAATATCGTCAACAAGATAAACCTACAGATGTCTTAGCCTTTGCATCTCTAGAAGCAGATTTACCACAAAGCGAAGAAATGCTGGTTGCCATGCCTTTGTATCTAGGTGATATAATTGTCTCCATAGACACGGCAAAACGTCAGGCACAACAGCAGGAACATAGCTTGTCCACAGAGTTGGCTTGGTTAACGGCTCATGGTTTACTACACCTATTAGGTTGGGATCATCCTGACAAAGAGAGTTTGATAGCAATGTTAAACGAGCAAGTTGTATTACTGAAGAAAATAGGTATTATTATTAACTTAGAGTTGTAGATATATCTTGACAACTGCAAATTTTGGTAATTACCTTATAGTGTGGCTTATTTAAAATAGCCGACAATTACCTCACAGTTGATCTAATCTAGGTGGGGGAAGTAGAGGGAGTAGGGGAGGTAGAAGGAGTAGGGAGTGAAGAGTAAAAGAGTAAAGGAGGTGAGAAAGAAGATGATTGGTAACTTAGAAGAGACAAACTCAATATCAATGGTTAAATTTCATAGAGATTTGGGAATTTATCAAGTGGCTTTTGACTTGAGTTTGGACTAAATTGACTTCCATAGCCTGAAACCCTTACTAGACAAGCATTGGAACTTACGAATCCCAAGGAGACTTCTAAAGCCTGAAACCTTCTCTCAGCTTGCGTCTGAAGCTTTAGCCGAATAAATTAGTCCAAACTCCAGTTTTGAAGCAGCAATGAAAATTTTTGAGTTATCAAAAAATTTTCCTGTTGAAGAAAGATATTCTCTAACAGATCAAATTCGTCGTTCTTCTCGTTCTGTTTGTGCCAATATGGCAGAAGCTTGGCGTAAACGTCGTTACGAGGCTGCTTTTGTTGCTAAATTAAATGATTGTGAAGCTGAATCTGCTCCCAACTCAAACATGGATAGAATTTACAGTTAAATGTAATTACTTAGATATTGAAACAGGACGTAAACTTTATGGTGATTATAATCAAGTTTTATCTGGTTTAGTGACTATGATCAATAACCCATCACGCTGGTTAATGAATCATAAAAACCATAAATAAAAACCATAAATATTAATCTTCCCCCACATCCCCCACATCATTCATTATTCAGATAACCATGCTTTACACTCATAATCAAGAATTTAATTCTGTCATTGAAACTGATAATTCACTACCACCTGTTAGTCGTTGGACATCCTTAGCAGGTTTATTTTTGATTGGTACTGTTATTACTAGCATTTATTTATCTTCATGGGTGAAATATAATGTCACGGTAAAAGCTGCGGCTATTGTTCGTCCCATAGGTGAAACTCGTGTGGTGCAATCAAGAATAGAAGGGACAGTTAAAAGTATTTTAGTCAAAGAAAATCAAATTGTTAAGCAAGGAGACATAATTGCCCTTTTAGATACTGAACAATTGCTAATTAAAAAAAGCCAATTAGAACAAAGTATTAAACAAAATAAATTACAAATATTACAAATATATGCTCAAAACCGGACATTAAATTATCAAATTATGGCTGAAAAAAGAGTTATAGAAACTATTGTTAATTCTGCCAAAGAGGACTTATTAAGAAATCAAAGGGAATATCAAGAACGAAAAATCAATACTGAAAGTGAATTAATGACAGCAGAGGTAAATATTCAAAAAGAATTAGTAGATTTAGAAAAAGCAAAAGCTGATTTAGATTTCGCAAAATCGGATAGAGATCGTTATAAGCAGTTATCCAAAATTGGTGCAATTGGTAACAGAGAATTTGAGCAAAAACAGCTAGTTGTGCAACAGACAACCTTAACACTACAATCTACAAAAAAAGCTGTTGATCTTGCTAAAATCAAAATTAAATCAACTCAAGCCGCGATTAATCCAACTACAGCAATGGTAAAAATTGCACAAGAACGGATTGCTCAAGAAACTGCTAGAGGTGAAGCAAATATAGCGGCTCTAAATAAAGAAAGAGAAGGCTTAATTCAGCGATTGGTAGAAATACAAACTCAAATAAAACAATCACAGAAAGAACTTCAACAACTAGAAACTCAGCAGAAAAGTAGTGTAATTCTTGCTACGAGCAATGGGATTATATTTAAACTAAATTTACGCAATTCTGGTCAAGTTGTGCGAGTTGGTGAATCTATTGCCGAGGTTGTCCCTGATAGTGCTTCTTTAGTAATTAAAGCCATAATTCCTACTGCGGAAATCAACAAAATTGCCATTAGCCAAAAGGTGCAACTTCGTGTTGATGCTTGTCCCTATCCTGATTATGGAATTGCTAATGGGACTGTTAAAACCATTGCTCCAGACGCAATTACATCTCAAAGCAAAGATACAACTACGACGAATTCTCCTGGTATTAGCTACTTTGAAGCCACAATTCAGCCGGAAAGTAATTCATTTGGAATTAATGGTCATAAATGTCTGCTACAATCAGGAATGAACGCTACAGCCGATATTATTTCTAGAGAAGAAACAGCATTGCAATTTATGTTAAGAAAAGCTAGACTAATTGCTGATTTATAATTAGCTGAATAGCCGGAAAGATTAATTAAATTAATTAGTAGAAACAAAGAATAGGAAAATAAACTATGTATGTAAGTAGGTGAAATGAAAAATTTAAAGGTATGTGAAGAAAAGTAAAATCGCCCAAAACTCTCTTCCTGTTCCCTTGCCACAACGACAATTTTTAACGCCAACCTACTTATCTCAAGTTGCTAGTTATCTCCTTGAGGCTGGTAATGGGTAATTGGTAATAAAAGCTCTGGTTTCATCCTGGACATCCTGATTCTGGTAATTTACCTAACTGGCTACAATAAATGTTGTTTTACATAAAGGGAACGGTAGAGCCAAAAATAGAGACATTTTGTACAATGTCTCTACAATTTTCGTGGAAAACATATACAAATTCTCTATTTATATTCATATTACTCTCGAACAAATACAAAGTATCAGGCTATTCTAAAAATTTTTGATCCTGATATATCTACTCTGATTTTTTATTCCCATTTACCAGAATCAGAGCATCTTTACAATAGCTTTAAATTCTTAATATCAGGTAAATGCTCCTACTTAACAATACCTTGTCTAAATCGAAAAAAGTCTTGATTTGTAGGTTGGATTGAGGTACGTTCGCGGAGCGTGGCGTTAGCCATAGTGTGGCGATAGCTTGCGTGACGACGTAGGAGTCATAGCCATAACCCAACAAATGCGTCGGGTTGCGCTGTCGCTTAACCCGACCTACAAAAAATGGACAAGGTATTGACTTAACAAAAACCTTATGTCAATTTGGCACTTTTATTAGTCAGTATTTTCTATTACTTAATATCTCCTATAGTACCTGTTACTATATCTGTCACAACTCTGATTAATCCTAAGTTTTTTTAAATAAACATATTTATTATTGTTATACATCAACTTCATAATCTCAGTATTTTCTAATATTTTTCATTGGGTGAGGGGTAACACCCCCCACCTTTAATAAGTTATAACTAAGAGAACCTAGAAAAAAGTAATTAATAGTAGTATACATAGGACTAATATTTGATTTTTGAAATATATGTAGGCTAGGCATTGCCCAGCCCACCCTAGACTACTTAAAATTTTTCAAATATGATTTATGATTCCTATAGCAACCAAAAATTATCATGTGTATAACTATTAGGAGAATTATTAGATATGCAACAAATTCCATCAGAAAAATCATGTTTAGCATTCATAGTAATTGATGACCACGAGTCAGTTTTAAATGGGACAGTAGAAATTTTACGAAAAAACTATCCTAGCGCTGAATTTAATACAGCTACAAATGCTAGTTATGCTTTTGAGCAAGTTATTAATTACCAACCTGACCTCCTAGTGATGGATCTTTCCATACCAGAAAAACTGGAAATGACAGCGAAAGTTGATACAGGTATTCAACTTCTTAAGGTTTTAATGGAAAATTATTCCCATTTGAATCTTGTTGTTCAAAGCGCCCATGTGAAAACATTAGTCCGCATTCGTCCTTATATTGATAATCATAAAGGAGGCTTTACTGTCGCTGATAAAAGTCTTTCTACCCAGGAAATGTTAACTAGAGTTGATTGGGCATTACAGGGATTAACTCATACAAAAGATATTAAAGGCATTCATTCAGGTTTAGAGGTAAAACCAGAGTGGTTGAAGGTGCTGAATCTAGCATTTGAAGAAGGATTACAAGATAAAGTAATTGCTAAAAATATGTGCATATCTGAACGCATGGTGCGTCATTATTGGAGTAAGTTACAAGACGCTTTAAATATTTACCCAGAAGAAGGTAAAAATATCCGTATTCAAACGGAAATGAGAGCTAGAGCCGAAGGATTAATTGATTAATCAACTAACAAATAAAGTTAGTATAATCAATAATATGTTTTCCATTATTAAGGTTTTGAGACTGGAATAAAAGCTTATGCAAACTCAATTTTGGAAAAAACTACAGGAAGAAATTTATTTTGTTTCTGTAGGCAAATTATCAGAAGTTATCATTACTATTTTTAGTCTAGTATTGATTAGTCATTTCTTATTAACTTGGGGTTGGTCATTTTCTATATTTCCAGCAATTTTTGTTATAGTTGTAAACAGTATCAGTCTTATGTCTTTATATCAATATAATCAAACAATTGAATCTGGAATTAAAGCTCATAAAACCATGATTGAAGCTACATTTGAAACAATTCACAACGGACCATTACAAACTCTAGCTAAAGTTTTACGTCTCGTCAAGAGAAAAGATTTACCCATTAATAATTTGCTACCTTTAATAGAACAAGAACTTGAAGAATTGAATCAAGAGTTACGAGGAATATATGAATTTTGGCAACAAGAAACTCTTAATCAAGATACTAGCCTTTATTTAGGAAGTAATGTACTCATAGATTTGCGAAACCCTTTACATGAAATTCTCTATCAAGTTTATACCTATACATTAGAAAGGGATTTTACCTGCTTTAAAACCCTCAAACTAAAAATCCATAGTTTTGAGCCTATAGATGAAAGCAGTTTGAGTATTGAAAATAAGCGAGGACTTTGCCGATTTTTAGAAGAAGCTTTATGTAATGTTGGTAAACACGCCACTGACATCACCTGTTTACAAGTTACTTATTCTTGGGCTGAAGATCAAGGGGTTTACACTTTAAGCATTATAGATAATGGTTTAGGAGTTTACCCATTAAAAGAAGGTTGGGGAACAAAACAATTTAAAAATTTAGCACAACAAATTAACGGTAAATTTAGGAGAGTTTCCCTTCATCCTCAAGGTACTCTTTGCGAGTTATCTTGGCCTTTACCAAATTCTTTCTGGTGGCAATAAAAACTAGGAAAATTAAAAAATCTTGATGTTTTGCTTTTTCTTCAATAGCTGACTGTGCCAATACTGTGTCAAGATAGAGAATCGAGGACTATATTGAGCAAAAGGAAAGCTAAAAAACACCGTGCAGATTACATTCTTAGGGACGAGTTCAGGTGTACCGACAAGATCACGCAACGTTTCCAGCGTAGCACTGAGATTGCCACAACGGGCAGAACTGTGGTTATTTGACTGTGGGGAAGGAACTCAACATCAAATTTTGCGGAGTGACTTAAAAGTTAGCCAACTATCCCGAATTTTTGTCACCCATATGCACGGTGATCATATTTTCGGCTTAATGGGATTGCTGGCTAGTTGCGGTTTAGCAGGTAATGTAGACAAAATTGATATTTATGGTCCATCGGGATTAAACGAATACTTACAAGCCGCTTCTCGTTACTCCCATACCCATTTTTCTTACCCGATTAAAGTGCATACCGTTCAGCCGGGGGTAATTTATGAAAATGATGAATTTACAGTTAGCTGTAGTCTTTTACATCACCGTATTCCTGCTTTTGGCTACCGAGTCGCGGAAAAAGATAGAACCGGACGTTTTGATATAGAAAAAGCCAAAGCCTTAGAAATTCCTTCCGGTCCAATTTATGGACAACTCAAGCGCGGTGAAACAGTCACCCTAGAAGACGGTAGAGTAATCAATGGTAGTGAATTATGTGGACCAACAGAAATCGGGCGAAAAATTGCCTATTGTACAGATACAGTTTATTGTAACGGTGCTGTGCAATTAGCAGATGATGCGGATGTGTTAATTCATGAAGCCACATTTGCTCATCAAGATTCAGAAATGGCTTTTCAAAGGCTACATTCTACAACTACAATGGCAGCCCAAACGGCACACATTGCAGGAGTTCGTAAACTGATTATGACACATTTTAGCCCTCGTTATGCTCCAGGGAATACTATTGAATTAAAAGACTTACTTAAAGAAGCAAAAGCAATTTTTCCGAAAACAATCATGGCTCATGATTTTATGGTTTATGATGTCCCTCGCCGACGGGAAATTGAATCAAATGTAAGTGTATGATTTTGATATAATTTCTACTTATCCCTAATTTATCGCCTTCTCATTATGAGCAATATTCCTCAAATTGGACAACCTGCACCAGATTTTTCCACCCCAGATCAAAACAATCACCTAATCAACCTCGCTGATTTTAATCAATGGCTAGTTCTCTATTTCTATCCTAAAGATAATACACCTGGTTGCACTACAGAGGCTCAAGATTTTACAGAATTATCCTCAGAATTTACCACAGCAGACGCAAAAATCATCGGTGTTAGTCCAGATTCTGCTACCTCCCATTGCAAATTTATAGATAAACATAATTTATCAATTACCCTATTAACTGATTCTGAACATCAATTAATAGAAGCTTATGGTGCATGGCGGTTAAAAAAGTTTATGGGTAAAGAATATATGGGGGTTGCCCGTTCAACTTTCTTGATTTCACCTGATAAAATCATTGCCTACGTTTGGCCTAATGTCAAAACAAGAGGTCATGCTGAAGCCGTCCTCAAGAAAATCCGGGAATTAGCAGCTAATTAAACTTTTATAGTTCCCCTTAGAGGTTGTTTGAAAAGTATTAGATGAACCCGATAATCTCTAGAAACCTAACCCCCCTTCCCCCCTTCCCTACAAGGGAATGGGGGTTTCAAAGCCTCTCCCCGCGTCGGGGAGAGGTTTGGAGAGGGGTTTATTTATACATTAAAAACTTTTCAAACATCCTCTTATAGTAAAAAGTATTAATTTCATTTTTGTAGGTTGCGTTGAACGAAGTGAAACCCAACATTAGGGTTAGGATAGCAAGGAGTGTTGGGTTTCCTTGTTTTACATAAAGGGAACAGTAGAGCTAACTTTGATAGTCCGATTTGTCAGCCTTTGTTGATATACCCGTGATATTTGATTGCCCAAATGTTAATTAATTTAAACTTTACTTTACCAAATTAGATTAATGAAATAACATAACCATTCCCACCTTATACAATAGGAATACCAATTCCATTATTTGTATTATGGTTCAATTCATCCAAGCGCAAAATATAGGCATTGCCGACTTAGAAGCAAGATTTGGTCTAGAACAAACCGACAATGAAACATTTTTTCCTGAATGGTTAGAAAATTTACCAGAAATCTCTGATTTAGAAAAGCAATATCTAGACAAAGTAAAATTTCATTTTCTCCGATTGGTTAAACATCCTCCTTTATCGGAAGAAACAGTAAAGTTAGTTGTTTTATCTCCCTTACTCAGTTTAGCTGGATTTTATGATGAACCTTTCTTTATTAGAAGTGAATCATCAATAGAAATTGCCGTCGAAGATGCAGAAGAAATTATTAGAGGCAGAATTGATGTTTTAGTTATCCAGCAACAATTATGGTTATTGGTAATTGAATCTAAAAGACCAACTTTTTCTCTTTTAGAAGCCATTCCTCAAGCGCTTACTTATATGCTGGCTAATCCTCAACCTACAAAACCCGTGTTTGGATTAGTAATGAATGGTAGTGATTTTATTTTTCTTAAACTTTCTCAAATCAATCAATCTCAATATGCTTTGTCTGATCAATTTACGCTTTTGAAGCGAGAGAACGAACTTTATCAAGTTTTCCGAATCTTAAAAAAACTAGGTCAAATTTTGAATTAATCGTTAATTAATTATGTCCAGTCGTCCTATCTACCTCGATTGTCATGCTACTACCCCCGTTGATGAAAGGGTAATGGCTGCTATGATTCCCTATTTTACAGAAAAGTTTGGTAATGCGGCTAGTATTAGTCATGTTTATGGTTGGGAATCAGAAACTGCTGTTAGACAAACACGGGAACTTTTAGCAAATGTAATTAACGCCACACCTGAAGAAATTGTTTTTACCAGTGGTGCAACAGAAGCAAATAATCTAGCTATTAAAGGTATTGCTGAAGCTTATTTCCAAAAAGGTCAACACATTGTTACCATCAACACGGAACATAAAGCAGTTTTAGATCCTTGTGAATATTTAAAAAATCTTGGTTTTGATATTACAGTTTTTCCAGTTGAAAAAGATGGACTAATTGATTTAAATCAGTTAGAAAAAGCCTTGCGTCATGATACAATTTTAGTATCTGTAATGGCTGCAAATAATGAAATTGGGGTTTTACAACCAATAGCCGAAATTGGGGCAATGTGCCGTCAACGGCAAATTATTTTTCACACAGACGCAGCCCAAGCTATTGCTAAAATCCCTTTAGACGTGGAAGCAATGAATATTGATTTAATGTCTCTTACAGCCCATAAAGTCTATGGACCAAAGGGAATTGGGGCTTTATATGTTCGCAGACGTAATCCCAGGGTGAAACTTGCTTCCCAACAACATGGGGGAGGACATGAAAGAGGGATGCGTTCTGGGACATTATATACACCGCAAATTGTCGGTTTTGGTAAAGCTGTAGAAATTGCCATAACCGAACAAGAAACCGAAAATCAACGGTTAACAGTATTAAGAGAAAGATTGTGGAACCAGATATCTACTCTAGAGGGAATTTATATAAATGGAGATCCTCAAAAACGACTAGCAGGAAATTTAAATATTAGTGTGGAAGGTGTAGATGGGGCGGCACTTTCTTTAGGTTTGCAATCAATAGTAGCTGTATCCTCTGGTTCTGCTTGTTCTTCTAATAATGTTGCTCCTTCCTATGTGTTAAAAGCGTTGGGACATTCAGATAAATTAGCTTATGCTTCGGTGCGGTTTGGAATTGGCAGATTTAATACAGTTGAGGAAATTGATCAAGTTTCCCAACAGGTAATTTCCACTGTTCAAGGTTTAAGAAGCGCGTCAGTAATTAGGGCTTATTAAAAAAGTAGGGGCAAACGTGGTTGTCCTGAGAGGTTTTTGAGGCAAACCCTCTGTGGTTGTCCTGATAAGTTTTGGCGCAAGCACGGGGGCATTGCCCCCACGGAAAACCGCCTGAACTTTGATCATTAATAATTGGTAAAAACACAATTTATATCATTAGTCAAAATTCAACAGAAATTGGTATCTTTTAAAAACTCCAAAATTGTAGCATTCACCACATCAGCAGAACCAGTTGACGCATCATGATAACAATTTTGTAGAATTTGTAAGCGAGAATTAGGCAGATTTTGATGTAGTTTTTCTCCATGACTAACAGGAAACCAACTATCTTGATCACCCCATAAAACCAAAGTTGGACATTCAATATTTTTGAGATTATTTTGAATATTTTTCAGCATACTTGGCTGATTTTTTCGCAAATTCTCAATTTCTTGGGCAGCAATTTGTAACTCTTCAGCCACTTTTACCAACGTTCCCGGAATTTCAATGAATGGGTAAGTAAGCCAATAAATATCTTCTTCTGTTAATAATGAAGGATCATATAAGACCTTGCGTCTTTCTGCTCCCATGACTTCTCTGACTAAAGGTGCAAACCAATATGCTAGACGTAAATTATCAATTGTATGGATAATTTCTATTGGTGTTTGTGCTAGTAAACCCATAGACCAATGAGGTAAAGTTTCTGTAAAAATAGGGGCATTAATTACTACTAACCGTCCGATTAAATCGGGACTTTTACCGGCTAATCCCAGAGAAATTAATGCGCCTATAGATTCTGCGACAATAATGGGTGGTTCATCACACAAACCTTGAATAATACGTTTTAGTTCAATAATTTGATGTCCTGTTTCTTCCCGACGAGATACAGGTTTTTCCGAAAAACCAAAACATTTAAAATCACAACAAATTACTCGAAAATGTTGAGATAATGGTCCAATACTATGCCGCCAATTATAACTCCAACTACCTAAACCATGTAATAAAATTAACGGTCTCCCGCTACCTTTTTCACCATAGGCTATTTGAATTGGATAACCTTGAGAATCATTAATAATGAGATTTTGCCGCCCTTGAGGGAAATTATCTTGCCACCAATCTTTCATAATTTTATAGATAAGTCATTTAACTACCAGTGAAAATTTGCCATAATATTCTTATTAATATCACGGGTATGGATATTAAGACAATAGCCAGTAGAAATAAGCCAATACCAAAAATGAGGATAAATGAGTTATCTGCTTTTTGATTTTGATGTGGAGATTTTAAGGCTGCTTCCAATAAAAGGATATTGTAATTATTCGCCCTCCAGCCAAAATCAAACAAATCTCCTAACATGGGAATAGCCCCAACTAAGGAATCTACAATCACATTCATTACCATCCGTCCTAATGTGGCTGCGGGTACGCCTAATTGTGCGGCCTCAATGATAATATAAAATGAAAATATTAATCCTAAAGCATCACCACCTATAGGCAGTAATCCTATAATTGGATCTAACCCAATTCCTATTTGTGTTCCGGGAATGGTAATTATATTATCTAATAGTCCACTAAGTTGACGTAGACGCTTTAATCTCGGTGCATAACCATCGGGTGTAATTACAAATGGTTTAGAAGAATTAGGCATTATTAATGATTTCCACTGACTGAGTGATTAACTTCCTGAGAGGATGTTTTCAAAGTTTATGGCTAACGCCACGCTAGGCTATCGGCGATTAGAAAGATGCCTCCGGCACGCTGACGCATTTGTTATATCATAAGTACCTGAGCTCGACATATTTGTGGAAAACTCGCCATGAGTCTCAAACCCTGATGATCTCGTTGAAAAAATCATAACTCCGTTCGCGTAGCGTCTCCGAAGGAGAAACTCCGAACTCAGGTTATACTGTGTTGGTTTTGACTTTTGACTTCCGCCCTGCGGTACTAGTCTACTACTCTATTGGTTTGATCAAAAAGGTTCAACCTATCTACTACAAAAAACTTTCTATGACTCAAGATCTAACACAAAAATGGTTAGCGGAAATTCAGTCTCTCACACAACAGATGAGGCAATTTCAGCAGGAACGAGATGAAGCTTGGGAAAGTTCGCAAAAATGGCGGCAACTTTATAATACTGAAGCGGAGCAAAGACGCGCAGACGCGAAGATGCACCAAGAAGCTGTGGCATCTATAAAGGCTGAAGTCCAAAAATTTTCGGGTGTTAATGGAGAAACCGGAACTGATATAACTACAGCTATTCAGCAAGAAATTCTCCAGTTTAATTCTCTAGAAGAGTTACAAGCTCAATTATTAGAAGTCATAGAAGAACGTGATTGTCTATTACAAGCTTTGAAACTTGAGCAAGAAAATCACGCTCAAACTCGGAAAAGTCTCACGACAGCTTTAGGTGATGCTATTGATAGTTTAGCGCGTTTAAGAAAAAATGATAGAAATGCGGTATGTGAGTAAATTTGGGCAATACTGGCATTAATGATAGTTATATGGTTGTATTATGCTTTTACACAGGTTAATTTATCCATGTAGATGTGTATTTTTATTTTTATCCCCTCCCCCTGGATAGGATATTATGCTACAAATTGATAGAGATAATCTAGCAATTGTCTAGGCTTGTCTCTCTGTTTTAGTTATCTTGAGGAACTCATTGTGGTTGCAACCCCGGAAAAACTGCACGCTACCCATAGCCACGATCATCTACCCAGTAAAGACCGCGTAGCCGTATTACTTATGGGCTATGGCGAAGTCGAAAGCTACGAAGACTTTGCTAACTATAACGAACAAGCTTTAAATTTACTAACTGCTAAATTCGCTCCTGTTCCTACTTGGATTTATCCCCCTTTAGCCAAGCTTTTGGCATTATTCGATCGCCATGAATGGGGACATACACATCATGATTTTATTTCCCCACATAATGCGATTTTTGAAAGACAAAGAGCCGGGATTGAACACGAATTACAACATAAATGGGGTAATGGGGTTCAAGTTTTTAAAGCTTTTAACTTTTGCGCTCCTTTTTTACCAAACCAAGTTTTAGCCGAAATTAAAGATCAAGGCTTTAGCAAACTTCTGATTTATCCATTATTGGTTGTTGATTCCATTTTTACCAGTGGTATTGCTATTGAACAAGTAAATAATGCTCTGGTAGAATTAGCTGATGGTGATGAACATTGGATTAAAGCCCAAAGATATATTCCTTCCTTCTACAATGAGCCAAAATATATTGATTTAATGGCGCATTTGGTAGAAGAAAAAATTCATACTGATTTGGCTACAGGTTATTTACCTTCGCAAATTGGGATTATCTTGATGAATCATGGTTGTCCCCACAAAGCGAAAGGCTTTACTTCGGGGATTGATGAGAGTCAAGCCATGTATGAGTTAGTGAGAAATAAGTTAATTAACAATTATCCGTTAATTTCTGTGGGTTGGTTAAACCACGATACACCGTTAATTGAATGGACTCAACCAAATGCTACCCAAGCTGCTCAAAATTTGATTCAATTGGGTGCAAAGGTATTGCTATTTATGCCCATTGGTTTTGCCACAGAAAATCATGAAACTTTGTTAGATGTGCATCACATTATTCATGATTTGGAAAAACAACATCCAGATGTAGATTATTTACAAATGGCTTGTGTTAATGATGATCCACAATTTTTAGCTATGGCTGCTGAATGGGCAAATGTACATATAGCAGAGTTGATGGAAACTGAAGGTATGGCTGTTAATTCCCAATCAGCTATCACTCATCACCATCACCATCATTAAGTAATTGGGGCGCTTAGAACCCGCATCTACACAGGCAAAACCTCAAAATATTTAATTTTTTATTAGTCCATTTAGGTGGACTTTTTTTGCCTTTTTCCACTTTTTCAGCAAGCCCTAGACAAATCAATATGGCGATAATGCTATAGTTTTAGCACCTGATTGGGTCGCAGCAGATATTCAAGATATTTTCAAAAAAGCTTATGATAATTACTGTGTTTAATAAATACAGATTTTTGCTTCTTACTGAATTTTCCATGAATCCATCTGTGATAAAATCACTTAATAATTGACAACTAACAACTAAAAACTAATCAAATGAATGATTTTTGGAATACGATTTTAGACTTTGCGGAAACTACTACTACTAGAGTAGGAAAACAATTAATGCAGGATTTTGGCAAAGTCCAAGCTTCACAAAAATCTGATGGTAGCTTAGTCACAAAATCTGATAAATGGGCAGATCAAGAAATTAGAGATGCGATTGTTTCTACCTTTTCCGGTTACGGCATTTTGAGCGAAGAAAGTGATCAAATTTTTCCGAATACAGAATGGTGTTGGGTTATTGATCCTTTGGATGGTACGACCAATTTTACCAGAGGAATTCCGATTTGGTCTATTTCTTTGGGCTTACTTTATCGTGGCACACCCATTTTTGGTTATGTTTACGCACCACCATTAAATCAAGCCTTTCATGGATTTTGGGCGGGTTCATCGGGCTTAACAACGCCAACGGGGGCATTTTTAAATAATCATCCCATTCATAGCAGTAAAGATGCTCCCAGCAAAAACCACTTTTTTAACCTTTGTTCTCGCAGTACCGACATTATTCAACCAGGTTTTCCCTGTAAAATTCGGATGTTAGGAGTTGCTAGTTATAACTTTCTTTCAGTCGCCACTGGTGCGGTTTTGGGGGGAATTGAAGCCACACCAAAGGTATGGGATATTGCTGGTGCTTGGGTAATTGTGCAAGCTGCGGGTGGGACATGGATATCGCTCAATTCTGAGTCTTTTCCATTATCACCGGGAATAGATTATAGCGATCGCTCTTTTCCCACGATGGTTGTCAGTAATTCCGATATAATTTCAATATTTACACCCTTTCTCTCCCATCTAAAACTCTAAAACATCTACCACGATTTCTTCTAGTTATGAAAAAAGGCAGATGCTATGACTAAACTCAAAATCTTACAGGATAATCAGTCCTACACCTTCCGCTCTTATTTCGAGTTACCTTATGAAGCAGATGATATTCTAGCCGAGTTTGATTATACACTAATTAAATCCCATCTATCTTTACCACAAACTACCCAACCATTAAATCAACTACCAGAACTCAAACAAAGAATAGAAGACATTTTACCATTCATCAGTTTAAGCAACGAAACCGCTAGAAGGGAAACTTTAGTATCTCCCATACTATTGGAAGTAATTCGCTATTGTCAATGCCAAATGCGAATTGAATATCCTCTATCCATCAACAATCGGCTCAAAGGAAACCTTGATTATCTATTACGGTTAAAAAACAATTTGCTAGTTATTGAAGCTAAAAACGATGATCTTACTAGAGGATTTACTCAATTAGCAATAGAGTTAATTGCTTTATCTCATATTGAAGAAAAAACTACCTTATATGGTGCAGTAACAATAGGAAATATTTGGCAATTTGGTAAAATTGATAGTAGTCAGCAGCAAATTACCCAAGATATTAACCTATTTAAAGTTCCTGGAGATTTAGATAATTTAGTCGCTGTCATTGTAGGAATTTTAGAAGGAGTATAAATATTTAGCTCCTTGATACAATCTTTAATAGATAATTTGAATATTCTTTCCCAATCAAAAACTTATGAAAGGACTTTGGTTAGAAAATAATCAACTAGAATTACGCACCAATATTCCTATCCCTGAACCACCACCAGGAGAAGCCTTAGTGAGGGTTTTGCGAGCAGGAATTTGTCATACAGACCTAGAATTAATTAAAGGTTATTATCCCTATACTGGCATTATCGGTCATGAATTTGTTGGTATTGTCGAACAAGGTCCCCAACAGTTAATTAATCAAAGAGTCGTTGGTGAAATTAACGCCGCTTGTGGTACTTGTCGTTTTTGTCGTCGCGGACAACCAACACATTGCGAAAATCGTACCGTTTTAGGAATTGTTAACCGTAATGGTGCCTTTGCAGAATATCTATCTCTACCTATTGAAAATTTGCATCTTGTCCCCGAAAATGTATCTACAGCAGCCGCAACTTTTACCGAACCCATAGCCGCAGCATTGGAAATTCAACAACAAATACAAATATGTAAAGATGACCGAGTATTAGTAGTTGGTGATGGTAAACTAGGACAACTAATAGCCCAAACTATAGCTTTAACTGGTTGTGAATTATTAGTAGTTGGAAGACACAAAGAAAAATTAACAAATTTAGCAGCTAAAGGAATTAAAACAGGTTTAGCTGATAGCGTCACCGATAGATATTTTGATATCTCCGTTGATTGTACCGGTAATCCTGAAGGTTTTAATATTGCACGTCGGGCTTTACGTCCTCGCGGAACATTAATCTTAAAAAGCACCTATGCGGGAAATCTGAGTTTAGATGCTTCCTCTTTAGTAGTAGATGAAATCACCCTGATTGGTTCTCGTTGCGGTCCCTTCGTTCCAGCCTTGGAATTGTTAGCAACGGGAAAGATAGATATTGAATATTTAATTGATAGTTATTATCCCCTTTCTCAAGGTTTAGAAGCTTTTGAAAAAGCCAAAACAAAGGGCGTTTTAAAAGTGTTATTGGAAATGAGTTCGTAATTATTTGTCAGAATCAGGATTTACAGGATTAAAGGATTTGCAGGATGTGTTCAGCAAGAATTTGATCATGATTTACCGAGGTATTCAAAAATCCACTTCCTTTATTTGCAGGAGTAAAGTTTATTGGTTTTTTTGGTGGTAAATAACCACGTTGACCAAGAAATTCCATGATGGCATTTTCAATAATATCATTGGCAGGTAACACATTTTCTTGATCGTTAATATAACTATTCAGTGCATTTGCTAATGTATCTGGTAATGTAATATTTAGGGCTTGCATAGGCTGTTATTGCAAATTGTATCCATATTATATTCTTGTTAGCAGCAAATAGTTATCTTTTAATTAAATATCTCTACCAAAATTTATAGCGGTATGCACTCTTTGTGAGATACATTCAGGAAATCACACAATAGGGGCGGGGTTTCCCCGCCCTCTCGATTGTATTGCTATATCAACTCCTAAACCTTCAACGCCTTTTCAGCTTGGAAATGTAGCAATAACCCATATTCCAAACCTTCAACCACAGCTTGATAAGAAGCCTCCAAAATATTACTAGAAACTCCTACAGTAGTCCACCGTTGTTGACCATTACCCGATTCTACTAAAGCACGAGTTTTTGCAGATGTTCCCGTATTTCCGTTGAGAATTCTCACCTTATAATCAGTCAACTCAAAATCGGCAATTTGGGGATAAAAATTCACCAAAGCTTTCCGCAAAGCCGCATCTAAAGCCGCTACTGGACCATTACCTTCTGCGGCTTCCAGAATATTTTTACCATTAACAGCTACTTTAACAGTTGCTAAAGAATTAGTAATTTCTTTCACCTCCACCAAATCACAATGAACCTGAAAACCCTGGACTTCAAAAAACTGTTGACGACAAGATAAAGCCTCATACATCAAAAGAATAAAACTAGCCTCTGCGGCTTCAAATTGATAGCCTTCACTCTCCAATTCCTTCATGCGTTGGAGAATTTGTCTAGCTTGGGGATGATCCTTATCTAATTCAATCCCACAGGTTTTAGCTTTCGCTAAGACATTACTCAAACCCGACTGTTCAGAAATGACAATCCGGCGTTGATTTCCTACCAATTCTGGTTGAATATGTTCATAGGTTAAAGGATTACGTTCCACCGCAGAGACATGAATCCCACCTTTATGAGCAAAAGCTGAACGTCCTACAAAAGCTGCGTGTTCGTCAGGTGCGAGATTAACAACCTCGCTCACAAACCGACTAGCTTCTGTAAGTTGATTTAGCTGGTGTTCACCGATACAACTATAACCCAATTTTAGTTGTAAATTGGGAATCACAGAACACAGATTTGCATTACCGCAACGTTCCCCATAACCGTTAATTGTTCCTTGCACCATCTTAGCTCCAGCCATAACTGCTGCTAAGGCATTAGCAACTGCCATTTCTGAATCATTATGAGTATGTATGCCAATTTGGGGAATGGGTAATTGGTAATTGGTGATTGGTAATTGGGAAAGAGTTTCTTCTGTATTCCCTGTTCCCTTAACTACAACTGACACAATTTGCGAAACTTCATGAGGTAAAGTCCCCCCATTGGTATCACATAAAACTAACCATTCTGCACCTGCGGTGACTGCTGCTGTGAGCGTCTGGAGAGCATAATCAGGATTTTGCTTATAACCATCAAACCAGTGTTCAGCATCGTAAATTACCCGTCGTCCTTGAGAACGCAGATACTCGATGGTATCACCAATCATGGCGAGATTTTCCTCTAGGCTGGTCTTGAGTCCGGCTGTAACGTGCAAATCCCAGGATTTACCGAAAATTGTCACCCAGCGCGTACCTGCTGCTAAAATCGCTTGCAGCATGGGTTCATCTCCGGCTTTGGTATGAGGACGACGGGTGGAACAAAAGGGGACAACTTCTGCTTGTTTGAGGGGATTTTCTTGAAGTTGCCAGAAAAATTGGACATCTTTGGGATTTGCTCCCGGCCAACCACCTTCAATGAAAGGAATACCTAATTCATCGAGTTTGTGAGCAATGCGTAACTTATCTTCTATGGACACTGATAGTCCTTCCCGTTGAGTCCCGTCGCGGAGAGTAGTGTCATAGATCCAAAGTTGATTTGAGGGAGTTTTGGTCATAAAAATTTGGTGAACCTTTGGTTCAACACTTACACCTGAGAGACAATTTTGCGGCGATGTTCCAACATACGACAAAACGCTATTTCGGTAATTTCAATATACCGATAAAAAAAATGCTAATAATGGCTAACATTTTTTCCTGTTTCCCTCTGAAAGGGCAGTACCAATCCATAAGCTAACATGGTCTACCTGACCACTATATGTATCGTAGAAGCTGCGAAAATTTCTATAGGGTGAGGAGCTAATGACCATTGTTAATAACTCAATTCTAGTACAGCACTGGGTGAATAAACCAACCATTCTCAATTGCCAAACAGCTTGCTCAATATTACTTTTGACTTCTGCCTTGCGGTACTAGGCTGTTTTAATGCAAAAGACCACTCAGGGTAATACTACCCCAAATCCTGTTAAATCTGAGTCGAGGTATTGGCACTTGTGGTACTTATGCGGTTAAGGTAGAAGGTGAGTGGCCACAGCAAATTGGCGTAAGTGAACACGGCGGCGTTCCTTTTTTGCCAACTTTCCTGCAAGTTGCTTGGGTTTAGCTTGTCACTTGATTTTCGATTGACGTTAGCGAAGTGTACGCAGCGCAGGGAGTATTTTGAATTTGGGATTGACTCCACCCTCAAGGACGGGGATTTTACCAAATTTTTGTAATCTAAAATCTAAAATCTAAAATCTAAAATTCCTTTCATGGATTTTGGGATCAAGGTTCTCAATTAGTTTGGACACCAGAAGGTTTACAAGGAGAGAAACAAGATGGGTAGATGGACACCCTTGATTTTAATGGCTGGCGGCGTAGCAATTTTGCTAGGTACGTTACTGGGAATTAATTTTCCTATGGGCGGACAACAAACTGCTAATGTCCCTCAAGGACGGAAAGCATCTAGTGTTCTCCCGGCTAATATTAATGTTAATAGTGCTGCCAATGGGAATGATGCGGAAAATATTAGTGGTAATGAGTCAGAAACTTCCAGCGGAAGTAATTCTGCCAGTGAAAGCCGCCGTACTAGTGTAGCTCAAGGTAATTTCTCTACGGAGACTACTAACAATTCTTCTAATACTACTCAAGAAACAAGTGGTAGTAATGACAGTTCCAGTTCTACCAATGAAACTGCCACTACACAGAGTAACTCAAGTGCTAGTGGTAATGAAGGTCGGAAGAAAGAACCAATTCGCGCTTTGTGGTAATTAGGGAAAAATTAAGTCAAAGGTCACTCGATTTGGGATTGACGTTAGCGAAGCGTACCCAGCGCGGCGAGTATTTTTCCGTCCTCAAGGACGGGGACTTGTACCAAATTTTTTTCATCTAAAATCTCAAATCTCAAATTCCCGTGACCAATGACCAATTTTCGCGCCCCTTGTGAGCCATTTATGAGTTATTAGTTATTTACTGATGACTAATGATTGGGCGCAGGCCCTGCGCCCCTACTGACTAATGACTAATGATGTTTTAATTATTGGTGGTGGTATTATTGGGTTGGCTTGCGGTGTTGAACTGCGATTACGGGGTGCAAATGTAACCGTACTTTGCCGTGATTTTACTGCCGCAGCCAGCCATGCCGCAGCGGGAATGTTAGCTCCTGATGCGGAAAATATTCCTAATGAGGCAATGTTGGCTTTATGTAGGCGATCGCGTAATTTATATTTAGACTGGACACAAAAATTAGTACAATTAACTACCGAGAAAGATTTAAATAATACAGGTTATTGGTCCTGCGGTATCCTCGCACCAGTTTATCAACAACCTAAAGACACAGGAGACAAAACGGCTTACTGGTTAGATCAAGATGCTATTAACCAATATCAACCAGGCTTGGGCGCAGATGTGGTAGGTGGCTGGTGGTATCCTGAAGACGGGCAAGTTGATAACCGGGCGTTAATTAAAGTTCTGCGGACTGCGGCTGACTCTTTGGGTGTTGTCTGCCAAGATGGAATTACAGTGGCAGGGATTTCTCAACAGCAGGGAAAAGTTATTGGTGTCCAAACTAATACTGGTTTATTTCGCGCTGACCATTATCTTTTAACTGCTGGTGCTTGGGTAAATCAATTGTTACCTTTACCAGTGCGTCCCCGCAAAGGACAAATGCTGAGTTTGCGAGTCCCAGATTTTCTGACTGAATTACCTTTAACCAGGGTGTTATTTGGTGAAAATATTTACATTGTGCCTCGAAGGAATCGCTCTATCATTATTGGTGCAACTAGCGAAGATGTAGGATTTACTGCCCATAATACCCCTAGGGGAATTCAAAATTTACTACAATCAGCCATTCGCCTATATCCGCAATTAGAAAATTATCCTATTCAAGAACTGTGGTGGGGATTTCGTCCCGCTACCCCCGATGAATTACCTATTTTGGGTCATAGTGATTGTGATAATTTAACTTTTGCGACTGGTCATTACCGCAATGGGATTTTACTGGCACCAATTACAGCCACATTAATTGCTGATTTGATTTGCGAACAAAAAGCAGATCCTGTTTTAGCTAATTTTCATTATTCTCGCTTTTC
This sequence comes from Dolichospermum sp. LEGE 00240, assembly GCF_015207875.1. Lineage (GTDB taxonomy): Bacteria > Cyanobacteriota > Cyanobacteriia > Cyanobacteriales > Nostocaceae > Dolichospermum > Dolichospermum gracile. Next base: position 84,837 of record NZ_JADEVZ010000007.1, read on the forward strand.
TACTGTGTCATCTACTACTACACCGATGTTAATTCACGCGACTACTGCCACTAACGGACACCGTAACCCGGAAATATCAGATTTAATTATTCCCGATTCACCATTAATTATTGCGGGAAAAAGCTTTAAATCTCGGTTAATGACGGGAACCGGTAAATATCGCCATATCCAAGAAATGCAGCAAAGTGTCACTGCAAGCGGTTGTCAAATTGTCACGGTGGCTGTGCGACGGGTACAAACTAACGCCCCAGGACATGAAGGTCTAGCGGAAGCCTTGGATTGGAGTAAAATCTGGATGTTACCCAATACTGCTGGCTGTCAAACTGCGGAGGAAGCTATTCGGGTGGCCCGGTTGGGACGAGAAATGGCGAAGTTATTAGGACAGGAAGATAATAATTTTGTTAAGTTGGAAGTGATACCTGATGCTAAGTATTTACTACCTGATCCCATTGGCACTTTGCAAGCTGCGGAACAGTTGGTAAAAGAAGGTTTTGCTGTATTGCCTTATATTAATGCTGATCCGATGTTAGCCAAGCGGTTAGAAGAAGTAGGTTGTGCCACAGTCATGCCTTTAGCTGCCCCCATTGGTTCGGGACAAGGGCTAAAAACTACCGCCAATATTCAGATTATTATTGAAAATGCCAAGATTCCAGTAGTGGTAGATGCTGGCATCGGTGCGCCCTCTGAGGCTGCTGAGGCGATGGAATTGGGGGCGGATGCGTTATTAATCAATAGTGCGATCGCCCTGGCTGAAAATGCCCCAGCAATGGCTTATGCGATGAATTTGGCTACTATTGCCGGTCGCATGGCTTATTTAGCCGGCAGAATGCCCATGAAGAATTACGCTAGTGCTAGTTCACCTTTAACGGGAACAATTACAGGTTAGTTTTGTTTTGTTCAGATCCCCGACTAAGAAGTCGGGGATCTGAATTTTGTCTTTTTTATGTCTACCAAAAGTAAAATTAATTGTATAAATAAATCCCTCTTTTGATACACGAAACTCTCTTCTATTATCCCCAATAATGAGGTCAGAAAAAGATTAGTAATCCTATCTTCTCAAAAGGGAGAATTATCATGGATAACATCATTAATTATAACAATGATAAAGGACTCTTAGCATACATTCAATTTCTCGCCTCAAGAGCATTAAGAACCCAAGATGCTGGAACTGATCCAATCTTTGATTTTGAAGATGCACTTGACCAAACAGAAATAGCACATTTAACTGTAGACGAACTGAAAAAAGATCCGGAAATCAACTCTTTATTTACAGAACGATGGCTACCTAAACCCATAAATTTAGATGAATTAAGCAAACTTCCCGAAGGAACTTTAGGTCATATTTATGCTAAAGAAATGAAAGCTAGAGGCTTCGATCCTCATTTCTATAAAAAAGTGCCTGTTGTTGATGATATTTCTTATATGAAAATGCTGTGGAGAACTACCCATGATATTTATCATGTAGTCACTGGATTTGAAACTAATGTGGTGGGTGAATTGGGTTTACAAGCTTTTGTTTTAGCACAAACTCCTACACCTATTAGCATCATGTTAGTAAGTTTTGGCATGGTTTCTATTAGTCTTTATCAACCTACTAAATTCAAACCTTTAATGACGGAAATATCTCGTGGTTATTATCTAGGTTCTCATACTCCCGTCAAATTTATCTCCAAAAAATGGGATCAGTTTTGGAATGTCCCCATTAGTGAACTTCGCACTCAATTAGGAATAAATTCTATTCCTGAATTAGCAGTTAGGTAAAATAGAATTGCACAAAACAAAACATGAATTGTCTATTTTGTCAAGATACCGCAGATTGTAGATTAATGAGGTGCAGGATCTAAATTCAAAGCCAGACAGCAAGCCAGTTTTACTCGGTGATTCCTGACTTCTTTAGATTCATGTAATTATTTGTTTATTTTTATGAGAGTGCTGTAAAATTTGTTTAACATTAAGTAAAGAAAGATAATAAGGAATCACTTCATGCCTTACACAAACGAAGAGGGTGGTCTTCTCAATAACTTTGCTAAAGAACCCAAGGTTTATCAAGCTGAACCGCCAACGAATGCTCAAAAGCGTACTTACATTGTTCTAGGACTGGCAGCGGTGTTTTTAGTTGGTGTGGTAATTTTTGTGGCTTTCTCTGTTTCTAGTGCTAGTTAGTTGGAAAACTGTCCTTTAAATATTAGCCTTTCCTGATTTCAGGTTCTTATTTTGATCAAGAGCCTGATTTTTTGCTAGAATGGCAAAATACAAGTATAATTATAGTCTTTTTTGTTGACATTCTAGCCCGTAAAACTTGATTCATCCTGAAAAAGAGAGCATCTCCGTGAAAATCCAATTTATGAGATGTGACATTAATATTTAATTTATTCAGTCAGGATGTATACAGAAACAAGGGGTAAAACCCAACTAAATACAAGCGTGAATGAAACCGTACACACAGAAAACATTGGTTTGAATCGGCAAGTATATCAACGCCTAAAACTTGCTTTGAGTCTGGGTTTACGTAGACAAATTTTCTTTGCTATATGTGATGATTTACATTTAAGAAACCGGATAGCAGCACGCTTACACTCAACCCTTGCTTATCCAGTGGGTAAGGTTTTATATCAACGCGCCAATGTGGGAGATTTTAGCACTCCAGCCTATCCACGATTGGTGACAATACGCTTAAATTTAAGTGATCCTAATCCCATTGCACAAATTAACCAATGGTTAGCTAATTATCCACCTCCACTGGTTGGAGGTTCAACAGAGAATCCTGGCCGTCCTTTACCAATTCCAGGATTTCAGATTGTGGGGGTGGAAATGCTGACTAAAGAACCAGTCGCAGTCCAACGGTTGTTTTTAAATTATCTCCGTTTAAGTGAACAACATTTATCGGGTGATGAATCTAGTCGTTTTTTAGAATCTAGTTTGTTATTTTGGGTTTCTCGTCCTTGGTTGTCAGCAATTCAGCAATCAGCACCCAAATTTTGGCATTGTCGCACGGGTGTATTTGTATTTGAGGGAGAACCGACACCAACTATAGATAATAGGGGTTATTCAGAAGTTGTGGCTGACTCCCGTAGTTTAGAACGAGAAAATTTAGATCATTTAATTGTGAAGGAGGAAAAAATTTCTCCAGATATAAAATTCACAAATAATCCTGATTTACCTTTAACGACAACTACAGATTTAATTACAGAAATACCAGAACCATCTCCTGTTCCCTCTCCTCAGATTACCAATAATCAGAGCGAACTTGCCTTATCTCATATTAATCGAGAGTTGCAAGGATTAATTAAGGCAACCATAAATGCTGATGATAGTGAGCAAATTCAACAAATACTGGGGGAAATTGAACAGTTACATATTCAAGAGGCTAAGGGAGAAGAGCTAGGGATAGCTTATCAGAATCTTGGGAATTTCTATCGGTTGCAGATTGAGCAAGGACAAGCAACGGTGGAAAATTTGATGATCGCAATTCTAGCTTATCAGGAGGCTGTTAGTTATGATGAAAGTTCTCCACAACTTCCAGATGTTTTGAATGATTTGGGGACTCTTTACTGGATGTTGCACCGTATCCCTGACAATTCTGAAGAAGCCAAGATTTATATTCAGCAAGGGATAGATTTTTATAAGTTAGCGCTCAAGTTAATTGCAGGTGATACGCAGCCGGAAACCTATGCTCGTATTCAAAATAACCTGGGTACTGCCTATGGTGATTTGGCTAGGTTTGCTGACGCGGTGGAAAACTGGAATTTGGCGGTTGTGGCTTATGATCAGGCTTTGCGTTACCGACAGGAGGATATAGAACCTTTAAAATATGCTGCTTGTCAGAATAATTTAGGTACAGCTTACTGGCATTTAGGACAGTATAATCAGCCTGTGGAACATTTGACAAGGGCGATCGCTGCTTATAAATTAGCACTTATTCACTATGAACCGACAGATGAACCCCTAAAATATGGCATGATTCAAAATAATATTGGTACTGCCTATTGGAATCTTTCCCAGTACGAACAACCAGTAGAAAATCTCCAGTTAGCAATTCAGGTTTATAATGAAGCACTAAAATATCGGACATCTGTTGATGTTCCCCAAGCCTATGCTGCTACTCAAAATAATCTGGGTATCGCTTACTGGCATTTAGCAAATCAGCCGCAAACAACCAAGGAAGATCAACAAAAACTTATAAAATCATGTATTCATGCCTATGGAGAAGCTGTGAATATAGCTCACTCATTTAGTAATCTGCCTTTAAATTTTGATTTATATGTGACACACAATAATTTAGCATTAGCTCATCATGATTTAGTGACAAATTTATCTTTTAATGGTGACAAAAAAACCCTATCTCAACATTTAGAAGCTGCTTTAGAAAATCATTTACACGCGCTAAGTGGATTTGAGAGAAAAACAGAAAACTATCAAACAACAATCGGTTATATTGTTAACACAATTCGGACTTTTCACAATGAGTTAGGAATTCAAGGACAAAATTTAGCTTTGTCTAAACTTCCAGGACAATTACTACCAGATGTTTTGCCGAAGTTGTAATAGGAATTGGGAATTGGGAATTGGGAATTGGGAATTGGGAATTGGGAATAGGCAGGGGGGAAGATGTAAGAGGCAAGATTTAAAGGTGTTTTTTTTTTTAATTTTTCATTTTGAATTAATTTATTTGCCAATTTTATGAAAGAAATAATTTTAGGGGTTCGCAATCTACAAGTTGAATTTATCAGTGATAGCGGTAAAGTTAAAGCTATTGATGATATTAGTTTTCAGCTACATCAGGGTGAAACTTTAGGAATAGTGGGAGAGTCGGGAAGTGGAAAGTCAGTTACGGCTTTAGCAATTATGGGTTTGTTGCAATATCCGGGAAAAGTAAGTGGAGGGGAAATTTTATTTTCTCGGACAAGTGGAAAACCGTTGAATTTATTAACATTATCACCTGACGAAATGCAGCTTTATCGAGGTGGTGATATTGCGATGATTTTTCAAGAACCAATGAGTTCTTTAAATCCGGTTTATAGTATCGGGTTTCAGTTGCAAGAAGCTATTATGCGCCATCAAAATGTGAATGCAATTGAAGCAAAAAAAATTGCGATCGCCGGGTTGCAAGAAGTTAAACTTTTACCTAGTGATGAACAAATTGAGGAACAGTATCTTGATCATGATTTGTCAGCACCCGGTAGTTTTAAATTGGCACAGTTGGTGAAAGAACACAAAGAAGCCATGCTAGAAAGATATCCACATCAGCTATCTGGAGGACAATTGCAACGGGTAATGATTGCAATGGCAATTTCCTGTAATCCATCTGTGTTGATTGCTGATGAACCAACTACAGCTTTAGATGTGACTGTGCAAGCGACAATCCTATCATTGTTATATGAACTGCAACAAAGTCGCAATATGGCAATGATTTTTATTAGCCATGACTTGGGTTTAATTTCGGAAATTACTGACCAAGTAGCGGTAATGTATAAAGGTAAAATTGTTGAATATGGTGCAGCGGCACAAATTTTCAATAACCCCCAACATCCCTATACTAAAGGACTTGTAGCTTGTCGTCCTAGTCTGAATCGTCGTCCCCACAAACTACTGACTGTTTCTGACTACATGAATGTGACAGAAGATGAATTGGGAAAAGTGACAATTCAGACCAAAAAACCTGCACAACCAGCGGAAATTACTGGGGAAGAGATTGACGCAAGATTAGCAAATATTAGTTCAAAACCACCTCTGTTGTCCGTTAGTAACCTGGAAGTTGGGTTTCCAGTCAGGGGAGTATTTGGCAGCACAAAACGTTACCATAAGGCTGTAAATGGGGTTTCCTTTGATGTTTTTCCGGGGGAAACCTTGGGACTGGTGGGAGAATCTGGTTGCGGTAAAACTACTTTAGGGAGAACGTTGCTGCGATTAATCGAACCGATGAGCGGTAAAATATTATTTAATGGACAGGATATTACGCACTTGACTGGGAAAAGTTTGCAGCATTTACGACGGGAAATGCAGATTATTTTCCAAAATCCTTTTAGTTCTCTCAATCCCCGGATGAAGATTGGGGAAGCGATTGTAGAACCTCTGTTGATTCATGGGGTGGGGAAGTCGAAACAACAGCGACAAGCTAGGGTAGTGGAATTGTTGGAACGGGTGGGTTTAAGTGCGGATGATATGAAAAAATATCCTCATCAATTTTCCGGTGGTCAGCGTCAACGGGTTTGTATTGCTCGCGCTTTGGCTTTAAATCCTAAGTTTATTATTTGTGATGAGTCTGTTTCAGCTTTAGATGTGTCTGTGCAAGCGCAAGTTTTGAATTTATTGAAAGAATTACAAGCGGATTTTCAACTAACTTACATTTTTATTTCCCATGATTTAAGTGTAGTCAAATTTTTGAGCGATCGCATTTTGGTGATGAATCAGGGGAAAATAGTAGAATCTGGTACATCTGAAAGTATTTATCTCCACCCTAAAGAAGAATACACCCAAAAATTAATCGCTGCAATTCCTACAGGTAGTCCCGAAAGGATCAAAAATCGGCACAATTAAAAAATTCCCCACCCAAAACAGTAGCTTTTTGTCACCAGATATATATATACTACGGCTAGTACATCGGAAAATAGTAATATACAATATATACTGATGTCATTATACACAGGTAAGCTGGCAACATCTACAAATAACTCTCAACAGCATTTTACCAGGCGATGCTTATTGCCAAGTAAAAAAGGTGCTTTGTGGCGAATAGAATCTGGTTTCGTGATGAATTATACCTACTTAGAAGATGGGACAACAGTAGCTTTAGGGTTATGGGGTCCTGGAGATACAGTTGGGGAACTTCTATCCACCATGAAACCCTATCAGATTGAGTGTTTAACCAATGTAGAAGCAACTATTGTACCTGTAGATGACTGGAATCAACTAACAAATACTTTACTTGATCACATTCAACAAGCAGAAGAATTAATGCTAATTCGCAGTCATAGAAAAGTAGAAACTATGCTGATGCAATTATTAGCATGGTTATCCAAAAAATTTGGTTCAGAAGTAGAAAAAGGACGTTTAATTGATATGCGTCTGACTCACGAAGATTTAGCAGCACTAATCAATTCTACTCGTGTAACTATCACTCGTGTCTTAGGACAATTAGAACAGGAAGGATTAATTGATAGACTTTCTCTGCACCGGATTATGGTGAAACAAGATGATATTTGGTATTACGAAATTTAATCAGAAAATTGTGTTAAATACGGAGATATAGCTAAAGTATCATCATTGCCTACTTGAAAAATTGAACTTCAATTTATGACAATAAAAGTCATTTTTCACAAAGAAGCAGAAGTTTACTGGGTAGAAGTTCCTGCTATTCCCGGTTGTGCTACCCAGGGAGATACTTTTGAAGAATTACTACAAAATTTATATGAAGCCGTTGCAGGTTGTCTACTCGTTGAGTTTGATCCATCCTATATGACTACAGAACTAGATTTAAAAAATCATCTATTTTAATTATTTCTACGCCTTCAAATAACTTTAAAACAAGTAAATCTTGATCGCCAGTAATAATATAATCTGCTTTTCCATTCAACGCTAAAGACAATATTTTATCATCTTTCGGATCACGACAAATATTAATAATTTCTCCAACTTCTACAAACTCAACTGTTTTCAGAAAGTTACTCAGAAAAAATCGTCTTTCTATAGTCGTAACATATTTATCAAATTTAGGTCGAAATAAAACTTCTTCTATTTCCAATAAAACAGAAGATGACATTAGGATCTTTCCTATATCTTGTGCCTTATCTAAGGCTTGACGCGCTTTGCTGGTTTTGGCAAGAACGGCACTAACGAGAATATTTGTATCTAAAACTAAATATTGTTTACGGTTCATTAATTATTGATTCTAAAATTTCTGGTGTTAAGCCTCTAGCAGTTGCTCTATCGCTGATTTCGTCCATAATCTTTCTGAGAAAATCAATGTCATTTTCCTTTTCTTTTTTGAGTAAAAGGCTAACAATTTCCTGAATTTGTTGACGTTCTTCTAAGGAAGCAAATTGATAAGCTTCGGCAATTTCGGAGGTAACTTCAAGGGTGATTGTCTGCATAGTTATGCAATTTTAAAATTTCATGGGATAGTTTGATTATATCAAAACGTCTGGCTAAGTGCTATGCCGTTTTTTAACGTCTTCCCAACTAGAACTGGTTGTAGGGTTTTTTCGTAATTTTCTAACCGTCGCTCTAATTCTTGTAGTCATAGAAAAGTAGAAACTACACAAACAAAGTCCACCTTCGTGGACTAACACAAAATTAAGGTTTTCAAACCCACGCAGGTGGGTTTCGCCTGTGTAGACGCGGTTTCTAACCGCCCAGATATGTATGAATTTAGACTTTTCAAACAACCTCTTAAGAGTTGCCTGTTTAAAAAAGTGAATCAGGTGCAAGAAATAAGCATTGAAACCATGAAAAACCTATCACTTTCTGAAATTTGAGACTATTCTGATTTCCTGCTAATTCTTACTCCTGACTCCTGACTCCTAGCCCTGTTGTAACTCTTTAAGAATTAATTGCTTTAATGTTTTGCGAACTTCTGGAAAGCCAGAATTAGGATAAGGTACGGCATTTTTGATCACTTTTTCTAGAGTCTTATAATAAGAATCTTTGTGGAGTGAGTCAGTTTTAAAAGCACTATAGGTAGCAGGAATTAAATAACGTGGTATACCATTTACTCCAGCATCTTTACTACTTAAAATCCATTCTTGAGTGTTAGGATTATCCAAATAAGCTGCAAACTTATTCGCGGCATTCTGACAAGTTTGATTACAGTCTTGGCGTAAAACCAAAGCATCAACAAATAGCACAGGATTACTACCTTCACTCAGAGGTAAAGAAGCTAATTTGACATCAGGATTGATGCCATTTTTGAATATATAGCTGAGTCTTTCCGAATAACCAAAAAAGGCATCAACTTGATTATTAATAAAGGCTTCCGCACCACTATCTACATCGCCATACTTATCAAAACAAGGGTTAGCATCTCCCACTTGGCAATTGTTAGCAAATTTTTTGAAAGATTTAATTACTAACTTATCTAGATTAGGTGATAAAGCAGAATCAATTTCTTTTGTACCATAGGTATCCGCCCAAGCATCTAAATACAAAGCTGGTAAATTCCAACTTCCTGTTAAATCTCCTGCTAAATTGGGTATATCTGGAGTTATAGATTGTAAAATAGTCAAAATTTTGTCCACAGATTTAGTTTTGACTACTTGATCATTACGAGAAAAAATAAAATGACCACATAATAAATGTGGGATACCGTAGATATTTCCGTTGATAGTTACAGCATTTAACCCAGCAGGATACCAATCTTTGGTGTTTTCAGGATTGTTCCAAGCTTTAGCTACATTTGCCTTAACCAAATCACCTAATAGTAAAGTATCTATCTCTACTAGATGATAACCATTTTGTTCATTGGTAGAATTAGATAACCACTGCTTTAAAGTGTCTAGATTATAAAATCCTTCTTCATCAGGATTTAGAGGTTTCAATACTAAATCAATGCTAGGATTTTGAGTTTCAAATTCACTTTCAATTCTAGTTAATAGTGCTTGATATTGATCCTGTGCCGAATCAGGAATATAGGGAAAGAGAGCAACTTTTAAAGTAGTGTTAGGAATCGTTTGTGCGTAGGCAATATTTGGGGAAGAAAATGCCCATTGTCCTAGAAATGCTAAACTGAATATCAGTAAGGAGAAAAATATATTTTGTAATTTTTTCATGTCGCACAGCCCATAAGTTTGAGATATATCCAAAAACTCATTATTTATGGACAGGGTATACTTACTGTAGTTTTTTTACAAAATTTAATATATTCTTATTTGTATGACTAAAATATAATAAACCACGCCATATCATGGGTTTTTTCGTAATTTCCTAACCTTCGCTGTAATTCTTGTTTTTGTGTTTGACTCAAGATTTTACTCTTTTCTCTCCTGATTACGATACAAGGGGTTTAGCACTACTAAACCCCCACCCACAGAATCAAATAATTAAGCCATGTTGAATATATCTCATCGATCTTCAGCAAGTTGGATATGTTTTGCAATGCTGAGTTCAGAAATGTCAAATTTTCAGAGGGGATGGAGACTCATCATTACTCCATAGAACCATCCACCTGACCCCAAAACCAGTTACCTACAGCACCAGGTTCTTTTTCTGTTAGAAATTCTTTCTTAGCCGAAACAAACTCTTTTTTAGAGAGGATACCGTCCTGATCTATATCAAGCTTGGAGAAAACAAAAGCTGATTTTTCAGCATCTAGGTCAAACATACTGAAGAAGAGACGATGTTCTTGTTCTGATATATGACCATCACTGTCTAAATCAATAATGTCAAACAAAGTTTCTATTAAAGGGTCGTTGTCATCTGGATTTGAAACCGTCTTTTCTATACCCTGACAAAATTCTTCAGGACTGACCTTACCATCTCCATCCAAATCCGCTTTAGACCAAAAATTCTCCCAAATATAAAGCCACTTAAACAACAAATCTTTGTGAATCTCTGAACCAATCTCTGCGTTACGGATGTTGGCGAACCTCTCAGCCAAAATCTCAGTATCTTCTTTGCTAATGAAGCCCGAATTATCAGCATCCAGACAGTAAAAGTAATGGAGTAACTTTTTTCTATGATATACACTTAACATGATTTTTCCCTTTTACTTACTAAACATACCTAAATTACCACAGTGGCACATCTACGAAACGATAAAAAGATGATATTAAAATTTTTTTATATTTTGTGCCTTAATCTAAAACTTGACTCGCTAGGAACAAAGAGAAATTTTATTCAATTCTATCTAACCACTGTTTTGGATCACGTTTTGCATGGAAGCAAGCAAATACAAAAACAGTATCTTGTTCAAAAACGTAGAGAATTACATAAGGGAATCGCCGGATTAATACTCTTCTTACCTGTTTGTAGGTAACTTGGTAAGCAAGGGGTTGTCTTCCAATTCCAGACAGACAAGCATCAACAGCACGAACAAATTCCGAACCTAAACCCGGATTTTGGGATTCGTACCACTCAAAAGCATTTTGGATATCGTATTCTGCTTCTGGCTGAATAATCAGGTTATAGTTCATTGGGAAAATCCTAACCGTTTTTTAACGTCTTCCCAACTAGAACCGGTTGTAGGGTTTTTTTCGTAATTTTCTAACCGTCGCTCTAATTCTTGTTGTTGTGCTTGACTCAAGGGAAGTTCTTCTTGCTGTTCTAAGATGCTGTCCCATAAATCTTCAGCAAGTTGGATACGTTCGGCAATGCTGAGTTCAGAAATGTCAAATTTTAAGAGGGGATGGAGACTCATTGAGTATAGAGTTAGGGTTGAGCTTTTATCTATTTTATAACATTGGGAAGTTTGAATCTTGTAGGAAAATTGCTGGATACCAGTAATGGATATACCGATATGATACGGAAAATTTCTGTATAATAGTTGAATACCGATGATATCCAGAATATTTCTTGATATTAAGACCAAAATGCTGAGACTCTTTATCTTTCCGTTAATTGGTTAATATTATATATGGCAGGCTTTCCAAAGTTTTCTAACTCCGCTCAAATGGGAGAATTGGGTGTAATCCTCGTTAATCGCCTATTTTCCCAAGACTTTCAATGGATCTTCCGTCGTGTACACCAAGAACAAGATTTTGGTATTGATGGATATGTAGATATAGTCAATGACAACAATCAAGTTACTGGGCGTACATTTGCGGTTCAGATTAAGTGCGGAAGCAGTTACTTTAAAAAATCATCAAAATATGGTGAATATTTGTATCAGGGAGAGAACAAGCATTTAAATTTGTGGTTAAATTTTTCAGTTCCCGTAGTTATAATACTTGTGAATCCGGAAAGTGAAGAGTTTTTCTGGAGACATTTTGATATTAATGATACTGAAGAGTATGGTGATGGCTGGAGAATGCCAATACCCCAATCACAAAAGCTGACACTAGAAGCGAAATCCTCTTTGATATCATTAGTAGGTGAAGAGAAAGACTTTAATGATCAGATAGATTGGTATTGGAAATTAAACAATTTGTTGGGCAAGGATCTCAATCCTCTTATTTGCGTGATTTCTCGTAATGAAATTGAGGCTCAAAACTTTTCAGGTCCAACTAAATTTTTTGATCGAGTCCTTATTAACTCTGCTGTAGCTCGAAAGTGTCAGAGTAGCGTAGAATTTTGTATTTATGGGTACGAGTCAGATCCTAGAGAGCTATACGAGATTTTGGAGGTTCGCCATTATTTACAAGCACTTGAACCTATGGTCAAATATTGGTTTTTCTTCCTAAAACATCATCCTAGTTCACATAGCTTGAAATTACTCATGTCATGTGTTTGTGGTATTAATATAATTGGCAATCGTATTAGTATTGATGTATATGATAGAGCCGCTTTTATGATGAGAAATTTTAATTGGCTGAATGAAATTAGTGATCAGCTTAATATCTCGGAGGAGAAGAATCAACAGATATCGGAATCTATAACTGAATACTTATATGACAACTAACATGGTAAATCTTATGAGTTAGCTTAACTAACGCAACCCAACATTAACAGAGCGATCGCCTGTGAGAGTCCTGAAAGCGATCGCCTATTGAGAACGTAAACTATGAGCGATCGCTGAAGGCATCGCTAAACGACAATATTCACCATTACCCTATAAATCTTTATCCAAGTGGCGTAAATAATTAAAAAATCGTATTTTTATCAGAAAGATTAATTTACCAGCAGTTTCTGACTGTTCCTGACTATAACCAAGTTTTGCATAGATACCAGCAGCGGCATTTGCTAATTCTGTAAACTCCTCAGCATCATGTAACCAATATATCTGCGCTTGCAGTTCCCCCAACATCACAGCTAAATTTTCATTAATGGTTTTCTTGATAGATTTCCCAGCAATTATACTAACATGATAATTACTTTGGCATTTCCTCTAAGAATTTCTCAGTACCCCCGGTGATTCTTAGAGGAAAATCCCAAAGGTACGTTATTCCGCCAAATATTCTATCACTGCTTCCAAATCTAACATTGCCTGATTAAATCTATTTAACATTGCTTCTGCTACTTCTGGTTCAGCATTAACTTTTGCTAGTTTTTCTCTAAACACACAGTCCAGAGCTTCTATCCACAGTGCTAAATTTATATGTTGAGCTGCTTTTAATAACCCCATATTAGTAAGTACGGACAAATGAAAACCTAGATTATCTTGTCCACCATACCCCATATATCCGTTACTTAGTTCTAGTTTTTGTGGGGTAAATTCTACATATTGGTCAAAGGTGATACCCTTGGGTTCTAATTGTGGTTGTGGTAAAGATGGTTGAGTCATAAAGTTTATCATTGGGGGAAAGTTGAAGAAGTTGTTGTTCAAGTTCTGAAATAACCATATTTTTATTTAGAAGAAACTGGTAACGATATACTGCCAGTAGACTGTATTTTTGAAGGCGATACAGAATTTCCCAAATCATATTACGATACAGAGGAAAAAGATGATGCGTAAATGGATTGTTTTCCGGGCTGATAAGCGTCAACCAGGTGAGTATGGGGTTCGATATGATAGTGATTTGTTATTGTAAATACTCGCCTATTAATACACCACTTCAATTAATGCCAGAACGACAGATAAGGCTACAGCAAAAACAAACAGTACAAATTTAATATTACACAAACTTCCATTTTGGGAGTTTTTTTTATTGAGATACTAAGTTTAAATTAGCACTGTGGAATTAACTGAAAAAAATTCTTAGAGGAAAATTACTATTGATTGGATTTCCTGGAGTTTTTACTGAGTGCTATAAATTCTCTTATATTTTGTGTAGTATTGCCGTTGTTGATCATGTTTCCCACAGCATGAACTATTTTGTTGGGGACTCCCACAGAACGGTTTTTCCATATTCCAACCAAAAGTAATCGTTCTCTAAGGAAGGGGGCGGTAAAGTGTCCTGAACATACACAAATCCATTCCGCATCGTACCCTTAGCTGTCAATGGTTGCGATCGCGCCTGTAAAATATGACCCTGATGGTTGTTCTGGGTAGTTTGGACAGGTGAGTAATCCGGTAACGTTTTCGATACAAAAGAATTTGGGTTGGATTCTGGTAATGCTTGGTGGTGCAGAAAACCCCTGAAACACCTATAAATAAAGGATTATACCCGAAACAATGGATTTGGGATTTCTCAAGACATCGAACGAGGTCATTGGGTTTCAGCTTCTATTTTAACCCTTCAGGCTTTTCATTGTGAAACTCAAAAAAGTTTTCTGCACCACTAAGTACTTGTACTATGATTTACTAATTAGTTTTGTCGGTTATTGAGGCGCGGGGATACTACTTTAAACTAAAATTTAGGGTTCTACCGCTCCCTTGATGATTTTCCCGGAAAAATATGGCGTAAACCCTTATCATGATTAGGTTTGAGGCTTTAATATTCCTCAAAAATAGCGATTCCTAGGTCGCGCTAGTTCCCTCTGGGACGCAATGCGTTCGCTATCGCTTATTAATTTAGATTAAACCCATGTACAGCAACGTTTTTAGATACCTAAAAGGGATGTTTGATCATAAGGGAAACGGTAGAACCAAATTTAGTTAGATCACCCGGATTTCTCACCAAAATTCTCAAACCCTTATAAAATCTGGATTCTGGAGTTTCACCCTACATCAAAAGTCAACTCCGTAAAAAATGCCTGAAACCGATTCTCTATCCGGGTTATACAACTTGCGATTACATTATATGTGAGAAATACGGGAGCAAAGGTTTCAGGCTTAATAGCTTTTTCTGTACACTGGAGCCTAAAATTTCGTCAGGAGAAATATCAAGATGGTTCAGTCTATTGCGGCCAAGGATGTGACGCTACGGGAATTAAAGCAAAATTTTGGCATTCAAATCGTTCAAGATGCTACTTTTTTTCCTGAGTGGTTGGATGGGCTTGAGGCTTTGAACAAAGAAGAGCAACATTTATTAGATCGGGTGAAGGCTAATTTTTTAGAATTGATGGATGATCCCCCAATGCTAGAAAATACGGTGAAGATGGTGGTACTTGCGCCCTTGTTAGATTTAGCTGGTTTTTATCATAAACCGTTTAGGATTGAAACAGAAACGGGTGTGGCTTTAGAAATGGAGGATGAAGGAACGATTATTCGGGGGCGGATTGATGTTTTGGTGTTAAAAAATCGGCTTTGGTTGTTGGTAATTGAATCAAAACGGAGTGATTTTGCGGTGACACGCGCAATTCCTCAAGCTTTGGCTTATATGTTGGGTAATGAGGAAACTGTGCTACCAACCTTTGGCATGATTACCAATGGTAATGAGTTTTTATTTTTAAAGGTATTGGAACATAAATATGCTAATTCACGGCTGTTTTCTTTGGTAAATCCTGATAATGAGCTTTATAGTGTATTACAGGTATTAAAACGTTTGGGAATGGAGGCGATAGCGAACGCATTGCGTACCGAAGGGAACTAGCGCGACCTAGGAATTGCTGATTGGAATTAGACAATACTCACAACACCCCTAAGCGCGTTCAAATACAATTTGTCGTAGATTAGTAGGAATATAAGTTTTACTCATGCACCTTGTTGTAACTTGAGCAAAGCTTGAGCCTTAGCAAGACGTACCAAATGCTCAATAAACTCATAATGTATCCCTAAATTCCACCAATATAATAAAAGTAGATTTTCACAAGAGGAAACCTGTAGGCTAGGAAAAACCTGACAAAATTGTTAAATTAGTTGTGAGAATATAACTAACTAGAACAATCATTCTGTTGAGTTCTCTTATATGCTGCTGTTGGGTTGCGCTGTCGCTTAACCCAACCTAAAATTCTGTAACGCCTACTGTCGCGCCATAATAGTCCGCATTTCAGCTTCCCGATCTTGAATCAAATCGCCACTAACATCCACCATCACACTATAAATCTTACCCGTAAACTTAAAAGGCGGTTCATAATCCGGTGTAACAGGCGCACCAGGGGCAATTCCACAGGTGACACCACTGGTCAAACCTAGTGCTAAAGGAGTAGTTACAGGCATATCAATCTGCCCGACCAATTTTTCATCAATATACAATTGGGCGCGTCCTGGCGTTCCTTTTCCCTTCGCTAAATCTGGTTGACCAGTAACTTTAAACTCAAAACGCAACTGATGACGACCTACCGGCACAGATGACCCAGATTCTACATGATAGAGCGATCGCCCCACATAATTATGAACCCAGTGCAGTTTGCCATCTTTGACATAGAAAGAATAACCACTATCATTACCCCCATGAGCCAGTAATATCCCTTCAGCGCCACCTGGGGGAATCTCCACATCAGCCGTAATACTGTGGGGACGATTTAACACCCTCACCGCACTACCGGCGGGAATTGCTTGAGTATCAGGATAGTAAACATAGCGGCTACGATTGACCGTAATTTGCGGGCGTTCTTCCGCCAGTCGTTGCACACCACGTCCATCCACAGGCAATACATTATACTTACCAGCTTCCACATACCAAGTAGCAATCATCTCAATTAACTTAGGACGATTATCAGCCGCAATATTGTGATTTTCCGCAAAATCTGAGGCGACATGATACAGTTCCCAATGATGAGTATCCAAATCCGTCAGAGTTTCCGCCGAAATCGCCTCACCAAAAAACTGCCCCGCTTCTGTAAATGAAGGACCCGGCCAAGGACAAACCGCCCGCCAACCATCATAGTAAAGAGAACGATGTCCCATCATCTCGAAATATTGGGTAATATGCTTAGTAGGTGCGGTACTATGATTAAAAGTATGGGCAAAACTGACACCTTCAATGGGGGATTGAGTCACACCCTTAATCGTTGTCGGTGGTTCAATTTCCAGTAATTCCAGCACCGTCGGCACAAGGTCAATAGCATGAGCGTACTGAGTCCGAATTTCCCCTTTAGCCTCAATACCTTGACTCCAATGGACAATTAAAGGGTCGCTAATTCCCCCCCGATAGGTTTCCCGTTTCCACCGTCTAAAAGGCGTATTCCCTGCCCAAGTCCAGCCCCAAGCATAATGATTAAAAGTTTCTGCACTACCTAGGGCTTGCTGAAAAAGTGGAAAAATGCAAAAAAAAATTGCCCAGGTAGTTAGGCAAAAGCAAAGATAAGTTTTTGTTGTTTAAAATCATGTAAAACATCATTTTTTCTCATCAAATTAGAGAAAACAGAGGTTATTTGGAAAAATTGCCATAAAAATCCGCAAAAACCCCTTGATAGTAAGGTAGAAAGATTCATAACTAAAAAAGTAATAGCAATAGTAGTCAGAGAGGTATGAGGAAGTTTAGCCATGACTCTACCCAAACTAAATCTTCGTTTACCCTGCCCAAATTTACCTTCAATACAATTACGAATACCTTCGTCATCAGCGGCTTGTTTCTTATTTTCTTTACTAACATTTTTGGGTGGTCTCCCCAAAGGTGGTCCACTAAGTCTAATTCCTCTTTCTTGACACCAAGCCCGGTTGTCTCTAGTCCGGTAAATTTTATCAGCATGGACTGATTCTGGATAATATCCCGTGAAAGTTTTGTATGCTTCCACCTGTGATTTTAAGTCTCCTGATTCGTTAAAATTATCCCAACTTATATGATCTATAAAGACATATCCGTCATGGCAACTGGCTGATAACTTAGCTCCAAATTCCGTCTTTTTACCCGCTTTTCCCCGAATAATCGGACGGATATGTGGTTGACTTAAACTAACTATCCGGTCTTCTATGCTTTGTTTTTGATTTTCATATAACCAAAGTTGTTGACGATATACTTCTTCTACTACTAGCAAAATTTTGTATTGCCTATTACTCAGGTTTTCTAGTGACGCTCCTAGCTCTATTAGCTGTTGAATATGACCTAAATTTCTCTTAATATATTGGAGTTGAACTTTGATAGCTTTTCTTTTTTCTTTAAGGGTTGGTTTTCTTTTTTTTGCCACTAATAAATAATTTTTTCTAGCTATATTTCTATAAGTTCTTGGTTTGTTTATAGTTTTTACTTCTAGAGATTTATAGAGAATATCTATAATTGTTTCTGTGTGCTTTCTAGCTTGATTTAATAATCCTAAGTCTGTGGGATAACTGACATCTGCTGGTGTACAAGTGGCATCTAATATTAATTTTCCCCGATTGGTCGGTTCACTTTTTGAATCCTCTGCTTCTGACTTTTTTTCTTGTACTGTTTCCTCTAATATTTCTAACGCCTGTTTTACTATTTCTCGGTTGATTTTGTTAACTAGATTTATATCTATTCTTTCTCTAAAATGAACTAACATTGAAGGGTCAAATGGTGGTTTATTACTATAGGCTGACATCCCTATGAAGTATTGTAGGTAAGGATTTTCCCTGATCTGTTCTACTGTTTCTCTATCACTTATTCCTAACTTTTCTTTGATTATTAATGCCCCCAGTGCCATCCTAAATGTTTTAGCTGGCGCGCCTATTTTTTCTGAAAATATTGCTGCGTATTCGCCATCAAATTCTGACCAAGGAATCATTTTTGCCATGATTACCCATCGGTTGTCTAATGCCAATTTCTCCTCAAAGGGTAATTCAAAATTTTCTGGTGCTGTTTCCTGTTCTTGCGCTTTTCTATACATCTTAATACGCCTTGATGCAAGAGGTTTTACCCATTTTAACTCTTTTTCTTGCACCTTTTTCACTTTCTATCCCCATCAAGTCATTTATTTGTCCCGGTTTTATGTTTATTCAGCAAGCCCTACCTAATTTATCCAAGGCCTTGAGATTTTCCTCTAGGGATTCTGGCACATTGTTAAAAAACAGGTTCTCATTTACTGAACCAGTCGGTCCCCCTTCCGAACTTGCGCCATTGTCGGAAATCACCATAATTACAGTATTCTCGAACTCACCGATAGATTTGAGGAAATCGAGTAAACGACCGATATGGTAGTCAGTATGGGTTAAAAAACCAGCATATACTTCCATCATCCGGGCATAAAGCCGTTTTTCTGCGGCAGAGAGAGTATCCCAGCGCGGGACATCGGGATCATGGCGAGAAAGTTCGGCATCTGCGGGAACAATCCCCATTTCCTGCTGACGGGCAAAAACCTTTTCCCTGTAAGCTTCCCAACCATCATCAAATTGTCCCGCGTAAGCATCAGCCCATTCTTTGGGGACATGATGAGGGGCGTGCATCGCTCCCGGACAGAAATACATGAAAAAGGGTTTATTTGGGGCAACCTGCTTGGCATCAGCGATAAAGCTAATGGCCTTGTCTGTTAAATCTTCCGTTAAATGATAGCCTTCTGCGGGGGTCTTTTCTGGCTTAACGGTGTGATTATCATAAACCAAATCTGGATAATATTGGTGGGTTTCTCCGCCCAAAAAGCCATAAAAACGCTCAAAACCGCGACCGAGAGGCCAGCGATCATAGGGTCCGGCGGCTGAAAGTTGGTCTGAGGGGGTTAAATGCCATTTTCCCAACGCATAGGTGTTATAACCCTTTTGGAGTAATATTTCTGAGAGAAACCCATTTTCAAAGGGAATATTCCCATTACCTCCGGGATAACCCGTAGACCCTTCTGTAATGCAGGACATGGCGTTAGAATGGTGATTGCGCCCAGTTAGCAGACAAGAACGGGTGGGAGAACACAAAGCCGTTGTGTGTAAGTTGTTGTAGCGTAAACCATTGGCGGCTAGTGCGTCTAAGTTGGGTGTTTTGATGGGACTTCCGTAACTTCCAAATTGTCCAAATCCTGTATCATCGAAAACGATAAATAGGACGTTTGGTGTATTTTCTTTTGCCCGTAATGGTTCTGGCCAAGCTGGACTGGATTTATCAACTGTCCGGCCGATGACTCCGGGGAAGGTAGTTCCGGGTTTGTATTCACGCAGAGACATAAATCTAAACTCTTGAGAATATTTAATTTTTAACAAAAAGCCCGAAATCTTATATCCTCTTGAGGACGGGTTAATTCATAAATTCATAGATTTGCGTTTCTATACTCATGAGTTACGCGAGTATTAAGAGATACGATCAGATAGATGTATTAGCAGTTCTTGAAACAAATAACGAAATAGAGTAAAATAATCATGAACACATAACCCGACATACAGAAGACCAGACAGAGACATAGCGGAACAGTGCCAGCTAAACAATAAAATATTTTTAAATTTCTTTGAAATTTTAATAAAATAATGTTCTTCTCTAAAGAAGAGGTTAAAACAACCTCACTACTAACATCATGTTATACAATCACCCATTGAAACAAATAACCTAATTGGAGTAAAATACAATGACCGCAGATCAACCAAGAGAAACAGAATTTGGTGAGTTATTAGTCAAAATAATAAAAAAACCATATATTCCTGTTTCCAAAGAACTACTAACCCATCCATGTCCCTCTGATAAACCTGGACAGCCAAAAAGGTTAAGACAAAGTAAACTATCACCCCATGCCTATGCAGAAGTGAGAGAAAAATCGAATAAGATAATTGCTGAACGCAACTTGTACCCTGACTCACATGGGCTATCTTATGATATGTTCATGAAAGTGTTACGTGACTTATTTGGCTGTGATGACGTTCGAGATCCTGAAATGCCAATAACACGCGAGGGAGTCAATCACTTAGTTAAGACCGGAAACCCTTGGAATAAAACAAAATCAGCAGCTACTTTGCAAGAATATAATTTAAAGTTTATTTCCTGTTTCACTCAGGACTACACTTTTGAGCAACTTAAATTAGTGGGTGAAAAAGTAGTGGAAGATTATCATAACTACAGACGCACAGCAAAAGCCGAACCAGTTAAGCTCAGTTTAGATTTTTCACTACATCAGAACAATATACCCAGAGAAGACCTTTATATGAGTCATAAGGATAAAATAACAGATGATAAAGAGAGTGCAAATAATTTGCGATCTCTTATCTGGAATACTTTGATCGAAAAAGGAAGAGATTATTTTCTATGCGCTGGTATTTCAGCAGAAGAAATTTTAACTTTGATTGAAGAAAAAGACCCAGTAATCCGTCCTTCAACTATGAAAAGTCTGTCATTACTTCTAAACTTGTCCTTAGAAGAACTATTTAACTTACTTACTAAGGATACAGATAATCTAAATGTCGGTTTCTAATTTTTTAACCCAAGGATGACCATTTAGAATAGAGTTCCACATAACTTTCTAGAGGCTACGAACCTGTAATCATTTGTACTCCTGAAGAACTTATAGAGAGGTAAAATTGATGTGGGAAGATCCAATTGTAGAAGAAATTCGTCAGACGAGGGAAGCACATTCTCGACAATTTAACTACGATTTAAAGGAAATTTATCAAGATTTAAAAGCACAAGAACAGAAAAGCAAAAGACAATTTGTGTCTTATACTTCCAAAAAGATTAGTTTAGTATAATCGCTTTTGTCCGGCCAATGACTCCGGGGAAGGTAGTTCCGGGTTTGTATTCACACAGAGACATAAATCTAAACTCTTGAGAATATTTAATTGTTAACAAAAAGCCCGAAATTCTATATCCTTTTGAGGACGGGTTATTTCTTGAAACTCCACTCTCTAAAGCTATTCATGAAAGTATTTTGCGAGATTTGCGGTCGCACTAATTACGCTCAATAGGACCTTTAACCAAAGTCCAGTTTCATACTTAAGTTAGAGTACAATTTTTAAACTTATAAGCTAGGTTTTATTGGTTAGTAATTGGTATTAATTACTAATCAATGTAATTGTATATTCGCAATCGTGCGAGAGGAGCATCCATGTCTGACCACACTCCACTACAGGATTGGAATCCGCAGGATACAGAGGTGTTAGCTGATAAGCGTCATGCTTACGACAAAATGCGTAAACGATGCCCCGTCGCGCACAGCGATACGATGCACTGGTCGCTTTTCCGGCACGCAGATGTTGTCGCAGTGATTGATGACCCGGACACCTTTATCAACGCCTCACCGCATCGTGCCATCCCGAATTCCATGAACGGGGTTGAACACGCGAAACACCGCGAGATTCTAGCACCTTACTTCTCCGCATCCGAGATGGCAGGATTCGAGCCGACGTGCCGGGAAATCGCCACGAATACGATGCAAGCGATCGCCCTTCCGGGTACGGCTGATGCAGTGGCGGACATTGCCGAGCCGATCGCTTTCCGAACGATGTGTGCGTTTCTCGGCTGGCCGGAGAAGATGTGGGAACGCATCCGCAACTGGAGCCACAGTAATCGTGCGTCCACAGTCCATCCCGATACTGAGTCTATGCAGATGATCGCGGAGGAATACGCTGCGATTGTAACTGAGGCACTTGAGGATCACCGTCGTCAGGATATCCGGGACGATGTTACCGGCCAGCTAATGATAACCGAGGTAAACGGTCACCGATGGAACAATGAGGACATCATCGCCGTGCTGCGGAACTGGATTGCAGGGCATGGCACTGTAACCGCAGCAATGAGCATTGTGATTGCACATCTAGCGGAGGATCAAAACCTTCAACGCCGTCTGCGCGAACAGCCGCAGCTAATTCCCGCCGCTATGGATGAGATTCTACGAGTGGACGGTCCATTGGTTGCTAACTCCCGAACAACAACGCGGGAAGCCACGATTAACGGTCGTAAAATTACTGAGGGCGAGCGGATCTCGCTGATGTGGATCGCCGCTAACCGTGATCCGCAAGCGTTTGATGCCCCAGAGGAGATCCGGCTTGAGCGTGATCAGCAGTCCAACCTGCTCTACGGTGCGGGCATTCACTACTGTCTGGGAGCGCCGCTCGCTCGGCTAGAGTTGCGCGTGACCATCGAAACGCTACTCGCACACACCACTGAGATATCACTTGCCTCACCCGATCCGCTGGAGCGCGAGACCTACCCCGGAAACGGATTTGTTGCTGTACCAGTGCATATTCGCTAAGTGTCTTTTACCCATGTACCATTTTTGGGCAATTTAGTAAATTATAGGACTTACGCATTGACAAAAAAATGAATCTATGTTGATGAAGCAGCACAAGCATTGGTAAGATTGTCCACAATGTAGTCGCGCACAACTAAAGTGAATAAGTTTCTTTGCACTTCATACCAATTA
>NZ_JADEVZ010000156.1 GCF_015207875.1 Dolichospermum sp. LEGE 00240
TACAGGATGGAACTGTAGACAATAGCAGTGGTTTGATTAACAACCTTAGTGGCGGTTCTCTCCCCGCTTTTGAATTGGGTCAAGCTATAGGAGTGAATCAGTTAGAACGCTTTGCTCTTCTGCGCTTCCAAACAGAAAATTCCACCGGGACTTACTATTTCACAACCACAGTAGATAGTGCTGCTTTAGCGGATGACAATCCCTACTACTCTCTAGATGTGGAAACATCCCAACCAATTCTCATAGGTTCGGTTTACAGCCAATATAACTTTACCTATAGGTACAATAATGGGGATAGTTATACGGGTTATGTTTATGCCGTGGAAGGTACTTATACAGCAGGTCAAGTCATTGGCATCTTTTATAACGAAACTACGTTGTTGGGGAATTATGGCGAGTACATCATTGACTCCATTGCCTCCACTACTTTAGATAGTTCCTTTAACAATCTTGTCTATGTTACCAGCTACACAGATGGCGATACGGGTTACGGAACAACAACTAATATCAGCAGTGGAACTGGCTACTCTGGTTTAGGCTCAGAATACGGTTATGCCTATGACGCAAACGGCAATAGTTTCGACCCCTACTTTAGCCAATACTACGAAGCCGATATTCTGGGTAATCAGAAATATAACTTCACCTATAGCTACGGTAATGGCGATAGTTACAGTGGTTATGGCTACGCAGCAGTAGGAACCTATACAGCAGGTCAAACCATTGGCGGCATTGCTAACGAAACCAATCTTTATCCTAGCGGTACAGGAGCGGTTGAAAACAATAATCTTGGTTTTAGTTGGGGTGTGGATTCAGTCTACCACCTGTCCTATACCTTTACTAATGTATCTGATGCCCTAACCCTGAATTTTATAGGCTCTGGCCTACAGGATATCGGTAATGAAAGTTGGGGATTGGATAATGTCAAAGTGACTGCTGGTGGTTTCAATTACTCCAATGACTTTGAAAGCAATTCCGTAACTGGTTGGTCAAGCTCGACCCGTTCCACAACTCCTGTTGGTTCCCGCAATTTCCTCGGTGAATTTGGTAACGATACGGTGAGCCTAGCGCTCAATGATGTCGCTCTAAACGGTAGCGTCACCGTAGAGTTTGACTTGTTTATTATAAACAGTTGGGATGGGATTGGTAATTGGGGTGCCGGTCCAGACGAATTTACTGTCAACACTTCAGACGGTCAAACTTTATTAAATACGACCTTTGCTAATAATCCTGGTCAGCTTCAATCCTATCCTGGTCAGGTGTCGGGTGGCTATTACACCATTAACTCCGTTGAGTTAGGCAATACCAACGCAGGCTATAACGGCTACGTCTATGTCACCAGCTACACCGATGGCGATACTGGTTATGGAACAACAACCAATGTGTCCCATGATTGGCAGGGTGTTAATGGCTATGGGGGACTTGGTTCGGAAGGTGGCTATGCCTATGACTCAAGTGGCAATAGTTCCGACTCTTCCTTCAGCCAATACTACGAAGCTGACATCCAGAACCAACTATTCAACTACACCTACACCTACGGTAACGGGGATAGTTATAGTGGCTATGGCTACGTTTTAGCAGGAACCTATACAGCAGGTCAAACCATTGGCGGCATTGCCAACGAAACAGGAAATACAGGCAAGTACACCATTGACTCAGTAACCAGTGGAACAACGGATAGTTCCTACAACAATCGTGTCTATGTCACTAGCTACACCGATAGCGATACCCTCTACGGTAAGACAACCAATGTCAATAGCATTGGCGGCGGTTCTGGACTAGGTTCAGAATACGGTTATGCTTACACAGCAGAAGGGAATAGCTATGATAGCCTCTTTGGGGCTTACCCTGACGGCACTGGTATTCACAAGGAAGCTGATCTTGTGATTCCAGGTTTGGCTATTACTGATAATTCAGGCAATGC
>NZ_JADEVZ010000071.1 GCF_015207875.1 Dolichospermum sp. LEGE 00240
GGGCAGGGGAGAATATTTTTCTCTTTCCTTTTACCTCTTCACTGTCACCTGTCACCTGTTCCTAAGAAAGTTGAAACAAGAAAGTAACTAAATCTCCCTTACCCAAGCTGATGCGATCGCCTGGACGGAGGCGATGTCTGTTACCTGGTAATAAAGGTAAATTATTAATGTAAGTACCATTAGAACTACCCGCATCCTCTATATAACAAGCATCTCCCTCAATCCGAATATCTGCATGAATCCGCGAAACGATCTCCGAATTTGCGAACCCGGAAACATCTATATCTGGGGGAACACGATCATTAGGCTTACCAATATGCACAACCGAGAGATTTTGTGGTAATTCTATTTCCTGATTTGCTTGAACATGGAATAACCGCGCTACTACCTGTTGTAATTGAGTGGTTGCCACCTTTCCTGATGGTGCGACTGGGGTAACTTCAGGAATAGATATAGGATCTATCTGGGGTACATAAGCCGGGGGAATATAAGGCTCAGATTCTGGTACTGCAACAGCCACAGGTTCAGGAGTCAGTACAGGCGGAATATAAACTTCCGGTTCTGGCGCTACTGGTGCGGGTGGAGGAGTCAGTACAGGCGGAATATAAACTGCTGGTTCTGGTGCTACTGGTGCAGGTACAGAAGGAACATAAACAGCTTGTTCCTGAACTAGGATCACAGGTGCAGGTGCAGAAGTAAGTACAGACGGAATATAAACTTCTGGTTCTGGCGTTACAGGTGCAGATACGGGAGGATTAGCTGGGGGCGCAACTTGCAACACATCAGGCTGTAACAGTTGCATCATTAAGTCAGGAGCAACTACTGGCGCTGGTACAGGATTAACAGCACCAGTTGAGGCGACTGTGGGAGTAGCGCCAAAATGGAGATTGTAACCGCACTGACCACAGAAAGCGGCATCTGACTGTACTGTTGCTCCACAATTAGGACAACTAGCTGTAGCTGGTAACGGCGTATAGCAAGCTTCACATTGAACAGCGCCGTCTGGATTGGGATGATTGCAATTAGGGCAGACGATCATGGATTTAAGCCTTAGTGAAGGTCGTTGTAAAAATATTACTGACAAGCACATAAGTAACTTTAGCTAGTGATGCTAAAAATTACTTACAGTGAGAACAGGTTGATCCTTGGTGATAATTTCTCATCATCTCAATCAGCCAAATCTCAAAAATCATACTTAATGTTAGAGTTCCAAACCAGCCGCCGCGTCTAGCAACCAGTAGAGTTCTCCTTGGGGACGAATTAACCGCGATGGATAGGCGAAATCATCCGCTACGGGTGCAAAAATTTGGGCTAAAGCTGGTCTTTTATTCGCACCAGCAGCCATAAAAATCACACTGCGAGCCGCGTTAATAAATGGGTAAGTAAAAGTGATGCGAAGATTATCATCTTTATTACCAACAGTAACTAAGCGATCGCTCACCTTGAGAGCTTCCGTGTAGGGAAACAAAGATGCAGTATGGGCATCATCACCCATTCCCAGTAAAACTACATCCAATGCTGGGAACTCTCCCGATGCCGAATTAAAAAATGTTTGCAGATGCTGGTTATACTTAGCTGCATCTACCTCTGGGTTAGCAGATAAAGTAGGGATAGCATGAATATTCGCCTGGGGAAGTTCCACCTGATCTAACCATGCACGTCTCGCCATCAGTTCATTGCTATCAGGATGATCTGCTGGTACATAACGCTCATCTCCCCAGAATACATGAATTTTATCCCAGGGCAACTTTTGATTAGCTATCGCCTCATACAAAGGTTTTGGTGTACTACCCCCTGACAAAGCAATTGTAAATTGCCCCCGTTCGCTAATAGCAGGTTCCAATTTCGACAGAATCAGTTCTAGCGCCCGTTGAACGAGTGCGGATACATTGGAATGGACTTCAACAGTTTTGTTCATGGCATTATCAACACATAGCCTGTTTCTTTGCAATACCATAGCGAACTTCTGACAATTTTCCGGTTTAACCCTAGAAACTTTTAATATCATCAGGTTAAGCCTAAGCTAATGCCTAGCCTAGCCATGAAATATCGTCCTCTACCTTCTTTACCATCATTTTTAGTCAGTTGTCAGTAGTCAGTTGTACTAATCGGAGTTCGGAGTCAGGAGTCACCGAGTCAGGAGTTCAGGAGGAAGAAAAGTTTTCACCAATTACCAATTACCAATTAAGTGTTGACTTCCGACTGAGAATTTGATATCATTGATACTAGTAAGGAAGGACTATCATCAAATAAAAATCAACTAAACCCCGATCCCCTTTCCCTCTTCTCGCCATAACTGATTTAACCTATTAGCGGGCATAGTTAAATACAGCACATCTCCGGGAGCGAGAATTGTTTCCAGCAAATCCCAGCCTTGTACAGTTTCATGGTTGATTTCCACATACAAAGGCACAAAATCCGCAAACTTAGCCACATCCTTCACCCACTCATCACAAAAAGGGTGTATTGGTGTAATAGTAGTTGCAAAAGCTACCCATAAATTATCAGCAATAATCCCATTACCAATAATCCTACCACCGAGAGCAGCCGCAGCAAAAGCAGGAGCAGCGAGTTCAGCAGGACTAAATACAGCCTCAAAATCAAATACCTGTTGTGCTATACCAGCAAAATCAGGATCAGCATAGTTGACAATTACAGGAATCTTTGGTGCTAAAGACTTAGCCTTGAGGGCAATTTCCAAATTAGTCGCATCATTATTAGTAACAGCTAAAACTGCGGTAGCAGTGTGAATATTACTTGCGTTTAAAGTAGCCCGAAAACTGGCATCAGCAAGAATAACGGGAATACTCATTCCTCTAGCAGTAGTCACATATCTATTATTAGCATCCGTTTCAATAACTACTACCTCATGGCCACTCAGGTGCAATTGTTGAACAATTCTAATGCCAATACCACTTAAACCACAAACAATATAATGATGATGTTGAGGAATTCTTGCCGCATCCAAAAATTGTTTTAAGCGACTACCCAGGATAAAATCCGTCAGCATCGCGTACCAAATCCCAATTACCGCAGCCCCAATTAGCATAATCACAATAGTAAATAACTTAATGCTGTCTGGTGCATTTTCGACAACCTTATCATTACCACCAGCCCCCGTAATCATGCCAACAGCAAAATATAAAGCATCAATAAAAGAGATACTATGTTTACTAGCAACATAGGTAAAAGTGGATAGTAAAATAATTACGAATAAAGCAATTGCCATACCCACAACTGATTGGGCGTGTTTCTGAAATTCCCGAATATTGGCAAAAACTTTAACTAATTTTCTGACTAATGACTTACGTTGGGGACGAATGCGAGGTTGAGTACCAATAATTAAGCGATCGCCTACTCTTAATTGTTGTTCCAAAAGCACCGCAGATACTAAATTTAGCTTGCCTTCCACAGCCACATAATAAATCAGCATCCTTGTGGGATCTTCCCATAAATCACTGATTTTTCTGCCTTTCCAGGGATGATTTTCGTGGATATATTCCTCTTGAATTGGCCAAATTTGCTCAAGTAACTTAATTTGACCAATAGCCTTATTCCCCAAAGCTGCAAAGGTAAATACAGGTGCTGCCAAACCCACAACACTCATACTTAAATGATTCGACAAAGTTTGATCAAGACGTTCACCTAAATTCGTATTATAAAACCGATTAATAATCCGAATCTGGGGATTAAGAACCCGTGCTTGCATCATAATTGATAAATTCAAAGCATCATCAGAAGTGGCAATTACTAAAGTATGTGCTTCTGTAATTCCTGCCGCTTGTAAAGTAGAAGCTGCGTGTAACTCACCAACAATTACATTACCAGCAGGTTCACCAGAAACAGGTTTGCGATGAATACCTACTACCAAAGCCCCCTGTTGTCTGAGTAAGCGAAAGATTTTATATCCAGTACGTCCTAAGCCACAAACAATAATTCGAGGTTTCATAAAACCGCAACATAAAATTTATATAAAGGGCTACATATCAGTTATCAAGAAAAGCATCACTGACTCAGAATTGAATTCAAGAATCCTTATTGTTGCTTAATTTGCGGCAAAATAACTGTAACTGAACACACGATATTTATCTCCAGGAAATTAAAAATTAATAACTAAAAATCTACCCAATTTAAATTAGTAGGGGCGGGGTTTCCCCCCTGGGGTTCACCATAGCCGGTTCTCGTCCTTATGTCTGCTGGGCAATAGCAGATTAGGAAACATTGAATCCACCTGAGTTCGACATAAGATAATTTGTGGAAAACTGCCCCAAGTATGAGTCTCAAACCCTGATGATCTCGTTGAAAAAATCATAACTCCGTTCGCGTAGCGTCTCCGAAGGAGAAACTCCTAACCCGCATTTCTCACAAACAATGCGATTCCTAGGTCGCGCTATCTCTATTCCTTCGGAACGCTATGCGAACGAGACGCTACCGCGAACGCTATCGCAATCTATCTAATCCTTATAGAGAAACGGTTTCGGGCATTTTTCACGGAGTTGATTTTTGATGCAGTGTGAAAAACCAGAATCCAGATTTTATAAGGGTTTGAGGATTTTGGTGAGAAATCCGGGCTAATACCGAACTCAGGTGAATCCGCCCTCAAGTGGAGATCTGGAAAATTTGGGATTTGGAATTGAGGATTTTTCCGTCCTCAAGGACAGGGATTGTAGGAAATTTTTTTCATCTAAAATCTAAAATCCAAAATCCAAAATTCCCGGTCAAAAGTCAATTAATCGCTTACAATAGGAAGGTTGTCAAGAATCACGATATACCGCTGTCATGGCTGTTCCTAAGAAGAAAACATCAAAATCTAAACGAGATAAACGCCGCGCTACCTGGAGACACAAAGCTGCTGTTGAAGCGCAAAAAGCTATCTCCCTCGGTAAATCAATTTTAAGTGGTCGTTCTAACTTCGTCTATCCAGCAATTGAGGAAGAAGAAACAGAAGAATCTTAGAGAAAAATTCAGTAGTCTCCAATTCAGGAGTTAGAATAAATTTATACTCGTGACGGCTGAGATTTGAATTTTTACAAGATTACTGAAAACCCCAATGCGTAAGGGTTTAGCAAAGGCTCATTGGTGTCAACTTAGGTTACAGATGGCTTATTTGTTTGGCTTCCACACCCGCCAGGGAATAAATTCCCTGTCTCATAGCTTAATTCCGTTAAAACGGACTAATGAATTTTCCTAGTATTTAGTCATCTTTTAGATGACTTTCGCTATTAGCAAGGAACTTGAGTTCCTTGCGGGATGAAGATTTTGCGTTAAGTTGACACCATTAAGCTTTTGCTTTACCCCTGCATGGAGGATCAAATAATTAAGCCATTTTGACTGACTCCTGGGCGTATGAGTGACTGGGCGCAGGCCCTGCGCCCCTACTGGATTTTTATTAAGTACCAATAATTTTTTTCAACAGCGGTAATTTACCTTGATAGGGTGCGTATCGCCAATTTATATCCCAAGGAAATGAGTTTTGTAAAACACTTTTGTCATGGGAAAAGGTATCAAAACCAGCTTTACCGTGATAGCTACCCATCCCACTATCACCCACACCCCCAAATGGTAAAGAAGAAACACCAACCTGCATGACTGTATCATTAATACATACTCCCCCAGATGATGTTTCCTGTAAAATCCGTTTTTGCAGGTTTTTGTTTTGAGAAAATAAATATAAAGCCAGGGGTTTCGGTCTAGAGTTAATCAAGGTAATAGCTTCATTGATATCTGTATATTCAATGATGGGTAAAATCGGACCGAAAATCTCCTCTTGCATTACTGTATCTGTTAAAGAAACATTTTCCAGAAGCGTGGGGGCAATGTAAAGTTCTTCACGGTTAGTTTCTCCACCAATAATCACTTCACCACAGTTGAGTAAATTAGCTAATCTGTCAAAATGTTTTTGATGAATAATTCTGCCATAATCGGGACTATTTGCCGGATTTTCTCCATAAAATTCTTGCAGACATTTTTGTAAAGCATTGACTAAATTTGGTTTAATTTTTGTATCTACCAACAAATAATCCGGGGCAATACAAGTTTGTCCAGCATTAATAAATTTACCCCAAATAATGCGTTTGGCGGTATGTTCTAGATTAATGTCTGTATCAATGATACAAGGACTTTTCCCCCCCAATTCCAAAGTTACCGGAGTGAGATGTTTGGCAGCAGCTTCCATAACTATTTTACCAATGGCTGTACCACCAGTGAAAAAGATGTGATCAAACTTTTCTGCTAGTAAATTTTGACTCGTTTCCACTGCACCAGGGACAACTGTAATATATTCTGGATCAAAGTATTTATGAATAAGTTTTGTAATTAAATCCGAAGTACATGGTGCGAGTTCTGAAGGTTTAATAATAGTACAATTTCCCGCAGCGATCGCCCCAACCAAAGGTGAGATAATTAACTGAAATGGATAATTCCAAGGTCCAATAATTAAAACTACTCCTAAGGGTTCTGGATATATCTTCGCCGAGTATGGAAATAAATCTAAAGGAACGGCTGCTTTTTTGGGTTTTGTCCAAGTATTGATATGTTTGATGGCATAATCAATTTCTTTATTAACACCGATTTCCGTAGCGTAACTCTCAAATTCTGGTTTATGTAAATCAGCTTTTAATGCTTGAATAATTGCTGCTTTATTCTCAATTACTAATTGTTTAAGGACTTTGAGTTGGGCAATCCGAAAAGTAACATCTTTCGTTTTACTACTTTGGAAAAACTGCCGTTGTTTGGCAATAATCTCGACGCATTTTGGTAATTCGTTGGTAATCATTGTTAATTCAATCTTAAAAAATGTGTGTCAAAATTTAGGGGACAGGAAAGATAAGAGAAAAATCTTCTTCATCCTGAACTTCTGAATTCTTACGAATGTGTTTTAATATTAGGTAACAACCTCTCATCGAGATTCGCAAATTATGGATTTATCCAATTTTACTACACTACAAAATTTAGAATCAGCCTTTGGTGGGGAATCAATGGCTAATCGTAAATACCTATTTTTTGCAGCAGTCGCACGTAAACTAGGGTTTTCCGATTTAGCAAAACTCTTTAAAGAAACAGCAGATCAAGAAACCGAACACGCCTTTGCACATTTTGAATTACTACATCCAGAACTTGTTGTTGAAGATGCAGCAGCTTTAACTGATGAACAAAAACGGGAAATTATCTCTCGTTGTTTATCTTTAGCGATCGCCGGTGAAACCTATGAATACACAACTATGTATCCTGAATTCGCTGCTGCTGCTGAACATGATCGAGATCATCCCGCAGCGGCAGAATTTCTCCAACAAGCTCAAGAATCTAGTGATCACGCTAACACATTTCGTGCTGCCGCCCACCGATTTGGGTTGCTGAAATTCATTGAAAATTATCATGCAGATCGCTATACTGAAGCCTTAGAAGTCTTGAACGGTGGAGACGCTGTAACTACAGTTGTCAGTGAAAATCCGCAAACTCAAAAATGGATTTGTAGACAATGCAGCATGATTTATGATCCTGTGACAGGTGATCCCGATTCAGGAATTGCGCCAGGTACTGCATTTGCAGATATTCCTGAAGATTGGCATTGTCCTATTTGCGGTGCAACCAAGAAAACTTTTAAACCCCTTGAGGAAAAAGTTGCCGCTTAATTGAAATTAATCTAAGTAAATTCCCTATCATCTATTCATGCTCCCTCTTCTCTGGCAATGTATAAAATATAGAAGAGGGAGTTATGTAGTAGGGGTAAAACTGATTTGTTGTCCGGCTATG
The DNA here is from genome assembly GCF_015207875.1 of Dolichospermum sp. LEGE 00240. Taxonomy (GTDB): domain Bacteria; phylum Cyanobacteriota; class Cyanobacteriia; order Cyanobacteriales; family Nostocaceae; genus Dolichospermum; species Dolichospermum gracile. The sequence goes on from NZ_JADEVZ010000071.1 coordinate 7,753, forward strand.
AATTTAGGTCTTGCACTTCATTAATCTAGTTTTTAATTTGATTTTGATTTTAAGTTTATTCTGAAGAAATCGGCAAAAAGTACCCAAAAAAAAGAGAGTGGGAGGAGGCATTACCAAGCGCCTTTCTCTCCCACTCTACCATTTGCTGCTGAAGCGATTAGGAACTTTATTCATATAGACGAGAACCGCTAATTAGGGGGGTAATTTGCAGGTTAACGATAACGTCTATACTTAGCAGGTATTCCTATGCAGCAAATACTAATTCTATTTATTTTTGAGACAACCTCTACAAGAGTCTTTTGTTAATTGATTTAGCTTTTTAACAACTCTCTTGTTTTTCGCTTGTCTAATATAATTTAGCCTGGATAATTTCATCGTGGTTGCCAATTTGGCATTTATTTTTATTTTTTTATTTGTTCATCTCCAACAGTTTTCAACCGACATTTTTCGAGAATAATTAATAGGGGGTCACACCCATCATCCTTGACATGGCTTGATTTCACCGGCTTTAAAGGCATTGTATCTATGACTATAAACCCGATTTTAAAGTATTCTAATTATGCAAAATTCAGGGTTTAAGGATGAGGGGTGAAACCCTGCATTGATTCACTAACAGTCTTCTCTATATAGGATTGAGGTGAGATCAAGTTAAACTGTTAAACCAATTCCTCCAGCCGCAAAATCAATCACGGTTTGATGGGAAAATTCATGGGTAGCGATCGCTTGCAACATTGCCAAAGGTAAGGTGAGATGATTTGCACCTGCTTGGAGAGATGCGGCGGCTTCTGCTGGTGACTTGATACTAGCTGCTAAAATTTCCACATCACTGCCTTTGAGGACACTGGACATATCGCGGACTAAGGCAATACCGTCTCCTAGCAAGCGTTCTGCCCGATTCACATAGGCGATCGCAATTTTTGCCCCCGCTTCCTTGGCTACGGCGGCTTGTGCGGGGCTGTAAATGCCGGTGACGGAACAGGTAATTTCTGAGGAAAGGGTGGCTACTACCTCAAATCCTAGTGGTGTAGCGGGAATTTTCAAGATGGTTTGAGAACCAATAATTTCAAAGGCCTTTCGCCCTTCGGCTATCATTTTCTTCTGATCTGAAGCCAGGAGTTGATAATATACAGGACCGGAAGTTAAGGAAACTAAGGTTTTGAGGGTGGTTGCCGGTGGGGTATTAGCTTGCGCTAATAATGTGGGGTTGGTGGTAATACCTTTGACCCAACCCCAATGTTTAACAATTTCGGCTTCTACGGCAATAGCTGAATCTAAATAAAGCGCCATAATCATCCTGATAAATGCCTACCTGGATTACTTTACAGCACCTCATCACCTGAGTTCGGTGTTAGGAGTTTCTCCTTCGGAGACGCTACGCGAACAGAGTTATGATTTTTTCAACGAGATCATCAGGGTTTGAGACTCATATTTGGGGCAGTTTTCCACAAATTATCTTATGTCGAACTCAGGTGGATTCAATCCCAAAATCGAGTGACTTGGGCAAAAGCGGTACTGGAGTTTTAATCTATTTAGGACTTACGCACGCTCACTAACTTACCATCGTATGAATGAACGAAATTGCGTCGTTTTCGGCTTTGGGAATAACTTATTGAGTAGGGTGCGTCAGATAGAGAAATCTGTTTTTTACCAAATTATTGGGTCTGACGCACCCTACAAGAGATAAAATCCACATTACATATTTAAAAAACTTTGTCAATGCGTAAGCCCTACTATTGATCAATTAGTAGTAATAAGCGGGCTGTTTTAAAATAAGTTGTCCAATTTTGGGGATCTGGCAGTTTTTGCCATTGAGGGCGACTGACTTCTAATGATAAGATTGGGGCGATCGCTCCCCGATTTTGTGCTGAAATAATAACGGATACTTCTGTCACCAAAATATCTTGGTCAAAGCTCCGTTGAGTTGCGGCTCTAGCGGTAGATTCTGCCCTTCGTAGCACGGTTTCGTAGCTTTCCTCTGGTAAACGGTCTATCAGCAAATCTACTCTAGCTGTGTAAGCTTGGACAATCTGCGGAGCGATCGCTTCTGTCATGAACCATAAAGAAACTGCTAATAACAGCCACACTCCACTATGAATAATCTGGATTTTTTTGCCAACTTGACTAATAATTGAAAAGGGGATCACTGAAAATGATTGTATTGCATCAATTCTGAACATAATCTTCTCTCTCCTGAATCACCGATCATGGAAATCGAGTGCGAGTATTTTACGATTATTTATGTTGTATCCACTACAACTAATTTCAGCAATAAGTGAAAATTAATTAAACTAAGTAATAGGACAATGAACCACTGTCTACAAGAGGCTTTTACTTCCTCCTTCTTCCTCCGAACTCCTGACAGCAATTTTCAGTAAACAACAAACAAATAACCGACTCATAGCAGGATGGTAAACTACTGGGCGATCGCCATCGGCATTGATCAATATCAATTCTTTCAACCTCTCAGTTGCGCTCAAGCCGATGCTGAGGCAATTAAGGATTTTTTGGTAACACAAGCAGGTTTTCTCCCGGAAAAATGCCTGTTAATGACAAATACCTCGCCCCCCATAGGAGAACAATCCTCCTATCCGACAAAAGACAATATCCTCTTGTTGCTAGAAGAATTGGCAGCCACTTTCTGGCAGCCAGGGGACTACCTATGGTTATTCTTTAGCGGCTATGGGGTCAACCACAAAGAACAAGATTATTTAATGCCAGTCGCCGGCAATCCTGAGCAAGTTACCGAAACTGGTATAGAAGTGCGATCGCTCATGGAGAGTCTACAGGTTAGCGGACTCAATATCTTACTCATCTTGGATATTAACCGGGCTTTTGGGACTCAAGCAGATGCCCCCGTAGGACAAGAAATTATCGAATTAGCCCAAGAACTACAAATGGGCGCAATTATTTCCTGTCAACCCGAGGAATTTGCCCATGAAAGCACGGAATTAGGTCATGGTTTCTTCACAGCAGCATTATTAGAAGCTTTAGGTTCTGGACAAGGATACAACTTTGCTGATTTAGCTGCCTATGTAAGTTATCTTACCCCCAAACTTTGTCAACACCACTGGCGACCAGTCCAAAACCCCATGACTGTCATTCCCTCTCCAGAGCCAGCTATTTTACCCACGTTGACACTAGATGAAACCTCAGCAGCACTAATTTTCCCCGCCGAAAGTTTTGCTATCACCCGCACCGCACCCCCCATAGAAAATAGCACCTTTAGCAGCATAAACAGGGCTTGGTGGGCAGAAAATGCCTCAGTGGAGACCACTTTAAGCCCCACAACAACGGAGGAAAATTTAGTCCCCCCATCCATCTCAAAGTCGTCTATTGGCAACAATCACGCCTTAACAACTTCCCCAGAATCCCAGCCCAGTGGCAGATTTATTCCCGCCCTGACCACAGCCAATACCTATACTTCACTGCCATCTGAACCACCAATTTGGCAACAATTTATCATTTGGGGGGGTGGTACGATGGTGATAGTAGGTATAATTGCCACATTTTTACTCCGTAATCCTGAAAGTTTTCGGTTGAAAAATTTCTCAAAAACAGCATCTAATAATCAGACTAGCAAACTACAATTTCCCCAAATATTTAACACTTCTCAAAATCCTAGTAACGCCCAAATTAGTGCCAATACAGACTCTAAAAAACGTAATCAAGCGATTTTAGAGCTAGGAAAAATGTCGCTTGTCCCCACACAACCGAATCATCTAAGTATAGCGATCGCTAAAGCCCAGAGAGTCCCCCCGGATTCACCACTATACGCCAAATCTCAGGAAAATATTCAGGTTTGGTGTCAAATGATTTTGGAACTAGCACAGGCACAAGCTCAACAAAAAAAATATCCAACCGCCATCACAATTGCCAAGTTAATCACTACAAAAGATCCGTTTTATTCCCAATCTCAAACAGTTATTCAAAAATGGCAACTAGAAGCCAAACAATATGTAAGTAATAAAACTCTCTTAGATGCAGCTAAGAAGTTAATTATTCCTGAACAAGCATCAACCTATAATCGCGCCATCGAAGTTGCCAAAAAAATTCCCAAAGGACAACCTGGTTTTGAAATTGCCCAAACATTAATTAACGAATGGAGTGAAAAAATTTTAGATTTAGCCAAAATTCGTGCCACTCAAGGAGATTTTCAAACTGCTGTCGCCACCGCTAAATTAGTCCCACAAGTAACAATTGCCTATGAAGATGCTCAAGATGCTATCCACAAGTGGCAACAGCAAAAGAATTAGTCAGTTGTCAGTCGTCAGTTGTCAGTTGTCAGTTGTAAAATTCCTGTTCCCTGTCCCCGTGGCGTAGCACCTGTTCCCTGTCCCCGTGGCGTAGCACCTGTTCCCTGTCCCCGTGGCGTAGCACCTGTTCCCTGTCCCCGTGGCGTAGCACCTGTCCCCGTGGCGTAGCACCTGTCCCCGTGGCGTAGCACCTGTCACCTATTACCCATTAGCAATACTGAGAAATGTCTTCGCCACAGGTATCAGCTAGATAGCACATGGCTTTAAATCGCAAACCTACTACTTCTTCGTATAAAGGATTAAGTTGACACATTGGCGGAATGTGAAACAGTGTTTTACCAAATACTTTGACATCACGCTCAAATGGACACTGAGCCGGAATGTATTTACAGAGACGATGAGCTAATCGGCGATCGCGCACCTGAATGTTATCCAACCAATTACGCAAAGGACGTAAAAAGTCCCAAGCCGGCTGGGCTGCAACATGGTGTAACGCAGTCATATTAGCTTCACTAGCGTCTACTGGATGTAGAGAAATCCAACTTGCTAAAAAAATCTTTTTGTTAGTATTTTTAGATACCTTCATGGTAATTCCTCTTTTGTTGTGAGGGTGTTCACCTTATTGATGAATATGTAATATGACAAGAACCTGAACCGGAAAACAGGATTATTAGGTAAATTCTGTAAAAAGTGTAATTAATTAACCGCTCCCCATGATTGAATCCATATATTGATACGTCACCTTAACCCTAATTTTCCAAAAAGCAATCCTAGAATTTATTCAATCTTATGAATAATCTGTCACAGTTAATATCTTAGTGAAGACATCTGCCTTTGGGCGTGATTTCTTTTAACTGCAACAAAACTTATTATAGCAATAATTATCAATAAACAGGATTAGGAAAAATACTCTTAAATAGGGTTTGCTGAAAAAGTCTTCTCGTGGGGGCAGGCAAAAGGCAAGAGGCAAGAGTTTGGGCTATCTGTTATCCCTAAATAGCAAACTTTAGGCATTGCAGGAAGTGTGGCACTCCACAGATGCACCATTGTATTTTTGTTAAGCATGATGGTGATTAACGCCAACCTGTCCTATGCCGGTTTTTTCTGCAAAGCATTGGTACTGCTATTGAGGTGTACCCTTAGTCCTCTAGGCTTATTGATAGTTCTCACTTTTGGTGTGGCATCCTTAATCCTTTCGGCTTGCTTTCTCAAGGACACCATAGCCCTAATTTTTACACCCCTCACTTTCAGTCTAACTCTATCTTTAGGCTTAAATCCCATTCCCTAGAACTTTTGCGTATTCTTGTTTAAAGAATAACACTTTTATAATTACTTACGAGTGTCTAAACTCCTGTCAATATCCGTACTTTAATATCTATCTTTAGATGGATTGACATTAATCTTGGTTTGTGAATATTGCGATTTTATACTATTTTAAGGATTTTTTACTGAAATTGGCTGTTTTTGCTATTGCTTTTATCTGAGAATGTGATTATTATCTAATGATTAATCAGGCCTTAGAGGATGTTTAAAAAGTATAATTTATTACTTGCAAGGGCGACTAGAAGTCGCGGCTACACAGACGAAACCCACCTTCGTGGGTTCAAAAGGCTTTTCAAACACCCTCTTAGTCAAATTAGCATCTACTACAATTAGAACAATGCAACTTCTTAGCAAACATCTCTTGCGACCAATATTTTCTCTAACTTTCCTTGTGGGACTCTCCGCACTGGTATCATCATGTCAACTGTCCCAATCAAATGAGACAACAACAGCTATTAAAATTGATGGTTCAGACACTGTTTACCCTATTACCCAAGAAGTCAGCAATGATTATAACTTCCAGAAAAATAATGGTAAATCACCTTCAGTAAAAGCAATTGAACTTAATTCTTCCGGTACTAGTAGCGGATTTAAAAAGTTTTGTTTGGGAGAGACAGATATTAACAATGCTTCTCGACCAATTCATACTCACGAAATCAAAGAGTGTAATCAAAATAACGTGACATTCCTTGAATTACCCATTGGTTTTGATGCAATAACAATAGTAGTTAACTCTCAAAATAATTGGGCGCAGGATATAACCTTGGCAGAACTCAAAAAAATCTGGGAACCATCAGCCGAAAGTAAAATTACTACATGGAATCAGATTCGTTCCACTTGGCCGAATAAACCCTTGAACCTTTATGGTCCTGATAAAGATTCAGGCACTTTTGACTATTTTACACAAATTGCCGTGGGACAAGAAGGGGCTATTCGTAAGGACTATAAAGCTGATAAAAATTACAAAGTCATAGAGAGCAAAGTTAGCAGTGATACCAACGCCTTAGCTGTTATTCCCTACGCCTATTACAACTCTAACAAAGATACATTGAAAGCCCTATCTGTAGATAGCGGTACTGGTGCAGTGATGCCTTCACGGACAAGTGTGAAATGGGGAAAATACCGACCACTTTCTCGTCCACTGTTTATATATGTCAGCTATAAATCTCTTCGGCAAAAACCAGATCTGAGAGAATTTTTAGAATTATACATGGATAAAGCGCCTGAGTTTGTCAGTGCTATTGGGGATGTACCCTTAACAGATCACGCTTACAAGTTAAATAAGATCCATTTTAACAAAGGTAAAGTCGGCACTGTTTTTGAGGGTAAATCTCAATTTAATTTAACTCTAGAACAGGTCTTGCAAAAACAAGCTAAGTTCTAAGGAATTTGACACTCTTCGTGTCTATGCGAAGCTCCCAACACTACCGCGTTCCTCTTGTGGCTTCAACTCCTACAGCATTAATTTGGGGATGCCCGCCCCTATTTTTCGCCAGATAAAATTAAAAAAGATAGATTGGTTATTGTCAGATGATAGAATAGATCATCGGTATTTGTATTCCATATAAGTTCAATTTCGTAGCTATCTTTTAAGGAGCATTATCAAGGTGAATTATTATTTATGAATATGGTTAACTTTTTATTAGAAAAAGGATTTACATTGGTAGCATTAACGCCCCTTTATCATAATTTAAAAAGTGGCAATATATTAAAAGCCGACGGTATATTTTGGCGTTTATAAGTCTATGGCAGTAATTAGGGTTTGCTGAAACAGTCTTTTCGTGATGGTCAGGAGTCAGGAGTCAGGAGTCAGAATTATCAGGAGATCAGAATAGTCTCAAATTTCAGAAAGTGATAGGTTTTTAATGGTTTCAATGCTGATTTCTTGCACCTAGTTCTCTTTTTCAACCCGAAAATTCTTCATATATCTAGGTTTTCGGTTTATATGGCTATAGCTTGCGTGACGACGTATGGAGTCATAGACCACGCTACGCTATCAGCAAGCCCTAGTTAACTGTCTTGTTAACTCTCAAGCAAAAACGCAAAGATGCTAAAAAACTTTGCGCCTTTGCCCCTTAGCGTCTTTGCGCGAAATAATTCTTTAGGAAGCCACAGCAGTAGAACGAGTGCGTCGTCTTCTACCATCAGAAACCTTCACAGCAGGCTCTTCCGGGACTTGCATCAACAACGTCAAAGAAGGTTGACATTGCAACTCTCTCCGCATAGAACGCGCCAACTCACGTTCTAAAGTTTCCTGCAATCCACCCCAATCAGTATCAGCAGGTTGTCCTTCTACGGGAGAGAACTCTGTCCAGCGAACGCTAAGAATTTCCTCAATGCGTTGTTGTACCCATTTTTGCAGAAGCGATCGCTCGATACTTGTCACCACACCCTGCATATGAATTTCTGTTTTTGCCATTAGCTTACCAGTCCAATCAATAGCGGCAGCAATAGTCACAGTCCCCTCAGAAGCCATGCGTTGGCGTTCTTGCAACACCTTAGAACTCACCATTCCCGAACTAGAAGTATCCACCAATTCAATCCCCGCTGGCACTTTTCCAGCAACACGGATAGAATCTTCCGTTAACTCGATGACATCCCCATTTTGGATAATCACCATATTTTCTGCCGGAATCCCCATACTTTGAGCAGTTTCCGAATGCTTCACCAACATCCGATGTTCACCGTGAAATGGCACAAAGAACTTAGGACGAGTTAAAGCAATCATCAACTTTTGTTCTTCTTGACAGCCGTGTCCAGAAACGTGAATCCCTTTATCCCGTCCATAGACCACTTTTGCCCCCTGAATCATCAATTTATCAATGGTATTGACCACAGCAATTGTGTTACCAGGAATGGGGTTAGCGGAGAAGAGAACCGTATCTCCTGGGCGAATTTTGATATGGGGATGTTCTTTATTGGCAATTCTTGTCATCGCTGCCATTGTTTCACCCTGAGAGCCAGTGGTTAAAATCAGCACTCTCTCATCTGGCATACCCCGAACCGTATGCAATGGTTGAAATAGGCTATCTTCACACTTGATATAACCTAAATTCCGAGCATGGGCGATTAAATTCAGCATAGAACGCCCAACAATTGTCACCACACGATTATGTTTTCTTGCTAGTTGCAAAACCATATTGATGCGATGAACGCTAGAAGAAAAGGTGGTGACAAATAAGCGCCCCGTAGCGTGAGAAAATTCTCGGTCAAGGTTAGGAAAAACAGCCCGTTCGGAAGGTGTAAATCCTGGCAATTCGGCGTTAGTGGAATCACTCAATAGGCAAAGTACGCCTTTTTCACCATGTTCTGCCAGACGTTGTAAATCGAACTTTTCACCATCTACGGGAGTATGATCAATTTTAAAATCCCCTGTGTGGATAACTACGCCCAATGGTGTATGAATAGCAACGGTGAAGCTATCAGCGATGGAGTGGGTGTTGCGGATATATTCGACAAAGAAATGTTTACCAATTCTCACCACGTCACGGGGAAGAACTTTTCTTAATTCTGTGCGATCGCGTACCCCTGCTTCTTCCAGTTTACCCTCTAGCATGGCCATTGCTAGTCTAGGTCCATAAATTACCGGAATATCAAATTGCTTCAAGTGAAAGGCAATTCCCCCGATATGATCTTCATGACCATGAGTAACGATCATGCCCTTAATTTTGTGGCGATTTTCCCGTAGATAAGTTGTATCTGGTAATACAATGTTTACCCCGTGCATGGCTTCTGTGGGAAATGCCAATCCTGCATCTAACAGGATAATTTCGTCCTCATACTCGAAAACGCAAGTATTTTTACCTATTTCGTGTAAACCGCCCAAAGGAATAATTTTGAGAGCGGGATTAGATTCGTTTTTAGACATTTTCTCCTGGAGATTTTTGTTAGTTGTGAATCAGTTGATAGTTCGGTTTCTTGTATCAAAGAAAAGACCAAATTTTCTGTTTAAATTCAGCTTCTATAAAGTCCTATTTGATTTCGTTGACATCAAACTGAATTATTTTTATATTGTTTCAGTTGTAGCACAAGTGTTAAAATGACAGTTTAGTAACCATTTGTACACATTATCTATAAATCACTCACCTATTATTGCCTAGATTAAATTCAGCTTTTGCATTACTGACTCTAATTTTTTCGATACATCTGTATCGGCTTCATATAAGGGTAGACGAGTTGAACCTACTTCCCAACCTTGTAGTTTGAGTGCTTCTTTGACAGGAATGGGATTTGTAGTTAAAAATAGAGCTTTAAACAATGGAAACAATTGCAAATGAATGTCAGTGGCAAGTTGAGTATTTCCCATTTTCCAGGCTTGAATCATTTTTTGGATGTGATTACCCACTAAATGAGAAGCTACACTGACTATCCCTTGAGATCCTATGGCTAACATTGGTAAAGTTAAAGAATCATCTCCAGCGTAAATCTGAAATTCTTTGGGTGTCAAGCGCCGGATTTCACTCACTTGATCTAAGTTACCACTGGCTTCTTTAATGGCGACAATGTTATCAATTTCCGCTAATCTTACCACTGTTTCGGAACTGAGGTTTTGTCCGGTGCGCCCCGGAATGTTATACAACATCATGGGCAGGTCAGGACAGGACTGGGCTATTGCCTGAAAGTGTTTGTATAATCCAGCCTGTGGTGGTTTGTTGTAATAGGGAACTACTTGTAAAGAACCATGCACTCCTATTCTAGCTGCTTTTTGGGTGGCGGCGATCGCTTCTTTGGTGTCATTAGAACCAGAACCAGCAATTACTTTAGCTTTACCTGATACAGTTTGCAATACCTCAACAAATAATTGATATTCTTCGTCCCAAGTCAGGGTTGGAGATTCCCCTGTTGTTCCACATACCACTATTGCATCTGTACCGTTGTTAACTAGATAATCTGCCAGTTTGGCAACTACATCATAATTAATACTACCGTCTGTCTTAAACGGTGTAATCATAGCAGTTACAATTGTTCCAAAATCTCCCACACTCTTTTCTCTCCTAATTTGTTAGTTGTCAGTTGTTGATTATCTAATGATTCATGAGAAATGACTGAATTTAAACTTATACTCTAGTCAATTTTAGTAAATTTTTTCTACTAATAATTCAGCAATTTGCACTGCATTTAAAGCTGCACCTTTACGAATTTGGTCGCCGCATAGCCATAAGTCTAAACCACAAGCATGAGAAATATCCTGGCGAATTCTTCCCACCAAAACCTCATCTTTACCACTAGCATCTATAGGCATCGGAAAATAATTTGCTTGCCAATCTTCTACTAATTTCACCCCAGGTGATGTTCTTAAAATTTCTCTAGCCTCATCTGGATCAAAAGGTGTTTCAAACTCTAGATTAATGGCTTCAGAATGGGCGCGGAGTACGGGAACCCGTACACAAGTCGCGGTAATTCTGATTTCTTGATTACCAAAGATTTTACGGGTTTCGTTCACCATTTTCATTTCTTCCTCACAATATCCCCAAGTTGTCATGGGAGAATTATGGGTAAATAAATTAAATGCCAATGGGTAAGGTAAAACCTCCGCTACTGGTTGCTTTCCTTGTAGTATAGCCTCACTTTGAATTTTTACTTCCTCCATTGCCTTCGCCCCAGCACCACTAGCTGATTGATAGGTAGCAGCGACAATCCTTTTCACTGATTTAACTTGATGTAATGGCCAAACTGCCAAGGACATGAGAATTGTCGTACAGTTGGGATTGGCAATAATTCCTTGGTGAGTAAATGCGGCTTGGGGATTTACCTCTGGAACTACCAAAGGGACATCCGGGTTCATGCGGAAGGCACTGGAATTATCAATTACCACTGCTCCTTTTTCTACCGCTACACTCGCCCAAGTTTTGGAGATGCTACCCCCAGCACTAGCTAAGACTATATCTAGGTTTGCCAAACTGCGATCGCTCACCGCCTCAATTTGAATATCTTCCCCTTTGCATCTGAGTGTTTTTCCCGCACTGCGTGGCGATGCCAACAATTTTAATTCAGCCAGGGGAAAATTTCGGCTTTCTAGTAATTCCAGCAACTCAGTACCTACAGCACCAGTTGCTCCCAAAATAGCTACACGATAGGACTTAGACAAACTCAACTCCTCCTTTAAGAGGTAACTAGCACTTTTTTTAGGACAACTTAAAAAATCATAGGTTTCTGTTGTTCCTGTCAACAGCAGATTTTAAATAGTAAAATTTGCATATTTTTGCGATTATATCCCAATTTTCGGTGACTATTGAGAAATTTGAGACTTTGTTGTTTATATTGCCGTTAAAATTAATTGATATCGGACTTTACAGCTATGGAAGTCATTACATTATCGTATAATATCCCATTATACAGCAACCTGCAAAAAAAGAAAACCAAGAGCGATTAACATTTGGGTATTTGCTAGAAGTCCTGCCTGTAAAGTTATGTTACCGGAACTAGGGCTGCTATGTTGAAAGAATATCATAAAGTGTTCAGTCCTTTACTTTTTGCAGTAAACTGGATCTCTGTTGAAAGACATTCACACGCATTTGTGTCTGAATGATATCTATTCAGAATATAATCGCGTCTCAAAAACAGCGCGTTAACTTAGGTCGGGATAACCGATCCTATACCCCCGTAGAAGTAAATATCTAGACTTGTCTAGTATTTAGATAGCAGATTAAAATACCAGAAAAATAGAAACAACGCATGAAAGTTACCCAGGAAAAACTTCCCGCCAGTCAAATTGGTTTAGAAATAGAAATTACACCGGAAATTACCAAACAAAAATACGAGCAAGCTATTAGAAAATTAACTAGTACCATCAATATTCCTGGGTTTCGCAAAGGCAAAGTACCCCGGCAAATATTAATACAACGTATTGGTCAGGTTCGCGTCAAGGCAACCGCCCTAGAAGAAATGCTGCAAGAAGGCATTGACCAAGCAATTAAACAAGAAGCGATTAGCGCTCTTGGTCAGCCCCAATTAAGTTCTTCCTTTGATGATTTAATTGTCAATTATGAACCAGGAAAACCCCTGACTTTTACCGCTTCTGTGGATGTCTTCCCAGAAGTCAAGTTAAACCAATACACTGGTTTAGAAGTTAAAGCGGAGGAAATCAAGTACGATTCTACCCAAGTAGATACAGTTATTGAAGCTCAAAGAGAAAAATCAGCAACTTTAGTCCCCGTGGAAGGACGTGCCACCCAAATCGGTGATATGGCAGTAATTGACTTTAAGGGTGTAATTGCCAAAACTGAAGGGGATGATCCTGATAGTGAACCCAAACCAATTCCCGGTGGAGAAGGAACTGATTTTCAAGTTGAGTTACAAGAGGATAAGTTCATTCCCGGTTTTGTCTTGGGTATAGTGGGCATGAACCCTGGGGAAACCAAAGAAGTATCTGCTCAATTCCCAGATCCTTATGGTAACGAAGAATTGTCTGGTAAGGCGGCCCTGTTTACTATTACCCTCAAAGAAATTAAAACCAAAGAACTGCCAGAATTGGATGATGATTTTGCCCAATCAGTCAGCGACTTCGAGACCTTAGCCGAATTACGGGCATCCTTAGAAGAACGGTATCAAAAAGAAGCAGCCGATAAAACCAAGGACAATCAGCAAGAAGCGTTAGTCAAAGAACTACTCAATCATGTGGAAATAGATTTGCCGACAACACTGATTGATCAAGAAATTGATGCTATGCTGTCGCAGACGGCTATGAAGTTAGCCGAGCAAGGAATAGATGTCAAAAAGCTATTCACTCAAGAAATTATTCCTCAATTACGCGATCGCTCCAAACCTGAAGCTATAGAACGTCTGAAACGGAATCTATCTTTACAAGAAATTGGTAAACGTGAATCTATTGAAGTGGCAAAGGAAGAAGTGCAAGCTAGAGTCGCCCTATTGATGGCAGAATATGCTGATCAAGATTTGGATGAAAATAGATTGCGTGCAGTGGTTAAAGAAGAACTTTTAACCAAAAAAATCGTTGATTGGTTGCTAGAACGTTCATCTGTGGAATTAGTCCCTGAAGGTTCTCTAAGTGCGGCGGAAGCAACCGAAAGCACTGAAGCAGTTCAGGAAGCAGAAACCAGTAATCCTGAGTAACAGGATAGGTGACAGGTGACAGGTGACAGGTGACAGTAAAGAGGCAAGAGGCACAAGTTCTTTTACTCCTGACTCCTGACTCCTGAATTCTGCCATATAAGGCATAATGGTTAACAGTTCACAATTTCATGCCATTTATTTTTAAATATTCTAGTATGCTTGTATCGCAGTCGGGAAATTATCCAATCACCAGCTTGAGTCCTATTGGTACTAGTGGCACTTCTAGCAGCCCTAGTAATATTGTGCCAATGGTGGTAGAACAGTCGGGGATGGGAGAAAGGGCATTTGATATCTACTCCCGCTTACTGCGCGAGCGGATTATTTTTTTGGGAACTCCCATAGATGATGTTGTAGCTAATTCTATTGTTGCCCAATTACTTTTTCTCGATTCTGAAGACGCGGAAAAAGATATTCAATTGTACATTAATTCTCCTGGTGGCTCTGTCTACGCGGGTATGGCAATCTATGATACAATTCAACAAATACGTCCCGATGTTGTAACTATCTGTTTTGGACTGGCAGCGAGCATGGGGGCATTTTTATTAACATCTGGAACTGCTGGAAAGCGGATGTCTTTACCTGACTCCCGGATTATGATTCACCAACCCCTGGGTGGCGCTCAAGGACAAGCCATTGACATTGAAATTCAAGCGCGAGAAATTCTTTACATTAAGGGCGAATTAAATCAACTAATGGCCAAGCATACTGGCCAACCCTTGGAGAGAATTGAGGCTGATACCGAGCGCGACTTTTTCATGTCAGCAGAAGAGGCGAAGAATTATGGTTTGATCGATCAGGTCATTTCTAGACAAAATCTTCCCACAGCAGGGTAAATCGTCATCATTCTGAAATAAGAGGCTGATATGTCTAAGTACGACTCCCATTTAAAATGTTCATTTTGTGGCAAGTCTCAAGAGCAGGTACGTAAATTAATCGCAGGGCCGGGAGTCTACATCTGCGATGAATGCGTTGACTTGTGTAATGAAATCCTCGATGAGGAATTGTTGGATACTAGTGCTGCGGCTGCGTCACAACCGGCGCAAAAGTCAGAACCAACGGAAAAACGTCGTACCAGTTCGTCTAATCTCTCGTTTAATCAAATTCCTAAACCGAGAGAGATTAAAAATTATTTAGACGAACACGTTATCGGTCAAGATGAAGCCAAAAAGGTGTTATCTGTGGCTGTTTACAATCATTACAAACGATTAGCGATTCTTCAGTCTAAGGGTAATACGAAAGCTGGAGCAGATGATGCGATCGAATTACAAAAGTCCAATATTTTACTCATTGGACCGACTGGTTGCGGTAAGACTCTCTTGGCACAGACTCTAGCGAAAATTCTCGATGTTCCTTTTGCTGTTGCTGATGCTACAACCCTGACGGAAGCAGGGTATGTGGGGGAAGATGTAGAAAATATCCTGTTGCGTCTGTTGCAGGTGGCGGATTTGGATGTGGAGGAGGCTCAACGGGGGATTATCTACATTGATGAAATTGATAAAATCGCCCGCAAGAGTGAGAATCCCTCAATTACTAGAGATGTTTCTGGGGAAGGGGTACAACAGGCTTTGCTAAAAATGCTGGAGGGGACTATTGCCAATGTTCCACCCCAGGGCGGACGTAAGCACCCATATCAAGATTGTATCCAAATTGATACGAGCAATATTTTGTTTGTCTGTGGCGGGGCGTTTGTCGGTTTGGAAAAAGTTGTAGATCAGAGAGTGGGCAAAAAGTCAATCGGCTTTGTCCAACCAGGAGATGTGCAAACTAAGGAAAAACGGGCTGCTGATACGTTACGTCATCTGCAACCAGATGATTTGGTAAAATTTGGTATGATTCCTGAGTTTATTGGGCGGATTCCGATGGTGGCTGTGGTTGATCCTTTGGATGAGGAGGCGCTGATGGCAATTCTGACTGAACCACAGAGTGCTTTGGTGAAACAGTACCAAAAACTGCTGAATATGGATAATGTCCAGTTAGATTTTAAAACAGATGCTTTGAAAGCGATCGCTCAAGAGGCTTATCGGCGCAAAACTGGAGCGCGGGCTTTACGGGGTATTGTCGAAGAGTTGATGCTGGATGTCATGTATGAGTTACCCTCTCGCAAGGATGTGACTCGCTGTACTATTACTAAGGAAATGGTGGAAAAACGTTCTACTGCTGAATTGATAGTACATCCTTCTTCTTTACCTAAACCAGAGTCGGCTTAATTGTCAGTTGTCAATTGTCAGTTGTCAGTTGTTAATTGCCAATTGTCAATTGTCAATTGTTAGTTTTTAATTTTTAATTCTTGCAATGACTTATATAAATGTTCGGGGTGTAGACCATTATTACGAGTGGATGAAAAAACCATCAAATGTTATGAAACCGGTGATGGTTTTTTTGCATGGTTGGGCTGGTTCAGCGAGATATTGGCAAAGTACGGCTGAGGCTTTATTAGATAATTTTGATTGTTTATTATATGATTTACGGGGTTTTGGACGTTCTCAATGTCAACCCCAAAATAACGGGAATTTAAGTTATGAATTAACAGAATACGCAGAGGATTTGGCGGTTTTATTAAATGAGTTAAATCTTGATCGTGTTTATGTTAATGCCCATTCTATGGGTGCTTCTATTGCCACTTTATTTTTTAATCGTTATCCCGAAAAAGTTGCCAAGGGAATTTTAACTTGTAGCGGTATTTTTGAATATGATGAAAAGGCTTTTTCGGCTTTTCATAAATTTGGTGGTTATGTGGTGAAATTCCGCCCGCAGTGGTTAAGTAAAATTCCTTTGGCTGATAAAATGTTTATGGCCAGATTTTTACATCGTCCTATTCCTAAAGCCGAAAGTCAGGCTTTTTTGGAAGATTTTGTTAATGCCCATTATGAAGCTGCTTTAGGGACTATTTATACTTCTGTGAGTAAAGAACAAGCGGAAACAATGCCGGAAGAATTTGCAAAATTAACTATACCAACTTTGCTAATTGCTGGGGAACATGACATTATTATTCCGGCTGAATTGGGGAAAACGGCAGCGGCGTTAAGTGATCAGGTTCAATTACATATTATTCCCAATACGGCGCATTTTCCGATGTTGGAAGACTCAGAAACTTATTTAGCAATAGTCAAAGAGTTTTTAAGTTGTTCGTAATTGGTAGAATCAGATCGAATCAGATCCCCGACTTCTTAGAGAAGTCGGGGATCTTTATTTATATGTGTGTTATTTTAGAGTCAGAGAAAGAACAATGTCCTTATTCGCTGGAACAATTGTTAGATATTGATTATTTACCTACAGCAAATTGTCATCAAACCCGGAACAAGAACTCCACCCCCAACCCCCTCCAGTATCAAAAGCTTATCCTTTTCTTCCCCCCGCTGCGGGGGGATTGAGGGGGGTGCGATGAGGGGGCTAAGATGTACCTTATATGATTGGAAATCGCTGTAACTGAGTTAGAGAAATAATTAAATAAATAAATTAGGAGGTAAAAATATGAATGTTTTGACTAATTTACAGCAACTCTATGAAACAGATGATTATTTATGGTTATTAGAAACTATTAATTTATTGAAACAAGGTCGTTTTAATGAGGTGGATTTAGAGAATTTAATTGAGGAGTTGGAAGATTTGGGAAGTGAAAAGAAAAATGCGGTTGAAAGTCTTTTAGAACAAGTTATTAGACATTTATTATTATTGCAATATTGGATAGAAGAAAATGAAACAAATCGTTATCATTGGCAAGCTGAAATCGTCAGTTTTAGAAACCAACTTAAACGACGTTTAACTGGTAATTTGCGTAATCATTTAGCTAAAGAAATGCTAAATCTTTATGCTGATGCTTTGAAATATGTGCAGATCAAAACTAAATTTAAAGTTAATTTTCCCGCAGAATGTCCTTATTCGCTGGAACAATTGTTAGATATTGATTATTTACCTAATTGAGTTAAAAAAACAATTAAAGAAGTTAGGAGGTAAAAATATGAATGTTTTGACTAATTTACAGCAACTCTATGCAACTGATGATTATTTATGGTTATTAGCAACTATTGATTTATTGAAACAAGGTCGTTTTGATGAGGTGGATTTAGAGAATTTAATTCAGGAGTTGCAAGACTTGGGAAGTGAAAAGAAAAATGCAGTTAAAAGTCTATTAGAACAAGTAATTAGACATCTTTTATTACTACAATTTTGGACAGAGGAATCTGAAAGAAATTATTATCATTGGCAGTCGGAAATTTTAGGTTTCCGTTATCAACTTGAGGATAGATTAACAACGAATTTACGTAATTATCTAGCTAATGAGATGGATAATATTTATAATCGGGCTTTGAAATATGTGCAGATAAAAACTAAGTTTAAAGTTGATTTTCCCGCAGAATGTCCTTATACTCTTGAACAATTGTTAGATATTGATTATTTAGGTTAATAGAAATCCAGAAATCCAGAAATCCAGGGAATAAATTCCCTGTCTTATAGCTAAAGTCGGTTAAAACCGACTATTTTGCATATACCAGGAGTGCATTTTATGAAGTTCAATCGCAGTCAAGTTAAAACATATCTCCAATCATCTGATTTTACATCTTTATTTATTGAAGAGTTGGGTTGGGATTATGCAGATGGTTCTCCTCTTTATTTAGCTGTAGATGAGGAAAATTATACTATAGAAGCTGCTGCCCAAAAACGCGGAATGATGGTTTATCATTGTGTGTCTGATAATGGTATTTTACCTAATGCTAAAATCAGGAAAAAGATTGATACGGAAGTTACAAGTTATAGTCAAGAACATTTAATTATTTATACTGATAAAAAGCAAGAAAAGCAGGTTTGGCAATGGGTAAAAAGAGAATCTGCAAATAAAACTGGCTCTTGCGTCCCTTTTATGGAGAATTAATACTAAAGTGCCAGTTTAATAAACTACGTAATCTAAAATTACTAAAGTTGCGAAATCCATATCCAAGTCTTTTGATTAATTTGAGTTTATTATTAAT
>NZ_JADEVZ010000072.1 GCF_015207875.1 Dolichospermum sp. LEGE 00240
CCCTAATGGGGTTTCCCCACCCTAATGGGGTTTCCCCACCCTGGTGTTACTCTGGGCTTCTTCACCCTGGTAATTTACCTAACTAGCTAACAGTGTCTTTTCCAAAGGTGTCCAGCGGAAAGTGCGATCGCCACCTCTCTCAATTACCACTTTAACCCTTGGTTCTAACTTAGGCAAATCCATCAAATACTCAACTTCCTGATCAGAAAGAATATATCCCTCCATAATCCACAACACCAACCCCTTCGACTTAGGAGGTAATTGTGCCAAATGGGAACTGATCATTGGTGGTAAATAATATACATCACCCACAGCCGCACCACTACTATTGCTTCTTTTGCCTAAATGTGGTGGTCTGACACCATGAACTTGCGTCAGATACGCAGCCACATCACCCAGTCCTCTTGCAGTAATATGGAGGCCAACATAGCCAGCCGCCCGTAATCGGCGCAGATACCGACCTTCATAGCCCCCTTCCAGAGGAACATAAACACCCAACGCCCCAAATTTCTCCAAATTGCGGATGAAACCGTTGCCAGTGGTAATTAGTGCCATATATTTTCTTCCTATCCCACTTAGATATCTCTATTATTCACTCTCTAGTGGTAGATTAAGTTAAATGAACCTGCATATTTTCAACAATTTTGAAAATTCACAGCCGGAACATGGGTGATTTTCCCTACCCACATCTCAGCATCCCATAACAAAGCAAAAAAACACTAGACAAAAATTAAAGAATAGTTTATATTATTAGATTGTGACCGAATAGTATAATTAGATAGCCATCTTTCTTATTTAGACTTCCTAGTTAGTCCTAGCATCTGAGTTTCTAGTTAGTTTCCCCAAAAGAATAAAACTGGCTCACTTCATAAGAGACTGCTAAACTAAAAAAGCTTTCAGGTCAAATAAAGAGCCAAAGTCATATTTAAGCTCCCACACCAAATCACTCCCGTAAATCCTAAAAAAAATTAGGCAAAACCTTAAACAGTAGTTTAGGGCATGAAAATAAGTAGTTCCTCAGCAATAATGTTGGTTTCATGGCATGATGTTAGGACTGAGGAAAAGGATACTGAGGGTCAATAACCACTTAAGTCCGGCTACAACGGTAGAGTGCCAAAGCAACTGCTTGGACGAAAGCATTGCTGCACACAGCGCAAAGCCATCAAGCCTCGCATTGAATTCCAGAAGTAATCCCTTCTCAATAGAGTAGGCAGTTATTCCTGTTATTGTGATTGAGTAAGTGAAAATAAACAAATTCACTAAAACAAAAGGGACAAAAACTGTTGCGTCGCCAAGAATTTGCACTGTCTAACGCCAGTCCAAATTTTAGAGGTAAAGTTTACACTCAAGCGACAGTAGCAAAACCAGTCCCCATTCGACTTCCAGGTTTAGCCCAAAAAAATAAAACGAAAGGAGAACCAGTAACTGTGTCTGTAGGTATTCTCGGCACCAAACTGGGCATGACCCAAATCTTTGATGAAGCAGGAGTCTCCATTCCTGTTACCGTCGTCAAAGCCGGTCCATGCACCGTTACGCAAGTTAAAACGAAACAGACCGACGGTTACTCTGCCATTCAAGTTGGTTATGGCGAAGTCAAACCCAAGGCACTGAACAAACCACTGTTGGGACATTTGGCTAAATCATCCGCTCCAGCAGTCCGTCATCTGAGTGAATATCGCACCGATAGCGCTGGTGATTATGCTTTAGGTCAAGAAATTAAAGCAGATATTTTTAGTGCAGGTGAAATCGTAGATGTAGTTGGTACGAGTATTGGTCGCGGTTTTGCCGGCAACCAAAAGCGGAACAACTTTGGTCGCGGTCCCATGTCACACGGTTCCAAAAACCATAGAGCGCCAGGTTCTATCGGTGCTGGTACAACCCCAGGTCGTGTTTATCCCGGGAAAAGGATGGCAGGACGTTTAGGCGGTACTCGTGTCACAATTCGCAAATTGACAGTAGTACGAGTAGATGCAGAACGCAACTTAATCCTGATTAAAGGAGCTATTCCTGGCAAACCAGGAGCCTTAGTCAGCGTCGTTCCTGCAACTATAGTTGGTAAAAAATAGTCATTTAGTCATTGGTTAGTAGTCATTAGTTAGGAGCAAAAAAAGACAACTGACAAAAGACAACTGACAAAAGACAACTGACAACTGACAAAGGACACAAAGATGGTACAGAGTGTAATTAAAAATTGGCAAGGAGAGCAAGTTGGAGAAACAAACTTCGACTTACGAGTTGCCAAAGAAACAACAGCGGCGCATATCGTACACCGCGCCCTAGTCAGACAAATGACCAATTCTCGCCAGGGAACTGCCAGCACCAAAACTCGTGCAGAAGTTCGTGGTGGTGGTCGTAAACCTTGGCGGCAAAAAGGCACAGGTCGCGCCCGGGCTGGTTCTATCCGTTCACCATTGTGGCGTGGAGGCGGTGTGATCTTTGGACCAAAACCCAGAGATTTTGACCTAAAAATGAACCGCAAGGAACGCCGATTGGCATTGCGAACAGCCTTTATTAGTCGTGCTGACGATCTAATTGTTGTTGAAGAATTTAGCAATGAATTACAGCGTCCTAAAACCAAGGATCTCGTAGCAGCATTAGCTAGATGGGGCGCTGCACCAGAACAAAAAGCACTATTGATTTTGTCTGAAATCCCAGAAAACGTGCTTTTATCAGCCCGGAACATCGAAAACTTAAAACTGATTCCTGCTGACCAGTTAAACGTTTACGATTTGCTCCATGCTGACAAAATTATCGTCACATCATCAACCCTAGAGAAGATCCAGGAGGTCTACAGTGCCTAAAGTAGTTGCCACCCGTGATCTACCCGATTTAGTGCGTCGCCCCATTCTCACCGAAAAAGCGACCATGCTCATGGAACAAAACAAATACACATTTGAAGTAATTCCTAAAGCCACCAAACCACAAATTAGAGCCGCAATTGAAGACCTATTTGCAGTTAAGGTCGTCAAAATCAATACCGCTAACCCACCCCGCAAACAAAAACGGGTAGGTAGATTTATTGGATACAAACCCCAATACAAGCGGGCTATTGTCACTGTTGCTCCTGGGGACGAAGAAAAAATCAGAAAAGTTCTCTTCCCAGAAGTCTAAAAATTTGAGATTTTGAATTTTTAGATTTGAGATTGGGCTAATAAATCAAGAAAATGCCAAACAACAATTAAAAATCGGAAATTAAAATCAAAAAATTCTGACTCCAAAATCAAAAATCAAAACTCCAAAACTGAACTATGGGTACTCGTTCTTATCGCCCTTATACCCCCAGTACTCGCCAAGTAATCATCTCTGACTTTGCCGAAATTACGAAAACTGAGCCAGAAAAATCATTAACTGAATCAGTTCATCGTCCCAAAGGTCGGAACAATCAAGGGCGGATAACCAGCCGTCGTCGGGGTGGCGGACACAAACAACTTTACCGCATTATTGACTTTAAGCGAGATAAGCGGAATATCCCAGCTACAGTTACAGCCATTGAATACGATCCTAACCGGAATGCGCGGATCGCTTTGTTGTTGTATGAAGATGGCGAAAAACGTTACATCTTGCAGCCCAATGGCATGACTGTAGGCACAAAGATCATTGCTGGCCCTGAGTCGCCCATCGAAGATGGTAATGCCTTACCTTTATCGAATATTCCCTTGGGTACTGGTGTTCACAACGTCGAAATGACCCCAGGTAAAGGTGGTCAAATTGTCCGTGCTGCTGGTGCAGTAGCACAAGTTGTGGCAAAAGAAGGCAACTATGTGACATTGAAGTTACCTTCCGGTGAAGTCCGGTTGATTCGGCGTGATTGCTACGCCACCATTGGACAAGTAGGTAATACAGACGCAAGAAACCTCAGTGCTGGTAAAGCTGGACGGAATCGCTGGAAAGGCCGTCGTCCCAAGGTTAGAGGTAGTGCCATGAACCCAGTGGATCACCCACATGGTGGTGGTGAAGGTAGAGCGCCTATCGGTAGATCCGGTCCTGTAACACCTTGGGGTAAACCTACGTTAGGGGCGAAGACACGCAAACGCAAGAAAGCCAGCACTAAGTTGATCATTCGTCGTCGCCGCAAATCATCTAAACGGGGTCGTGGTGGCCGTCAGTCTTAGAATTTTAGATTTTAAATTTTGGATTTTAGATTAAGTCTATTCTTAAGCGTTCAAAGTTTTTGAAGCCTAATATTAAGACAGCTTAATTATCCAAAATCCAAAATTAAGAAATTCAAAATCCAAAATCCAAAATCCAAAATTGAACTATGGGTCGTTCTTTAAAAAAAGGTCCTTTTGTTGCTGACCATCTGCTCAAGAAAATTGAGAAGTTAAACGCAAAAGATGAAAAACAAGTGGTTAAAACTTGGTCGAGAGCTTCGACCATTTTGCCCTTGATGGTAGGTCATACTATCGCTGTTCATAATGGACGGCAGCACGTTCCCGTATTTGTCAATGAACAAATGGTAGGACATAAGTTAGGAGAATTTGCTCCTACCCGTACCTACAGAGGTCATGGCAAAAGTGACAAAAAATCAGGGAGATAGTCATTAATTAGTCAGTAGTCAGTGGTCATTTAGTCCTCTTGCAACTGACAACCGCTGACAATAGACAACTGACACACATAGAGTAAGTTATGAAAATGGCAACTGACACTACTGAAGTTAAGGCGATCGCCCGTTACATACGCATTTCTCCCTATAAAGTGCGCCGTGTACTTGATCAAATCCGCGGGCGTTCATACAGAGAAGCACTAATCATTCTCGAATTTATGCCCTATGGTGCTTGTGAACCCATCTTAAAGGTTCTCAGAAGTGCCGCAGCCAACGCAGAGCATAATGCTGGTTTGGACAGAGCCAGTTTGGTGATTAGTCAAGCCTATGCTGACCAAGGACCTGTGCTAAAACGGTTTCAACCCAGAGCGCAAGGTCGAGCTTACCAAATTCGCAAACCAACGTGTCATATCACTGTTGCTGTTTCCGCCGGCGCTACTGCTGAGTAAACAGGCATACAGGCACAAAAAAATTGCGTACAGTAAGAAATTTTAGAGGAAGCTTTTGTGGGACAGAAAATTCATCCAGTCGGCTTTCGACTGGGTATAACTCAAGAACACCAATCCCGTTGGTTTGCAGAACCTGACCGTTATCCAGAACTTCTACAGGAAGACTACAAACTCCGCCAATACATCGAACAAAAACTAGGTAGATACGCTCAAAATAACGCCGGTATTTCCGAAGTGAGAATCGAGCGCAAAGCGGATCAGATTGACCTAGAAGTACGGACTGCTAGACCAGGTGTGGTTGTAGGTCGGGGTGGTCAGGGTATTGAATCATTACGTCTTGGACTACAAGGAGCTTTGGGTGGTAATCGCCAAATTCGCATTAACGTTGTTGAAGTCCAACGAGTTGATGCGGATGCTTACCTGATTGCCGAATACATTGCTCAACAATTAGAACGTCGGGTTTCCTTCCGCCGAGTTGTGCGTCAAGCAATTCAACGCGCTCAAAGAGCAGGTGTCCAAGGAATCAAAGTTCAAGTCGGTGGTCGGCTCAACGGTGCAGAAATTGCCCGCTCTGAGTGGACTCGTGAAGGTCGAGTTCCTCTCCACACCTTACGCGCTGACATTGACTATTCTGGCTGCACAGCCAAGACAATTTACGGGATTCTCGGCATTAAAGTTTGGGTATTTAAAGGAGAAATTATTCCTGGTCAGGAACAAGCTCCTGCTCAACCCGCCAGAGAACGTGACCGTGACCGTGGCGATCGTGACCGTGAACGCGAACCCCGTCGCCGACAACAACAACGTCGTCGTCAACAGTTTGAAGACCGCTCCAATGAATCCTAGTCACTAGTCCATAACTAATGGCTAATGACCAACGACTAATGACCAACGACTAATGACTAATCATGTTAAGTCCTAGAAGAACTAAATTCCGCAAACAACAACGCGGACGCATGGAAGGTCTTGCCAGCCGTGGCAGTACCCTCAACTTTGGGGATTTTGGACTCCAAGCCCAAGAACCATCTTGGATTACCTCACGGCAAATCGAGTCTTCCCGTCGGGCAATGACTCGGTATATTCGCCGGGGTGGTAAAATCTGGATTCGGATTTTCCCTGATAAACCAATCACCATGCGTCCTGCTGAAACCCGGATGGGTTCTGGTAAAGGTAACCCGGAGTTTTGGGTAGCCGTAGTCAAACCAGGCCGGATCATGTTTGAAATTGACGGCGTTGCTGAAGAAATTGCCCGCGAAGCAATGCGATTGGCTGACGCTAAGTTACCAATTAAGACCAAATTTATTGTGCGCTCTCAACCACAGGAGCAGGAGTAGGTTATGCCTCTTCCCAAGATTGCGGAAGCTAGAGAATTAAATGACGAAAGACTGGCCGAGGAAATTGTCGCCGTGAAAAGACAATTGTTCCAGTTGCGCTTGCAAAAAGCCACAAGACAACTAGAAAAGCCTCACCAGTTCAAACACGCACGCCATCGCCTTTCCCAACTGCTAACAGTAGAAGGAGAACGGAAACGGGCGGCAAGTCTTTCAGACCAAGAGCAAAAGTAGGAAATTATGGCAGTTAAAGAACGAGTTGGCTTGGTAGTGAGCGATAAAATGCAAAAAACTGTGGTAGTAGCCATAGAAAACCGCGCTCCTCACCCCAAGTACGGCAAAATCGTAGTTCAAACCCGCCGCTATAAAGTTCACGACGAAGAGAATACCTGTAAAACAGGCGATCGCGTGCGGATTCAAGAAACCAGACCCTTGAGCAAAACCAAGCGTTGGCAAGTTACAGAAATTCTGAACACCAAAGCTACATAGTAAACAGTTGTATTAACTTACAACGACCCCAAAAGAGAGACCAGTTGTGATTCAACCCCAATCTTATCTGAATGTCGCAGATAATAGCGGTGCTAAAAAACTAATGTGCATCCGCGTATTAGGTGCAGGTAACCGCCGTTATGGTGGCGTAGGCGATAGAATTATCGCCGTTGTCAAAGAGTCTTCACCTAACATGGCTGTCAAAAAGTCTGATGTTGTGGAAGCCGTAATTGTGCGGACCCGTAAAGCTATTACTCGTGATAGTGGAATGGCTATCCGCTTCGACGATAATGCCGCAGTGATTATCAACAAAGAAGGTAATCCTAGAGGTACACGGGTATTTGGACCCGTAGCTCGAGAACTGCGCGACAAAAACTTTACTAAAATTGTTTCTCTGGCTCCGGAGGTGCTGTAATGGCAAAGCGCCCACAACCCAAAGTTTTTCATAAAATGCACGTCAAAACTGGTGATACCGTGCAAGTCATCGCTGGCAAAGATAAAGGTAAAGTTGGGGAAGTGATTAAAGCACTGCCACAACTGAGCAAAGTTCTTGTCAAGGGTGTCAACTTTAAAACCAAGCACGTCAAACCCCAGCAGGAAGGCGAATCAGGGCAAATAGTCACCCAGGAGTACCCCATTCATAGCTCCAATGTGATGCTCTATTCCACCAAGCAAAACGTTGCTAGTCGCGTCTGCTACACTTTCACCGCCGAAGGCAAGAAAGTGAGAATGCTCAAAAAAACAGGTGAGATTCTTGATAAATAGTTATTAGTCATTAGTCATTAGTAAAAAAACAACTGACAATTGACAACTGACAACTGACAAAGAACTTTCCCTGACCAAGACCAGGGAATAACAGGACAAACACTATGGCCATCACACGACTCAAAACCGTATATCAAGAGACAATTACTCCCAAATTGATTAACCAGTTTCAATATACCAACGTGCATCAAGTGCCGAAGGTGATTAAGGTAACTATCAACAGAGGTTTGGGAGAAGCTGCTCAAAACGCTAAATCACTAGAGGCATCCATCAGCGAAATAGCCCTGATTACTGGACAAAAACCTGTGGTAACACGGGCCAAGAAAGCGATCGCCGGCTTTAAAATTCGTCAAGGTATGCCCGTCGGGATTATGGTGACACTCAGAGGCGAACGGATGTACGCCTTCTTAGATCGTCTGATTAACCTGACACTACCCAGAATCAGAGACTTTCGCGGTGTCAGCTCCAAAAGCTTTGACGGCCGTGGTAACTACACTCTGGGCGTGCGCGAACAGCTAATTTTTCCAGAAGTGGAATATGACAAAATCGATCAAGTCCGGGGTTTAGATATTTCTATTATCACCACGGCAAAAACCGACGAAGAGGGCCGCGCCTTACTTAAGGAAATGGGAATGCCCTTTCGCGATCAATAAGTTCATCTAAAGAGGGAACGATGGCGGCTAACGACACAATTGCAGATATGCTGACGCGCATCCGCAATGCCAATATGGCAAGGCATCAAACTACGCAAGTACCAGCTACAAAGATGACTCGTAGTATTGCCAAGGTACTGCGAGAAGAAGGCTTCATTGCGGAAGTTGAAGAAGCAGGAGAAGGAATTAAGCGGAACCTGGTTATTTCCCTGAAATACAAAGGTAAAAATCGCCAACCCCTAATCACTGCCCTAAAACGAGTGAGTAAACCAGGTTTGCGTGTTTACTCCAACAGAAAAGAATTACCAAGAGTGCTAGGCGGTATCGGTATTGCCATTATTTCTACATCCAGTGGGATTATGACTGACCGCGAAGCACGCCGCCAAAATCTAGGCGGTGAAGTGCTTTGCCACGTTTGGTAGTCGTCATTGGTCATTGGTCAGTGGCAAAACAACGAACAACTGACAACTGACAAAAAACAACTGACAAAGAACAAAAAATCATGTCTCGTATTGGTAAACGTCCAATTACCATTCCCGCCAAAGTGCAAGTGGCGATTGATGGTGTCAAAGTAGTGGTTAAAGGTCCTAAAGGTGAACTTTCCCGTCAACTACCTAACAATGTCATACTCTCCTTAGATGGAGAAACATTGCTAGTTACTCGTCGTGATGAAACCCGCACCTCCAGACAAATGCACGGTCTGAGCCGCACCTTGGTGGCCAATATGGTGGAGGGAGTATCCCAGGGTTTTCAACGTCGCTTAGAAATCCAAGGGGTTGGTTATCGCGCCCAACTTGAAGGCCGTAACCTCATCTTAAATATGGGCTTTAGCCATAAAGTGCAAATTGAACCACCGGAAGGAATTCAATTTGCTGTAGAAGGTACTACTAATGTCATAGTTAGCGGCTATGACAAAGAAATTGTCGGTAACACAGCAGCTAAAATTCGTGCAGTCCGTCCGCCTGAACCTTACAAAGGCAAAGGTATTCGCTATGCAGGTGAAGTGGTCAGACGCAAAGCTGGTAAGACTGGTAAGGGTGGTAAGAAGTAAACATGAAACTTACACGCAAAGAGTCAAAACAACGTCGTCATCGCCGCGTTCGTGGCAAAGTTAACGGTTCGACCGAACGTCCACGCTTGGCTATATTTCGATCCAATGAGCATATTTATGCTCAAGTAATTGATGATACCAAGCAAGAAACTATAGTTGCCGCATCAACCGTAGAACCAGAATTAAAATCTAACATAGCTTCTGGTGCTAACTGTGACGCATCAGTACAGGTTGGTAAATTGGTAGCTGTACGCGCCCTAGAAAAAGGCATCACTAAAGTCGTTTTTGACCGGGGTGGCAACCTCTATCATGGTCGCATTAAAGCACTGGCTGAGGCGGCACGCGAAGCTGGTCTAGATTTCTAAGTCCGTCAGTAGTCAGTAGCAACTGACAACTGACAACTGACAACTGACAACTAAAAGAGAGCATTGATTATGGTAACCGGTCGTCGTAAAGCAAGCCGTACAAAAAAAGAAGAAACCACCTGGCAAGAGCGAGTTATTCAAATTCGCCGGGTGAGTAAAGTCGTCAAAGGTGGTAAAAAACTTAGCTTTCGTGCCATTGTCGTCGTCGGTAATGAACGTGGACAAGTCGGAGTTGGAGTTGGTAAGGCATCAGATGTAATTGGTGCAGTTAAAAAAGGTGTCGCTGATGGCAAAAAACATCTAATTGACATTCCTATCACCAAATCTAATTCCATTCCTCACCCCATTGATGGCATCGGTGGCGGAGCTAAAGTGATGATGCGTCCAGCCGCACCAGGTACAGGGGTAATTGCTGGGGGTGCTGTACGGACTGTATTAGAGTTAGCAGGAATACGTAACATCCTTGCTAAACAACTAGGTTCAAATAACCCTTTGAACAACGCCAGAGCCGCAGTTAACGCTCTATCTACCCTGCGGACATTAAGTGAAGTTGCTGAAGATCGCGGTATCGCCATTGAGAAACTCTATATTTAGTCACTCTTTGTATCAGATTCTCAATCTAAAATCCAAAATCTAAAATCTAAAATCACAAACCAAAATGAGACTTAATGATGTTAAGCCCCAAAAAGGCTCTAAAAAACGCCGTAAGCGTGTAGGTAGAGGTATTTCTGCTGGACAGGGTGCTAGTGCTGGTCTAGGGATGCGGGGTCAAAAATCCCGTTCTGGTAGTGGCACAAGACCAGGTTTTGAAGGTGGTCAACAGCCATTGTACCGCCGGATACCTAAACTCAAGGGCTTTCCCCTCATTAACCGGAGAATATACACTACGATTAATGTAGAGAAGTTAGCTAACTTACCTGCTAACTCAGAAGTAACATTGGAATCCTTGAAAGCGGCAGGTATCTTAACCACTGTTAAAGGTGAATTGAAAATTTTGGGTAATGGGGAATTGAATGTTCCTCTTCAGGTAAAAGCTGCTGCTTTCACAGGCCAAGCTCGAATCAAAATTGAAGCTGCCGGTGGAAGTTGTGAAACTGTATAAAAGATGAGGGGTAAGGACTGCCGATAACCTCGTGATTGGGGGGAAGAGGTTATTGTTCACAAGATACCTTAATCATCTTCATCATATAAATCACGTAAATCATAGTTAGGACTTGAAAGGTAAAACTCTATGATCAGTCGAGACAAAGCCCCAACGGCTCAAGAAACTTTTATGCAGATGGCGCAAGCAGCCGGACTGAGAGGTAGGCTGCTTGTCACTGTCGGTATTTTAATTTTGGTTCGCCTGGGGATATTTTTGCCTGTTCCAGGAATTGATAGACCTAAGTTTGCTGAGGCTATATCTGGCAACAATTCCATCTTCGGTTTATTGGATATATTCTCCGGCCGGGGACTCTCTACTTTGGGGATCTTTGCTTTGGGGATTTTGCCCTTTATTAATGCCTCCATTATCATCCAATTGCTCACTGCGGCTCTGCCATCTTTAGAAAATTTACAGAAAAACGAAGGGGAAGCAGGCCGGCGGAAAATATCACAAATTACCCGCTATGTAACTGTAGTTTGGGCAATTATTCAAAGTGTGGCGTTTTCGGCATTATTCCTCCAACAATTTGCTCTCAACCCAGGTCCAATATTTGTCGCAGAAACTGCGATCGCTCTAACTGCTGGTTCAATGTTCGTTATGTGGGCATCAGAACTGATTACTGAACGGGGTATCGGTAATGGTGCATCTTTGTTGATTTTTGTCAACATTGTGGCTTCTTTACCCAAATCTCTAGGCGATACCATTGACTTGGTACAGGTTGGTGGCAGGGAAATTGTTGGGCGCGTCATTGTCCTGGTACTAGTTTTTATGTTCACAATCGTGGGTATTGTGTTCGTCCAGGAAGGAATGCGTCGCATCCCTATTATTTCCGCCCGTCGTCAGGTAGGCAGAAGGGTTTTAGCAGAACAGCGGAGTTATTTGCCCTTACGGCTTAATTCTGGCGGGGTAATGCCAATTATTTTCGCAGCCGCAATCCTCAGTTTGCCACTTTTAGTCGCAAATTTCACTAAAAATCCCGAATTAGCAAACATTGTTAATACCTATTTAAGTCCTGGTGGTTCTGCACCTTGGGTATATGCCCTCGTTTACTTAACTTCCATTGTTTTCTTCAGTTACTTCTATTCTTCGTTGATTCTCAACCCAGTAGATGTGGCTCAGAATTTGAAAAAAATGGGTTCTAGTATCCCCGGTATTCGTCCTGGAAAAGCTACCAGTGAGTATATCGAAAAGGTAACAAATCGCCTCACTTTTTTAGGGGCTATCTTTTTAGGCTTGGTGGCAATTATTCCTACAGCCGTAGAAAGTGCTTTGAAAGTTCCCACCTTTAAGGGCTTGGGGGCAACATCTTTGTTGATTTTGGTTGGTGTGGCAATTGATACGGCTAAACAAATCCAAACTTACGTTATCTCTCAGCGTTATGAAGGAATGGTGAAACAATAGTGACGCGATTAATCCTCTTGGGACCACCGGGTGCTGGTAAGGGAACTCAAGCTAAAACTTTGGCTGAATTTTTAGGGATTCCCCATATTTCTACAGGTGACATTTTACGTCAAGCTATTCAAGACAAAACAAATTTGGGAATGCAAGCCCAAAGTTTTATGGATAAAGGCGAATTAGTCCCCGACACATTAGTAGAAGATATGGTTAAGGAACGTCTGCAACAACCAGATGCTAAAACAGGTTGGATTTTAGACGGCTTTCCTCGTAAAGTTACACAGGCAGAGTTTCTGGCAGAATTACTGACAAGTCTAGGACAGGGTGGTGAAAAGGTCATCAATCTGGATGCCCCAGATGAAGCTGTCATTACCCGGTTACTAGGACGTGGACGAAAAGATGATACTGAAGAAGTGATTCGTCGGCGCTTGGAAGTTTACCGCGATGAAACTGCACCCTTAATTAACTATTTTACAGATCGCCAAAAACTCCTCACAGTCAACGGTAATCAGTCCCAAGAAGAAGTTTTTACTCATTTGAAAGATATCATAGCTGCTTAAAGAAACTCAGGGGTAGCGGTCTATGTCGGCAGTAAGAAAAAACCAAATTTTCCTTTGCCTTTATTACCTCGCCCCTATCTTCCACGGCGGGCGCAAGTCAATTTTAGCTAAGATATATTAATAAACTGTTGATATTTTCTCTAATTGTGTTCTTGATGCCCATGATACAAGGACAATAGGAGATTGTTGAGTTGAGGAAAAAACTTGTCTAAGCAAGATCTAATCGAAATGGAAGGGACTGTCACCGAATCGTTGCCTAATGCAATGTTTCGTGTTGACTTAGATAACGGCTTTAATGTCCTAGCACACATTTCTGGGAAAATTCGCCGTAATTACATCAAGATTTTACCTGGCGATCGCGTCAAAGTTGAATTAACACCCTACGACTTAACCAAAGGTAGAATCACCTATCGTCTGCGGAAGAAATAAATCAATAACAGAGAATCTTACCATACATAAATCAACTGGTCTTTTTCTAGTTCCATAACTGAAATATTTCTTCTAGAAATGCTATAATTTACTATTTGGAGTCAAATTTAAAAGGCATGAAAGTCAGAGCCTCAGTTAAGAAAATTTGTGAAAAGTGCAGCGTGATCAAGCGTCGCGGTCGCGTCATGGTGATTTGTGAAAATCCCAAACACAAGCAACGCCAAGGATAGAAGCTATCTATCAAAGCAAAGTTAAATCCGCGACAATTAATCGGACAAAAGAAAACTACCGCACTTTGCTAACTGCAACTACGAAAACAATAGGGAGAGATTCATTGTGGCACGGATTTCCGGCGTAGACCTTCCACGCGATAAGCGTGTCGAAATCGGTCTAACATACATTTACGGAATTGGCTTAACTAGATCACATCAAATTCTCGCAGCGACCGGTGTTAACCCCGATACCCGCGTCAAAGACCTGTCCGATGCTGATGTAGCAGCCCTCAGAGGAGAAATCGAAAGCAACTACCAAGTTGAAGGAGATTTACGCCGTTTAGAAGGACTAAATATCAAGCGTTTAGTTGATATTGGCTGTTACAGAGGTCGGAGACACCGCATGGGCTTACCAGTGCGTGGACAAAGAACCCGTACCAACGCTAGAACCAGACGTGGTAGAAGACAGACAGTGGCTGGTAAGAAGAAAGCCCCTGGCAAATAATTTTTCTAAACTTGCTGCAATTAGCAAGTTGTACCTTAAATTCACTAAAGAAATATGGCCAGACAACCAACAAAAAAATCCGGGAGCAAAAAGCAGAAACGGAACGTACCCAATGGGGTTGCCTACATTCAGTCTACCTTCAACAATAGCATTGTCACGATTACCGATCAAAATGGAGATGTGATCTCCTGGGCAAGTGCTGGTTCTAGTGGATTTAAAGGGGCAAAAAAGGGAACACCCTTTGCCGCACAAACCGCTGCGGAAAGCGCGGCTAGACGAGCCACAGACCAAGGAATGCGGCAAATCGAAGTTATGGTGAGTGGACCTGGTGCAGGTAGAGAAACCGCAATTCGGGCGCTTCAAGGTGCAGGATTAGAAATTACACTCATTCGGGATATTACCCCAATTCCCCACAACGGTTGCCGTCCACCCAAGCGCCGTCGAGTTTAAACTTTTCTCATCTAACAGTTAACTGTCAACTTTTGACTGTTGACTGTTGACTTTTGACTTTTGACTTTTGACTTTTGACTTTACGAAGTGAGGGAGGCTACTCCGTGGCGCAGTTTCAAATTGAATGTGTAGAGTCTAATGCAGAGGAAAGTCGGAGCTATTACAGTAAGTTCGTTCTAGAACCCCTAGAGCGCGGTCAAGGGACCACTGTTGGCAACGCATTGCGGCGGGTTTTACTTTCTAACTTAGAAGGGACATCAGTGACAGCAGTGAGAATTGCTGAAGTTAGTCATGAGTTTGCAACAGTTCCAGGGGTAAGGGAAGACGTACTGGAAATCCTCATGCGAATGAAGGATGTCATTCTCAAGAGTTATTCTTCCCAGCCCCAAATTGGTCGTTTACTCGTGCATGGACCAGCAACAGTTACTGTGGCACATTTCGATTTACCTAGTGAAGTAGAAGTGATTGACCCGACCCAGTATATTGCCACCATTGCTGAAGGCGGAAAACTGGAAATGGAATTTCGGATTGAGCGAGGCAAAGGCTACCGGACTGTAGAACGAGGCAGAGAAGAAGCCACATCTTTGGATTTTCTGCAAATTGACTCAGTGTTTATGCCCGTGCGAAAGGTCAACTATAGTGTTGAAGAAGCCCGTGGCGATGGCTCTTTGAAAGATCGACTTCTTTTGGAAGTATGGACTAATGGTAGTATTTCTCCTCAAGAAGCACTATCATCTGCTGCTGGAATTTTGGTAGATTTATTTAACCCATTAAAAGATATCTCCTTAGAACCAACAGACACAAGTTCGGATATGCCGGATGACCCAACCGCGCAAATTCCCATTGAAGAATTGCAGTTATCTGTGAGAGCTTATAACTGTCTAAAACGCGCCCAAGTAAATTCCGTAGCTGACTTATTGGATTACACCCAAGAAGACCTTTTAGAAATCAAAAACTTTGGTCAAAAGTCAGCGGAAGAAGTAGTGGAAGCTTTACAGCGTCGCCTAGGTATTACTTTACCTCAAGAAAGAAGCTCTAAGCCTAGCTAAATCAAAACCCCATAAATGAAACTTCATTAGTGCATTGTTATGCGTCATCGTTGCCGAGTCAAAAAACTTAGTAAACCAGCGGATCAACGTAAAGCTCTTCTCAGAGCTTTGACAACAGAATTGGTACGTCATGGTCGAATTACTACAACTTTAATCAGAGCTAAAGTTGTCCGCAGTGAAGTAGATAAAATGATTACCCTGGCTAAAGATGGATCTTTAGCATCTCGTCGAAAAGCACTAGGCTATATCTACGACACAAGCCTGGTTCATGCCCTATTCGAGCAAGCTCCGACTCGATATGCTAACCGTCAAGGTGGTTATACTCGCATTTTGCATACCGTCCCCCGTCGCGGTGATCATGCGGAAATGGCGATTATTGAACTAGTTTAAAGTTATTAGTTATTAGTCATTGGTCATTGGTCAGTAGTAAAGAAAACAACTGACAATTGACAACTGACAACTGACAACTGACAAACAACTATGTTAGAAAGCCGCCAGCAAAATCAGACTCAGCGAGTAGCCTTAGTCATTCAGTATATAGGTACTCATTTTCACGGCTGGCAAAGACAAAAAGGACAGCGAACTGTTCAAGAAGAGATAGAAACAGCGATCGCAACTGTTCTAGGGTATCATGTGACACTCCACGGAGCAGGTCGAACTGATTCTGGAGTCCATGCTGCCGCTCAAGTAGCTCATTTTCAAGCCGCAAGTTTCATTCCTGCTCACAGGTGGGCAAAGGTTCTCAATGGCTACTTGCCCCCAGGTGTATTAATTAGGGCATCAGCCAGTGTAAGTGAAAGTTGGCACGCTCGTTTTAGCGCGATTTACCGACGATATCGCTACACTATCTACACTGAAGAGTTACCGAATTTATTCGCGCAGCCTTTCAGTTGGCATTATTATTATGCCCCTTTAGATGAAGCCTTAATTAGGTCTGCCTTAAAACCACTGCTGGGAAAACACCATTTATCTGCTTTTGAACGGGCTGGGTCAGCGCGATCGCATTCCTGGGTAGAAGTGCAAGCAGTAGAATGTCGTCGGAGTGGATCATTTATCCATATTGAAATTCAGGCTGATGGATTTTTATATGGCATGGTGCGGCTGTTGATAGGAATGGTAGTACAAGTAGGTTCTGGTCAGCGGACTCTAGATGACTTCACTGATATCTGGCAACAGGAACGCCGGGAAGAAGTGAAATATTCTGCACCTGCTCACGGGTTATGCTTGTTGAGAGTCGGTTATCCCGATTTTCCCTTTCCGCCAAAAATTTGGTATGACACCCAACCATACCTAGTCATGGGTCATGAATTATGACAACTGACAACTGACAACTGACAACTGACAACTGACAAAGGACAAAAAATGAGTAGTAAAACCTACCTTCCCCCTCAAGCATCTCTTGAGCGTGATTGGTACTTAGTAGACGCGACAGATAAACGTCTGGGTCGTCTAGCGAGTGAAGTCGCTATGATCCTCAGAGGTAAAAGAAAAGCTGAATATACTCCCCATTTAGATACCGGGGATTTTGTCATTATTATCAATGCTGAGAAAGTGGCAGTTACAGGTAAGAAGCGCACTCAAAAGCTTTATCGTCGCCATTCTGGTCGTCCCGGTGGTATGAAAACCGAAACTTTCGCTAAGTTACAACAGCGATTACCAGAAAGAATTCTCGAACACGCTATTAAAGGTATGTTACCTAAAAATAGTTTGGGTAAACAGTTATTTACCAAACTGAAAGTGTATGCAGGCCCAACTCATCCTCATGCAGCACAACAACCCAAAGAAATCACAATTAGTACAATTCCTGGAGAAAACTAATGCAGGTAGCAGAAATTACTAGCGGACGTGCTGTTTATTGGGGTACTGGTCGTCGGAAAGCCTCTGTCGCTAGAGTTCGTCTAGTTCCCGGTGAAGGGAAAATGACTGTTAACGGTAAAGATGGAGATTTGTATTTCCAATTCAATCCTAACTACTTAGGCGCGATTAAAGCACCTTTGGAAACATTGGGATTGGAAAGCGAGTATGACATCGTGGTGAAAGCTGAAGGTGGTGGCTTAACCGGACAAGCAGATTCTATTCGTTTAGGAGTTGCTCGTGCTTTATGTCAACTTGACCCAGATAACCGTTCACCTTTGAAAACTGAAGGCTATTTAACTCGTGACCCACGAGCTAAAGAACGGAAGAAATACGGTTTACACAAAGCTCGTAAAGCACCTCAATACTCGAAACGTTAAGATAGGAGTCAGGAGTCAGGAGTCAGGAGTTCAGAAGGAAAAACTTTTACCCAGTCCCCAGTCCCCAATCCCCAATCCCCAGTCCCAATTTATTATAGATTCCCCACAAAAAACAATGGCTAAACCTGATATTCATCCCACATGGTATCCAGATGCTAAGGTCTACTGTAATGGTCAAGTTGTTATGACCATTGGTGCTACTAAGCCCGAACTCCACGTAGATGTTTGGTCTGGAAATCACCCCTTCTACACTGGTACTCAGAAAATGATTGATACTGAAGGTCGTGTAGAACGCTTCTTGCGTAAATATGGTATGTCCAGCACTCAAACTGGCGACGATAATCAAAAGTAGCTGGTTGGCTGTAGCTGTTGATAGTGTGGCGGAAGCCACAGACGACCCTGCATAGTGCTGGGTCGCTTGTCATTTAATGCTTGAGCCAACTTGTTATTTTTTAGGAGCATTTATAGTCATCATGGCAGAATCATACTTACTGGAGAAACTTAAATCTGTTGAACAAACTTTTCATGAATTAACACGCCGTTTAGCCGATCCTGATACCGCTAGTAATCCTGATGAGTATCAAAAAATTGCTAAGTCTCGTTCTTCTTTGGAAGAGGTCGTTAATACCTATGAAACTTGGAAAACAGCCCAGGATGAATTGGTAGGGGCGCGTCAGATCCTCAAAGAATCTAATAGTGATCTTGAGTTGCAACAAATGGCAGCTTTGGAAGTTAGTGAACTAGAGGAAAAGCTAGAATATTTGGAAAGTCGCTTAAAGGTATTGCTGCTACCCCGTGACCCCAATGATGATAAAAACATTATGTTAGAAATTCGCGCTGGTACTGGTGGTGATGAAGCTAGTATCTGGGCGGGAGATTTACTACGAATGTATTCGCGTTATGCTGATACCCAAGGTTGGAGGGTGAAGCTGGTTAGCGAATCCTTGGGAGAAATGGGCGGGTTTAAAGAGGTAATTCTAGAAATTCAAGGTGATAGTGTTTATAGTAAGTTGAAGTTTGAGTCTGGTGTACATCGTGTTCAGCGCGTACCAGCAACGGAATCGGGAGGAAGGGTTCACACTTCGACGGCGACTATAGCGATTATGCCAGAAGTGGATGAAGTGGAAATCCACATTGACCCGAAAGATATTGAAATGAGTACGGCGCGTTCTGGTGGTGCGGGTGGACAAAACGTGAATAAGGTGGAAACTGCGGCTGATTTGTTCCACAAACCCACTGGGATTCGGATTTTCTGTACTGAAGAACGAAGTCAGTTGCAGAATAAAGAACGGGCGATGCAAATCCTCCGGGCTAAGTTGTATGAGTTGAAATTGCGAGAACAACAGGAGGCTGTAACTTCCATGCGGCGATCGCAAGTGGGTACGGGTTCTCGTTCGGAAAAAATTCGTACTTACAATTATAAAGATAGCCGGGTGACTGACCATCGTTTAGGTCAAAATTTTACCCTTAACCCTGTTTTGGAAGGTGATATAGAGACGGTGATTCAATCTTGTATATCGCAAGATCAACAAGAACGGTTAGCAGAATTAGCCGCTTCTGGTTCTAGTAGCTAATTTACCTCATAAATATCTTAGAAAACCGCTTGTTGTTATTTTTTGCACTTACAGGCGGTTTTCTTATGGGAATGGAAGGCATTGATTGCTTTTACTCCTCATTTTCATTAACCAAGTAGTATTGACCTTGATTTACACGATAAACTTCTGATTTATTTTCCCCATCGTCACAAAACTGTACTTCAATTCCTACAGCTTGAGAAATCCAATTGGTGTTATTAAAATATTGTTGAACTGAAAAACCTTCTGCTGGATAGGTGCGACACCAAGCAGGCCAAACCTCTGGTTTCCAAACATAGCCTTCAGGTTTGAGCAGGTCTTTAATTGCAATAGTACCGTTGCTACCTTTACCATCCTGATTGCCAACTTTCACAGTAATATACCGTATAGTCCCCACACCAATAAAAGTTTGATAATCTGACCAATTTAATACAGAAATTTTTGTTCTGCTGTTTAATTCGTCAAGAAAAGGTGATGAATTTTTACTTTCTGTGATAATAAATAAAGTTTCAACTGCACGAGTTAAAGCCACATAAAATAAACGTCTTTCTTCATTTACTACAGACTCAATGCTATCACCAAAGACACGGGTAAACATTAAATCAGGATGTATCAAGGGATAACAACGAGGAATAGCATCAAGTATTATAACTACATCTTTTTGAAGACCTTTATATTTGTGTGCAGTTGATATAGTTACTAATTTTCTTGATTCTTCAGGAAGGTATGAATGCACTAATTCTAAAAAACTATCAAGTGTACCATTTTTATATTTACTCTTTTGATTTTTATAATTCACATACCAAAGTAAACTATTTTTTCGACTGAGTAATACTACTTTTTTACCTTCTTTAACAGTCTTGTTAATTAGACGTAAAATAGCAGGTGTTATATTGTCTCCAGGATAATTTTCTTGCTCTGTGGGAGTTGCTTCAAAGCTAGACATATCAGCAATATTTACTATTCCTGGCATGGTTTTATCAGCGCGAGCAGGAGTACCCAAACCTTGCATTAACTTATTACCAATATCAACAATAGAAATAGCTGAACGGTAATTTGTAGCTATATTTAATTTATGTGATGGCTGGAAGAATTGGTGAAAATCCTGATAAAATCGGAGGTCAGAACCAGCGAAACCATTAATTGCTTGCCAGTCATCACCAACGCAGAAAAATAGTGCTTGAGGATTTTGCTTTCTGATGGCTTCTATTAGATTATAGAATAGTTCCGAAAAGTCTTGATATTCATCAATCATGATGTATCTGAGACTTTTTAAATCACCAGTTCCTAATCTACGGCGAAATATAGTTTGTCCTGATGCAAGTACCTCTACAGCTTTTTGCATTAGTCCATCAAAATCTTCTTCACCTCTATCCTCAAGACATCTTAAATAGGATTTATAAAATCTATATGCTAAATTCAAAAATTGTTCTTCAATCTTACTCACACATTCGTGTTTAGAAATAATTTTTCTTAACTCTTCTGAAGTTAAAGAAAGTTTACGGCATCGTTGAATAAATCCTTTTACTACTGTCGTAAATCTATCTATTGATCTATCTTTTATCCTTGACCAAATTGTTTCTTCACTCAGTCGGTTACATTGAATACCTAAATTTTCTAACTTATCCTTGAGTAATTCACAAAAAACTTCTGCTCCTTGATCTTTAAGAGGTCTTGGTGATAATGCTATTAACTGCCAGTTGGGACGATTTGCCCAATACTCTCGCTTTTCATGGGACATATCATCATAATCTGGATCTCCTTCTAGTCCAAAATATTCAATAACTATTCCCTGTTTTTCTCCAGTCAATATTGTAAAATCAGGACGGTAATTTATGCCATTCCACCAAAAGTTACGCTCATATTTGTATTTAATATTATGTTCAAATAAAAAGTTAGCAATTAGTTTTTCACCAAAAGATTTATAGTAGTTACCATCAATTCCTTCTCTTGGTAATGAGCGACGATAACGAAGGATTTCTTCTGGAGTTTTATCATACCCACCTGAAATTATGCGCTCCCAGTCTTCATGAAATGCTGCCATCATCAAATCGCGTATTTTTGCATAAAATATTGTGTCGCGTAAGTAATCATCAATTACAATCTGTAAAGCGCGGCTTTGGTTCTGTTCTCCATCTGGTTCATCAAAAAGAATATTTTCGGGATGAACTAAGGCATAAGCTAAGGCATGGAAAGTCATTGCATGGGGAACAGAATTTTGTAATTGTAACTTTAGACGTTCTCGTATTTCTTCTGCTGCTTTGCGATTGAAGGCTAAAAGCAACATTTCCCCTGGTGCAATACCACAATGTTTCCGTAAAAATATTGCTCGGTGGACTAAGGTTGATGTTTTACCACTACCAGCCCTAGCTATTACTTGTATATGATTTTCAATAGTGCCAATTGCTGCCGCTTGTTCAAGGTCATGAGAGAAGTTTAAATTTGTTTTCACCCAATTTTGTATGTACTTTGATTTTTCAGATTTATATTCTTGAAAAGATATGTATTCAGTACAATGAAGTTGATAAAAGTTGTCGGCATTAAGAAAGTTATTTTCAAATTCGTCTTTTATATTTTGTAGTAAAGATAGTTTTTTACCTTGGTCAAATATTATAGAGCGTTCAATCTTTATGTTTTGTAGTAAAGATAGTTTCTTACCTTGGTCAAATATTATAGAGGGTTCAATATGATTAAATTTTCTGATAAATTGTTTTTTATCATAATGAAACATTAAGCCTACTCCATAATCTACTATCACTAATAAATGAGAAGACTTTAAATGTTTGATTTCAATCACTTTTCCCTTGTTACTAAATGTTACATCATCAATGATACGTCCTTTTGCGATTATATGCTCATATCCAAGATTGCTATCAAAGCGACTCACTTCTCTTTCAATTAAAAGACTCCAGAGGTCATCATTATCACCAATAACCTCTGCAAACTTTTGAACAGTATCAATCTGTGAACTGCTATCCATAAGCGACCCCAAATAAAAATAAGCTATCTTGCTAAAAAATAGCTTTAAATATTACCTATGATACCTAAAATTATATTTTTTTAGTTAATATTTTGTTGTTTCTTGGAAAGATCATATAAAAATATTATCTCATCAACTACTTCTTCAAGTTTATCCTGATCGGTCGCTGGATCTAAACTGTTGAAAAGTTGTGCAACTTTTTTAACCTGTTCTCTTATGTCTTCTGGAGTAGATTCCCTGATTTTTGGAATATTTAACTCAGCGCAAATAGTCTCCATGCTCTTAGACGCAACAGTTAAGCGGTGAAAAAGAGAACCTTCTTCCTTTATTAAACTATCAAGAGTATTTATTACTGCTTCTAATACACGAGACATATACTCACCTATGAAATATACAGACTAATCCATAGTACACACCTATTAAGTCTAAGTCAACTTTCTGGTAAAATTTTTACTGGTTGATAGAAGGTGTTTGAAATAAAACGGTTGCACTAGAGAAATACACGATGCAATTTAGTCAAAACCAGATAATGTAGAAACGCTGTCATCGTCAATCTGACATTTCCACAGAAAGAATGATAAAATAGTTTGTGAATAAAGTCCTTGTTTGTTCCTATTCTCAATTCAATTTACAGGGAATATAAATAATTATGCTATCAGTTGAAGAATTAATTTACGAAGCCTTGTCTTTACCCAGTTCTAGCCGAGTATTTTTAGTAGAAAAACTAATTGAAAGTCTAGAATCTGATATTGATGAAAATATCCAAAAGAGTTGGAACACAGAAGCTAAAAAACGCCGGGATGAAATTCGTAATCTTATGGTTGAGCCAATTTCTGGAGAAATAGCTTTAGCTCAAATCAGACAAATTTTAGAAAAATGAAAGTAGAAGTTTCTACAATTTTTATCCTATCCTGTTATTTTTATCCCTGATCTAAATTCCCGCAGTGCTTGAGCATGATTTTCTATATTAACACAACGCATCAATAAATCTACATCTAAACTCGGTAAAAGTTGCGATTTACTAACAGCTTCATATCCCTCATTTCCTAAACTATAAAACAATAATTCATCATTCATCCAAAACCAAACTTCAGGAATTTGTAACCGTTTGTATGCTTCCAGTTTGTCAATTCCTCCACTACTAACAACCACCTCAATTACTAAATCAGGACGTTTTCTATTTGCTCCTAATTCGTAAGATTTATCGCCTTCTTTTTTCACCTTTTCAAATTCATTTTTCAGGGTAACAGAACCAGTAGGAGTAAAATCTAATTCCAAAAATTCTAAATAAATTTCTAGTAAAGCCCCAATACGTTCTTTGATAGTTTCGTGTTTTTTCTCTGGCATTTTCCGAATCTCCAAGACTCCATCTAAAAAAGACAACCTTAACCCTGGACGATCAATTAGCTGATCAACAGCTTTAAATTCTCTCCAGGTTAAGTCGCTAATTAAAATTGGTTCTGCTTCTCGTTCAATGAGTGTAGTTATCATAATTTAAACCCAAATTTAGAGATTGAATTTTGCTCAACGCCAGATAATATAAAAACAGAGTCTCATGAAAAACGTTATGCAAGCATAGAAACTCAAAGGAAAAATTGATTCATCTGGTAACTTGCTAATTAACGAACTCGTGAATTTACCTCCCGGAGATGATGATGGAAGTTGTCTGGAGTAGTGGTCTAAGAGGATGTTTGAAAAGTTTTGAATGTATAGACTGACCCCTCTCCAAACCTCTCCCCTTGCAGGGGAGAGGTTTTAAAACCCCCATTCCCTTGCAGGGAATGGGGGTAGGGGGGTTAGGTTTTTGGAGATTACGGGTTTGATATAATACTTTTCAAACAACCTCTAATTAAAATTACTACCCATGACAAAAAAAATATTAACTGGACTTAGTTCACAAACTTACGAACACCCATTTGATCGCAAAGCTTTAGCTTCTTTACAAAGTATGCCCGGTATCTCTCCTTTGCTCAAAAAAGTCAACGAATATGGTATTGATCGTTTACTGAGATTACAAAGTATTGCTAGTGAAATCAGAGTCACACCCCGGAATTTTCCCCAACTATATCAACCATTGCTAGAAGCTTGCCAAATTCTTGATGTGACAACTATTCCTGAATTGTATTTGTTTCGAGGGACAGGGCATATTCAAACCTATATTATTGGCGTAGAAAAACCTATTATTGGTATCAATATTGAAGCAATGGAATGGTTGAATTATGATGAATTACTGTTTATTTTTGGATACGAAATTGCTCGAATTAAAAGTCAACATATGATTTATCATCAAATATCAATTGTCATGCCGGCGTTGAAAATGTGGTTAAGCAGTACCACATTAGGCTTAGGAGGATTGATAGCTAGTGGTGTAGAATTGGCATTATATAATTGGGTAATGATGGCAAAGTTCACCGCAGATCGGGCTGGGTTATTAGCTTGTCAAGATATTGATATTGCCACTACCGCACTGATGAAACTGGCAGGTTTACCAGAAGAGTATTTAACTCCTGATGTGATCGAAGATTTCCTGATTCAATCCCGTGAATTTGCCTCTAATAGTGTTGATAGTCTAGATCAAGTTACGAAAATATTAAGTTATTCAGAATCTAGTCTTTCTTGGTTAGTAATGCGGACTGGTGAATTGTTAAAATGGGTTGATTCTGGAGAATACAATCATGTACTGCAAGGAGAAAATGTCAATACTCCAAAAGGAAAAGAGGAAGGAGACGAAAAAGAAGGATGGAATTTTTTGACTTCTTGGTAATTTGATTTTTGAGCAACTCTTCAACATCCATAAGTTACCTCTTGCATCAATCAATACATATAAAAATAGCCCTGAACACACCCCCCACTGTCAAAATCAACATCAGCAACATCGCCCCTGAAACCCTAGCCACCCTCTGCTTCGACTTCCTGGGCTTCAGTGCCAAAAATGCCCAATTTATCATACTGATTGAAAATCCGTAGGGGCGCAGGGTCTGCGCCCTCTTCTCATCGGACTGCTAATAACCACCATAGATATTTTTCCCAACCATAACTAATTGAACACCAGATTGATTTATATTTGCTAATCTAGAAGTGGTGTAAATACAGCAATTTTCGCTCTAATGAAATACAATGAAGGGCGCAAGCCCTGCGCCCCTAAGGGTTTGGGGATAAAAAACTGTACCTCATAACATTAGAAAGTGCTGTATTGCTGATGGTAGTGCATTTTTCTATTAAAACTATTATTTGAGCAACAATTATGACAACGTTTCACCCTAACAGCCTGCG
The DNA here is from genome assembly GCF_015207875.1 of Dolichospermum sp. LEGE 00240. GTDB lineage: Bacteria > Cyanobacteriota > Cyanobacteriia > Cyanobacteriales > Nostocaceae > Dolichospermum > Dolichospermum gracile. The sequence goes on from NZ_JADEVZ010000072.1 coordinate 25,449, forward strand.
TTCCTACAGCCAAGAGGATGTACAGCAAATTCTGCAATTAGCGATCGCCCGTCAAGTAGACGATAATGATCAGGAATTTTCCTATCAGCAGATAGTGGAAATTGCCACAGAGTTACAAATATCACCCGATATCCTCCAACAAGCGGAACGGGATTGGTTAGGTAAACAAAACGAAGTTGAACAGCGTCAAGCTTTTAATCTTTATCGCCAAAGTAAATTTAAAAAGCGTTTAGGCAATTACGCAATCATCAATATTTTTTTCCTGGGTATGAATTTAATTAGTGGCGGTCTTTCCTGGTCACTTTATATCTTACTAGCTTGCGGATTGGCAATATCCTTAGATATTTGGAATACCTTTCAAACCAAAGGTGAAGATTACGAAATCGCCTTTCAAAGATGGAATCGTAACCATCAAATTAAACAAACAATCAATACAGTTCTAAATAAGTGGTTTAAGGTATTTAGCCCTTAAGCCTGATCTTAACTGAGTTAGAGGATGTTTGAAAAGTTTTGAGGAGTCAAAATTTATGCTAATCGCCTGAGCATGATACGGATCATAGCTAGATAGATAAAAGTCTCAGAGGTTTCAGGTAATAACTCGTAGTCTCTGACTAACCGACGACAACCCATCAGCCAGCCAAAAGTACGTTCCACAACCC
>NZ_JADEVZ010000073.1 GCF_015207875.1 Dolichospermum sp. LEGE 00240
GCGTCAGCTGTGTATAAGAGACAGGAGCAGGGGGCAGGGGAGCATGGGAGCAGAGGACTAGGGATAATATTGATATTTTTCTTGCCTCTTGCCCCTTGTCTCTTGCTAATCACCCATTATCCATTGCCCATTACCCATCACCTATTACCTATTTTGCAGCATTACGATGCTTCTGCAATTCACTTCTCAATAGAGCGATTTCTGCCCTTAATTCGTCAATTTCAGTCTGTAAGTCTACTGAATCTCCCCCAGATGAACTATTACCTGTAGTTGTTCCAGTTGCAGACGATTCTGCCGCTCGATTAGCTCGTGCCATCACTTCTTCTGTAAACTGGCGTAGTTGCTCTTTAGCTTCAGCATCAAATTTGCCTAATTCACTCAAAGCATCAGTCAAGGCGACTTCTACACGCTCATTAATCACTTCAGCTACTGCTCTGCCTACGAAAAAGGCTTGCACAAGGGGATTACTCATAAATTTTTGTAAAGTTGCTCCGCAAAAAGAATTATAACCTGTATATAGGCCGTCATGCTTCTATCTGAAAGTTTTCTCAGTTGGTGAAATACAACCACTGTAAACAGGTGTCTCTCGTCAGAGGATGTTTGAAAAATTTCCGGCGATTATAAATCACGACTACACAAACAAAGTCCACCTGCGTGGACTAATGCAAATTCAAGGCTTTTAAACCCACGTATCCCTTACGGGACCGAAGGAATAGGTGGGTTTCGTCTGCGTGGACTAATGCAAATTCAAGGCCTTTAAACCCACGAAGGTGGGTTTCGTCTGTGTGGTTCCGCGACTTCTAGTCGCCTGGTGGATAATAAATAGACTTATTCAGAGTATCGTTTAAATAGATGAAAACTGCTGTAACATAAGAAATATTTACTTCTTAACAGGAAATAGTAAAAATGCTGGCAAGTTACATTGATAAAGCAATGGAATTAGCAGTTTATGAAATTATTGAAGATGATGGTACTTATTGGGGTGAAATTCCAGGTTTGCAGGGAGTATGGGCAAATTATAAAACCTTAGAAGGTTGTCGGCGCGAGTTAAAAGAAGCACTCAGTGATTGGTTGGCTTTACGTTTACGTTTAGGGTTAAATATTCCTTTGATTGAGGATATTAACTTAAATCAAATTACAGAGCCAGTATAAAAACCTAAAAATACAAATATATTTAAATGTTGTGGTGCAGCTATGTCTAGACTCCTGGTGACACAATATCAAGCCGAAGTAGAAAAAATCATTCAATATGGTGGTTCTCGCAAAGAAACATCCATTCGCGTCGCTTTCCAAAACCTGTTAAACGAATATTGTAAACCTAGAGATTTTTTACTGATTCCTGAATTAGATTATAGATTACCCAATGGTAAACTTGTTTATCCTGATGGGACAATTAAAGACGCTTTGCGCTTAGATTGGGGTTATTGGGAAAGTAAAGACCAATACGACAAATTAGACGAGGAAATAGAAAAGAAATTAAATAAAGGTTATCCCGATAGTAATATACTATTTGAAGATTCTCAAACTGCGGTTTTAATTCAATCTGGACAAGAAACCCAGCGCGTGACTATGCGCGATGCTGACGCAGTAGATAGTATTATTAATAACTTCATTAATTATGTCCGTCCTGAAGTGCGGGACTTTCGGGAAGCAATAGACACATTTAGGCAGGATTTACCTACTATATTAGATTCTCTCAGAAAGTTGATAAAATGTCAAGAGGGTAATAATATATTATTTGAAAACGCCAGAGATAAGTTTTTTAATATTTGTCAAAAGTCTATAAATCCTGAAATTACTTTGTTAGATATTCAGGAAATGATCATTCAACATATTTTAACAGAAGATATTTTTATTAATATATTTAGTGAGTCACAATTTCATCAAGAAAATAACGTAGCGCGGGAATTACAAGGGGTAATTTCTACCTTTTTTACTGGAAGTTTAAAGAGAAATACTTTAGGAAGTATTGAAAGATATTATGCAGTTATTAGACGCACTGCGGCTAATATCGTTAATCATCAAGAAAAACAGAAGTTTCTCAAAGCATTGTATGAGAACTTTTATAAAGCTTATAATCCTAAAGCTGCGGATAGATTGGGAATTGTCTATACTCCGAATGAAATTGTCCGGTTTATGATAGAGAGTACAGATTTTTTAGTACATAAACATTTTGGGAAGTTGTTAGCAGATAAAGATGTAGAGATTTTAGATCCTGCGACGGGAACGGGGACTTTTATTACCGAGTTAATTGATTATTTACCAACCCATAGTTTACAGCACAAGTATAAACATGAAATTCATTGTAATGAGGTGGCAATTTTGCCTTATTACATTGCGAATTTGAATATTGAATTTACTTATAAGCAGAAAATGGGGGTGTATGAGGAGTTTGAAAATATTTGTTTTGTGGATACTTTGGATAATACATCTTTTGCAGGTAAGCAAATGGATTTATTTGCTATGAGTGTGGAGAATACCGCCAGAATCAAAAGACAGAATGATAGAACTATTTCGGTGATTATTGGAAATCCTCCTTATAATGCTAGACAAGATGATTTTAATGATAAAAATGCTAATCGTTATTATACAGCCATAGATAAGTTAATTAAGGAATCTTATATTAAATATAGTAAAGCGCAAAATAATAATGTTGTTTATGATATGTACACTAGATTTATTAGATGGGCTGCTGATAGACTAGGTAATAATGGGATTATTGCATTTATTACTAATTCATCTTTTATTGACGGAAGAACATTTGATGGTTTTAGAAAGGCTGTAAGTGATGATTTTAGTTATATTTATATTATAGATTTACATGGTGATGTTAGGAAGAATCCTAAACTTTCAGGAACTACACATAATGTTTTTGGGATTCAAACTGGTGTCGCTATTATGTTTTTAGTTAAGAAACAGAATAGTGATTTTAATAATTGTCAAATATTTTATATTCGTCGTCCAGATTTTGATACAGCAATTGAGAAATTAAGATTTTTATCTCAAACTAAATTTAATCAAATTCCTTTTGAACATATTACACCAGATAAAAACTATAATTGGATAAATCAATCTGATAATGATTTTGAACATCTTTTACCTTTAGTTGATAAAGATGTGAAAGCGGGTAAAAAAGAAGAAGCTGTATTTAAGTTATTTTCTTTAGGTGTAGCAACGCACCGAGATGAATGGGTTTATGATTTTTGTCAAAATTCGCTAGAGGAAAAAATAAAATTCTCAGTTAAAATTTATCAAGAAAGTTTAAAAGATTCCAAATATCAAGATAAAGATAGAATTAAATGGGATAGAGAATTAACTAAATATTTAGAGAAAAAAATAAATAAAAGCTTTCAAATCGAGCAAATTATAAAAGGATTATACCGTCCTTATAATCAACAATATTTTTATTTTGATAAGCATTTTAATGGGATGACTTATCAATGGTTCGATATCTTAAATAAAACGGACAAAGAAAATAAGTATATTGTCGTACCAGGATTTTCATCGCCTAAAGATTTTCATATTCTAGCCTCACAAGCTATAATTGATTTGAATTGTCTGTCCGCAGGTTCTCAATGTCTCCCCCTCTACCGTTACGACAAAGAAGGAAAACGCATTGATAATATTACCGACTGGGGACTAAAACAAATTCAAACGCATTACCAAGATTCAACAATTACCAAAATAGACATCTTTCATTATACATACGCAGTCCTACATAACCCAGCTTATCGCAGCAAATACGAACTCAACCTAAAACGGGAATTTCCCCGCTTACCCTATTATGAAAACTTCCGAAAATGGGTTAAATGGGGTAAACAACTCATGGAAATTCATATTAACTATGAAACAGTCACACCTTATCACCTAACCCGTCTTGATATTCCCTTAAAAGATAACCAAAAAACACCCAAACCGAAACTAAAAGCAGATAAAACCAAAGATAATATCATCTTAGATGATGTCACCACATTATCAAACATTCCTAAAATCGCGTGGGAATATATGTTAGGTAATCGTAGTGCATTAGAATGGATATTAGATCAATATAAAGAAAAGAAACCAAAAGATCCCACCATTGCGGAAAAATTCAATACTTATCGTTTCGCAGATTATAAAGAACAGGTGATAGATTTATTAATGAGAGTCTGTACCGTGAGTGTAGAAACAATGAATATAATTAGAGAAATGGAATAATCATGTATTCTTGTAGGTTGGGTTAAGCGACAGCGCGACCCAACATCTTAATAAGTAGTCTAAAATTAACATAGTCTAAAATTAACATGATGAAAATAATAATGTCTGAATCAGGATAACCAGGATTTAAGGATTTATAGGATGAATGATTTTTGCTGAATAGGATAGCTGTATATTATAATTGAAGAATAATTTGAACTATCAGAGATGCAGTTTGAGTGGGACGAAGCGAAAAATTTAGAAAATATCCGTAAACATCAGATTGACTTTGAAGATGTTTATAAAATCTTTGAAAGTCCAATGCTGATTGAGGAAGATGAACGTTTTGACTATGGTGAAGAAAGATGGTTTGGTATTGGTTTTTTAGGAAATGGAGTCGCTGTAGTTGTTTGGACCGAAAAACAAGGCAATGTAATTAGAATTATTTCAGCACGAAAGGCAAATCGTTATGAACGAAAAAAATTTGAACAATATCTCACGGACTAATTGGCAAGCATTAGATTCAATGTCAGATGAGGACATTGACTATTCTGATATTCCACCATTAACTGATGAGTTTTTTGAAAAAGCAACTTTGCAAATTCCCGCAGCACAAGCCAAAAATGTTATTCAATTAGAACCTGATATCATAGCTTGGTTTAAAACCCAAAATAAAGACTATCAAACAGCTATTAATCAACTTTTACGTCGTCATATCGAAAGTAGCAGTAATCAAAAATCTGCTTAATAATGTAGGTTGGGTTAAGCGACAGCGCAACCCAACAACTGCTTTAATGAACTAATAATAAAAATATCTGAATCAGGATGTCCAGGATTTAAGGATTTACAGGATGAAGAGATTAAATATTTTTGACAATCACCAAATTTTGTGTATATAAAAATTCTGGGAATGATGATAAAAATATCTGAATCAGCATAAATAGAATTACATTACTTTCAGCATCAAATATTTTATTCAGCAATCCCATATCCGGCAAATCTACCCATATAAATCCAAATCCCAACAAAAATCCTGTACATCCTTAAATCCTGAAAATCCTGATTCAGAAAATAAATGACCTTCTTTAAGCCACTCCATAATCTGTATATGAACGTTTATAAGGAGGATGTAAACCCAACACGATATCTTCTCTGGGAACACCCATTTTTACTAAATCTTCGGCGGGATTTTCCTCTGTTAAATTCTGTTGTAACCAAATTTTGCCGTTTTTAATATCGAAGTGAATCACAGTCATATACACGCGATTTAAATGTTCCCAACCAACATTCATCCACTGATAATGGTCGCGTTCTGTATCAAAGATAAGTTCCACATCTACTTCGTTAGTGCAAATATCATCTTTGGCATAATTTGTTAGTAAGGTTTGAATATATTTTCGATATTTAGCTATGTTATCCATTCTATAATGACCTCATTATCTGGTTCATATAAGTAGAGTAAAGTAAATAATTAAAGGTTTGTAGTAAGGTCTTTAGACCTGAAAGTAGGGCTAAAGCCCTAACTACGAGCCAATTTCAGAATCTGTAAAGTCTGTAATAGCGGAAAGATTAATAAAACTTTTAATTTCTACTGCTATTTTATCACTTTCTCTTTCAGCCGCAATTAATTTCTCAGCACCTAAATCTATATTGAATTTGACGTTGCCAAATTTAAATTTTAGAGGTTCAGTTTACCTACTTACGTAATGCTATAATCAACAAATAACTACTTGGTATCATATCATGATGATTACTCAAGCATTAGAATGTAAAGAAATCTCTCAAGATGTGATTTTTCCTCCCAGTGATTTATATAGTGATGAACCTCCCGTGGAAACAGAACTACATCTAGAGCAAATTATGCTCTTAATCAAATGTCTCAAATGGTTGTGGAAAGATAGATATGATTTCTATGCTGCGGGAAATCTCACCATTTACTATAGTCCTAATCAGAAAAAATCAGAATATTTCCGAGGTCCTGATTTCTTTGTTGTGCTGGGAACAGAACGCAAAACTCGGAAAAGTTGGGTAGTTTGGAATGAAGACGGTAAATATCCCAATGTAATTTTAGAAATTCTCTCCCCAACTACAGCGAATACAGATAGAGAATATAAAAAAGAACTTTATCAAAATACTTTCCGCACCCCGGATTATTTTTGGTTTGATCCTTATACACTAGAATTTGCAGGTTTTCATTTATTAGATGGAAAATATCAACCTCTAGAAGCAAATGAAAAAGGACATTTATGGAGTCAGCAATTAGATTTATATTTGGGAATTCATGAAGGATTATTGCGGTATTTTACACCAGAAGGAAAGTTAGTTTTTACCCCTGAAGAAACCGCAGAACAGGAAACCCAAAGAGCCGAAAAGGAAGCGAGAAAATCAGAACGTTTAGCAGCAAAATTGCGGGAGTTAAATATAGATCCTGATGCAATTTAATCTACAATTAAATGTAGGTTGGGTGAAGCGATCGCGAAGCGCTCCGCAGGAATCGCGCCACCCAACAAAAGTTTTCATAAGAGGATGTTTGAAAAGTTTTTAATGTATAAACAAACCCCTCTCCAAACCTCTCCCCGACGCGGGGAGAGGCTTTGAAACCCCCATTCCCTGGCAGGGAAGGGGGCTGGGGGGTTAGGTTTTTGGAGATTATCGGTTTCATCTAATACTTTCCAAACAACCTCTAATATGATGTTGGGTTTTAGTCAGATTCCCGACTTCTTAAACAAGCCGGGGATCTTGTAATTCGATGCTATAATCAACAAATAACGACTTGGTATCATATCATGATGATTACTCAAGAATTAGAATGTAAAGAAATCTCTCAAGATGTGATTTTTCCTCCCAGTGATTTATATAGTGATGAACCTCCCGTGGAAACAGAACTACATTTAAGACAAATAATTCTCCTTTTCAAATGTCTAGAATGGTTGTGGAAAGATAGATATGATTTCTATGCTGCGGGAAATCTCACCATTTACTATAGTCCTAATCAGAAAAAATCAGAATATTTCCGAGGTCCTGATTTCTTTGTTGTGCTGGGAACAGAACGCAAAACTCGGAAAAGTTGGGTAGTTTGGAATGAAGACGGTAAATATCCCAATGTAATTTTAGAAATTCTCTCCCCAACTACAGCGAATACAGATAGAGAATATAAAAAAGAACTTTATCAAAATACTTTCCGCACCCCGGATTATTTTTGGTTTGATCCTTATACACTAGAATTTGCAGGTTTTCATTTATTAGATGGAAAATATCAACCTCTAGAAGCAAATGAAAAAGGACATTTATGGAGTCAGCAATTAGATTTATATTTGGGAATTCATGAAGGATTATTGCGGTATTTTACACCAGAAGGAAAGTTAGTTTTTACCCCTGAAGAAACCGCAGAACAGGAAACCCAAAGAGCCGAAAAGGAAGCGAGAAAATCAGAACGTTTAGCAGCAAAATTGCGGGAGTTAAATATAGATCCTGATGCAATTTAATCTACAATTAAATGTAAGTTGGGTGAAGCGATCGCGAAGCGCTCCGCAGGAATCGCGCCACCCAACAAAAGTTTTCATAATATGTTTTCATAACATAATGTTGGGTTTTGTTCCGATTGCTCCGCGTTCACGCAGTGTCCCGCAGGGATACGTTTACCTTCCACAACCCAACCTACGGAACTAAACTCTGTTTTTGTAGCAAAAAGTAATTATAACTATGCCCTACAGTGATTTTACACTAAAAAAAGTCCGTCAGGATTTAGCGATCGCCATCCATGAAGGAGGACGGTTTTTTCCAGATGTACCTCCTGTAAAACCTGATGATTTGCTACGTCAAGAACTAGAAGAAGGTTTACCATTGGTACTTGCACGAGGTAGTGAAAAAGCTCGTTCTGAATGGATTATTAGCCCTGTATTAACAGCAGTTCGACGATTATTAGATCGTCAAATTAGCCTCTTTTCTGGAGAAGATTTTACCGTTGATCCTAGTATTGGACTCAATGGTACTTGTGACTTTCTGATTAGTAAATCACTAAGCCAATTAGAAATTCAAGCTCCAGTAGTTATAATTATAGAAGCAAAAAAAGAAAATCTTAATGGTGGTTTAGGTCAGTGTATTGCAGAAATGGTAGCTGCTCAAAAATTTAATGCTGCTAATAATGTCAACATTCCCATAATTTTCGGTTCTGTCACCAGTGGAACTACTTGGAAATTTTTAAAACTGGAGGGTAATGCAGTCACTATTGATATTACTGAATATCCATTACCGCCAGTTGAGCCAATTTTAGCATTTCTAACATGGATGTTATCAGTAAATTAATATTGTTTTCAAATTCTGATTTTTCTTCTAGTTCTAAATATTCTTCTGGAGTGTAATATTTGCTGGATGTTTGAATTTGCATATCAACCTCATATTTTTAATATCAATTACCCAGGATAATGCTTGGCTAAAAATTCTTGTGCTTCTGCTTTATCCTTAATTATACCATCTACAGTTGCAGTCAATAAATCATCAAGTATTTGCTTATATTGGGGACTAGGTTTATAACCCAATTGTTTTAAATCATTCCCATTTAATAGGGGTTGAATATTTCCCCAATTTGTTAAATATTGCCAAATCCGTCTTCTGATTTTCCGGGGACTGTGCAAAGCAATTAAAACTAAAGTTTGCAAATCATATTTTCTGAGTAAATAGAGAGTTTGACTAGGTTTTTCAAAAGTCGGTAATAATATACTTATCTCAGATTCAACTGTAAATAATTTCTCTAATCTGATAATACTATCATCAGTTAATTGCAGATTTCTAGCTACTTTTCCTCGATATTCTGGTTGTAAATAGGCAATTAATACTTCTAGACGCATTTGCCAATTTATTAAAGTTTGTTTTTTGTCAAATTTCCTGAAACAGTGTTTTAATAAATTTAATTGTCGAGAAAGTTCTGCATCTAATTTTAGAGTAGGATGAACACATTGTAAAGCTCCCAAATTATCCAGCAATTCTAAAGCTGATTGCCAATAAGGTGCTGCTAATATATATTTCAATTCGGTTTTTAACCGAGTTTGCAAAGCTGGAGTTTTACTATTTTCTTGACTTGTTCGATCATAAACTCCGCTATTTATCGCATAACGAATATAGGCTTCTGTTTGGGGTTCTAGGGAAAATCCAAACCGCACCGCAAACCGCACTCCGCGATAAATCCGAGTCGGATCTTCAATAAAACTATTAGGGTGTAAAATCCGAACTTGCTGATTTTGTAAGTCTATAAAACCACCAAAGAAATCTAATAATTCACCAGCACGGGGAGAAGTTAACCGCAAAGCCATTGCATTAATTGTAAAATCTCGCCGATATAAATCTTGGCGAATGGAACTAGCTTCAACTTCTGGATTTGCTGCTGGATAAGGATAAAACTCGGTTCTTGCTGTGGCAATATCTACCCATAATGAGTCTAATACTAAATCTTTATGCCATAATAAAGCCGCAGTTTGAAAAGCGCCATGAATTTCTAATCTCGCATTTGGATAAATTTGCTGTAAGGCTTTAGCTAATTCTACACCTGCACCCACATCTGCGGTTTTATGAAAACCATCAACAACTAAATCAATATCATTAATTATTAAACTGCGAGTTTCCGCTTCTGCTAATAGTAAATCTCGCACAGCGCCACCCACTAAATAAAGATGCCAACCGCGTTTTTCTGCTTCTTGAGATGCGAGACTGAGTAATTGCCAAAGCTGAGGAGTGAGACGTTTTTCTAATTCAGTATTGAGTCCTAAATTTCGAGAATAATTATCAGTTGTTAATTCTATATCTTGAATGGTTAATTGATGTAATTCTCTTAAAATATCGGTGCGGGTGACAATACCCACTAATTGCCCCTGATCTAATACTGGTAATCTACCAATATCATAAGTCACCATTAAAGACTCAATTTCTGGTAAAGAAGTATCGGGGGTAATTGTCTTTAAATTACTTGTCATATAACCTTTAACTGGTGCATGACTAAACCCATGATGTAAAGCAATATCTAAATCCCGACGGGAAATAATTCCGATTAATAGATCTTGATTATTAACTATAGATAAACCTGAATGTCCATAACGCAATAAAATCCGTTGGGCTTCGGCTATGGTAGTTTCGGGGCGAATTGTTCGCACTGGCGAAGACATTAAATCTCTAGCTGTGGGCGGATGGGGAATTTGGGCTTTTAAACTATCTAATAATTGTTGTAAAATGGGTTGGGAATCTGTAGTGCGGAGGTTGAGAGATGCTGCTTGGGAATGTCCCCCACCACCATGAGGTTGAAATAAGGAATTAAGATTTGTTTGGGGAATTTGTGTTCTCCCAATTATTGTTAATCGCCAATCATTTTCACCTAAAGGATATTCATTTGCTAACAGTACAGCATCGGTTTCTGTTAAATCAATAATTTCGGTAGCTAAACTTGATAAACTAGGGACAAAACCATCGGTTTTTAGTGTCACCCAAGCAATTGTATATCCCCGCAAACAAAGATATTCTAAATTCTCTAAAGCTGTACTTAATAATTGTTGTAATTGTGGTGATAAACCAGGATCTCGATAGGTAGAAATAACTGATAAATTTGCCCCTTGCTGCATTAACCAAGCTAAAGCTAAAGCGTCTCTGGCTGTAGATTGTTTATAGGTTAATGAACCTGTATCAACATGAATACCCAAAGCCATTACAGTTGCTTGGGCAGAATTTAGAGAAATATTATTTTTCTGCAATTCTTCTACCATTAAGGTAGTTGTCGCGCCTACTTCGTCAATATATAATTGGGTGGTGGGAATGTCTCTATTTTGTCCAAAATGATGATCATAAACGATGATTTCTTGGATATTGGGTAAATCGAACCAGATAGCGGCTTTACCAAGGCGATCGCGCTTTTGAGTATCCACAACCATTAAAGAGCGAATCTGTTCAGGATTTACGGAACGTCTTTCAATCAACGGATACTCATCACGGTGTAAGGCCAAAAAGTCCCGCACAGGAGGATGTGCGCCCCCAGTCAAGACAATTTTACTCCCTGGTTTCAGACAAGTTAACCCCACTGCTGCCCCCAAAGCGTCAAAATCCGCAGTTGTGTGACAAAGAATTAAATCCATATATTTAAGGTGACACGGGACAGGGAACAGGGGACAGGGAACAGGTGACAGGTGACAGGTGACAGGGAACAGGTGACAGGTGACAGGGGACAGGGAACAGGTGACAGGTGACAGGTGACAGGTGACAGAGAATATAATTTCTATCTTAATCATTTTGCCAATTAGCGATCGCCAATCACCAATTACCAATCACCAATCCCCGAAAGAAAAAAACAGATTGGAAGATCAGAAGTGAGCAACTGTTACAAACCAGACGTAAAATATTAATTGATCAGGCGATGCCTTGTGAGTTCATAAGGTTCACTGAAAACCCTAAACTGTTTATACAGCAGCAGTTCCGGGAAAACTAAGATTTAGTTATGTTGGGAAAAACAAAATGAGCATAGTATTTCAAATCGCTTTAATATCATTAGTCCTGTTCTCCTTCGTGCTTGTGATTGGTGTACCTGTTGTTTACGCTACTCCTCAAAACTGGGTAGAATCTAAAAAACTCCTCTGGGTTGGTTCAGCAATTTGGTCCGCTTTAGTCGTGTTAGTTGGTATATTAAACTTTTTTGTGGTTTAGTTTAATGCTTTAAGTATTCACTAGCGCATACCGTACAAACTTTTGGGAGCAGAAAAGCTCAGGTAAAGAGTCAAAAAGAAAAAACTTTATTTTTTCAATATCTTCGCCATTTTTTGTAGGTTGGATTAAGCAACAGCGCAAACCGAAGCATTTGTTGGGTTTCCTTACTTCAACCCAACCTACTAATCAGGCTTTTTTCAGTTTTGCGAAGGTATTGTTTTCTCAACGACTTTTTTCTGATTGTGCTTTCCTGCTCTTCTGTTTTGCTGGCAGAAAAGTATATTAGTAAAGCAGTTATTCTATCTAAATTTATTTAGAGGCAGTTATGGCAGTTTTTGAAGGAAATTTTCAGCACACCGAGTCTTTGCGCTTTGCATTGATTATCGCTCGCTTCAATGATCTTGTCACCTTGAAATTAGTAGAAGCATGTAAAGACTGCTTAAAGCGTCATGGTATAGATCCTGACCCCGAAGGACAGCAAGTAGATTATGTATGGGTTCCTGGTAGTTTTGAAGTTCCTAATGTAGCCCGTCAGTTAGCAATATCTGGCCGTTATGATGCCATAATTTGCCTTGGTGCAGTCATTAAAGGACAAACACCGCATTTTGATTATGTATCGTCAGAAGTTTCTAAAGGTATTGCTGCGGTTAGTTTCCAAACAGGTGTGCCGGTAATTTTCGGCATTTTAACCACAGATACCATGCAGCAAGCCTTAGAACGAGCCGGCATCAAGAGTAATCATGGTTGGGAATATGCTATGAATGCTATAGAAATGGCTAGTCTCATGCGCCAATTACGCCCAAATTTAGCAAGTTAATTGGGTGATGGGTAATAGGTGATGGGTAATTGGTTAAAAATTCTTGCCACTGACAACTGACAACTAAAAAAAAGTTGAGCTAAGGGGTTGACAAAGCTGAATATATCTGGAATAATAATTTTATTGGTGAGTTCGCGGGTGTAGCTCAGTGGTAGAGCGCAACCTTGCCAAGGTTGATGTCGTGGGTTCGAATCCCATCACCCGCTTTCTAGTTAAAGTTGATATATTAAAATAACACTAAAGATTGTCCATCACTGCTAAATTTATCAACGGTGGATTTTTAGTTTGGGAGTTTCTCAGAAAACTTTCCCAGCTATATTATTAGACGCAATTTCAAAGTTTCCCATACTGATTTTCAGGAAAATTGGGGAATAATGTAAAAAACCGCCCAAGTTATTCATCTCGCTTGTGCAACCTCAAAAACCAGATAAAATTGACTTAAATAAGGAATACGCTTGTCCTTGTCGTCGCAATGGACAGTTAATTCCCATTACACTCACAGAAGCGTTTGGATGCGATCGCTGTCAGCAGATTTTTGTTGTCGAAGAAAATGGATATGTATTGGAACAACTTTCTACTACTTATCCTTACAAGCGTGCTTGGCGCTGGAAAGGCAATAACTGGCAAATTGTTCAACCCCGGTTAGGACAAAACTATTTACCAATAACACTCAGCATTATTTTTGTGTTAGTGATTATATGGCTACCATTAGCCCTACGATTAGCTAATAGTTCCAACATCATAGCTTGGGCAATTGTAGCATTGCTATTGGTAATTCTGCCAGCACTAATGGTCTGGCTTACTTACAGACGTTAACTCCATGACAGGTGAAGTAATTGATGATTACCCCGAACCGATGACAAGTGCTAACCGCGCTTTTCAGGCTTCCTTAAAATTGGGAACGACTAAGGGGATAGATAGGAGTCGCGCTGTGTTAGCAATGGCACAAGCGATAGAAAGTGATTTTGATGAAATTCTCGAAGCTAATACGCTGGATTTAGAAGCAAGTCGAGAAATGGCAGTTCCCGAATTAATTCTGGACTGGTTGAAGCTAACTCCCTCTCGGTTGGAGAATACGATTAAAATTCTGCAACGATTGGGAGAACTATCTGATCCTTTACGCCGGGTGAGAACTGCTGATTATCAACAGGAAGACTCTCAAAGCTATACTCAATTGATGCCTTTGGGGGTGATTGCCTTTATTTATGAGGCTTTCCCGGATTTGGGGGCGATCGCTGCTGGTTTTTGCATAAAAACGGGCAATAGTATTATTCTTAAAGGTAGTACGGAAGCTAGTAATTCTAATACTGCGATCGCTAACGCCTTGCAAACAGCCATTACCAAAGTCGGATTACCCGCAGGTTGTGTAGAATTAATCACCGCTGAACATGGTGCTTCAGTGCGAGACTTAGTTACCCAAGATCAGTATTTAAGTTTAGTTATTCCCTACGGACGTTCCAGTTTAATTCAACAGGTAGTCAGACAAGCAACCTGCCCAGTGTTAAAATCAGCAATGGGTAATTGTTATCTGTATTGGTCAGTCAACAGTAGCTTAGAAATGATTCGCTGGATGATTATGGACAGCCATGAAAGCGAACCAGATCAAGTCAATGCCATTGAAAAAGTTTTAGTGCATCGTCAAGCCTTACCATCTTCCTTATCAGTGCTGTGGAGTAGCTTGAAAGAAAAAGGGTTTCAACTCAAAGGAGATGCAGAATTAGTTGCAGCATTTCCCCAATTGCAATTAGCCAAAGATGAAGAATGGGGAACACCATATTTAACCAAAACAGTGGCTTTTAAGTTAGTGGATAGTTTAGAAAGTGCGATCGCTTGGATTAACCAATATAGTAGCAGTCATGCTGATAGTATTGTCACCGAATCCTACCAAGAAAGTCGCCAATTTGCATTAGGAGTAAATAGCGCTTCCACCTACATCAATGCTTCCCCTCGTTTTTCCCGTCACTCCTCACGGGGAGAGGCTGTATTTTTAGGAATGTCCAATCAAAAAGGACATCGCCGAGGATTTATCAGTTTGGAAACATTGACAACGGTGAAGCATATTGTTCAGGGAAATGGACGGTTTTAATAGTGAGTTGTGAGAAATAGAACTGTTATATATTTATAATAGTCATTAAAGATATTCAGCTATTTCTCACAATACGCACAATTTCGTAAACAGAGAGTTTAAGTTATATGTCAAACCGACTAAAGCTTTTTCGGGAAAGAATGGCAGCTTTTGAGGGTGCAGCAAATCCATCAGAAGCAATTGAAAGTGGTTATTATGTCCACGCACCGGGAAAATTACTTGTAGATAATATCTCAAATCGTATAGCTCTGCGTCCGTCATCTTCACATCTTCTTTTAGGAGGTATTGGATCTGGGAAAACAACTCAATTATTAGTTGCTTATCAACAAATTAATCAAATAGAAGATATCCATGCAATATATATAGATGTTAGTGAATATACAGATATTTCTAAAATAACAAGTGGTGTTTTAACTGCGATTGCAGGATTAGAAATTGCTAAACTCATTCAAGATAGTAAAGATAGAAATATTATACAATCTGTCGAATCAATTCGTGATCTTGCAAATGGTTATGCATCCTACAACTACGACGAATATCCTGAGCCGCATGAATATGATGAACCTATTATAGTAAAAGGTATTATTCCAAAGAAATCAGAAGGATATGGGATAAGTTTAGAGTTAGTAAAAACGGTCAGTGAATTAACTAAATATACTTCAGAAAAATATGGAAACCTGGTTCTTCTATTTGATGGATTAGATAGGCTTGATGATGCTAAAATGTTTATGCAGCTTGTGTTTTCAGATGCAAAAGCAATATCATCTGCGGGTATTGGTCTAGTATTAGTAGGTTCTTTAACTGCAATTTATGGAAACTATCATGATACCATTAATAAAAGTTTAGACTATTTTTACTATCAGCCATTTTTTGATGTCGAAAATGATCCAGAAGCTTATAATTTTTTTGAGAAAATTATTCAAACTCGCTCATCAGAAGATTTTATAGAAGCATCAGCAATTAAAGCTTTGATTCACTTTTCTGGTGGGGTTTTACGAGACTTTATTACCCTGACACAAGCCTCCATTGAGGAAACATATCTATCAGGTGAAGATAAAGTACAAGAACAACAAGTTTTAAAAGCTGTTGATTCAACTGGTAGAAATCAATTACTTGGTATATCAGATAATGAACTGAAAATTATTAAGCAAATTCTCCAAACAGGAACATTTATTCCTAGAACTGATGAAGATTTAAGATTATTAGTAAGACGAGTAATTCTTGAATATAGATATCCAAAACTACGTTATGCAGTTCATCCAGCCATGAAACCATTAATTCAACAAATTGTAGATTAAAATGAACTTCGATGATTAATTCACTTACGTCAGTTAGTATTGATGAATTTTTACAGAGAATTGGCTCACAACCAACATCAGGTAATACATGGTCAGCACTGATTACTTCAAATTTAGATAGTCAGCAATTAGTAGATGATTTGCAAGAAACACTTAGCATTTTTGCAGAATGTGAAGTGGGATGCTTTTCTGCAAATTCTGAAACTAATACTTTAGTAGACAAAATTATTAATACAACTGAAGATTATTTAATTCTTTGGAACTTTGAAGAATGGAATAAAAATAATTGGTATGAATTTGATTGTATGCGAAGTTCCCTGATGACAAAACGTGGATTAGTGCTGATTTTATCACCAGAATCAGCAAAAACTATGTTTTCTTATGCTCCAAATATTGTGAGTTGGCTCGGTTCTAGGGTATATTCATTTTTAAAAGATACAGAATTACTCAGTGTTGAAGAAATTCAGGAAAGACTAGCGACACTTGGAGAATGGTCAGGTTTCACTGACTCTCAAATAATCGAAATGGCTGAAACGCGAACTTTACCACCTGAACCTGAATATGCTGAATGGCTTGTCCTTCTGGAAAGGGGAGATTTAATTTGAGCAGTAAGAGTGACTGGGAGCAAATTTGTGAGAATGTACAAGCACGATTAGTAGAAAAGACTCCTCTGACAGTGAAAAGTGCTAACTTCTTGCGAAGTGAGATTTTGAGGTGTTTAACAAAAGCCTGTGATGATAAGCTTTTAAACAAAGAATATTATTCTAAAATTCATGAACTACTCAAAAAGACACCAAAGAGTAAAGGACTTATTGAAATAACTGGAGGACAAAGAAACTTTAAGCGACTTAAAGAAATTCCCCATTTTGAAAGATTTGATGGTTGCTGGTTTGATTTTGCAATTTTAGTGGATGAAAATATTAAACCTGCTGAAATTATTGCTTTTGACTTTGAGATTAGATTTTTAGAAGATAACCCAACTAAATTTTTACGATTTGATCTAAATTTACCAGAACACAATAATGACAATCAAGGAAAACGATTTCATTTACATCCAGGTAATGATGACTTAATGACTCATGCTTCCCCAATGTCACCACTAGAAATTCTGCATTTATTTTTATATGATTTAAAAATGCCTAAACGCCCTCGCGGTTCATAGGAACTTGTAATTGTCAGAATCAGGATCTTGTGAATCTGCAATCTGCTATATCTACAAATATTACTCAAAAGATAGAAGCTCAAACACACAAAAAAGATGATAATTAAATAGGATTAGTATCTATAAATCTCTGTGTAGGTGAGAAAAATGGCAGCACAAAAATTGAGCGAAACTGAACTAACATTAGCTCTGAATAGTTTACCAGGATGGCAAATCAAAGAAGGCAAATTATACAAAGAATATAAATTTAGCTCCTTTGCCACGGCGTTGGGTTGGATGGTTAGTGCGGGTGTTCACGCGGAAAAACTTGGACATCACCCGGAATGGTTTAATGTTTACAATACTGTTCAGGTTAATCTTGTTACCCACGATATCGGTAATGCTATCAGCAATTTAGATGTGGAACTGGCGAAGAAAATGGAGGAATTAGCACTGTAATAGCCCCAGCGAATATAATATGGCTTCGCCACGCTCCGCGAACACAGCTACACGAACAAAGTCCGCCTGCGCGGACTAATAAAGAAAAATTAAGGGCTTTAACCCACTTAGGTGGGTTTTGCTTGTGTAGATGCAGTTTCTAACCGCTGTTTTCATGTTTAAGTTGACTAACTCGTTTCCTGAATCTGTAATCTAATTGTGTGTTCTATCGTCCCGCTTAATTGCAGTTCCATGATTTCCCCTCCTAGTGGTTCTATGCAGGTGAGGAGCGATCGCAAATTAGGCGTACTTGCACCAGTATCTACATATAATCTATCTGCTAAACTACTAATTTTTTTCCAGGTCATATACAATTTGCCGATGGTTTGTTCAATTTGCGATGCTTGATTTACCAAGTCAGCGGCAATACTTAAACAACCGACCCTTTGCGCTTCTTCTAAGGCAGTTTCAATATCCACATCTTCGGCTATTAAGGCTTGGACTTGGGCAGCAGATTTGAGATATTTGGCTAATTGCCTAGCTTCTGAAGTGGCTTGTTTGACAGTATCAACATCAGGATTGGCGGCTATATCCCTTTGTAATGCCTTTTGGTGCAATTCGGGCAGTTTTTCCATTTCCTTGACCAGAGGGGCAATGTAGCGCGGTGGCAGACTGTTATCTGCGGCTTTTTCCCTGACTTCTTCTGGTAATAAATCCGAGGACATGGCTGTCCATTCGTCACTGAGTTGACGGACTTCTCTGCGGGTAATGCGATCGCCTTTTTCTGCGGCTTCACTCACCATCTGTTGCACTTCCGGTGCGGCTTTGGCGGTTTCTACAAATGCCCGTTTACTAAAGTTATTAACCGTATCTGGGTTGAGTTTGCCATCTAATATCAAGGTATCAGCACTATTGGCTAATTGAATCCAACTATAGGCTTGAGTCTTACTGATTTCGCGTTCTTTGAGCCATTTTAGAAAGCCTGTACCGCGTCCATCTCCGCCCTTCTTCTCTCGGTCACGAATAGAACGTAAAATCCGCCCTCGCCAAATTTCTGTTTGCAAGTCAAAGCGATCGCATACCTGCCATGCTACATCAAGTTGTTGTAAAAAGTCAGATTCAGGAATTTGTTCATCTTCTGGATCAGGCAATGCAAAGTCTAAATCTGCTGGCTGTTGGAGTGCAGCCGCAATATCATTCATGGAGTCGGTATCTTGCACGATGGTAGCTGGTTGAGGTATGCGATTTAGCTTATGTTCACACAACTTGCGTCTAGAAAATTGGTGAGATAAAGCAAGTAAGTATTTTACTTTAAAAATTAAATTTTAGGTGACTGGGAAAATGAGAAAATGGAGAAACTGGTAGCTAGAGCAAATAAAGGGGCTAAAGAAAATATTTATCTTCACTTTTGCCTTTTATTCTGTCACCGTGGCGTAGCACCTGTCACCTGTCACCTATTTCCCTTATGAAACAAACTGCGAAAATCCTCGATGGTAAGGCATTAGCCGATAAAATTCAGCAAGAACTTAGCGAGACAATTAGCAAATTACAAGCTAAAATTGGGCGATCGCCTGGATTAGCGGTATTAATGGTGGGAGATAACCCAGCCTCAGCCGCTTATGTTCGTAACAAAGAAAAATCCTGTGCTAAAGTCGGAATCGCCTCTTTCGGTAACCACTTTCCTACCCAAACCAGCCAAACTGAATTAGAGGAAGTAATTGCCCAACTCAACGAAGATGAAAGAGTAGACGGGATTTTAGTCCAGTTACCCCTTCCCAATCATTTAGATGCTGTCAGTCTATTACATCAAATTGCACCGGATAAAGACGCTGACGGACTCCACCCCGTGAACTTAGGACGACTGGTGCGAGGTGAAACAGGTTTACGCAGTTGTACTCCTGCCGGTGTGATGCGATTGTTAGCAGAATATAAAATTCCTTTACAGGGCAAAAAAGCTGTGGTTGTAGGACGGAGTATTTTAGTAGGTAAACCGATGGCTTTGATGCTACTAGAAGCTAATGCTACAGTTACCATTGCCCATTCTAAAACCCAGGATTTACAAGATATTACCAAAAATGCTGATATCTTGATTGCTGCCACCGGTATTCCCGGCATGATTAGTGCTGATATGGTAAAGTCGGGCGCAATTGTGGTAGATGTAGGAATAAACCGGGTTACAGATAGTAATGGCAAAAGTCGGTTAGTTGGTGATATTCAATTTGAAGCGATCGCTAATGTGGCAGAATATATTACCCCTGTTCCCGGTGGTATTGGTCCAATGACAGTAGCCATGTTATTGCAAAATACTGTTTCTAGCTATTTACAAACAACAGGCAACTGAGAAATAATTTTTATGAATATTTATGATTCCTCCGTACAACGGGAATCAACAGCGGATTTTAGATTTACTCCCCGCATAAATTCGGGGACTTTAAACTCTTTAAGATTTTAAATCCAAAACCCAAAATCTAAAATCCAAAATTCGGTGAGTGTTTCCGCCCCAAACCCCCGTAAAATTGGTACACAGATCACAAACAACCCAATATTTTCAAAAGTCAAGAGGAATACAAAGCATGGTAGCAACGGATAAAAGATTGGAAACCCCAAAAAAATCAGAATCAGCTAGTTTTAACCTCGCTACCTATCTCAAAGAACGACAACAGCTTTGCGAACAGGCTTTGGATAATTCCATTACCGTCGTTTATCCAGAAAAGATTTATGAAGCCATGCGCTACTCACTCTTAGCTGGAGGGAAACGAGTTCGGCCTATTCTCTGTCTCGCTACTGCCGACATGATTGGTGGCACAATAGAAATGGCCATGCCTACAGCTTGTGCCGTAGAAATGATTCATACCATGTCATTGATTCATGATGATTTACCCGCAATGGATAACGATGATTATCGTCGCGGTAAACTCACCAATCATAAAGTTTATGGTGAAGATGTCGCTATTTTGGCAGGTGATGGTTTATTAGCTTTAGCCTTTGAACACGTAGCCGCTCAAACTCCTACAAATGTACCCAGAGATAGAGTCCTACAAGTCATCATTCGCCTGGGTAAAGCACTAGGCGCGGCTGGCTTAGTCGGTGGTCAAGTGGTAGATTTAGAATCCGAAGGTAAACCCGATATTTCCTTAGAAACCCTGAATTTTATTCATAATCATAAAACAGCAGCCCTGTTAGAAGCTTGCGTAGTTTGTGGGGGAATTATTGCTGGGGCATCCGCTGAAGATGTGCAAAAATTAACTCGTTATTCTCAAAATATTGGTCTGGCTTTCCAAATCATTGATGATATTCTAGATATCACTGCTACCCAAGAGCAGTTGGGTAAAACCGCTGGTAAAGACCTCACAGCCCAGAAAGTCACCTACCCTAGTCTGTGGGGAATTGAAGAATCTCGCGCCAAAGCCCAACAACTGGTTGCTGAAGCTTGTGCTGAATTAGAATCCTATGGTGAAAAAGCCATTCCTTTGCAAGCGCTCGCCCACTTTATCACCAGTCGTAACCACTAAGCCTAATTTGGGATTTTGGCTAAATTTTGGCTTATCCTGACGTTTTCCTCCATACAACCACTACTCACACTTACTAACTTCACCAAAATACCATGCAGGACATAGGCGAAATTATCAACAACCGCGTACTGCTGGTTGCGCTTGTAGCTTGTTTTGTAGCTCAAGGATTAAAGCTTATCGTTGAGCTAGTTAAACATCGCAAGTTCAACGTGCGTGTTTTAGTGACTACTGGAGGTATGCCCAGCGCCCATTCAGCCCTAGTAACAGCCCTAGCAGACGGTGTAGGTCAGACTTTAGGTTGGGCATCCCCAGAATTTGCTCTAGCTACAGTTTTTGCTATCATCGTTATGTACGATGCCGCTGGAGTGCGTCAAGCTGCCGGCAAGCAAGCAAAAATCCTCAATCAAATGATTGATGAATTATTCCATGAAAAACCCGACTTTTTTCAAGACCGTCTCAAGGAATTATTAGGACATACACCAGTTCAAGTTATTGCTGGTTCAGTTTTAGGTGTAGCTATTTCTTGGTTAGCGCGGGCTGTATATTAGTCGGTTGTCAGTAAACAAGGATATTGCTCGTACGTAATAATCAGATTTTCAGGCAAATCTTGTGTAAATTAGAATCTTATGTAAAAATTTAATTAGTGCGATTCAGGTGTTAAAATTATGCCAACGATTTTTCCTACCCGCAAGCTAGTGGGAATTATACTCACTTGTTTAACAGTAACTTCCTGTGGTGGGGGTACATCTAGTAATACATCTAGTAATACATCTAGCAATACATCTAGTGATACTAACCCAAAGACCTTAACTATTAATGTTCCTTCATTAGGTTATTCGGCAACCTTGGATAAGACTACAACTGCTGCTGATATTGGTAGGGTACGATTAGAGCTAAGAGAACAGTGTAGAAACATCTTTACTGTTGGTAGTCGTTCACAAGCCAGGTGCTTAACTGAAGTTTCGGAAGCAGCACAAGCAGCGGTCATTTTCATTAACAGTTAAAGCAAAATATCAGGATAGTTAACTAATTAACACCCTATCTTATGAAAGAATGCGGGCATATTGTCCGCTTATATATTACCCTAAACTAAAAAAATGATAAATGAAAGAAATCAATATTTTTCCTCAAATATCATTACTAGAACGCTATTTAATTTCTCAATTAATAACCCCTTTATTATTTAGTATTGTCATTGTTACTGTGGTTGCGGAATCAATTGGTATTTCCTTTGAACAATTTAGATTTTTGATGGAGGAAAAGTTATCTTTTGATGTTCTCATATATCTTCATATCCTGAAATTACCAGAATTTATTATTTATTCCCTACCTATTGCCATTTTAATGGCAACTATTTTTACCTATCAGAAGCTATCAGAAAATAGTGAAATTATTGCTTTACAAAACTGCGGGCTTAGTTTATACAGATTAGTATATCCTGCGGTAATGATAGGTTTATTATTAACAATTTTGATGTTAATATTGAATGAAGTAGTTGTTCCTCCAGCTAACTACAAAGCAGCAATTACTCTAGAAAAACATCTAAATATTAGTAGAGAAAATCTCAGAAGCCATGATATATTTTATATTCAAATATCTAAAAATAACACAGATGATTTAGTTACTAAAAGTAAATATCTTAAATACCTATTTTATGCAAAGGAATTAACCAAAAGAAAAATGAAATCTGTAATCTTATTAATTAGAGATAATGAAAGATTAAAGATGATTATTAATTCTAAATTTGCAGAATGCTATGGTGAAGAATATTGCTACTTTTATGATGGTGCTAAAACAATTATTAATGCTGATGGTTCTTATGGAAAAAATATAAAATTCGATAAAATACCTTTATATTTACCTAAGATATCTTTACAATTTAAGGCAGATAGAGAAAAACTTGATCATAGAGAAATGACTCTACATCAAGCCTATCAGCAATTGTCAATTTTAGAAACAGCAGGCGATCACCAAAATTTTCTCAAACTACAAGTTCACATTCAAAAACGCTTCACCTCAGCTATTTCCTCCACTGTATTTGCCTTTTTAGGTTCAGCCATAGGCATTAACTTAAAAACAAGAACCAAATATAACAGCTTTGCCTTAACTTTGGGTATCATCCTACTCTACGATATATTTCAACTAATTACAGGTATTTTGGTTGTATCACAAAATATCTTATATGCTTGGGTTTGGTTGCCAAATATAGTCGGTACTAGCATTGCGGGTTATTTACTAATTAAGAAAAATTCGCTGTCATTAATTTAGTAAGCTGTTGTGCATTTAGTTTGTATAATTCTAGCGGGCAAGATGCCCGCACTACAAAGTTCAAGTAAATTATGGTTATCAAATTTAGCTGCGTAACAGCTTAAACATATTACGCAAAACATAAATCATACCGCCATAATCGTCGTGGAATGATTTTAAACTCTCCTCTAATTAATCAGAACTTACGCAACTGGCACATTGGTAGGGTGCGTCAGGTATCAACAATCTGTTTATTTGCAGGATTTATGCAGTAGTAAAGCACCCTACAACAGATTTTTGGTGTGACACTTGCGTAAGTCCTATTAATATCAACGGACGGTCGAGCGGAGTAACACCACTTTGCGACCATCAGCTAAGACAGCTACAAAGCCACTCTCGCTGAGTTTTTGCAATGTATTGTATGCTTCTTTTTGGTTGGTAGTATAAACTGCCAACAGGTAAGGGCGTTGTCCATAGGAGACAAAACCCACATCACCTCCTACGGATTTTTGCAAGCTACTAACCATTTCTGGACGGTTGAAATAATCAACCAGAATTGCATAACCTTCCCCTAATATTTTGGGGTTGTAGCTGATTTTTGAATTTGGTACTTTTGAAGTTGTTTGTGGTACTTGTTGAGGCGTTTGCTGTATAGGAAGAGTGGCGATAATGGCAGATAAACCAACTATATTCTGAATATACCTTGCCCAGCGATTGGCATCATCAATCTTTCTGAATCCACCAATCCGCGTTACTGTTTGATTGTTATATTTACAAATAACTGTTTTTAATTCAGTCGGTAATGCACTACGCAACTGCTTTTGATTTTCAGTTGTAGGACTGACTACCAACAATAGATATTCTTCTACACTTGGTGGTTGACAATTAGTAAGATTTTGTTGAGCAATACCAGGATTAATATTGCTAATTAAAGGGACTACCGACAGTAATAACACACTTGGCAAGATTTTTAATATTTGCATAAATTGGTAATTGGTAATTGGTAATTGAGAAATATATTCCCTGTTCCCTGCTCCCTGTTCCCTGTTCCCTATTAAGAAACTGTACTGAGAGATGCTAAGGGGTTGGGTATGCTATCAGAAGGGGCGGAAAATTCGCCAGTAATCACATACTCTAACCGCAGTTTTAGCCAGGTAATAAATTGGGCATTGGTGGAAATAATAGCTGCCGCAGGTTGAGGACATTTCTTTTTAATATCTTTCATTTCTGCTGCTTCTAAAAAAGCGGGTTGCTTAACTAACCAAAAATCAATTTCTTTTTCTTGTTCATGATAGTTACGAGTCCGTTCTTTGAGAACTTCTTCTATCGGTTCTTCTTCCATAAGAAAGTGTTGACTGGCCAAAACGTAATAGTATGTTTTCATTTTCTTTGCTTGCTGACTAATCTATAATTTTAGGGTAAGGTGGTAAGATCCCCGACTTCTAGTATTAATTTATCATTTATAAGACTTACGCAAGTGTCACACTAAAAATCTGTTGTAGGGTGCTTTACTACTGCATAAATCATGCAAATAAACAGATTGTTGATATCTGACGCACCCTACGAATGTGCCAGTTGCGTAAGTCCTAATTTCTGGAAATCATGAAAGAAGAAGTTGGGGATCTGCTATAATTTTAGGCTACAGTGTTGAATCTGTACCCTGAGTAATTAACTTTTCTTCAATCCCTGAAACCAAGAACCAAAAGGACAACCACTGCCCTTATTTTCACTATTTTCTAGTTTGCCACCTGCTGTCAGGCTTTCTAAAAATAGGGCATTATCAAAATAGTGTTCTAAGGAAACAATTTTTAAATCTTCGGTGACATGAGCAACACTCATACCGATAATTTCTACTGTTTTGCCTGTGGGTGCATAATCTTTATATTTACCCTGAAAATGTCCCCAGTGTCTCCATTTAAATGTAACATTCGGTGGACCAGAATAAACCGCTAACACTTCCCAGGGAAATCCTTGGGGGAAGGTACTATGAAAGATATCATGGGAAGATTCAAAACTTTCTTCTGAAGCCTTGTAATGTTCAGAATCAGCCATAAATAAATTATAAGTACCTGATTTACCTAACTCGGCGGCGGTGTATTCTTGACCCCCATTACTTGTTACCCGGAATTTGTCATTGACGATAGATAACCACTGTGTGGGGTTAGTTTTCCATGACACTTCCATTTCAAAGGTTCTGACGAGATTTTCGACAATTGCTTCCAGTGTACCTTCTAGATGATGGTGGATACTCTCTTTTGCTAGGTTTTGCTGAGAACGGCTATAGTCAGGGGCTTTTTGATAACGCCATTGAGCATCTGTGCTGGCTGCAATTACTTTAGCTCTATCTTGTACCCATAGGGGCAGGTTGTTAGACTGTTGAGAAGTCATAGTAGGTCGAAGTTGCTAATTTGACTTGTGAGGATTTCGCAGCTAACACCCCTCTAGGACTGGGGACTGGGGACTGGGGACTGGGGACTGGGGACTGGGGACTGGGTAATAG
>NZ_JADEVZ010000074.1 GCF_015207875.1 Dolichospermum sp. LEGE 00240
CAAGCACTTAATATTTTTTGTCTTATATCAGTCGAATATGCTGCTGCCATATATCTCAATTATTTTCTTTTTTTTACATCTTTAAAGTTTACCATCTTTGTACCGCGTTTGATCTCAAACTGCTGTAAGTATTTATATCGTGATAAATCTTGTGCGTATCTTGACTTTACTCTATATCGTCCCCAAACCAATAACCAAAATCAATAAAATCAAGAAATTTTTGGTTGGTTGAGTTTTACTTCATGATTATTAAAGGGAGGAAAATCCCCACCCCTATATTTTTTCAAAATTATCACCGATCATATAGAAATCCTATTTGATTTGTGAATATTGCAAGAGTCAGATCCCCGACTTCTTAGAGAATTCGGGGATCTTGTTGTTCATAAGTAATTTAGGATTGCTATATAATAAAACTATGCTTTCTAGTTACCAATTATGACTATAGCCACTGAACGCCAAATTACACTAGAAGATTTTCTCAAGTTACCAGAAACTAAACCAGCATCAGAATTTATTAATGGGGAAATCCTGCAAAAACCTATGCCACAAGGTGAACACAGCTTAATTCAGACTACTTTCATTGAAGTTGTCAATGGACTCACTAGAAGTCAAAAAATTGCTATAGCCTTCCCAGAACTACGTTGTACTTTTGGTGGTAGTACCATTGTGCCTGATATTGCGGTGTTCCGGTGGGAAAGAATCCCCAAAACTGAATCTGGGAGAATTGCTAACCGTTTTGAAATTCATCCTGATTGGGTAATAGAAATTCTTTCTCCTGAACAACCACAGAAAAAAGTATTAACAAAATTATTGCATTGTTCCCGAAATGGAACTGAATTAGGTTGGTTATTAAACCCAGAGGAAGAAAGTGTATTGGCTGTATTTCCTGGACAAAAAATCGAAATATATGAAGGTGATGATAAATTACCAATTTTGGAAAATATCAATTTAGAATTAACTGTTAAGGAAATTTTTGGTTGGTTGAGTTTTGGTTCATGATTATGGCGGGGAATAGGGAATAGGGAATAGGGAATAGGGAATAGGGAATAGAGAATAGGGAATAGGGAATAGGGAACAGGGAATAGGGAATAGGGAATAGGGAATAGAGAATAGGGAATAGGGAATAGAGAACAGAACTTTATCAAGGGCGGGGAAACCCCGCCCCTACGTTAAAATTGTTGTAAGAAGCGTAAATCGCTGTTATATAAACGGCGAATATCATCAATTTGGTGTAATACCATAGCAAAACGTTCTACACCAAAACCGGCGGCAAACCCGCTATAAACTTCGGGGTCATAACCGACAGATTTTAATACGTTGGGGTCAACCATGCCGCAACCCATGACTTCTAACCAACGTCCTTTCCATTGTAAATCTACTTCGGCTGAAGGTTCAGTAAAAGGGAAATAACTGGCACGAAAGCGAATTGGTAAATCGCCAAATATTGATTGTAAAAATATTTTTACAGTTCCTTTCAGATCTGTAAAAGTTAGTCCTTCATCTATGGCTAAAAGTTCGATTTGATGAAAAACTGCTGAGTGGGTCGCATCTACATCATCTCTGCGATATACTCGACCTGGGGCAACAACTCGAATGGGTGGTTCTTCTTTTTCCATGTAGCGAATTTGCACTGAGGAAGTATGAGTCCGTAGTAAGTTACCATCTGGTAAGTAGAAGGTATCTTGCATATCACGGGCTGGATGATCTGGGGGGGTGTTAAGAGCTTCAAAATTGTAGTAGTCTGTTTCCATTTCTGATCCTTGGGCAACGGTGTAACCCATGCCAACAAAGATATCTAGGGTTTGGTCAATAATGCCATTCAGGGGGTGAATCCGACCTTGGGGACGGTAAATACCGGGCATGGTGACATCTATTGTTTCTGCCTCTAGCTGTGCCTGAATTTGAGCAGATTCTAGGGTTGTGCGTTGCTGGTCAAGGCTGTTTTGAATGGCTTCTTTGACTGTGTTAGCGATCGCCCCAATTTTAGGCCGTTCTTCCGCGCTCATTTGCCCCATACTTCGCAATAGCGCCCCCAATTGCCCTTTTTTACCCAAATAGTTGACTCTGAGTTCTTCTAGGCGTTCTAAGCTATCAGCAGCAGCGATCGCTGTTTCTCCTTCTTGCCGTAATGCTAAAAGTTGGTCTTCTAAATTGCTAGTCATTAGTCATTAGTCATTAGTCATTGGTCATTGGTCATTAGTCTATATTAGGGGACAGGGAACAGAGAAATATTTTTCCTAATAACAACTGACAACCAACAACCAACAACCGACAACCGACAACTGACCACTGACCACTGACAACCAACAACTGACCACTGACAACGAACAACTGACAAATGAAATTACTAATTAGCAACGATGATGGAATTTCTGCTTTGGGGATTCGCGCCCTAGCCAACACCTTAGCAGCAGCGGGTCATGAAGTGACAGTAGTTTGTCCAGATCGAGAGCGATCGGCAACAGGACACGGATTAACTTTACTGCAACCAATTCGCGCGGAAATAGTAGAATCTGTTTTTCATCCTCATATTCAAGCTTGGGCTTGTGATGGTACGCCTTCAGATTGTGTAAAATTGGCATTATGGGCTTTGTTAAATTCTCCACCCGACTTAGTGCTATCTGGAATTAACCAAGGTGCAAATTTAGGGACAGAAATTCTCTACTCTGGAACTGTTTCCGCAGCAATGGAAGGAGTGATTGAAGGTATTCCTAGTATTGCTTTTAGTTTAACTAGTCATACTCATAAAGACTTTCAAGCAGCAGCTAAATTTGCCGAAATCCTAGTTGCTAAAATTGCCGCCCAACCACTGCCAGAATTAATGTTACTGAATGTTAATATCCCCCCCTTATCTTGGGAAGAAATAGCTGGAGTTACTTTTACCAGACAAGGGGTACGACGTTATGTGGATGTTTTTGATAAGCGAACTGATCCCAGAGGTAAAACTTACTACTGGTTAACTGGAGAGGTGATCGAAGATATAGAACCACCGATAGAATTAAACTTACCAACCCATATTCCTCTGGATGTTCATGCCATTCAAAAAAAATATATCAGTATTACTCCATTGCAATATAATCTCACTTATGGCTATGGACTGAGTCAACTATCTGAGTGGGAATTTAAATTTCCGTAGATTTAGGCATCTTCGTCTCAGCTAGAAAAATTATTTTCAGTCACTTTACTGAATTTTAAGCCAAAGTGCTTGCAAATTTCAAGGCTAATTATGTTGTTTCCAGCAATAAAACTTGTACAACAGCATACACTTAAATAAATAAGAAGTCGTGTGTTTTCATGATCCTTTTGCTCAAGTCTAGCCAGCCAAAAATACCCATGTCCAGGATAGAAAACCAATTTAATGTGCAGTTTTGGGGCGTTAGGGGCAGCATTCCCAGTCCAGGGCTAGATACAGTCCGCTATGGAGGTAATACTTCCTGTGTTTCCATGCAGGTGGGCGGTAAACGGTTAATTTTTGATGCGGGGACAGGATTGCACATTTTAGGTAAATCCTTATTGTCCCAAATGCCAGTAGAGGGGCATTTATTTTTTACCCATTCCCACTGGGATCATATTCAAGGATTTCCCTTTTTCGCCCCAGCTTTTATTAGTGGGAATAAATTTGATATTTACGGAGCGATCGCCCCAGATGGTTCTACCATAGAACAGCGGTTAAATGACCAAATGCTCCATCCTAACTTCCCTGTACCATTACAGATTATGCAGTCTAATTTGACCTTTCACAACATACAAATCGGACAGCCTATCAATATTGATGACATTATTATAGAAACCGCCCACTTAAATCATCCCGGTGAAGCAGTAGGATATCGAGTGAGTTGGCAAGGTGGTGCTGCTGTTTATATCACTGATACTGAACATTATCCTGATCATTTAGATGAAAATGTCTTGTGGTTAGCCCGCAATGCTGACGTACTCATTTATGATTCTACCTATTCTGATGAAGAATATAGTCATCCCAAATTGCCCAAAATTGGTTGGGGACATTCCACTTGGCAAGAAGCTATAAAAGTTGCGAAAGCTGCCAATGTGAAAACCTTAGTAATTTACCATCATGACCCAGCCCACAATGATGATTATTTAGATCGTGTGGGTGAAGCTGCTTGTGCGAGTTTTCCCGGTGCAATTATGGCTAAGGAAGGACTAGTTATCCCAGTTACTACAACTGATGTTACCTCTTCATAGAAGCGGGAGGAATGGTAGTTGATGGTTTAGCAATTGCTTCTCTCAACAATAAAAATGATGAAATGTTGATAGCTGTAGCCGCAGTTACAGTTTTTGTATAAATTGCATAATTAACTTGAAAATATTGATTTTCCTTGGATTTTTTGAGCTAAAATGAAGATACTGGGATTATCTCTGGCAGTAATTTTTTAAATTATACATCTACACAACTCCAGCGAAAATGTCTCAAGATCCTCAACAATCACCTCAAATCCAAGAAATCATTGGGCTAAAAGCACAACACTTTGCTGATTTAATCAGAACTGCACAATTAGTTTTTGATCCGACTGCGGGAGTTACCGGCAGAAATGTCAAAATTGATTGGGAAGATTTTGGTATTCCTCGGAATATCGAGGATAATCTCAGAATTATTGGCGAAGAGTTTCAATATGCTTCTCCTCATGTTCCCGTTGATGTTATCTGGGGTAAATTAACCACGGAAACTCGCATTTGGTTCCTAGAAAAGAAAGATCAATTGTGGCAATTTGAAGAATTTTTACCTGCACTTGATGAAGATTAACTATTGCCAAAAATACTTTTTTCAAGTAGGATATGTACATTTTGTATCCTACTTATTTAATAGAAAATAAAGTTGATGAAAATTATAAATTCCCAGTTTTTATTAGTTTCAGTTTCTTTGATATTGCCGATAATAACTCCGGTTTTCCATAAGTCTAGTATGGCTTTACCTGCAAGGAGAACAAATTACGATCAACCTATTAATCAGCAAATAGTTGTTAACAAGAGTGAATTTGGCGTAAAGATAGTTAACCCAGAAGGGAAAGTCAATTTTTTTCCAACAACTACAGTTCCCTTAAAAGAAGGTGATGCTTATGGTTGGAGAATTACACTTGATAATTATCAAGGTAACGTCAAATGGCGCGAAGTTTTAACTTTACCACAAGCCCCTGAAACTTGGACAACAGAAAATCATAAAAATTTCTCCATATCCAAAGATGGAAAAACGGCAACTTCCACGCGCACAGTAACACCTGTGAATGGTATAATTGAAAATTTTTGGACTATTGCTGCTGGAGATCCTTTGGGTAAACATCAAATAGAAGTCTATATTGATGAACGTCTAATTGGTACTTTTGTCTTTGAAATAGTTCCATTCTAAAATGACAGTTTTGTGCTAAATGTAAGTATAGCATCTTTTTATAGACTAATTATGTTAATCTCATCTTCCATTTTTCTAGCTGGTGCTAGTCGGGGCGTTGGCCAAGAAATCGCTAAATATTTGATAGCACAACAAATTCAAGTTAAAGCCCTGTTGAGAACAGAAGCCGCTGCTGTGGCAGCAAAAGCAATGGGTGTTTATCCAATTCTAGGAGATGCCTTAAATGTGGCTGATGTTGAACAGGCAATTTTAGGAAACGAACCGATTCAAGCTGTCATCAGTACATTAGGTGGTTTACCTACAGATAATATCAAACCTGATTATATTGGCAATAAAAACCTCATTGATGCCGCAGTCAAAGCAGGGGTAAAAAAGTTTATTCTCGTAACTTCCATTGGTAGTGGTGATAGTGTGGTGGCTTTACCTTCCCAAGCTTTAGCAGCACTCAAACCAGTTTTAATTGAAAAAGAAAAAGCAGAACAATATTTAATTTCCAGCGGACTTAACTATACAATTATCCGTCCTGGTGGGTTAAAATCAGAACCAGCAACCAACAACGGAATTATCACCGAAAATCCTCAGATTGTAGGTACTATTCATCGTGCAGATGTGGCCCAATTAGTTTGTCGCTGTTTAAATTCTGATCATACTAATAATAAAATTTTCTCAGCCATAGATCGGAATATGGTATATCCAGGATTACCGGAATTTGTGGAATTTAATTTAGATTAGTTGTTGTTAACTTTGAGGACTAAAGTCCTCACTACTAACTAAATTTAAGGTGAAAATACTACTCGAAACCCACACATTCTTAAACCACCGTCTGCTTCATTCCAACTTCTACTAGCGCTGCGACAAAGTTCTGCACCAAAATTCCATGCACCACCCCTTAAAACGCGACGATGTTTATCACCTCCATCTTCCCAGACACCACCATTTGTAGGTGCGCCATGATAGTTATTATGCCAAGGATCTGCACACCATTCCCAGACTAATCCGTGCATATCATATAAACCAAAAGCATTAGCCACTTCAAAATAACCAACATTAGTTGTTTCTTTGCGAAATCTACTTTTTGGTTCTAAAGAATAGGTATCGCTACCACTACAGTTAATTAAATCAGAAGTAATTGTTTCTCCAAAATGAAAAGATGTGGTAGTTCCCGCCCGACAAGCATATTCCCATTCGGCTTCACTAGGTAAACGATATTCTCTCCCGGTTTTCATTGCTAATCTGGCACAAAATTCTACAGCTTCATACCAAGAAACATTTTCGACAGGCAAATTTGCACCTTTAAATTTGGATGGATTCGGATGTAATTCTTGTTGAATTGGCGGTAAAGCTGCTATAGTTCTCCATTGTAATTGGGTAATAGGATATTTCCCCATAAAAAAGGGTGGAACTGTAACTTGATGTTGGGGACGTTCATCATCATCACCTTCACAACTTAAAGAACCCATGATAAAAGTTCCATGGGGAATTGATACCATTTCTAAGGTTGTATTCCTGCCTAATTCTTCTTTGAAATATTTAGTCTTCCGTCTATCACGGTTAACTTCTCTACCAGAAGTATCTACGGTAATGACATAAAAATCAAAGTTGTATAAGGGAGGTAAGGGAACAGGAACTTTTTGAGGAAGTGGTGGTGTTAATGGTGGTTTAGGAAAGGAAGAAAATTTGAGGACTACAGGAGATTTAGGAAAGTTTAAATCATCTAAAACATCCAGTGCTGATTGATATCTATCACTAGCAAAATGTTGGAGTAATTTATTTAAGATTTGCTTTAATTCATCACTAATAGTAATGCCTTTAAGGCGTAAACGTTCTTCCCATAACCATTTAGCATTCATGGCATCATAAAGATGATCTTGCAGTTGTCCATAATCATTTTGTAATGGTAGATCTTGAGTTAATAACCGCACACAAGTGACACCCAAAGCATATAAATCACTTGCTTGACAAGCAAATCCAGCCATTTGTTCTGTTGGGGCATAACCTAAGGTATAAATAGCTGTTGCTTGTCTAGCGATACTGGTTTGAGTAACTTGTTTTGCACCTCCAAAATCAATTAATACGGGTTTTTGATCACTATCTCGACGCACAATATTTTCTGGTTTAATATCGCGGTGAATTACATTATGTTTGTGAACAAAATCTAAAACTGGTAATAAGTCAGCTAAAAGTTGCCGAACTTGGGTTTCATCATAGGCTTGATTTTGTAGTTCTTCGAGAAGAGTTTTGCCAATAATAAATTCCTGGACTAAATACAAACTAGAACCTTGTTCAAAGTAAGCCAAAAGTCGGGGAATTTGGGCATGGTTTTCTCCCAAATCGTACAGCCTAAAAGCTTCTTCTTTGAAAAATTCCGCTGCTTTGGCACGTTGTCCAGTTCCTTGAACTTGGGGGAAAAATTGCTTAATGACGCAAGGTGCATTGAGTCTATCTACATCTTCAGCAGCGTAGGTTCTGCTAAATCCACCTTCACCTAATAACCTCAAAACCCGGTAACGGTTTCGCAGCATTTCCCCAAAGTTACTTTCTTGACAACTCAGACAAGATTTAGCGGTTTTCGGGTTGAAGGGGTTAGAACAATTGGGATTTTGGCAAATTTGCATGAATGTTGAGAAAATAGCATCTTTTCAAAATTCAGTCCCAATATTATTAAATTGTCAAAACGATATTTATTCCTGTTACAAAAAATTAGTCAAACTCTAAATCAGTTTATGTGGGGAAACTGAAAAAATTGCAGAATTAAAAGTTTAATAAGTTACAAAACTGACTCTATATACGCCCACGGATTCCCATTCTCAATTGTCAGAACTATAATGTATTTACTTATAAATAACACTATCAGTAGGAAAAATCTGTAATGTTTGTTGCACAGATTCTGACTTTTTCCCTTTCTCTACGGACTCCGTACTGAGTACACTACTGATAATTGCTATAAATATGTATCATTTCATAACTATCCTCACAACTTTCTCAAATTTTTGATTTACTTTAAATATAGATAGTATAAAGCTATCCACAAGA
Organism: Dolichospermum sp. LEGE 00240; assembly: GCF_015207875.1. Taxonomy (GTDB): domain Bacteria; phylum Cyanobacteriota; class Cyanobacteriia; order Cyanobacteriales; family Nostocaceae; genus Dolichospermum; species Dolichospermum gracile. Next base: position 8,396 of record NZ_JADEVZ010000074.1, read on the forward strand.
CAGGCACACCAAAAAATACTGATATTAAGGATGACTTATGGCTATGGATACTCTAGCATTTATGACGACAATGGAAAATAGATTTGGTTTTACGGCTGAAGACAAATCTATTTTGAACGCCAATGCTGCCTGGGGTGAGGAAATTGCCGCAGAAATGGCGGAACATTTCTATGGCTATCTAGGGCGTGATGCAGAAATGAATGCCATTATTAATGCTAGTGAAGGCAGAATACAGCGACTCACAGATACATTCATCAAATGGTTTGCCGAAATGTTTACAGGAATTGATGATTGGGGTGCTGTTTATGCCCAACGACGGTGGCAAATTGGGGTTGTTCATGTGAAGGTGGGAATTCAACCCCAGCATATTGTTCCAGCCATGTCTACAGTCATTCATGAAGTAGCCAAGAAACTGAAAGCTGAGGGCAAATCTGAGGAATTAAAAGATGCTTTAGGGCGAATTTGTATGATTGATTTGGCTTTTATTGAACAGTCTTATGTAGATGTTTCGACTTCGGCTGTGCTAAAAGAAACTGGCTGGTCATCCGCTTTATTAAAGCGGTTAATTAGCACAGGTGCGGCATCAATCAATTAATAGGAGCAGAGGGTCAGGGGAGCAGAGGAGCAGAAATTTTTCTTGTTCCCATACTCTGTATGGGAATTATCTCTATTTTATAGGCAAATTATTGGGGTCAATTCCCTGCGATCGCAAATAAGCCATTAGCCGTTCTTTTTCCTGGCGTTCCTGTTCAATCAGTTCTACAGCCCAAGGTAACAAATTACCTGATTGATCCCACCATCGCAACCAATAGCCAGTACGACCTTCCTTTGCACCTTGCCAAGTTCCTAAAAATAGTCCCATTGTGTCAATCCAATGACGACCATTTTCGTCTGGTTGCTTTAATTCATAACGGCCATTTTCTAGTTGATAATATTCTAATAATCCCCCATCTGGGTCAAAAATGATATAGATAGGAACTTGTAAAATTTGTTCATAAAAAAACCATTTTCCCGGCGGATAGGTGCGCTTAAATGAATATTCGCCACCCTCTTTATCTGATAAAAACTCCATCACTACAGCCGGTACATCCCCTTCTAAATTGGGTGTATAGCTTTTCCTTTCTGGTAATATCTCTTTAACTGAAGTTATATATAGCCAATCAGGTGCTTTCGCCACAAATTGCTCATTTAATGTGGCACATAGCCCAAAATTGGCAGCAATTAACATCTGTGGTTGAATAAATTCACTGATTTCTAAACTTTCAGACAAAGCGCCCGCTAAAAGTGGTTGTCCTGTATTGTCCACTGGTTCATCCTCTAACTGAAAATCATCGGGTAAGGCTTCCCAAGAGATGACCAGTCCAGTCTGTGATTTGGTTTCACTGAGTAGGGTTGCCATAAACGCTACCTTTGGTTGATTTATTCTGATTTTATCATCATTCAGGAGTGAGAATATTTATTAGAAAACAAAGATTCAAGGGCGGGGAAACCCCGCCCCTACGGATATTTAAACTTGACAGTTTAATTCGCCGGCTTTTTTGGTGAAACGACGGTTTTCTCGATAATCTACTCGACAATCTATCACGGCTGGGACATCTTGCGCGAGCGCTTCTTTGAGTAAGGGAATAAAGTCCGCAACGGATTCGACCCGATAACCTTTTAATCCCATACTTTCGGCAAATTTGACGAAATCAGGATTACCAAAATGGACAAAAGATGAGTTACCTGGACCAAATTGATTTTCTTGTTTCCATTCAATTAAACCATAGCCACCGTCATTAAAAATCAGGGTAACAAATGGTGTTCCGACTCGCAAAGCTGTTTCTAATTCTTGACAATTCATCATAAAACCACCGTCACCAGTGGCAGCGACAACTTTACGATCTGGATGAACTAATTTTGCGGCTAATGCACCGGGAATAGCAATACCCATAGCAGCAAAACCATTGGAAATAATGCAAGTATTGGGACTATGACAATGATAATGTCTAGCAATCCACATTTTATGTGCGCCCACATCAGAAATGACAATATCATCTGGTCCCATAACTTGCCGCAAGTCATAAATTAATTTTTGCGGTTTCATGGGAAATTCATCATCTTTGGCATATTCTTCGTAATCAGCACGAATGTTAGCACGCAAGCTAATAGAATAGGGATTGGGTTTATTGTGTCTTTCTGCTAATTTCAATATTTCATTAAGAGAATCAGAAATATCACCAACTGTTTCTACTTGAGGAATATAACTACTATCAATTTCCGAAGAAGTAGCCGCAATATGAATAATAGGAATTGTTCCTTCGGGATTCCATTTTTTGGGGGAAAATTCAATTAAATCATAGCCAATTGCTATGACTAAATCTGTATTATCAAAGCCGCAGGTAATGAAATCTCGTTGTTGTAATCCCACAGACCAAAGTGCTAAGGGATGAGTATAGGGAATGACTCCTTTCCCCATAAAAGTATTAACCACGGGAATATTCATTTGGGTGGCAAATTGCGTGACTGCATCACTAGCATGGGCGCGAATTGCCCCATTTCCGACTAAAATGATGGGATTAACGGCTTGGGAAATTGCTCCAGCAGCGGCGCGAATACTGGCAAAGGAAGCATAGGTTTTTTCGCTATTATCCTTATTTAAAGGTTTGCCTTCTACGGGCATGGCGGCAATATTTTCTGGTAAATCAATGTGAACTGCGCCGGGTTTTTCTGTTTGCGATCGCTTGAAGGCTTTTCTCACAACTTCGGGTGTAATACTCGGTCTGACAATCTGTTTATTCCACTTTGTTACCGGGGCAAACATGGCCACTAAATCTAAATATTGATGGGATTCAATGTGCATTCTATCTGTTCCCACCTGCCCAGTAATTGCCACTAATGGCGCACCATCTAAATTAGCATCTGCCACTCCAGTCATTAAATTAGTTGCCCCTGGTCCAAGGGTGGAAAGACATACTCCGGCTTTTCCTGTTAATCTCCCATAAACATCAGCCATGAAGGCTGCACCCTGTTCATGACGAGTGGTAATAAATTGAATTGATGAGTTTTTTAAAGCTTCTAAAACGTGCAAATTTTCTTCACCAGGAAGTCCAAAAACATATTGAACTCCTTCATTTTCTAAACACTGTACTAACAATTCTGCGGTATTCATTTACTTTCCTCAAAAGAATAATTAAAGAACTTCAGGAGTTAGGACAAAGAATATCCCTATTCTTTATTCCCTCTTAACTGTCACCTGTCACCTATTACTTCACCCAGACAGTCTTAATATTCACAAATTCATGTAAGCCTTGAATACTCAACTCCCTACCGTAGCCAGAACGTTTAATACCACCAAAAGGTAAACGGGGATCGGATTTAACCATGCTGTTAATAAATACTGCACCAGCTTCAATTTCTTGAATTAGACGATGTTGTTCTGCTGTATTGGTTGTCCATGCACTTGCACCTAAACCAAAGGGACTATCATTAGCTAATTTAATCGCGGCATTGATATCAGGAACTCGGAATAATAATGCCACAGGTCCAAAAAATTCCTCTTGGGCAATGGGTGTATCTACAGGAATATCTATGATAATTGTAGGCGGATAAAAGTTCCCCGACATTTCTGTTAAAGGATGTCCACCTGTGAGAACTTTACCCCCACTTTTTACGGCATTTTTAACTTGTTCGTCTAATTCTTGGAGAATATCAGGAGTTGCCAATGGTCCCAAATCTGTATCTGCTGCCATGGGATTGCCAACTTTCAAAGCTTGAAATTTTGCTAACAGCAGTTTTTCAAATTGATCAGCCACAGATTCAGTAATTATAAAGCGTTTAGCCGCAATACAAGATTGCCCATTATTTAACATTCTGGCTGTGACTGCGGTGGTAACTGCTGTTTCTAAATCGGCACTTTCTAAAACAATAAATGGGTCACTACCCCCCAATTCTAAAACAGTTTTTTTGATTTGTTTCCCAGATGCAACCGCGAGGGATATACCTGCTGATTCACTACCGGTTAAAGTAGCAGCTTTGACGCGATCATCAGCCATCAAATTGGCAACTTGGGCAGCACCAATTAACAATGTTTGAAATACACCCTTGGGAAACCCGGCACGGTGGATGATATCTTCGATCGCCAGGGCGCACTGTGGCACATTAGAAGCGTGTTTGAGTAGTCCCACATTGCCCGCCATGAGTGCTGGTGCTGCAAACCGAAAAACCTGCCAAAATGGAAAATTCCAAGGCATGACGGCGAGAATTACCCCTAAAGGTTGATATTTTACAAAACTATGACTTGCATCAGTTTTAACAGTGACATCAGCGAGAAAACTCGGGGCATTTTCGGCGTAATAGCGACAAACCAGGGCGCATTTTTCAACTTCAGCGATCGCCGCTTTTAAGGGTTTACCCATTTCCAGGGTCATTAATTTCCCTAAATCTGCCTTTTCTTGGTCTAAAACAGTTGCTGTTTGTTCTAACCAGTGCGATCGCTCTACAAAACTCGTCTGCCGATATCCTGCAAAAGCCTTTCCTGCTAAATCCAATTTGGCGAGAATTTCTGTATCTTTCAGTGGCTCAAAAGTTTTGAGCGTTTCCCCAGTAGTGGGATTAATAGTAGCTATAGCCATAACCTGACCTCCCATTAAAAAATAGTTTGAGGTAGTTTACCAGTCTTACACACATTCATTACAGAAGTTAACACGAAAATTGAGTTGGAGAGAAAATTATGAAAAATTATTTTTATGAAATCAATACCTCGCCAATTTGCCAAATAGTATGTCAAAAAGCTGGCTCAATATTACAAAAGAAGGGAACAGGGAACATTTTAATTTTTGACTTCCGCTTGGCGATACTAGCACCTATAGTTCACACATTTTAGTTTGATATAGATTAATTGAACGATCAATTCCTTTAAAACGATAAGCTCCGATATCAAAAAAATCTGATTTCTCCGACAGCATATTATAAGTAACTTCACTAATTACACATTCACCAGGAGAACAACTAGTTTCCATCCTGGCTGCCAAATTAATTGTCGTTCCTAAAGCAGTGTAATCTACCCTTTGAGAACTACCAACATCACCAACCACAGCCTTACCACTGTTAATAGCAATGCGTAATTGTAAAGGTTCTTGCCAAAAATTATTGGCATTGAGATGTTTTAACCGAGTTAGCATTCCCTTCGCTGATGCAACTGCCCTATCCGCATGACCTGGATCTGGGTCAGGAGCGCCAAAAAATGCCATGATACAGTCACCAATATATTTATCTAAAGTGCCACTATGCAAAAATACTTCTTTCAACATTTCTTCAAATAAATTGTTTAATAATTGAGCAATTTCTCTAGGTGTTAATCGTTCAGAAATTGCCGTAAACCCGACCAAATCCGCAAATAAAATACTAATTTCATTTTCTCTAGGCGCTAAACGTCCATTTGGAGAACCACCAACAGCTATCAATTGCTGGACAACAGCCGGAGAATGGTATCGTTCTAAACGATGACGAATTACTTCTTCATTTTTGAGTTTGTCTACTAACAACGAACGTTGCACACTAGAAGCTACAATATTAGCTAAAGCTGAAAAGAAGCTGAGTTCTTCTTCCCCTTCACTTTCCCAATGAGATGAAGACAGACTAGCATCAGCATAGAGAACTCCAATTACTTTGTGTTCATCCCATAATGGGACAGCCATAGCACTACGAATACCTTTAGCTAAAATGCTTTTCTCCCTAGAAAAACGTTGATCTGATTGAGTATCGGCACTTTGAATAGCAATTTTTTCTGCAAATACTTTTTGACAAATACTGCGGCTAATCCAGCTACCATCTGTAGCTAGATTTTCTTGTTCAGAAATATTTCTAGTGGCAGAACTTATTAACTCTAAATTACCAGAATCGTCAATTTTTACTAATAGGGCTAATCGGTCAATACTATCAAGATAACGAAAAACTACTTGTTGTACTTGGAAAAAAATTTCCTCAATAGATGCAGCAGCACAAAGATTTTTAGCTATATCTACCAAATCTTTCAGCCTAGCAATAGTTTCATTTTGATTATTGTTATTGCTATTAATAGTATTAGCACTGATCCAGTGTTGTTGGAGTTGCTCAACATTCCGAAAAATTATTTTCTGTGGTTGAGTATTAACTTTTCTTAAAAATCTATTAGTGGTACTATTTGTATTTATATTTTTGAATTTTACTAATAATTTAATTTTGCCCAAGGAAATTACATCATTATTAGCTAATTCTTGGATATCCGTGATCAAATATTGGTTAACTTGCGTACCATTTTTACTACCTAGATCCTGAATAGTCCACACATGATCTGCACTTTTGACGATTCGCGCATGATTGCGAGAAATTCCTTCAAAGGGTAACACCATATCGCATTCTGGCAACCGTCCGATAATAAATACATCTTTATCTACTAGAACTAATTTTTCGGTATGTCCTTCTTGTTGGAAGAGGAGGGTGAGTTGATTCATGACTGTTATATCAGGCTCGAAGCTAAGGGCGCAAGTATCAGTGTAATTAAATAAATATAGCGTTTATATTTATCAGCAGGTATTAGATACCAGACGTTTATCTGCTATTTGTGTTGCTAGTTGTTCAACAGAAATCGGCTTACATATACCATAATTTACTGTGCAAGTTCTAATATTATAGTTAAAATGGTGGTAATTCTAAAGAGATATTACCCAGAAGTCCTTTCCGAAAATCGGTGATCATTTGTCTGGCGGCACGTTCTACATCACCTTTATAACGATGTTCTGCTAAGACTTGTAAATAGTCTTCTCCCGTGTAAATGATGGAATCTATCTCATACCGTGTCAGTAGTGGATGTGGTGGCAATGAATGAGAATGTGTTTCCTGAAGTTCGTTAAGTATATCTACGAATGCTGCTGCTATAAGTTGATTATCATAAGCTGCTTCGCCAATATCATCACAAATGGCTAATTTGACGGCTGCGGCTTGGCTGTCCAGTCTGGCGGGAATGACACCAGGGGCATCTAGTAATTGTAATTGATCGGAAATTCTCACCCACCGCAGTTGTCTGGTAACACCGGGACGGGCGGCGCTTTCTACGACTCGTTTTCCTATCAATCTGTTAATTAGGGCTGATTTACCGACATTGGGAAAACCAATGACGACAGCCCGGACGGGACGGGGTAACATTCCTCTATCCGTACGGCGTTGGTTAAGTTCAATACCCGCTGCCTGAGCGGCTTTGGCTATGGCGGTGACACCTTGACCATGTTGGGCGTTGGTAAAATATGGAACTTCACCTTGATTTTTAAACCACTCTATCCAGCGCGATCGCACCTGTGGCAAAATCATATCTACCCGGTTTAGTACCAATATCCTGGTCTTCGTCCCCACCCATTCATTCATTTGGGGATGATTTGTGGTTATAGGAATACGAGCATCTCTTACTTCTAAAACCACATCAACCCGTTTTAGCTGTTCTTTGAGATTTTTCTCAGCTTTGGCAATGTGTCCGGGATACCATTGAATCAGATTTAATTTGTAATTTTGTGTGATTGACATTTATTTAGTTGTTAGTTGTTAGTTGTCAGTTGTTAGTTGTCAGTTGTTAGTTGTCAGTTGTTAGTTGTCAGTTGTTAGTTGTCAGTTGTCAGTTGTTAGTTGTCAGTTGTCAGTTGTTAGTTGTCAGTTGTTAGTTGTCATTAATTCTCTCTCTTGTCTATTACCTGTTCCCTGTCACCTATCACCTGTTCCCTGTCACCTATCACCTGTTCCCTGTCACCTATCACCTGTTCCCTGTCACCTATCACCTGTTCCCTTGTTCCCTGTCACCTATCACCTGTTCCCTGTCACCTATCACCTGTTCCCTGTTCCCTGTCACCTATCACCTATCACCTGTTCCCTGTCACCTGTTCCCTGTCACCTATCACCTGTCACCTGTCACCTGTTCCCTGTCACCTGTTCCCTGTCACCTGTTCCCTGTCACCTGTTCCCTGTCACCTGTCACCTGTTCCCTGTCACCTGTTCCCTGTCACCTGTCACCTGTTCCCTCTGAATGAGATTGATGTAAAATTAAACGGTTGCCGTCGGGGTCGTAGGCATAAATTTCTTGTCCGTGAGAAGCTATAGAAATTTCTCTTTGTGAGGTACAGCCTAAAGATGTCAGGTGAGATATGGCAGTTTGTAAATTATTCACTTCCAAGCATAAACTGAGCGGACTTTGGGAGTTAACGACAAATTCTGGCTCGTTTGTTGATTTAGGTTTAAAAATACCTAACTTTAACCCAGCAATGTGAAACTCAGCATAGATATGGGGGATGAATTTCTGTGGTTTTTGTTCTAGTAGTTGAGTATAGAAGCTGACTATATTATCAAAATTAACTGTGGCTATGGTGACGATGACACTATTATATTGCATATTTATTTTTACCATAGATTTGTCACAAGAAGTCATAACCCAACAAATGTCTTGGGTTGCGCTGTCGCTTAACCTGACTTACAAATAATGGACAAGGTGTTGATAATTGAAAAATAATATTCAGGGTGCATTAGGAAAACCCAACACACCGATAATGACTAATTAGCAACTTCAGCCATTTCAATGACACGCCCTTCATAATCCTTAACTAAAAAATTCAAAGGCTTTTGGTTGCGAATTTTGAACTTTAAACCCCTGACTTCTACCCGCATTAAAATTAATTCTAGACAATCATGATCAAAGCAAACATGACGATGCTGATCTTTTTTGCCTAAACTTGCACCAGTGATAATATGTAATTGAGTATTTTTCTTGAGTTGATACCACAGACCGTCACTACCATTATTCATGGTGTTATTAGACCAACTGGGACTAGGGGACATATACAGCGGGTCAATACCTGTTGCACCAATGGTTTGCTCGTAGTTGTAATAATAGTGCAAGGGGACTTCCGCTACTGGCAAATCTAGCAATCCTTCATATAATTGTCGGGCAACTTCTAAATCCGATACCATGACAGTATAAACTTTAGGGGCGCTGCTGAGGAACATCCACATAGCGCCAGCGTAAGCTGCCAATAACATAATCATAATCCCCTGGGTGGAGAATAGGCTATCCAAGGGCAGGGAAGGTAAGAACGAGCCGAAAGTGAGTGGACTGAGCAGGAACATTATGGAACTAGCTTCTATAACCATGAACAAACAGAATCACAATAAAGGAGAGGCTTTGAGTATTGTCAGTTAAGACTAACATTAAGTCTTTGTTTCTAGTTTATCAATAGTCTAGTACAACACGGCGTAAATAAATCAACCATTATCAATCGCCAAAAAGCTTGCTCAGTATTAGTTTTGACTTTTGACTTTTGACTTCCGCCTTGCGGTACTAGTGGTCTGACTTTACAAACTTACTGACTTTCGGATATTATTAACCGTCGCATCACCATTCCCTAGTATATTTTAACAGTTATCTAGTTCAGAGATTGTGCAAATTCCTCACTTTCCCGAAGCTAATCACCCATTGGTGAAGTCGCTATTTCATCACAGTGATCAAGAACTACTGAGTTTATTTCAACGATATCCAGATTATGGCAAGTATTTTACGGTGATTTTTTGCCGTTATAGTCCCATAGTTTACACCTTAATTCGGCATTCGGCGCGATCGCCTGTGCAAGCTGATTATTTATTTGCTCTGATCTGGCGAAATATCTATTATGAATTAGGGGGACTGGACTTAAACCAAGCAGCCACAGATACGGAATCCTTAACCTTACAAAATTGGTTAATTAACATCACAGCATTCCATATTAACGAGATTAAGCTTCCACCTACAGAAGCTATTCATTATTCCCTTAAAGATACATCACCACCGCTATGGTGCTATGTAGAACAGGCATTAGATCAACTACCACCAATATTACGATTAATCGTCTTAATGGCGCAAACCTTCCACTGGAGTGAAACCAGAATTGCTGCCTATTTGCAAGCTGAAGGAGAACAAATTTCCCCTGCGGAAGTCGCAAGTTCTCTCCAAGAAGGTTATCAGATGCTAGAAGATAAATTACCTGCTGATATTCGGGCTATTTACTTAGGTGAACCTGGGATTTCGTCCTAACTTTAGCTATAATAATCACAGTCGCCCATTTACGGCACAGAACCATAGAAAAAATCCCTCTCGTTAGTTCTTGGCTTGCTCAGACAAAACTTGTCTTAGAGACTTCCAAATAAAAATATGTCCCAAAACTAACGCAAAAACTCTCTCTATTTCTTCTCTCTCTGTGTTCTCTGTGCCTCTGTGGTTCTTTCGTTCATTTATTGGGATAATTTTTTTCTTGGAAGTTCCTTATACCATCTATTTACAGCCGGAATTTCCCGGTTATATATTATGAAACAACGGCATTTACTATCAGGAAATCTAATTAATATCAGCAATTTCTTAAAATTACCATTTTTGACTTTTTATGCGGTACTACTCACCTGTTTATTGACAACTACAGGTGTAAAAGCAATTGATATTACCCAACAAATTCATCGTCCTTTAAATAATCCCGCAAATAAATCATCACGAAATGTAGCTGATAAATTACTCAGACAAGGTAGACAGCAATTATTTCAAGGATTTCCCCAAAAAACTCTAAAATTATCCCTAGCAGCTTTGGAAATTTATCACTCATTAGGTGATTTAAAAGCCCAAGGTTTAACTTATGATTTATTAGCTAATACCTATCTGCAATTAAATGATATCAATAATGCTGAAGATGCCATTCGCCGACAGTTAGCAATTTCCCGTGATAATCAAGATTTTCAAAATCAAATTTTTGCCCTAAATAATCTAGCTACCTTGTTTCTCCAAAAAGGCGAAAATATTGCCGCCCAAGAAACTCTAGAAGATGCTTTAGTCGTGGCTCGTAATGTGACTAACCTGGAAGGACAAGGGCTATCTTTAAGTAATTTGAGCTTGGTTGCTATCCGCACAGGTGATTACAATAAAGCCGTTAAAATTGGCGAATATGCCTTAACTTTTCGCCGCCAAATTGGTGATACTGTCGGTGAAGCTAATACCCTAAATAATCTTGGTGATGCTTATTTAGCGATGGGGGATTATCAAAAGACTATTGGTAGTTATAGTTTGGCAATGCAGTTAGCGAAAAAGAGTTTTGAACGTGCCAATCAATTACGAGCAATTGATGGTTTAGTCACAGCCAATGCTGCATTAGGTCGTTACGATTTAGCTTTGAAACTATTAGAAAATCGGGTAAAACTGACTGATTCTATTAACAATCCCGCAGAAAGTCTAAAATATTTATTTGTCTCTGGGGAAATTTATGAGAAAATGGGCAACTTTACCAAAGCTAAGGATTTATATACACAAGCTATTTCCATAGCCCAGAAATTAGAAGATAGTAAACAAGAAAGTTTATTAGTTTATAAACTTAATGAATTAAAAAACCGTTAATAACAAAATACCAAAATACCAGATCCCCTACTTCTCAAAGAGGTCGGGGATCTCAATGATCTAAATAAATAGGAAATAAGTCATGATCACGAATCAAAGGAAAATGTGTTAATATAGCTAGAACGGAGATAGAAAACTATACAAACTGAAAATTCACCCAATCACATTGATGAATTAAATGATTATCATAGATTCTCAACTATAAAAGATTCTTGCCAACTTCTATTCCTAACCTTTTTTGATCATGACTTTTTACATAGAAATTCCCCTAATTGGCAAAAAAGTTAAATATCCATGGCGGTGGTTAATGGGTTTAATCGCTGGTGGTTTCTTAATTGTGGGAACAACAGTTACAATCAAAACCATTCAGCAAAGAAATAAACCCCTAGATATTAGTAAATTAACTGTTCCGGTAGAAGCAAAAAGCGTAACTGTCCGCATTACTGCTAGTGGCAAAGTTCAACCAGTTCAAAGTGTGAATATTAGTCCTAAAAGTCCAGGATTGTTAGCAGGTTTAAATGTTGAACAGGGAGATACTGTCAAACAAGGACAAATAATTGCTCGCATGGATAATTCGGAAATTAAAATGCGAATTCTCCAATACAAAGCTAATTTAGACCAAGCAAAAGCACAATTAGCAGATAGCCAAGCCGGCAGTCGTCCCGAAGAAATTGCCCAAGCAAAAGCCCGTGTAGACCAAGCACAGGCACAATTGGCGATTATTCGAGATGGGAATCGGTTACAGGAAATTCAACAAGCACAGGCTCAAGTTGACTCGGCAAAAGCTTCTGTGGTACTTACCCAATCGAGAGTCAAACGTTATCAAGATCTAGCTAAAGATGGGGCTATTTCCCAAGATAGTTTAGAACAATATGTGAGTGAAAATAGTAAAGCTAAAGCTAATTTAGAAGAAGCACAACGCCGATTATCTTTACTAAAAGTGGGCAACCGCAACCAAGATATTCAAAAGCAAGCAGCAATAGTTAATCAAGAAAAGGAAGGATTACGAAAATTAGAAAATGGCAATCGTCCCCAAGAAATTGCTAAATTAAGAGCAGCAGTAGCTAGTGCTGAGGCTCAGTTAAAACAACAACAGGTGCAACTGGAAGATACCATTATTCGCGCTCCTTTTTCGGGAATTGTGACTCAAAGATATGCGACTGTGGGCGCGTATGTGAGTCCGGCTATTTCTGCTTCTAGTGATGCTTCGGCGACATCTACTTCTATAGTTGCTTTAGCTAAAGGTTTAGAAGTGCTGGCTAAAGTTCCTGAAGTGGATATTCCCCAAATTAAACAGGGACAAAAAGTGGAAATTGCTATTGATGCTTATCCTGATGAAGTTTTTCAGGGAAGAGTGCGGTTGATTGCCCCTGAAGCGGTGGTTGAGCAAAATGTCACATCTTTCCAGGTGCGGGTAGCTATTGATGAGACAGCAAATAAACTGCGTTCGGGAATGAATGTCAGTGAAGTGACATTTATTGGTAATAATATCCAAAATGCGCTGTTAATACCCCAAGAGTTAATTGTTACTCAAAAGGGAAAAACTGGTGTGTGGTTATTGGGTGAAAAAAATAAACCCCAATTTAAGTTAGTCACAATTGGGGCAAATATTGATAACCAAATTCAGGTTTTAGAAGGCTTAAAAGCAGGCGATCGCATATTTATTGATCTACCTAAAACCAAGGGTAAAGGAAATAAAGAACAGGGAAAATAAAATCACAAGTAAACACAAAATATGGACATTTTAGAAAGTGTGAAGATGGCGACTACTACCTTATTAGCTAATAAGCTGCGAAGTAGTTTAACCATGTTAGGGATTATTATTGGTAATGCTTCGGTAATTGCCATGATTGGCATTGGAGAAGGCGCACAAACATTGGCAACTAAGCAATTTGCATCATTGGGTCCCAATACCTTATTTATTATCCCTGGGAGTCCAGGAAGCCGGGGAAGGGTGACAACAATGCCGAGAACTTTAGTTTTACAAGATGCGAAGGCGATCGCTAAACAAGTCCGTGCCGTTAAAGAAGTTGCCCCAGAAATTAATAACAGAAGTACAATCACCTATAGAAATAAAAGTACAACTAGTACAGTGATTGGTACTACTCCTAATTATACAACTGTTCGTAGTTTTGAAATCAAAGAAGGTAGGTTTTTTAATGACTTTGATCTGAAACGGAATAAAAGAGTAGCAGTATTAGCTCCAGATTTAGCTAATAAACTATTTGATAATCAAAATCCTATTGGTCAAAAAATCCGCATTCAAAATACTACTTTTGAGGTGATTGGCTTAACAGTAGCCAAAGGTTCTTCCTTTGGAAGTAACAGTGATGATACGGTTTTTATTCCTATTAATACCATGTTTAGTCGGCTGGTGGGGAGAACATCCCCTTTTGGTATTAATGTTTCTTTAATTTCGGTATCTGCTCAAGATGAAAATAGCATCTCCGCCGCAGAATTTCAAATGACAAACTTACTCCGTCGCCGGCACAAAATTGTCCGTGAAGATGATTTTACTATTCAAAGCCAAAAAAATATCTTGGAAATTACCAATACAATTACCAGCGGCTTGACACTAATGTTAGCGGCGATCGCCAGTATTTCCCTATTTGTGGGTGGGATTGGGATTATGAATATAATGCTCGTTTCTGTCAGCGAACGTACCCAAGAAATTGGACTGCGTAAAGCTATTGGTGCAACTCAACAAGACATCCTTTTACAATTCATTATTGAAGCCGTGATTTTATCTGTAGTCGGCGGTTTAATCGGCATTGCTTTAGGCGGTGGTAGCATCATTTTAGTAAGTATCCTTACCCCTTTACAAGCGGCAATTTCACCAAGTGCAGTCATCTTAGCTGCTAGTGTTTCTGGTGGGATTGGTTTATTTTTTGGTGTCGTTCCTGCCCGTCGTGCGGCTCAACTTGATCCAATGGTAGCACTGAGAACGGCTTAATTGGTAATTTCCAGATCCCCGACTTCTGATATTAATTCTCATTTATTTCTAAGATACAATAAGAAGTCGGGGATCTTAATCACACAACAGGATAAATTTTTATGGCTAATACCCTGACTTTTCATGATGCGAATATTCCCGATGCTGCACCAGAATTAGCAATTATTCGGTTAGAAGATATTTTCAAAGTTTATGGAATTGGGGAAATAGAAGTTAAAGCACTGAATCATGTGAATTTGGTGATTAAACAGGGTGAATATTGTTCGATTATGGGACCTTCTGGTTCGGGTAAATCTACAGCCATGAATATTATTGGTTGTTTAGATCGTCCTAGTAGGGGAAATTATTATTTAGATAACTTGAATGTCGCGCAAATGGATGATACGGAATTGGCGCATATTCGCAATAGAAAACTCGGTTTTGTCTTTCAGCAATTCCATTTATTAAATCAATTAACAGCTTTAGAAAATGTCATGCTGCCAATGGTGTATGCTGGTGTTAAACCGGGGGAAAGAAAAGATCGGGCGACATCTGCATTAATCAAAGTTGGCTTAGAAAAACGCCTCAATAACAAACCTACCCAATTATCAGGGGGACAACAACAAAGAGTAGCGATCGCTCGTGCTATTGTCAACAATCCCGTTGTTCTCCTCGCAGACGAACCCACCGGCGCACTTGATTCTCATACCACCCAAGAAGTATTAGACTTGTTTAGTGAACTTAATAGCGGTGGTATTACTGTTGTTATCGTCACCCATGAATCAGAAGTGGCGCGACAAACTAAACGAATTGTTTGGTTTCGTGATAGTGAAGTTGTTCATTCTCATCTAACTCCCCATGAATTACATCAACTTGTCGCATCTTAAATCCAGTAGGTGTCAGATAAATTATTACTTGAGACAAGGGAACAGGGAAAAGATAAGAGTTTGATGGCTTAATTTTCTTACTTCACTAAATCAAAATTTGCACTGGGAGTAAATCTAAAAGATGTCTAACACCCTATATGATAGCGATTTGCAATTATGGATTGAGCAAAAATTCAGCTTATTACCTCAATTAATGTCTGGGATTATTTCTGGGTGTTTATTGGCTTTTGTCTTGAGTTTGGATGATTTTTTAATTGCTAGTTTTACTGCGGGAAGTGGGACTAATACCTTACCAATGGAAATTTTTAGCCGCATTAGAACGGGAGTCAAACCCGATATTAATGCTTTAAGTGTGATGTTAATTTCTATGACTGCTATTGTCGCTTTGATAGGGGAATTGATTCGGAATAGGGGGGAACGGAAAGAATAGAGAATGAGAATAAATTATTTAGATAATAGGGATTGTAAATTTATCCTCATTTCTGGTTCTAAATTATGATTGTCTTGCGGTGTAAAACATTTAATATTAATCTTATCTTGCGGTTTTAAAATTGTCTCACAAGTTAATATTCCTGATTTATCAGAAGTCTGCAAAATCGAATACATTTGCAAATACAACTTATCATTATCTTTTTCTGTGAATTTACTTCTATCAGAAAATGTTTGATAAAATAAAATGCCTTTAAAATCTATATATATTTGTGATTCATTATAACCTTGAATTGAATTTAAGTGATTATTTAGAACAAGTAACATATATATTCTTGACATTGCACATTGAAATTTTTCTCCAATCTTTTGTAATTCCTTATTATCTATGGTAGATTTTAATTCAATTAAAATAATACTTAATCTATAACTACTTTCATATTTTTGTAAAACTAAAATGGCACATTCAGGAGTTTTACCAATAGGTGAGATACCTGTAATATCTTTTTCTAAGTCAACTTTCCAAATTTTTTCTACTTTTGAGTCATTATTACCAGAATAATTTAATTTCTCAATAAAGACCTTTTTAAGTTTTGCGTTAGAATTTTCTTCTTTAATTTCAATAATATTATCTTCAGCCACCGGAATTTCAACAATAAATTCTCGTTGAGCTAAAGCTTTATGCAATTCATTCCTAAGCAAAGGAAGATTTGGATCATTAGGACTATTTAAAAAATACCTATTTTTACTCATCTTCAACCTCATCTTCCTGACGGTAAATATAATCAGTCAGAATGCGAAGTGATTTATCTAAGTTATTTTCAACTTCTCTAAAGTTTCTAAAATAGATCCCATCATCACTACTTTTATAATCTATGATCCTATCACCTGTAAAGAAATAAACACCTACTTTGTCTTTTGATATAGAAATAGATGAATCAACATATTTTAATTTATTTTCTTCTATAATTTTTTTGACATTAACTCCTTTCTCACTTTTAAGAATATCTAAATATATATAGTTATTAATAGCATTAGCTAACATAGAACTATGGGTTGTTATTAATACTTTATTTCCTGTTTCATTTTGAATAAACTGTATTAATATATTGATTAACTTAATTTGATTTTCGGGATTTAAGTTTACTTCTGGTTCATCTATCATTAAAAAGTTATTTTTTTCTGATGCCCAATATTTCAAATATAAATAGAGAGTTGTTAGTTGATTAACAGAAGAAGAAGCTAAATACATGGGCAAAGGTTCATCAACAGAATCAATTTTAAAATAAAGTTCTGCCACACCAATTCCTTCTGGACGAATAACTTTTATCTCACCTCCAAGAATTTGTTGTAGCTGCTCAACAAGATTGATATAATGTCCCTCAATATTTTCTTCAAGAGAAAAAAGTTTTTCAAAAACCTGATTCATAGGTTCTGTATATTTTCTTTTAAAATCTAACTCTTCAAGATCAGATAATTGAATATTTCCTTTCTTGCGGGGATTTTCCAGTAAATCTACCAATTTTTTGATATCTTGTTCACGTCTTTTTCTATCAACCTCAAAAATATAACGATAGAATGTAGAAAAGAAAATTCTACTAGCTGGTAAGAAAAAAGTCTCATGGTAATGTTTGAACATTGTTCTAATTATTGTTGCAATTAGAAAGAACTTTTTTTTATCCAGTAAATCTCTGTCTAAAGATTTTTTAGGAATTATTTCTTTCATACCCTCTGGTAATTGTCTCTCTATAAATTTATATATTAAATCTCCTTGATCTTTTTTAAATTCTATAT
>NZ_JADEVZ010000075.1 GCF_015207875.1 Dolichospermum sp. LEGE 00240
CGCCAATTGCGGAAATATGTATATACAGTTTGCCATGGGGGAAAGTCTCCGGGTAAGTTTCGCCATGTACATCCTTGAGTTAATACATAAAAGATGGCATTAAGTACGCACCAAATATCTACTTCTCTTTTTCTACCACCAGTTTTAGCTCTTGGAATTAAAGGTTCTATTAGTTCCCACTGTTCTTTAGTTAGGTTGCTGGAGTATACTTTACTCATTGCTCTCTACGGTTCTGTATTTTTAGTATTTACAGATTATACCCTGAGAGCTTTTTTTACTCAACTTCTAACTTTTCAAACACCCTCTTAGGTTTCTAGAGATTATCGGGTTCATCTAATACTTTTCAAACAACCTCTAAGAAAAATAGTAAAAATCAACATTCTAGTGCCTTATTCACCCTGCGTAGTGGTCGTATTTCTTGGTAAGAAGAAGAAGGTAAAGGAGAACCCTGGGATGTTAACCATTTAACCCTTTATTGTTGTGTAGATACTTGTCTGTGGACAGAAGAAGGAACAAACTTAGTCAAAGAAGAAAAAGCCGAAGACATTGCCAAAACCATCACCCAGACAAAAGCCAAAGGTGATCTAAATGATAAACAACAGGCACATCTCAAACGCAAAAATTCCTCTCTAGCCAGAATTAATAACCCCTTTCCTCGTCCAAGTCAACCTTTATATAACCCATATTCCGCACTTCACAATGTAGTATCCATCTTTTCAAGAATTATTCCTAACAAGGGTTAAATTTTTCAATATTAATACCTAAAATGATGGATAAAATATGTGTTTTATTAAACGATAAAAAATAAAATTATGGAAATATTCGCGTATTACAAAATCAAGTGCGGAAAGTGGGATTTAGGAATAGTAGCGGGAATAATAGACGAGATGGAATTGGTAGAAGAAGTGAATAAAATGGTGGGAATAAAAACAAGAGAAAACCTAACATCAGGACAAGTAGTAAAAGCGATGATATTGAATGGATTAGGCTTTTTAAGCGCCCCATTATACCTATTTGGGGAATTTTTTGTAGGAAAACCAACAGAACATTTAATAGGAGAAGGAGTATTAGCATCACATCTAAACGTGGGAGTTCAAGGTTTCAACACCCCTCCCGGAGTGGGGCGGGTTGAAATGCGTTAGTGCAAAAATACAAGAAAATATTTAGGTGGGTTGAAAGATCAGTAGGTCGTGGGTTTAACTCTGATAGATTTTTATAATAAACAGAATCCTGATTTTGAGCGTAAAGAACAATTAATTTGTCAACGCAGACAATAATTTGGCAACGCGGTCAAATAATCTGGCAAGTGACACGAACGTACACTTGTTATATTACTTAAAGCCGATGATGAGATTTGAACTCACGACCTACTGATTACGAATCAGTTGCTCTACCCCTGAGCCACATCGGCGTACACAGTCACACATTATAACACAATTTATTGATGATGGAACAAAATTCTCCAGATAATCTTAAACCCCAACAATACGAACGCCTCAAAGCCGAAGTAGCCGCACCCTATCGGGGGTTCAGGCAATTTATCTATATTGGTGTCGGTGCTTCTGGCTTTATCGGTGCATTCGTTTTCTTCTTTCAACTCCTAGCAGGACGCAATATAGAACAAGCAGCGCCTAATTTCGCAATCCAACTAGGAGTAATTGGGTTAATGGTACTCCTCTGGAAATGGGAAAACAGAAAGAAGAAGTGAGAGGCAAAAGACAAAAGAAAGATAATAAATATTATTTCTCCCCTGCCCCCTGCCCCTACTTACCAGTTACCAAATAGGGAGAATTAATGGGTTGAACACGACCGGCATTAACCAGGGCTTGATACACAAAAGCCGCAATATCCGCTCTAGTTGCTTGACGCTGAGGTGCAAGTTCTTTAACAGTGGGATAGTTAATGACTAATTGCCGTGAAGTTGCGGCTGCTACTGGACCAACTGCATAACTGGGAATTTGACTAGCATCAGTATAGAAGTTAATCACAGTCTGAGCATTCGCAGTTAAACCCAAACCATTAGCTAAAGCGACTATTGCTTGCACTCTAGGAATTTGTTGTTCCGGTTTAAAAGTTAAATCAGGATAACCAGATAGGAACGGACTGCTAGAAGCTGTTTGAATGGCACTAAAAGCCCAATAATTGCTTTTTACATCTTTAAAGGTAATCGCTTTGCGGGTTGCTGAAGGTTTGAAAGCCTTATTGATAATGGCAGCAAATTGAGCGCGAGTTACAGGTTCATTGGGTTTAAAACTCCCATCTGGAAAACCAGCGATAATATTTTGAGAAGCTAAAGCCTCAATGTAAGCTTTTGCCCAATAACCTGTTTGCACATCTTTAAAAGCAGTATTCCCAGTATTGTTATCGGGAGGTGCAGTCACTTTAGCCGCGACAAAATCAACAGCGCCAAAAATCCGCTTCTCGTTGATATCGTTACCAATAGCGACAATTTTACCAGCTTTAGTAGCATTGTTCAGGTCATAACGGGCATTATCACGGATGAGATTACCACCAGGATTTTCACTCGTACCCAAGTTAGGAACTGCACTAATAGTAGCGACAATACCATCTCGTTTATTACCACGAATGGCATTTTTACGGAGTATGGGTTTTGCCGTTTCCGAGATGAAGAGGCCGTCTGTATTTTGGGTGATATTGTTACTTTCTAATAAAGGTGTGGAACTACCACCAATCGCTACACCAAAACCAGTATCTTGAAACAAATTGCCACGAATCACACCCTGAGCCGATTTAGCTACGGAAATTCCATTGCCCTTATTTTTCAAAAAGATGTTATTTTCAATTTGGGGATTTCCCGTACCTGTCACAAAAATCCCTTCTCGGATGCTGTTAATAAAGGTACTATTTTTGATTACAGGGTTACTGGATTCTACCCATACAGCCGTTCCCCGTGAATTCGGGTTGGTAAAAGTTAAACCTGTAATGATAGTGCCATTATTCGCTAGCAGGGTAATGTCCTGTCTAGCAAAAGTGCGACTGGTGTAATAGCCACCACCGATAATGACGATTCCTTCACCTTTGTTTGATTCATTACCTTGAAGCGTGACTCCAGAATTGAGAACAAGGGGGAATGTTTCACCACTATCTTTACTATAGTTCCCAGGAGCAACCTGAATAACTGTCCCGGCTGTAGCTTTAGAAAGGGCAAAAGTGATAGTTTTATAGGGGGCTTCTGTAGTTCCATTACCAGAAGTATCTTTTCCAGTGACAGAGTTAACGTAAATAACAGTCCCACTAGCTGGTACTTGGGCTGTTAAAGTTGGGGACGCACCAGCTTTAAGTTGACTAAGTATGAGAGTAGAACTACCAGCAACTAATAACAAAGCGGTGAGGCTGGTCTGTAAAGATAAACGAGAAATGTGAAAACCCTGATTTTTCATTTTTTTACTGAATTATGTGCTTTTAATTATGGTACTTTCACAAGAGTGCAGTGTAACAGATATTTATCTGCAAAACTTATAACAAACTATACCTGATGATTAGGACTTATGTAGCTAAAATTCTGATTAAAAAAAATAATGTATCGCAGGAGTCAGGAGTCAGGATTAAAACCCTGTTGTGGGATGACATACTAGACATATCCTGACATCATGTGGTATGGTAGGACGAGTAACAAACTTAGGAACTTCCAATTAAAAAAATACCCAAAAATTTCTTGTGGTGCGGGACGAAAAGCCCGCTAATTGTCAAGGACAGGCAGGATGCCCATGCCACAAAATTGGCTAATTTATTTTTTGGTGTTCCCTTAGTCTAAACTCCAATTATTACTATTGTTATCTGTTATACATAAAAATTGAGGATAAGAAATCTTATCCTCAACCTCATTGCTCAAAGCAAGTGGTAAGTATTTGTTTTGTCAAAGGGTTAATAAGCTAAAGTTTCTAAAGTCTCTCTTAAATACATCTGTACTTGCTGATCTAGACGTAAACTTTGTAATTGGGTATTACATTCTAATTGCCATCTTTGAAAACCGGAACTAGCAGAAATCACGTATTTCAGGTTATGCCAAAACTGAGTATTAGCAGATAATTGATGATTTATACGCTCACCATTGACATAGCCTTTGCTATCGGTACTATGCGCGTAGTTGCTAGAAGTTGGAAATTGAGCCATAATTCCTCATTCCTTATATGTGACTTCCAGATTTAGACAATTTGGGATTTTAGATTTCAGATTGATAATTTATTTCACATTTCAGGGAAAGACGTAAATCTAGTTACCCAAACCTAAAATTGAAAATTTTTGTTTAATCTGTTCTCAAGATAATGGTTTTATACCCGATAATTCTGTCGCATTCATCACTAAATGCAGAATTTTCTGCGAGAAATTTCTCAAACAACTTGTTTTTAAATGAACAGAGAATTTTTTTAAATTTATAGCCAACCCAGGGGGTTAAGACATGAATTGATTATAAAACTCGGACTAGAACAGGTTTTTACTTTTTCTTTTCCTCCTTCTCCCTTCTTCTTTTCTCTTCCTCCTGACTCCTGACTCCTTTTAAACGGAGTGCTGAGTTTACATTATTTGAGTGTTGAACTCGAAACAGTCTCAATTCAACACTCATCAACTCAGCACTCAACGCTGGATGCACGTCACTACTTAGTCATAGTTAAAGTCCGACGTTTAGTTACCAATTGGTAGGATTCAATGATGTCATTTTCCACCCAGTCATGGAACTTATCAATGCCGATACCACATTCATAACCTGCGTTGACTTCACGGGCATCTTCTTTCATCCGTTTGAGGGAATCAAGGACACCTTCATAAACTACCTTATTATGACGACGGACGCGGACTTTACAGTTGCGAACGAGTTTACCAGATTGCACATAACAACCGGCCACAGCGCCACGACCAACTGGGAAGACAGCACGAACTTCTGTTTGTCCCAAAGGTTCTTCTACCAGTTCAGGTTCGAGTAGACCTTCTAAAGCACCTTGGATATCTTCCAAGAGTTTGTAGATGATGTTATATTCTCGAACATCTACACCTGCTTCATCCGCAGCCTGTCTAGCTCCACTGGCGTAGGTGGTGTTGAAACCAATAATTACAGCGTTACTGGCGGCAGCTAAGTCTATGTCTGTTTCGGTGATTTCTCCAGCGGTAGCTAAGAGCATCCGAATTTGGACTTCGTTTTGCGGAATTTGGCGCAGAGAGCCGATAATAGCTTCCACAGAACCTTGTACGTCGCCTTTGAGGATGAGGTTGAGTTCTTTTAATTCGCCTTCTTGTGCTTGTGCTGACAGGGTAGTGAGGGTGACACGACCTTGTAACAATCGAGACTGACGTTGCTTGTCGGCGCGATCGCTGGCTATGGAACGAGCTTCTTTTTCGTTTTCATAGACCTCGAAATCATCACCAGCAGCAGGGACATCACTTAAACCCAATACTTCCACCGCAAAGGATGGACTAGCGACATCTACACGCTTACCACGATCATTCACCATAGCCCGGACTTTACCAAAGGCTGAACCAGCAACCAGCATATCTCCCACGTGGAGAGTACCGTTTTGAATCAGCAAGGTAGCAACTGCACCTTTCGCTTTATCCAGATGAGCCTCAATGACTGTTCCTTTTGCGACCCGATCTGGATTAGCGGATAGTTCGGCTACTTCCGACACCAACATAATCATTTCTAGGAGGGTATCGAGATTTTCGCCCTTAATGGCACTAACGGGAACCATGATGGTTTCACCACCCCAATCTTCAGCGGTGAGACCGTAATTGGTGAGTTCCTGTTTAACCCGCTCTGGTTGTGCGCCTTCTTTATCAATCTTGTTGATGGCAACAACAATGGGGACATCAGCAGCTTTAGCGTGGCTAATAGCTTCGATGGTTTGGGGACGAACACCGTCATCAGCCGCTACGACTAAAACGGCAATATCTGTCACCCTAGCTCCTCTGGCACGCATCGCGGTGAAGGCTTCGTGACCAGGAGTGTCGAGGAAAACAATTTGCTGTGGTTTACCTTCATGGACGATATCAACATGATACGCGCCGATATGTTGAGTAATACCGCCCGCTTCCCCAGAAGCAACTTTGGTTTTGCGAATAGAGTCGAGGAGAGTGGTTTTACCGTGATCTACGTGACCCATGATGGTGACAACTGGAGGACGACGAATCAGATGATCTAAGTCATCCACATCAATCATTTCCGTGACTTTCCGGGCTTCAGCTTCTCGTTCGACGATTTCGACTTCTACTTCTAGTTCTTTAGCTACTAGGGTAATAGTAGGAATATCCAGATTTTGGGTGATACTGACAGCCATGCCTTTCATAAACAGGATTTTGACAATCTCCGTATCGGCAATTACTAAGGCATCAGCCAACTCTTGGACTGTTAATGGACCAGTGACAGCCAGTGTAGCTGGACGGTCTGGTTTTTGCTCGACATTTTCTTGGCGACGATTGTGGTCGCGGGAAGAACTAGATTTTTTGCCTCTGGTGGTAGGAGCAGCGACAACCGCTACAGTTGGCGCACCAGCACGGGTCCCTTTAGGTTTGGGGGGACGGGCAATGGAAAGACTAACTTGGACGGCTGCGGAAATTTCTAGCCCGTTTTCGTCTAAATCATCCTCATCGAGTAAATCATCTTCTAAGATTGGTTTGACCCGTTTGCCCTTGGGTCCCAACTTAGCCTTTTCTTTGATTTCATCAATAATTTCTTCTTCTTGCCATTTCTTCCCACCTTTGTTCAAACGGGGGGGTGTAGGGCGTTTTAAGTCGAGCAGATCGGGAACAATTGGTGTTTCATCCAATAGTTCTTTTTTGATGCCGCCGGCATTATGCCGGGGTGGAGTTGCCGTAGGAATGGCTGCTGGTTCAACGGGACGTGCGGGTCTAGGACGTTGGATATCACCGCCAACGGATGGCCTGCCACTGCGCTGTTCTGGTTTTGTCGGTGCTGCTGCATTAGCCCGACTAGGTTTAGGTGGTGCAGATGGTGAACCCTGGTCAGATGAGGGTTTATTAACCTTACTTCTGACTGGTTGCCGCTCTTCCTCGACCCGTTGGGTGCGATCGCGTTTAAGCAGAGGTTTTTCCGCTGTTCCCACTACTGGTGTCTCTGGCGATTTTGTGCCATCTACTCTGGCAGGGGGGGAAACCAATTGGGGTTTTTGGGGTTTCTCTGGTTTAGGTCTAGGAGCAGATATCTTCTCTGGCTTTTCCCCTCCTACCTTTTCCGCCACCGGTTGAGGATTAGATGCCTGTTCTGGTTGGGCAGGACTAGGTTTGATGGGAGTCTCGGATTGATTCCGGGGAACTGGTCGAGTTGGTGCCGTCGGCTTCATAGATGAGACTGGTGTAGCGAAAGGCCGTGGAGGTGAAGGACTATTAGCCTCAGTAGCGTCAGTAGCAACTGAAGTGTCTGGTGAGTTGGTGGTAGTGTTTCTCAATATTTTCGGTTTGCGAATTTCTAGAATTTGCTGTTTGTGATTGGCGCTGGGACGGTTTGGAGATGAATTTGGTTTATGGCCGTTTGTACTCTGTTCCTTTTTGGAGACTAAGTTGGCAGCAACAACTTTTTCGGCGGCGCTACGAATTTGTTCAGCCTCCGATTCGGAAATCGTACTACTATGGCTCTTAACCGCAATATCAAGCTGATCGCAAATTGCTAGTAGCTCTTTATTGTCCAAATTCAATTCCTTTGATAAGTCATAGATTCTAACTTTTCCGTTGTTCATCCACTCTTTCCCCTTTAATTTACAGTTTTAATGGATGGTTGCCTGGTTTGTGACATCTCCACCCTTTGATCACTGTTTTTTCGGTTGCCCTTGGTGATATTGCCGGTGCCTCCAGTTAGGAAAGAGAGATGTTTCGGTTTAATACTGACATCTTCACCAGGAATGATGGTTGATGCAGAACTGCGATTTGACGCTACCAGGTTGCCATTTTTGGTTTTTTGTTTTGCTGATTTGTGAGTCTTCCACAATACAATCAAAAAAACTTGTTGGGAGTAATGCCTTGCGTCTTGTCCAAAAAAGGAGATCGAGAAAGCTGGTTACATCCATTTACTATTTTGGCACTAACTTGGGCGATACTAAAGGTTATGGTCAGAGCGCGAATAGTTCGGCTGTTGTCATAATATCTTTAGAGATTATCGCAATTTTAGTTGTTACCATTAAATCTGATTTTGGCGATCGCCGTGATTTAGACGTTGCCACAATGCTTGATACACTGTGTCTGGCACTGTCCCATGCAGCGATCTTCCTAGTCTATTTTTTTTCTGAGCTACTTGCAGGCAACTCTCTTGCGGACAGATATAGGCAGAACGCCCCATGCCCTGATCTAATTGTACCTTTCCAGATGGAAAGACGCGGACAATCCGCCAAAACTCTTGTTTCAAGTTGACTTGACGACAACTAATACAACGCCTGTAGTTCGGTTTCATCAGTCTTTTGCCAGATTCAGCTAGATACCTTCTAGATACTAAACAATGTATTTTTTAATGTCAGTTGTCATTGGTCAGTTGTCAGTTGTCGTTGGGAAGAATATTCCCCCTGCTCCCTGCTCCCTGCTCCCCATCTGCAGACAACTCTGGGAATTAATCTTCCTCCCTATTGTCAAATCTATCCTCATCCAATTCTAATTCCTCTGTCATTTCATCTTCGCTGTCAGACCTATCACCGTCATCATTTTGTGGTTGATTTTGCGCTCTCACCGCTGCAAATTTAATATCTTCGGCTTCCTGGTCATATTTAGCCTGATCTTTAATATCAATTTTCCAACCAGTGAGACGGGCTGCTAACCGCACATTTTGCCCTTCTTTACCAATAGCCAAACTCAGTTGATCTTCCGCCACCAAAACATGGGTTTGGCGACTTTCCGGGTCCATCAATCTCACTTCATCTACCCGGGCTGGACTTAAAGCATTAGCAATATAGGTAGCTGGATCTGGAGACCAGCGAATCACATCTATTTTTTCACCACGCAATTCATTAACTACTACCTGGATTCGTGATCCCCTCGCACCAATACAAGCACCAACGGGGTCTACATCACGATCTAAGGTATCAACAGCAATTTTTGTCCGGGGTCCCACATAACGAGAAGGAGGATTAGCCTCTCTGGCTACAGCCACAATCCGCACTACCTCATCTTCAATTTCTGGGACTTCATTGGCGAATAGATAAACCACCAAACCTGCATCAGCACGCGATACCATTAACTGTGGACCCCGTTGCTGTCCTTGGGAAACTTTTTTCAGATATACCTTAAAGGTGGCATTAGCCCGATAGTTATCATTGGGTAGCTGTTCTCGCTTGGGTAACTCCGCGTCTACCTCCGATTGGCCAAATCCACTACTCACAGCCAAAACCACAGACTGACGTTCAAATCGCAACACCCTAGCTTGTAAAACCGTGCCTTCTAAGTCTTGAAACTCTTCTTGCACCATTTGACGTTGTTGATCTCGCAACTTTTGCGCCAATACTTGCTTAGTTTGCATAGCTGCCATGCGCCCAAATTCCCCCTGATCTGGGGTGACATCCAATACCACAGAATCTCCTAATTGAGCTTCAGGGGCTACTTGCTGTACCTCCTCTAAGGAAATTTGATGATCAGTATTACTAACTGCTTCAACAATAGTTTTGGTGGAAAGAACCCGAAATCCCTCACCCTCTATATCCAATTCCACTTCAAAGTTATTAAAATACTCTTCATCAAATTGTCTACGTTCTAAATTTTGGGCGCGACGATAACGTTCATAACCCTTAATTAAGGCTTCTCTAATAGCCGCTTGTACAGCCAAACGCGGCAAATTTCGTTCTTTGCTAATACTTTCAATTAGCTCTTTTAATCCAGATAAAGTTACCATTGACATACGCAATCTCCTAAAATTTTATGTAAGCGGTCAGCAAAATTAGATAACTGCTAGGAAATAATTGCTTTTCTGTTCCCCAATTACTCCTTAGCAGTTACTAGTACAGGTCAGCGTAAATAAACCAACCATTCTAAATCCTCCAAAAGCCTATACTGTCTTCATTTTGACTTTTGACTTTTGACTTTTGACGAACGCCTTGCGGTACTAGTACAGGTCGGCGGAAATAAATAGACCATTCCAAACTACTGGAAAGCTCATTGTATATTCGTTTTGACTTTTGACTTTTGACTTTTGACGAACGCCTTGCGGTACTAGTCCCTAATCCAAAGTCTAAAATCTAAACTTGATTAGCTACGCTCATCTATTTGTACTTTGGTAATGAGGTCACGGGGGATTTTAATGACACGACCTTTTTGATTCAGGTAAACTGTGGTTTCATCCCGACGCACCAATAGACCTATCCACTCTTGCTTTTGCTCGTAGGGTGGGGAAGTGGAAATAACTACAGGAAATCCTTTGAAGGAAATAAACTCCCTGTCTGTTACCAGTTGCCGCGAAATACCAGGACTGGATACTTCCAATACATAAGCGTCTGGAATGATCTCTCCCGCATCTAATAAGGCTTCTAAGGCACGGCTCATCCTTTCACAATCATCCAGGCCAATGTCCTGTAGAGGATTAAAGATATCTACTCGCAAGATTGGGGGGCTTTGGTTCGTATGAAAAACTATACTAACAATTTCCAATCCTAGTTCTGTGGCTATTGGTGTCGCCAAATCAATAATTTGTGGGATTAAAGGATGAGTCATGGGAGAATTCAATAAAAAAAGTGGGCTTCAACCCACTTCCTGCGATAGGGATATCTTCCAAGAAGTATTGTGACGAACTGTATTAGTTCGCCCCTAAAATGAGTGTAGCTTATTTCTTCAGTTAGTCATGACAGACTTGAAAAAATGGTCATTGGTGATTGGTGATAGGACTTACGCATTGACAGGATCAACCAAATATGAGGTATGGGTCTTGGGCATTTTAACGTGATTTTTTGATTATTTTTGAGCGATAGCGAAGCGCTGCTGCAAGCAGTTCGCTATTGAACAGAAGTTAATCGCCTAAAGCCTAAAACGACGGATTTTCGTTCATTCACATCATGGTTAATTTGTATAGTGCGTAAGTCCTAGGTGATTGGTTATTGGTCATGGGGAAAATCTTTTTCTTTCTGTATTTTGCTTTTTGCCTCCAAATGTTAGGCAAATATCGTAAAGCTCCCCAGTGTTATCAACCAGGGAGCGAAAATTTTTAGTTCACCACAACGCCGTTTTACCTAAGTTTATGACCTGGTTAAACCAGGTGGGAGCTGAGGGTTCTCATTTAAAGTTTCCGGGTACAAGCCCGGTATACTGCCACAAGAATTGTTTAGCTCCCTTGTTGTTAAAGACATAGATCAAAAAACTTGATGGCAGTCACCAATCGTCGTAGTGCAACTAACTCATTATAGCTTTGAAAAATAGTTTGTGTATTTATTTAGGGAAATTTTTGGCAAACTTTTGCTGGGGATACCAGATAGATTCAACTTGGTGTATAATGTCTTCTACTCCATTTGGAGTATCTTGCTCCAGAAGAACGGTGATATGTCCTAGTTTACGTCCTGGACGAGCTTCTGTTTTGCCGTACCAGTGGACAGTAGCTTGAGGAATAGATGCCAGTTGTTGCCGTTGTTTTTCGTAGTCGTAATGACTGTTTTCATATCCTAGCAGGTTAACCATCACAGCACTAGCACAATGTAAGCTGGTGTTGGTTAATGGTAAACCACACACGGCTCTCAGATGTAGTTCAAATTGGGAAGTTTCACAAGCATCTAGGGAAAAATGTCCAGAGTTATGAGTGCGTGGTGCTATTTCATTAATTAGGATTTTACCTCCGGCGGTGAGAAATAGTTCAATGCCACAGACTCCTACATATTGCAGGCTAGTTAATAGTTTATGGGCGATCGCTGCAATTTCTAAATTTTGCTCTTGGGTGATTTTAGCTGGGGCAATTACCCACCGACAAACCTGTTCTTCTTGGTGAGTTTCTACCGTTGGATAGATGAGAATTTCCCCATTTACAGAACGGGCTGCAATTATCGCCAGTTCTTTGGTAAAAGGCACAAATTCTTCGACTAAAAACTGGGTACGACTTTGATTGACTATTTTTGATAGGGTCGGAAAATCGGGAATGATAAAAGTTCCTTGTCCATCATATCCATGTCTTCGCGCTTTGAGAACTACC
Organism: Dolichospermum sp. LEGE 00240; assembly: GCF_015207875.1. Lineage (GTDB taxonomy): Bacteria > Cyanobacteriota > Cyanobacteriia > Cyanobacteriales > Nostocaceae > Dolichospermum > Dolichospermum gracile. Next base: position 12,113 of record NZ_JADEVZ010000075.1, read on the forward strand.
GGCAATCCCCAGTTTTCAATCTGAGTTTCTATCGCTTTTTCCGCCGATAATGCCCAAAACTGAGGAACTGGCAAACCTAAATCCCGTAAATAGCACCGTTGATCATATTTATCTAACAGAGGTGCTAAAGCTGATAACTGAGGACGAAAACAAACACCCTGTTTTTCCAGCAGTGATAAAGCAGCAAGATCCACAAACTCGTTTTCAAAGGTAACGATATCACACTTTGTTGCTAAAATTTCTGTGGCTGCGGCATCATCAACTGCGGCAAAAACACTATCTTGGGCAATAGATACGGCTGGATCATTTGCACTAGGAGTTTGGACGATTAATTTTACTCCCAGCCTATTTGCAGCGTCTTTCATCATCCAAGCCAGTTGTCCACCACCGATTATACCAAGTTTTATTGACATCCTAACGACTCACGAGTTTCTACACCAGTCTGAGAATTTACACCGCTGGCTTTTTGACATAGCTCTTTAATTTGCGCTCTATCTAAAATTGCGTCTGTAAAATCTGCACCTGTGATATTAACATCTGTAAAGATAGTGCGGAGTAAAAGAGCTTCGATTAAAACGGCATTACTTAAATCAGCACCTGTTAATTTTACCTCATTCATCATCGCATTGGTTAAATTTGCTCCATGTAAATTTGTCTTTGTCATCACTGAAGCACTGAAAACTGTTCCTCGCAAATCCGCACCTGTAAAGTTAGCCATTTCCAAGTTAGCGTTAGAAAATTCCGCCGCTTGTAAGCTTTGTCCTGAAAAGTCTTGTCTTGATAACTCTGCATTACTATATGATAAAGGGTGAGTCCAGTCTGCCAATGCTGTTTGTGGGATGCACCAAAGCATAATTCCCAAAATCCATCCTAAGCCTTTTTGCCAAAACATAGTTGATGATTTCCAATTAGTGATGAATAGTTAACAGTTGATAATTCGGGCGTTGCATGAGGGTTAATGGCAATTACTCCTTTTTCCAATTACTATTTACAATAATTCATTAAATTTGATGACAAGTAAAGTTTTTTATCTTTTAAAGTCTAGTAGTGAAAAAAACTGATAATGTATTAGTCGTGGAGGTAGCTGTAGGGGCGGAGTTTTTGATGCCTAAAAATACTTGATAACCATTTAAATGTTGACATGAAATTGAATATCATCAGCAACAGTTATAGCGAGTATGTACTTAAATAAGGTAAAAAGTTTATGGGAAAAATTATCCAGTAGAAGTCTTTTACTGTTGACTGCTGCTATGTCTGACCAAGAATCTCGCAGTTATTAAAATTGACGAACGGCATAGATCAATAATACAAAATTGGTATTTATATGATAAATCATTACTCTATTCAATGGATTGAAGCATGGTGTTTAGAAAATGGCTGGACAGATTTATTTGTTGAGAGACGTGGTAACTACTGGGCATTTCCTCCGGGGGGAGTGATGCCAGAACCAATCCCCATGAATGTGTTAAGAGTAATTAAAGAAGAAAACGGCTTAACCAATCAGGAAATTTACTGGGCTTGTGCTGCTATATCCACCACTATTTTAGCAGTGATTTATGCTTTTTTGTGGAAATGTCCGATTCCTTTAGTGTTATCTTTTGCGTTTAATGCTGTCACAGTGGCACAATTTGAACCAGAGGATATTTAGATTTTTGCAGATGAAAATTAGGACATTAAGATTAATCCATTGACCTTAATGCTATTTTTCATCTAAAATAAGATTAATCCACTAATCTTATATCTCCCTATGCTGGAAATTGCAAAGCAGGATATTATATCCCGTCTTCAATTTGATAACCCCTGGTGGGAACAAGGGAAGAAGGGGAGGATTGCTTTTGAGAATACGCTTCGGCGAAAGTATTTTGAGGCTTTTCATCAGAAAATCTTAGATGTAAGCGTTCGTCGTGCAGTCGTTTTGATGGGACCCAGGCGCGTCGGTAAGACTGTGATGGTTTATCACAGTGTCCGCGAACTCTTAAACTCTGGTATTGATGAGAAAAGTATTTTATATCTCTCTCTGGAAACCCCGATTTATACAGGACTTCCCCTAGAAAAAATACTTAGTTACTTTCAAGAATTATTCAATCACAAACGTGATGCCAAGCTATTTATATTCTTCGATGAAATTCAATACTTGCATAATTGGGAAATACACCTGAAATCCCTTGTTGACTCCTTTGCTGAATACCGTTTTGTTGCTACTGGATCTGCTGCTGCTGCACTGCGACTAAAAAGTGCTGAATCCGGTGCTGGGCGGTTCAGTGATTATATTCTCCCGCCTCTAACTTTTACTGAATACTTGATGTTCATTGGTCGAGAAACGGAACTTATAACCGCTACACCAAATAAAAACCCTGTTTATTCGTATGAATATTCTACCTCCAATATCGAGACACTTAATGAGGAGTTTGTTAACTACCTGAATTTTGGGGGATACCCAGAAGCAGTTTTTTCCGAGACGATTCGGCAAGATCCTGGACAGTATATTAAAAGTGATATTATTGATAAAGTGCTACTGCGCGATCTGCCTAGTCTTTACGGTATCAGTGATATTCAAGAATTAAACAGACTTTTTACTACCTTGGCTTACAACTCTGGTAATGAAGTAAATTTAGAGGGATTATCTCAATTTTCTGGTGTCGCCAAGAACACTATTAAGCGTTATCTTGAATATCTTGAAGCTGCGTTCTTAATTCGGCGTGTTGAGAGAATTGACCAAAATGCAAAGAGATTTAAACGCGCTGTGTGCTTCAAGGTTTATTTAACCAATCCGTCCATGCGAGCGGCGCTATTTGGACAACTTAATGCGGATTCTGAGGCTATGGGAGCGATGACGGAAACTGCTATTTTTAGTCAGTGGCAACACAGTATGACTATTGAGCTTTATTATGCACGCTGGAATTCAGGAGAAATTGATATTGTTAATTTGAATCCCGCAAATCAGTCACCTTCTTGGGTTGTAGAAGTTAAGTGGAGTGATAGACCTTACAAATCAAATTCCGAACTGGATAACTGTATAGAATTTGTCAAGAAAAATCCAACCACCTCTCAGCCAATTCTGGTCACCAGTCGAACTATTGCGGATGAAAACTTCCTTTATAAAGGGGTGCAGTTTACATTCCAGCCAGCCAGCCTGTATGCTTACATACTTGGTGCAAACCTATTGCGTCGCATTAACGAAAAAGTAATTACATTGTAATCAATCCTTTTTTAAATTCTGACTCAGGCTGTAAGTTATATGATGAAAATATCATTGGTATTAAAAATAAAATTCGCTGAATATGGATAACTTTTCTTTGTATAATCAAGACTTCTATGCTTGGACACAACAACAAGCGAAAGCTTTAGAACAAAAGCTAGTTGTAGAATTAGACTGGCAACATTTGCAAGAGGAAATTCAATCTTTGGGAAGACATGAATATCGAGAATTGATAAGTCGTTTGGGCGTGTTAATTGGTCATTTATTGAAATGGGAATATCAACCTGAACAACGTTCTCGCAGTTGGTTTCTCACAATTAGAGAACAACGTCGTGCTATTCAAAGACATCTCCGACAAAATCCTAGTTTAAAATCTCGGATAACAGAAGCTATGTTAGATGCTTTTGAAACAGGAGTTGATTTAGCCTTACGAGAAACTAATTTACCATTAAGAACTTTTCCTGAAAATTGCCCCTATTTATTTGATGATATAATTGCTGATAATTTTCTGTGTGATACTCTTGAAGATTGGGAATGATAATTTTTCTATAAGTCAATGAAGAAAGAATTAACCGCAGATGGAAGAGGATAAACACAGATGAACGCAGATAATTTTGTACTTCATTAGACGAAGAAGCCTCATATTAAAGTCCTTCACGCAATCCCATGGCTATTTTACTGTGTTTTTCGATTTGTCCCATCACCTGTTTTGCCCGTTGAATTACCACTGTCGGTAAACCTGCTAATCTTCCGGCTTCTATTCCGTAAGACTTATCAGCGCCACCGGGTTGAACTTGATGTAAAAAGATGATTTGGTCTGGTAATTCTTTAACTGTAACTTGATAATTTGCGACATTGGAAACAATTGTAGCTAATTCATTTAACTCGTGATAATGGGTGGCAAAAATTGTGCGGGATTTAATCTCAACTGCTAAATATTCAGCTACAGCCCAAGCAATTGATAAACCATCAAAAGTTGCTGTTCCGCGACCAATCTCATCTAACAAAACCAAAGATTTTGCCGTTGCATGATTGAGGATATTGGCAGTTTCATTCATTTCCACCATAAAGGTAGATTGACCTGTGGCTAAATCATCTACAGCACCAACACGGGTAAAAATGCGATCGCACACTCCCAATTTAGCAGACCGCGCCGGCACAAAACTACCCACCTGCGCCATTAACTGAATTAAACCAACTTGACGCAAATAACAACTCTTACCACTCGCATTTGGACCTGTAAGAATAACTAAATCAGGATTGTTCTCTATAATTGTTTCTAATGACAACTGACCACTGACCACTGACAACTGACCAAGTTTAGTCGAATTAGGGACAAAAAAACCAGCAGGTAAAGACTGTTCTACCACTGGGTGACGACCATCAATTACGTCAATTTCCCGACCCGTAACCATCTCAGGACGACAGTAACCTTGATGGACAGCTAATTCCGCCAAACCACATAATACGTCCGACGCGGCTACCGCACGGGCAATATTCCGAATGATCTCATCTTGAGAACCCACTTCATGGCGTAATGCGTCAAAAATCTGATATTCTAACTGATTTAAATCATCTCGCGCTGTGAGGATGCGTGCTTCTCGTTCTTTTAAATCAGGAGTGATGTAACGTTCCTCATTTGTTAGAGTTTGTCTACGAATATAATTATCAGGAACTTGGTCGGATTTACTGCGGGAAATACTGATATAATAGCCAAAGGTTTTATTAAATCCTACCTTCAAAGTGGGGATTCCTGTTCTGGCTCTTTCATCAACTTCTAAGTTGGCAATCCATTGTTGATCACTTTCTACAATAGCCTTTCTTTCATCCAAAAGTGGATTGATCCCCGCCCGAATTAAACCGCCTTCTTTGAGATGAGTCGGTGGTGATTCTACGATGTGAGCGTGTAATTTTTCTGCTAGTTCTTCGAGGATGGGCGGGACTTTTTGCAAAGCTTTTAAGAACGGGGAATGGGCATCCGCAACCAGGCGAGATAATTCGGGTAAACGAGAGAAAGAATCAGCTAGAGCGACTAAATCCCTAGCATTGGCTCTACCAGATGCGGCTCTGACTGTTAACCGTTCTAAATCGTAAATTTGCCTTAATAACTGCCGCAGGTCTTGACGTAAGGGCGTATTTTCTACTAATTCTTGGATGGTATCTTGGCGGGATTTAATCCCTTTAATATCTAGTAGCGGTTGTAACAACCATCTTCTTAAAGCTCGGCTGCCCATTGCGGTGCTAGTTCTATCTAAAGCCCATAATAGAGATCCGTGAAATGTACCATCGCGGACGGTTTGGGTAATTTCTAGGTTACGACGGGTTTGATGATCGACGATTAAATAATCAGTGAGGCTATAAGTGCGTAATAATTGCAGGGAGACTGGATTGGCTTTTTGTGTGTCTTCAATGTATTCTAAAAGACCACCTGCGGCGCGAACTGCGAGGGGAAGATGTTCACAACCTAAACCTTCGAGCGATCGCACTTTGAATTTCTGCAATAATTTACTTCTAGCTTCTGCTTGGGAAAAGGGGACTTGCGATCGCAAACTATAGCAGAATGATGGTGGTAAACATTGGGGAAGAGATGGGGAGGTTTCCCCAGGACGCAGTAAACTACCTAAATCGGGGGCGTTGGTGGGAAACAGGACTTCTGAAGGTTGCAACCGCATTAACTCTTGGGTTAAGTGTTCTAAATCACTACCTTGAGATGTGAGAAATTCTCCGGTTGATATGTCTGCGTAAGCTAAACCCCAATGATTGATAGCAATTACCACAGCCGCTATGTAGTTATTCCAACTGGCTTTGAGCATCCCCTCTTCTAATAATGTCCCTGGAGTGAGGATGCGCGTTACTTCTCGCTTGACCAAACCAATCGCGTCCGCAGAGTCTTCTACTTGGTCGCAAATAACTACAGCATAGCCTTTTTCCACCAGTTGAGTTGTGTAGCGTTCCCAAGCGTGATGAGGTACACCTGTCATGGCAACACGACCGACTTCACCACCATGTTTACTGGTTAAAACTAATTCTAATTCTCTGGAAACAGTTACAGCGTCTTGAAAAAAAGTTTCAAAAAAATCACCAACTCTGTACAGTAGCAACGCATGAGGATATTTATCTTTCACTTCTACATAATGCTGATACATCTTACTCAGCTTACTGCGGTCTTCTACCAGATTTATATCAGTAAGTGATGGGTTGGGTTGATTGGGTTCTGGTGTGGAAGTCGTCATGGTAGATGCACAAGAATTTATTGACACAGATTTTTGGCACTCTATTCGATCATAGCTTGATGTGGGGGATAGGGTGCGATCGCTTAAAGTTTATTTATTTTTAAACATAATAGGGAACAATGGCACTAGTATCTAAATAAATCAATATCTTTCATTCTCTCTTTCTTCTAATATTGTAGTACTCATTGTACTCCCTTTTAAAACTATAGATTTTCTAAAAGAGTTTAAACTAGGAAATGCTTTTCTTACCTGTTGTGGAGGAAGAATACGAGCTACTTCTTTCCCTTCTTTCATCAGAATAAATTGCTCACCTTTAGCTACTTGCTCCAGAATATTAGATAAATTTTTAGTAGCTTCTTCAATTGTAATCTGAGTCATAACTATCTCAATAGTTTACAAATGTAATCGAATTATATAACAGAGATAGATGTTTTGTAAATTTTATAGCGATTCCCGTCTAATTGAGGTACAGCGAGAAAGAATTAACCGCAGATAGACGCGGATAAACGCAGACAAATTTGTACTTCGTTAGACTAGGAAATGCTATAGAAATGCGATCGCTAGGTCGTGTTTCGCTATCGCACACAATAGATCAAATCTTAGCTACAGCGAGTGAAGATAGCACAATTAAGTTGTGGAATCTGGAAACTGGATGCTGTGTACAAACGCTGAAAGTTTAAAGTTTGGCAAGTTTATCCCATCTCATTAAACGTATCTTTAAGCACAGAACGCGCTGCTAAATGGTTACGAGTAGAAGTGAGAATTTCCGCTTCTCGTTCTAAACGAGCAACTGTATCCTGGATTTCTAATAATGCTTGCTGTTCGGGAGCAACACCATAGAGATTACTCGCTATCCAATAAGATAGTTCTGTGGGTAAATCTGGTAAATCGTTTGGTAATTCAATTTCTTGTTCTGTCAACTTGGACGAAAGACGCACCACATCCCGCAACAGTTGTTCTACCTCAGATGCTAAAGGACGTAAATCCTTAGCCGGTGGTTGGTCTTCAATCCATTCTACCAAACCGACGCGATAGGGCTTTTCGCGGACATATTCTAAAACCCGAAATCTTTGTTGTCCTAAAGCTAATAGCTTGATTCTGTCATCAGGTAGCCGCTGATAATGCAGAATTTCCGCACAACAACCCACATTAGCAATTGTCCCCTTGGTGGGATCAATCATCAATACCCCAAATCGGCGATCGCTCTCCAAAATCGTATTCATCATGATTCTGTAGCGAAATTCAAAGATATGTAGAGGTAATGGTCTAGTGGGAAATAAAACCACTTCTGGTAATGGGAATAGAGGTAGTTCACGCACTGCAATTTTAGAAGAGGATGTCATTGTGAGTATTGTTAGTTAAGTATAAATTGTAGTCTTAAAATATTATATTCTTCCCGACTTTCTCTGTACTTTATTTATATTTTATCATGATGTTCTATAGCTAATAAAAAGCCCTGAGATCAAATTTCTCAGAGCTAATTGTCAATTGTCCGTTGTCAGTTGTTCGTTGTCAGTTGTTTTTCCTTCACTACTGACTACTGACAAATGACCACTGACCACTGACAAACTTACAATTTGACTTCAATATCTACACCAGAAGGCAAATCTAGCTTCATGAGTGCATCAATAGTTTTAGAAGAAGGCTGGTAAATGTCAATAATCCGGCGATGGGTGCGGGTTTCAAAGTGTTCGCGGGAATCTTTATCTACGTGAGGCGATCGCAGTACGCAATATATCTTCCGTTTTGTGGGTAAAGGAATCGGTCCAATAGCTGTAGCGTTAGTCCGGTTAGCGGTGTCTACAATCTTCTCGCAAGATGTATCTAATAAACGTCGGTCAAATGCCTTCAAGCGAATTCTAATCTTCTGCTGTTGTAGAGTTGCCATGTTTAGTTTTCCAGGTTCGGTAAATTTTAGACTTTAGATTTTAGATTGTTAGATGTTAAATTTCATCCCCAATCCAAAATTTAAAATTGTTTATGGGAATAGAAAGGAGCAGAGATTTTAGGATTCATCTCCACTCCTTTTAAATGAGAGCAAAAACGTGAGTGTTATTTCAGGATCTTAGCAACAACGCCAGCACCAATAGTCCGGCCACCTTCACGAATAGCGAAGCGCATACCTTCTTCAATAGCGACCGGGTTGATCAATTCTACTGTTACTTTGATGCGATCGCCAGGCATAACCATTTCCACATCTGTACCATCATCAGCGGTAAAGGCTTTGATTGTACCAGTTACATCAGTTGTCCGCACATAGAACTGAGGACGATAACCAGCGAAAAATGGTGTTTTCCGACCACCTTCTTTCTCAGTTAAAACGTAAACCTCGCCTTCAAACTGAGTGTGAGGTGTAATTGAGCCTGGTTTAGCGATTACCATACCGCGCTCAATGTCTTCCTTTTTCATACCGCGTAGTAGTACACCAGCGTTATCGCCAGCCATACCTTCATCAAGACTCTTCTTGAACATCTCGATCCCGGTAACAGTGGTACTACGGGTATCTCTAATACCAATCAATTCCACGTTATCGTTAACCTTAACTTTACCGCGTTCGATCCGTCCAGTAGCCACAGTCCCACGACCTGTGATGGTGAACACATCTTCTACAGCCATCAAGAATGGTTTGTCTATAGCCCGCTCAGGAGTAGGGATAGATTTATCTACAGCATCCATCAATTCATAGATTTTATCTACCCACTCATTTTCACCGCGCTGAGTTTTGGGATTAGCGGTCATTGCTTCCAGAGCCTTCAGACCTGAACCTTTGATAATGGGAATATTGTCACCATCGAAATCATAGTCGGTGAGCAGTTCCCGCAATTCCATTTCTACCAATTCCATCAATTCCTCGTCATCCATCATATCTTCCTTGTTCAAGAAGACGACCAGACTAGGAACACCCACTTGTTTTGCCAAGAGGATGTGTTCACGGGTTTGGGGCATAGGACCATCAGTAGCCGCAACTACGAGGATGCCTCCATCCATTTGCGCCGCACCAGTGATCATGTTTTTCACATAGTCAGCGTGTCCAGGACAATCTACGTGAGCGTAGTGACGCTCGGTGGTTTCATACTCAACGTGAGCGGTATTGATTGTAATACCCCGTGCCTTTTCTTCGGGTGCATTATCAATTTGGTCGTAACCCTTACCTACCGCTTGACCATTAGCAGCCAAGGTCATGGTAATAGCTGCTGTTAAAGTAGTTTTACCATGGTCAACGTGACCAACAGTACCAATATTAACGTGAGGTTTAGTTCTTTCAAACTTTGCGCGTGCCATGAATAATCGTTTCCTTTTTTAATTAAGCGTTCCCTTTACTTTTGGCAATGATAGTTTCAGCCACACTCCGAGGTACTTCTTCGTATGTACTAAACTCCATCGTAAAGATACCTCGACCTTGGGTTTTCGACCGGATATCAGTGGCATAACCAAACATGGTTGCCAATGGAACTTTCGATACTACTTTTGCCAATCCCTGTTCAGTGCTTTGGCTTTCAATCTGTCCCCGACGGGAGATTAAATCACCAATCACGTTACCGATGTAATCTTCAGGTACTTCCACTTCAACTTTCATAATCGGCTCTAAGAGGACAGGAGAGGCTTTGGCAGCCGCTTCCTTGATTGCCATAGAACCAGCAATTTTGAAAGCCATTTCTGAAGAGTCTACATCATGGTAAGAACCATGTATTAATGTGGCTTTGACATCAATCAGTGGATATCCAGCTAAAATACCAGATTCACAACATTCTTTCATGCCCTGTTCAGCCGGTCCGATGTACTCTTTAGGTACGATCCCACCGACAATTTTAGAAACAAAGACAAAACCTGTACCGGGTTCACCTGGTTCTAAATTGATCACCACGTGACCATACTGACCCTTACCACCACTCTGACGGATAAATTTACCATCAATTTTCTCGACGGCTTTGCGAATGGTTTCGCGGTAAGCCACTTGGGGCGCACCAACGTTTGCTTCGACTTTAAATTCTCGTAACATCCGATCTACAAGAATTTCCAGGTGCAATTCCCCCATGCCCGCAATTACGGTTTGGTTGGTTTCTGGATCAACACGCACACGGAAGGTGGGGTCTTCTTCACTCAAAGATTGCAGAGCTTTGGAAAGCTTGTCCATGTCGTTCTTGGTTTTGGGTTCAACCGCTACCGAGATCACAGGCTCAGGAATAAACAAGGATTCCAAAATCACTGGTGAACCTTCATCACAAAGTGTATCACCTGTCAATGTATCTTTTAATCCTAAAGCAGCACCCAAATCACCTGCCCGTAGTTCATCTACGTCTTGTCGGTCATCTGCTTTCATCAGCACTAACCGAGAAATTCGTTCTTTTTTATTCTTGCTGACGTTAAGAACGTAACTACCTTTCTTCAGCACCCCAGAATAAACACGAACGAAGGTGAGGCGACCATAAGGATCAGCCATAATCTTAAATGCCAAAGCTGATAATGGTTCTTCATCATCAGCATGACGTTCTACGGGATCACCGTTGAGTAATGTGCCTTGAATTGGGGGAACTTCCAGTGGTGATGGTAGGTAATCTATTACCGCATCCAACATCAATTGCACGCCTTTGTTCTTAAAGGCTGAACCGCAAAGCACTGGTACGATTGTCCCAGCAATTGTTCCTTTCCGAAGGGCAGCACGGATTTCTGCTTCTGTCAGTTCTTCGCCCTCGAAGTACTTATTCATCAGCGTGTCATCAGTTTCTGACACTGCCTCTACCAACTTGATGCGGTATTGGGCTGCTTTTTCGGCTAGGTCGGCGGGGATTTCTGTGGTTTGGATATCAGTTCCTTGATCGTTTGTGTACATATATGCACACATTTTCACCAAGTCTATAATCCCTTTAAATTCAGTTTCACTACCGATGGGCAGTTGAATAGCAATGGCGTTAGCTCGCAAGCGATCGCACATCTGGTCATGCACTTTATAGAAGTTCGCACCAGTGCGATCCATCTTGTTAATAAAGGCAATACGAGGTACTTTATAGCGGTCTGCTTGTCGCCATACTGTTTCTGATTGTGGTTGGACACCACCTACGGAACAAAATACAGCGATTACACCATCTAATACTCGCATGGAACGTTCAACTTCAATAGTGAAATCTACGTGACCTGGAGTATCAATAATGTTAATTTGATGATCATTCCAACTGGTACTAATCGCAGCAGCAGTGATGGTAATTCCCCGCTCCCGTTCTTGTTCCATCCAGTCTGTAACAGCAGTTCCTTCGTGAACTTCGCCAATCTTATGAATGATCCCAGAGTAAAATAATATTCTCTCTGTTGTCGTTGTTTTGCCCGCATCTATATGCGCCGCAATACCGATATTGCGTACTTTCTCTAGCGGGTTCGTGCGTGCCACAGTTACCTCCTAACGTTGTCGCCTCATGATATCTCGTATATTACTCTTTGTTAAGATTCTATACTTTTACGGAAAACCGTCTTTTTTTGTGAGCCTAGTACCGCAGAGCGGAAGTCAAAAGTCAAAAATCAAAAGTCAAAATTAAGACTGTATAGGCTTTTTGGCTTTTGGAAATGGTTGGTTTATTGACGCTGTGCTATATGTACCAGTCAGATACTTGCCAATCTTTGGGCATTAGCTATAAATTCTACGATATACCGCACACGAGAAGACGATATATCGTTTTTCTAGTTAGTAACGATAATGTGCAAACGCTTTGTTTGCTTCTGCCATCCGGTGTGTTTCTTCGCGCTTACGAATAGCACTACCAGTTTCATTCGCAGCATCCATTAACTCATTAGCTAGTCTCCCAGCCATAGTTCTTCCTGGACGTTGGCGAGAATACTGCACCAACCACCGCAATGCTAGGGTAGTACCGCGATCTGTACGTACTTCCATTGGTACTTGGTAAGTTGCTCCACCAACTCGGCGAGCTTTTACTTCTACTAATGGTGTAGCGTTACGCACTGCTTTTTCAAAAGTTTCTAATGGACTTCCACCAGTGCGTTCTTCAATAGTTTTCAAAGCGTCATAAACTATCCTTGCGGCAATTGATTTTTTGCCATGACGCATTATCCGTCGCATCATCATGCTGATCAAGCGACTATTATACACTGAGTCAGGCGGGACTGCGCGCCTTTGACTAACACCACGACGAGACATACTTCATCCTTGAATACCGAATTTGACCACGAAATTATATGCTATCAGAACACAGGAAACTAAAGGCGGTTTAATTAGCCGCTGATTTTTCCTACATTTTCCTTTATCGCTTGCGCCATGCTATCGCTGTCAGTTAAGAGGAGGCTGAATTAATTCACTTGTTATCTGCTACCAGACACAGAAGACGACAACTTGATCAACTTTAAAATTTAGATTAAAGTGCTGTTATCGTTTACAAGATTATCCTCTCCAAACTCATACAACTTTTTTTTATGCCAGATCCAGTTTGATTTTCTTAAAAAAATTCGTTACTGCTGGTTTTTATGCAGTTGGCAGGTAGGACGATTAACCGTATTTGACGCGATTAACCGCCACTTACCTATTTTTTACCTGCTTTTGGGAGCTTAGTTCCATATTTGGAACGGCCTTGTTTCCGGTCTTTAACTCCGGCTGTATCTAATGTGCCACGAATAATGTGGTATCTAACTCCGGGCAAGTCTTTGACCCGACCACCACGAATCATAACTACGGAGTGTTCTTGTAAGTTATGACCGATACCTGGGATGTAAGCTGTTACTTCAAATCCAGAGGTAAGTCTTACCCTGGCTACCTTACGGAGTGCTGAGTTAGGCTTTTTAGGTGTAGTTGTGTATACTCTGGTGCAAACGCCTCGACGTTGCGGGCATTGCTTCAGAGCAGGGGACTTGGTTTTCTGACGCGCTAGTTCGCGTTCACTACGTATTAGCTGCTGTATTGTTGGCATGAGTTACAGCGCGTGAAGCTGCTTTATGATCTAAGTTTTAACAAATCCTGATTATATCTTTTTTCCTGATTTTCTGTCAATCAATTTTAGGAGGGAATAGGGAATAGGGAATAGGGGAAGTTGGGGGAG
>NZ_JADEVZ010000157.1 GCF_015207875.1 Dolichospermum sp. LEGE 00240
AATTGCTCTTGCTTACTATCAGCTAGGAAGGATTTATCAAGGTTGGGGTAAATACGAACAGGCAATCAGTTACTACGAACAAAGTCGGGAACTTTATCAACAATTAGATAAAGAGAAAAATGTCGCTGATTAGTGGTATTGGATGGCTGATTGCTATAGAGAATGGGGAAAATATCAACAAGCTGTTGATTGTGAAAATCAAGATTTAGCTATTCGTCAGCAGTTGAATGACCAAGATAGAATTGCTCTTGCTTACTATCAGCTAGGAAGGATTTATCAAGGTTGGGGTAAATACGAACAGGCAATCAGTTACTACGAACAAAGTCGGGAACTTTATCAACAATTAGATAAAGAGAAAAATGTCGCTAATCAGTGGTATAACCTAGCTGATTGCTATAGAGAATGGGGAAAATATCAGCAAGCTGTTGATTGTGAAAACCAAGATTTAGCTATTTGTCAGCAGTTGAATGACCAAGATAGAATTGCTCTTGCTTATTTCCAGCTAGGAAGGATTTATCAAGGTTGGGGTAAATACGAACAAGCAATCAGTTACTACGAACAAAGTCGGGAACTTTATCAACAATTAGATAAAGAGAAAAATGTCGCTGATTTGTGGTATTGGATGGCTGATTGCTATAGAGAATGGGGAAAATATCAACAAGCTGTTGATTGTGAAAATCAAGATTTAGCTATTCGTCAGCAGTTGGATGACCAAGATAGAATTGCTCTTGCTTACTATCAGCTAGGAAGGATTTATCAAGGTTGGGGTAAATACGAACAGGCAATCAGTTACTACGAACAAAGTCGGGAACTTTATCAACAATTAGATAAAGAGAAAAATGTCGCTAATCAGTGGTATAACCTAGCTGATTGCTATAGAGAATGGGGAAAATATCAGCAAGCTGTTGATTGTGAAAACCAAGATTTAGCTATTTGTCAGCAGTTGAATGACCAAGATAGAATTGCTCTTGCTTATTTCCAGCTAGGAAGGATTTATCAAGGTTGGGGTAAATACGAACAAGCAATCAGTTACTACGAACAAAGTCGGGAACTTTATCAACAATTAGGTAAGGATGAGAATGTAGCTATACGGTTGCGACGACTTGCTTACTGTCAAGTTTTATTAGCCAAAAATACCGCAAACACAACAGAAGTTACTGAATTACTGAAACAAGCTGAGAAAAATATCCACGAAGCTATAGAAATCAATACTCTAGGACAATATCAAGAAAATCTTGCTTACGATTACACTAAACTCAGTTTACTTTACTCAGCACATTTACATCTTTTACCTGTTGATAACTCTTTAATACCAGGAAAAATTGGTTTATTTGAGGAATACTATCACAAAGGCTTCACATATTTTGATGAACTGGGACAAATAGTAGATAAAGCCGAAGAAGCTTTAGATATAGCTCGTGTTTACTTGGAGGTAGAAGTTCTAGAAAATCTTGACCGGAGCGAAGAAATGGCTCAAGAATGTTTACAAGTCTTTCAAGATTACAACCGCCAAAAATTGACAGCTTCAGCATACAAGCTGTTAGGGAAAATTTACCTGAAACGGACACAGCAAAATCAGCCTGATAATCAAGTTATTGCTCATCAGTTTTTAACTCAGAGTTTGCAAATCTATCAAGATTTAGATTTACAGGAAAAAGCTGGAGAGATAAGCATGATCCTGGATAATGTATAATTCATTACTTATGATTATCAATAGACACTTGGTGAGAATTACAGCAAATTGTCATCAAACCCGGAACAAGAACCCCGCCCCCAACCCCCTCCCCGCAAGTGATGAGGGGGCTAAGCTGTCTCTTA
>NZ_JADEVZ010000076.1 GCF_015207875.1 Dolichospermum sp. LEGE 00240
TGTAATGTTCCAGATTGCATTGTGCTGTGGAAGGTTTGCTGATTTTTCTAATTGTCCGATACCTGATAAGTAGATGATACTTTTTATCAATACACTATTTTACTACTTTGTCAATGCGTAAGTCCTATTAGATTAGAAAAGGCGAGGTTTTTTTGATGTCTGGGAATAAAAAAAATTTATTAGGGTCGGATGTCTACTCCTGCACCCACTGGATCAAAACCGTCAGGAAATATAGTCTCACTATCGGCGATCGCCCCGCTTAAATCCGACCTGCTTAAATCCGCCCCGCTTAACCTTGCACCGCTTAACCTTGCCCCGCTTAAATCCGACCTGCTTAAATCCGCCCCGCTTAACCTTGCACCGCTTAACCTTGCCCCGCTTAAATCCGACCCGCTTAAATCCGACCCACTTAAAATCGCCCCACTTAAAATCGCCCCACTTAAAATCGCCCTGCTTAAAATCGCCCTGCTTAAAATCGCCCTGCTTAAAATCGCCCCGATTAAATTCACCTCACTTAAATTCGCCCCGATTAAATTCGCCCCGATTAAATTTACCCTGATTAAATTCGCCTCACTTAAATCCGCCCCGCTTAAATCCGCCCCGCTTAAATCCGCCCCGCTTAAATTTTTGTCACCAGTAAGCGCCCGATTAAAATCAGATATATTATACGCATAGGAAGGACTAGGATTGAGGAAGAGAACCCCACTGAATACTGAAAATGCTATAACCAGCACCAGCAGAAAACTTAGAGACTGTTGGATTTTAGACTTAATGTAACTTGCCATGATTTAACCCTTGGATGTTTGTAATTCTGTATAGAGAATATACAGGATAGAAAAGATAATATTATTTATGGTGCATTTTAAACAGGGGCTTTTTTGATGGTTTGGTTAAACTTTGTTAATGGGATTTTTAACCTGCGTAGGCAGGTTTTGCCTGTGTAGACGCGGTTTCTAACCGCCCATAAATGACTAAACCCCAGTCGTTGCGGAAATATCAATTAACCAGCGAACTGTTTGCGGGAAAGCAATTACAATTAACAACACAATAAACTGTAAAATGATAAAAGGAATCGCACTTTTATGAATATCTAACGTACTCACTTCTTTAGGGGCAACACTTTGTAAATAAAACAAAGAAAAGCCCACAGGTGGAGAAATAAACGCCGTTTGTAAATTCACTGCCATTACTACACCAAACCATACCATATCAATATTTAAAGCTTGGGCTGCTGGTACTAATAAAGGCATAGCAATAAAGCAAATTTCAATAAATTCTAGAAAAGCTCCTAAAATAAAAATCACGATATTACTAACAATTAAAAACCCCCAATATCCTCCTGGTAAACCTATTAATAAATTAGTAATCAGAGTTTTTCCACCCAAAGCATCAAACACCAAACTAAACATCGAAGAACAAAATAAAATCATCACCACTAAAGCTGTAATCACTGCGGTAGAATGGGCAGCATCACGAATTAATTGTGGTGTTAACCTTTTATTAAAAGCGGCGAGAATAGAAGCCCCAACAGCACCGACAGCCCCAGCTTCTGTGGGAGTTGCCACACCAAAGAAAATACTACCCAACACCGCAAAAATTAAAATAATCGGGGGAACAACTGCTTTAAAAACTTGTTTAATTAATTGATTACCTTGAGGAATTACCACATCATCAGGGATAAGTGGTACTTTTTCTGGTTGAAAAAAAGCTAGTCCGATAATGTAGAGAATATAAGCACCAGATAACATTAATCCCGGAATTAATGCCCCTAAAAATAAATCTCCCACAGAAACACCAATTTGATCACTGAGAATCACTAAGACTAAACTAGGAGGAATTAACTGGGCTAAAGTCCCCGAAGCAATAATTACTCCTGAAGCTAATTTTTTATCATAGCCATAGCGTAACATCAACGGTAATGATAACATCCCCATGACAATTACTGTAGCGGCTACGACTCCGGTTGTGGCTGCTAAAACTGTTCCTACTAAAACAACTGCTAAAGCTAATCCTCCCCTGACACGACTTAATACAATGCCGATAGTTTCTAATAATTCTTCTGCTAATCCTGACTTTTCTAGAACTGCACCCAGAAAGACAAAAAAGGGAATTGCAAGTAAGGTAAAGTTCGACATTGTGCCAAACCAACTATTAGGTAATAGGAGAAGACGTGCCGGATTAAAAGCCCCGACTACTGTACCAATAAGTCCAAAAACAATGGCTGTGCCGGCAAAGGAAAAAGCGACAGGAAAGCCACTCATGAGAATAAAGAAAAAGCCGACAAACATTAAAATTGCTAACCATTCAAAACCCATAGTTTCCCCTATTCAATATTGATATTTTCTGAAGTTTCCAAACGAATTTGTTCTGCTACTTCTTGATAACCTAATAATACTGCTAAATATTTAATTGCTTGAGAAATACTTTGTAAAAGCAGGAATAATAAGGCTATAGGAACCATTGTTTTAATTGGGGCGCGGGGTAAACCATTAGCATCAGAAGATATTTCCCAAGTTCCCCAACTACCATCACTTAATCTACCCCAAGATTGTAAAACCGGATTGATTGTCACCCAAATGCCAATTAGACAAAAGGGAATTAAAAATAAAATTGTGCCAAGAAAATCAATTAATGCGCGGTTTTTTTCACTCATATTAGTATAAAGAAAATCAACCCGGACATTTTCTCCATGACGTAAAATATAAACAAAGCCGCATAAGAATGTGAGAGAAAATAAATACCATTGCAGTTCTAATAAGGCATTAGAAGACAACTGTACACCAATGAAGCGCCCCATGTAACGGGCGACAACATTAAAAAAACCGACTCCAATTGTTAGCAAAACTAGCCAATTCGATAACCATCCCAATTTATCAGCACCATTGTCAATAAACTGGGAAAATTTTAATAGCTTACTGATGAAAGCAAATCTTTTTGAGTTACGCATAGAACATAATAAATTAAAGGCAAGACTTGAGAATACAGTCAGCCAGTCAGCCAAGGAATAAATTCCCTGTCTAATAGCTCAAGTCTGTTAAAACAGACTCGGAAATTTTCCCAGTGTTTAGTCATCTAAAAATGACTTTTGCTATTAGTAAGGAACAGTCAGCCAGGGAATAAATTCCCTGTCTAATAGCTCAAGTCTGTTAAAACAGACTCAGAAATTTTCCCAGTGTTTAGTCATCTAAAAATGACTTTTGCTCTTAGCAAGGAACATTGGTAAAGCCATACTGACGGTTGAATTATTACTATTAATTAAGCAATTTTTCTACCTCCAAAATATCCAAATTTGTCAATTGTGCCACTTGTTCTACAGACATTCCATTCTGTAACAACTTAATAGCAACTCGTCTTAATTGAAATTCAGCTTGTTCTGCACGTTGTTTTTCATGTTCTGCACGTTGTTTTTCCTGTTCTGCAATTTGTTCTACTTCATCTGCCCTTTGTTGTGAAATTACTACCATTTCTTGAGAAGTGGGAAATAATTCACCATCCAAAGTTGCCCAGCGTAACCAAGTGGCATCAACACCTCTGTAATTACCTTGCCAACGCACTAAAGCCAAATCTAAAACTTTGCTTACCAGTTGATTTTTCTCATTTAGAGCAATCTGTTGATATGCACCACTATTTAGATCAAAACCTGCAAAATCATTGGGGTTAAACGGGTCATACCAAAAATATTCGGAAACCCGCATTTGATTTTGATAAATCAATTTTTTGGCATTTTTATCATTGTTAGCTGTACTTTCTGAAAGTAATTCAATTACCACATCTGGTGGTTTTCCTTCTTCCCAAACTACCCAAGAAAGTCGTTCTGTTTTCGGCACACCTAAAACAGCAAAGAAATCTGGACCGCGAAAATCTTGATTTTTTAATTGTGCTAAACTGTAGTAGACAAACATATTGCCACCTACATATCCATCAGTCCTTTGCTCTAACCAAGGCTGAATGGTATCAATTAAAATATCCATTTGTAATTTATGTCTTTGTGTCTCCATGGGGATACCATCATCACAAGGAAGTTCTGCCTGGGTGGGTGGCAGTTTAATGCTAGGTTCAGCCAAAACAGTTTCTAACATAGCCGTTAAATTTAGTTAGAAATTACTTAATATTTTTATACTAATCCGAAATGATCAGCAATTGGCAAAATTATAAGAAATAATAAGTTTTAAGTGTATCAACACTATAAAAACTGTATAAGGAAAAGTCAACAAGTCTAAAACCTTTTTTCCCCGTACTTTGTGCCAACGAAGATTTGGCGTTGGTGAATTGGGGTATGAAAGTCGAAAATTCCATCTCTCAAACTCTTACTCTCTGCGTCTGGAGCGTCTCTGCGTGTTCGCGCAGCGTGCCGTAGGCATAATAAAATCATACTTTTACTCAGCAACACCGAAAAATTTTAACACCAACCCACTCTGTGGTAGGCTAAAATTTTACAGGATTATGATATTGTAAGTAAATCTTACTAATATTCATTTTTATGAAACGTCGAGCTATTGTTAACAGATTATCTCAAAGTGCGATCGCTGCCACCGGAGTCGCAATTGTTGGTGGTTGTCAAAAGGCTCAAAATCAAGCAGCTACAGGTCAAACCGATACCAGTAACTTACCGACCGTTAAATGGCAAATGGCTACAAGTTGGCCATTGTCTTTAGAAACTATTTTTGGCGGAGCGCAGGTTTTAGCAGAGCGCGTTAAAGTTCTCACTAACGGCAAATTTATCATCGAACCCCGTGCGGCTGGAGAAATAGCCCCCGGTTTAGAAGTTCTCAATGTGGTTTCCCAAGGTGCAGTCCAAGCCGGACATACTGCTGCTTATTACTACATCGGTAAAAGTCTTGCTTTAGGATTTGGTACATCAGTACCATTTGGACTCAATGCCCAACAACAAAACGCTTGGTTATATGAAGGCGGAGGTTTAACCAAACTACGGGAAATTTATGCCAGTAAATTTAATATAATTCAGTTTCCTGCGGGGAATACGGGTACACAAATGGGGGGATGGTTTCGCAAGGAAGTCAAAACACTTAATGATCTCAAGGGCTTAAAAATGCGGATTCCCGGCTTAGGGGGGCAAGTTATGGCTAAACTGGGAGTAACTGTACAAACTCTTCCTGGTGGGGAAATTTTCCAAGCGCTACAAACAGGCGCTATTGATGCGGCTGAGTGGGTAGGACCCTATGATGATGAAAAATTGGGTTTAAATAAAGTTGCTAAATTCTACTATTATCCAGGTTGGTGGGAACCAGGTCCAACTTTAGAAGTCCAAGTTAATTTGGACGAATGGAAAAAGTTACCACCTCAATACCAAGCAGCTTTAGAAACCGCTGCATATCAGTCGAATACAACAATGTTAGCTCGTTATGATACCCGCAATAGCGAAGCATTAGAGAAACTATTAAAAACCGGGGTTCAACTGCGTGCTTATAGTCAGGAAATCTTGGAAGCAGCGGAAAAAGCCTCTTTTGCTTTATATGATGAATTTGCAGCTAAAGACGCTGATTTTAAAGCTGTTTATGAACAGTGGAAACCTTTTAGAGATCGGATATATGCTTGGAATAATCTCAATGAAGGTAGTTTAACCCGTTATGCCTATGGGAAAGTGGGGAAATAATTAAGTCAGAATCAGGATTTACAGGATTTTTTCCCAAAAACGATTGAGAATGGTTGGTTTGTTGACACTAAGCTGTACTAGTAAGTTTTCCTAGTGTTTAGTTATCAAAAGACAACTTTTACTATTAGCAGGGAACTTGAGTTACTTGCAGAATAGAGGTTTTGCGTTAAGTTGATACCAAAGAGCATCCCTAAATCCCTACTAAGAGGGTGTTTGAAAAGTCTAATTTATTACTTGCAAGGGCGACTAGAAGTCGCGGAACCACACAGACGAAACCCACCTATTCCTTCGGTCCCGTAAGGGATACGTGGGTTCAAAAGCCTTGATTTTTCGTTAGTCCACGCAGGTGGACTTTGTTTGTGTAGTAGCGATTTCTAATCGCCGGAAACTTTTCAAACATCCTCTAAGTAGGTTAGCATTGAAAATCGTCGTTATGGCAAGGCAAGAGGCAATCATGCAAGAGGCAAGAGTGAAGAGGGTTTGGGCGATTTTACTTTTCTTTACACAGATTGGTTTTATTGTGTTCACCTACTTAATTCTTGATTCCTAACTTTTGATTATTTCTAATTTACCATTTTTAACTAGTTTAAATCTTGTCCCTCGCCATTCAATAGTATTACCAAAAAAGCCACAACACCAAATTATAAATCTCACTATATCCGCAAAAGGAATTAACCAGAAAACCTTTTTGGTTACTTGATCATTGAGAAGTTTTACCCCTATTACCCAAGCCATAACTAATCGCATTAGCAAAGTGATGGAGAAAACTAACCAAGAAAAAATAGAACCACTGCTAGTTATTAATAATAGTAAACTAGAAACTGTGCCAAAAGTAAATATTAAGCCGGCATAACCCCAAGGACGAGAAACACGAATACAACGCGCCCAACGAATTTGGCGATTGATAGAATCTAATAAACTACTATGTCCTAATCTGTGTTCAACAATATAGTTAGATAATACTACTTTGTCTCCTGCTTGGGTTGGTAAATAGCCGAGTTGATAGTCGTCTGCTAAATAATCAGCCACTGCTGCAAAACCGCCGATTTTGGCTAATGTGGTTTTACGGATGACAATAGTTGAACCCAAAGCGAATTTTATTCCCTCTAATTGTTTACTCACCAAAATACTCGGTTGAAAGTCTGTGGCTGTACAAATAGCTTCTAAAATCGTAGCTATTCCTTCGGCTGTGGAACGATATAAACAGGTAACAACACCAACTTTCTGATCTTGTAGTGGTTGAATTACTGTTTGCAAATAGTCAGAACCAACATGAATATCACTGTCAGCAATGAGGAAAATATCATGTTTGGCGGTGGTGACAGCATTAGCTAAGTTACTAATTTTCAAATTAGCACCGATAATATGATCTTTCACCACTAAACTAATATCTATTTCTGGAAATTGTTGAATTAGTTTCTCAACTACTTCTATACTAGGGTCTGTGGAACTGCGGACACTAAAAATAATTTGATATTGGGGGTAATCTTGTTGACAAAATGAGGCTAGGTTGGTGTAAGTCCCCTTATCAACGCCACATAGGGGTTTAAGGATAGTGACAGGGGGATGAAATTCCGGGTTTATGGGGGGAGAGTCGCGCAAAAAACCTATCGCTGTATAAACCCCATAGGTGTAGAATAAAACGGCTGATAAACAGAGAATAAATAACAGGGGGAAGGAGTCAGCAAATAAAACAACTGACAACTGACAACTGACAACTGACAACTGAGACATGAATCTAATTTACTTTCTTTTGCGTTCTTCTTGGACAATGGTAGCGATCGCTATTATCACAGGTTTTTTGAGTGGTGGTAGTAGTGCGGGATTAATCGCCTTAATTAGTAGTGCAGCGAGTAAAAGCAATGCCGCACCTCTGACAACTATAGCTTGGGGTTTCGTCGGTTTAGTCACCGTAGCCTTAATTACCGGCGTAATGTCCCAAATCATGTTAATTCGCTTATCTCAAAATGCCGTTTTGCAATTACGAATGCAGTTAAGTCGGCAAATATTAGCATCGGAATTAAGTCATTTAGAACAATTAGGAAATCCCCGCTTATTAGCAACTTTAACAGAAGATGTGCAAGCAGTCGCTAATGCTGTATATGTCATGCCCTTTTTATGTATTGATATGTCCATGGCTTTAGGATGTTTACTATATATAACCTGGCTATCTTGGTTAGTATTTATCATGGTTGTGGTTTTAATGCTAATAGCTATTGGTAGTTGTAAATGGTTATTAGATCGAGGAGAAAAATTATTAGCCTTAGCCCGTGAAGATCAAGACACTTTATTTAATAATTTTAGCACGATTACAGCCGGCATTAAAGAACTCAAACTTCACTATCAACGCCGTCAATTTTTCCTGAGTAATCGTTTAGAATCCACAGCCAGTAGATTTAGAAATCACAATGTTCAAGGTTTAACCTTGTTTGCGACAACTGCCAGTTGGGGTAAACTCATATTTTTCTTTGCCATTGGTTTTGTTCTCTTTATTTTACCACATTTATTCGCCATTGATGCCGAAACTTTATCCGGTTACATTCTCACTTTCACTTATTTAATGTTGCCCATGGATAATATTTCCAATAACTTACCATTAATTAGTAAAGCCAGTGTTGCCTTACAAAAAATCGAATCATTAGGTTTATCTTTAGCTAGTCGGGCGGAAATTGCCACAGCACCACCTCATGCTCTCACAAATTGGCACAGTTTACAACTGATAAATGTTACTCACACTTATTACACAGATAAAGAAGATAAAAGCTTTATTCTCGGTCCAATTAATCTTACCCTTTATCCCCAAGAATTAGTTTTTATTGTGGGAGGTAATGGTAGCGGTAAATCATCTTTAGCGAAATTAATCACTGGTTTATATATACCCGAACATGGCGAAATTATTTTAGATGAAACTTTGATTACAGAAAATAACCGCGAATGGTATCGGCAACATTTTTCTGTAGTATTTTCTGATTTTTATTTATTTGAAGAACTACTAGGATTAGAAAATAATAACTTAGATATTCAAGCCCAAAAATATTTAGAGAAATTGCAACTTGATCATAAAGTTAAAATCGAAAATGGGCAACTTTCCACCACTTCCCTTTCCCAAGGACAAAGAAAACGCCTCGCATTACTCACAGCATATTTAGAAAATCGGTCAATTTATCTATTTGATGAATGGGCGGCTGATCAAGATCCATTATTCAAAGATATATTCTATACTCAATTACTGCCAGAATTAAAAGCACAGGGAAAAACAATTTTAGTAATTAGTCATGATGATCATTATTTTCATTTAGCCGATAGAATTATTAAATTAAACTATGGTAAAATTGAATTTGATAAACTCCCACAAACTTAAAAAATCAAGACCTACGCAAAATATCTCTCAAACCCTCTTTCTCTGCGTCCTCTGCGCCTCTGCGGTTCGTTTTCCCTAATAAATTAAAATTGTGAGGAATTAATCATGACAGAAGCTAAAAACGTACTGGGTACAAAATTAGAAATTTGCTGTACGTCTCCCATGACTGGATTTTATCGTGACGGGTTTTGTACCACAGGTGGACAAGATACGGGAATGCACGTGGTTTGCGCTCAAGTGACAGAGGAGTTTTTGCAATATACTAAATCCCAAGGTAATGATTTGAGTACACCTGCACCTTATTTTAGTTTTCCCGGTTTAAAACCTGGTGATTGTTGGTGTTTATGCGCTGCAAGGTGGCAAGAAGCCTTAGAAGATGGTGTTGCACCTCCTGTAGTTTTAGAAGCCACTCATGCTAGGGCTTTAGAAGTTTGTAATTTAGCAGATTTGCAAAAACATCGGGTAATTCGTAATTAGGAAAATGGTTAATAATTATTAGCAAATATAGCAATAGTATATGAATTTTAAAAAAATCTGGGTAGCCAGTAGCCAGGGAATAAATTCCCTGTCTCAAAGCTGAAGTCGGTTAAAACCGACTGTTTTTAGAGTGCGTTAAAACGCACTTTAGCTATTGCCTAGAAATTGATTTCCGGGTGGGTGTGGAATCTAAAAGATTTATTTACTGCTTTTAGTGACTTGAGAACGTTCTAAAAGATCGTTTAAGTCTTTTTTTGCTTCTTGGGTCAATTTAAAACTAGCTAAATTAGCCAAAATACTTAAAGGCACGTTAATTCGTTCTGGTTGTATCTTATTAAATAATAATAAAATAATGATGAATAACGTCACCATTGTAGATAGACTGGTAATACTAACGCCTAAGTAAAAAGTCACTTGTGCGTTATGAACTAACAAATCTACAATTTGATTTTGCTTTTGTTGGGTAATTTGAATCTGTGAATCTTTTGGGGATTTTTTAAACCAACGAAACATATAGGACTCCTATTTTTTGTAGTTCTCTCAGTTCGTTTTTGAACTTACTAACATCTTAGGAATATGATTAAAAATAAGAAAGATGAAAAAAGGGTTTTCTTGATGAAAACTTTTCTCCAAATTTTAGGGAGTTTAGGGAAATAAAAATACCCCAAATTCCCTAGACAACAATAATCCATATTTGCTATAGTCTAAAAAAGTTAATCTACTACTAATATATATTTATGACTCAATCAGGAAAAGTACAAAGTAGTCAGTCAGGAAAAGATAAACTCAAAGCAGCATATAAAAAAGCAGGTTTTACTATAGCAACTCTAGCAGAAGCAGCAAAAGCAAGTGAAGATCAAATTAAATATTTAATAGGACAAAATACTCAAAAGGTAACAGCAGTTGATAGATACGTTATAGAAAATGTGCTGAATGCTATAAATCAAGGACTTGAAAACAAGAGTATAGTTGAAAAACTAACACCATCAGATATAGTTGATGATTGGTTTCCACGACTAATACCAACAGAATTTCAAATCGTAATTGATGATAAAACAAAACTATTTTGCGGTCGAAAATTTGTATTTAATGCTATCAGTGAATTTATCAAAGATCACAAAAGTGGATATTTTACCATCCTTGGTGATGCGGGAATGGGTAAAAGTGCCATTGCTGCCAAATATATAGTAGATCATCCTGGGACAATTTGCTTTTTTAATATTCGCGCTGAAGGTAGGAATCGTCATTTGTGCGCCAAAATCCCCATACTATTTATTACAATGCCCAAATGTCCGGTAAAAATCGAGTTGAGGCATTTTTTCCAGAGGTTTGTACACAGTTAAATTTATTGTTAGAGAATTTATCTAGCACCCCTCCCCAACCCTCCCCGCAAACCATGACGGAGACAGGATTTATCAATGCAAATGAGGGAAGTTGGTTATTTTCTACTTTATTGCAACAAGTCAGCGAGAATTTACCAGATCAGAAAATAATTATTGTCATTGATGGTTTGGATGGAATTGATATAAATAGTCAAGCTGTAGGAACGAATTTATTTTATCTACCGCGATATTTACCGGATCAAATTTATTTTATTTTCGCTCGTCGTCCCTATCAAAAATCCCATAGTGGCTTGTTAATTGAAGCACCTTCACAGATTTTAGATTTAGCAGATTATCCGGTGGAAAATCGGGAGGATATTAAAGCATATATTCGGAAGAAACGAACCGCAGAGACGCAGAGTTCGCAGAGAAATATAATTGAATTAATTAATGAAAATGAAGATAATTTTATGTATGTGCAGCAGGTTTTAAATGCTTTTGCTGAGGGTTTTTATGATCAACCAGAGAATATTAATAGTATTCCCCCAGATTTAGAAACCTATTATCAACAACATTGGCAAAAGATGCAAGGTGATGGTTTATCTGATGTTGCGATGGATATATTGCGGGTTTTAACTGCTGAAGAAACTCAACCGATGTCAACGGTAGCTATTAGTCAAATTATCAAAGCTGATGTTTTTGATGTGGCGGAAATTATGGAAACTTGGTTAGAATTTTTGCAAGAAACACGGGAGGGTAAGGAAACTAAATATAAATTATATCATCACAGTTTCCGGTTATATCTTCATGATTACAGCACTTTGCCTAACAGTTAAATACAAGAATTAAACGAATAATTTAAAATGCACAAAGTCGGATGAAATACAATTGAGGGCGGGGTTTCCCCGCCCCTACAGGTTAATCACTGTATCTCAATTTGCTGTAATCTCAAATTACTAAACCTGACATTCTGGAGTTTTTTGATAATCAGGAGTAGCATCAGGATAAAAGGTACGAATAGCACCTTTTTTAGTAACAAAGATATTTGCAAATGTTTTGCCGTTATCAGTCACACTCAGTAAACAAGCTTTGGGTGTTGGTTCTAAGCTGGGGTTATTTTTGTAGGCTTTAGCTGCAATTGTTAAAATCTCTTCGGCATTGAGAGTGTAACCATATCCTTTAAATGGATCACTAACAGTGCGTTCACGAGAAGTGGGCGTTTCGCCATCGCCTACTTTCATTCTAACACCAAAGGAATAAACAGCCCCTGGGTCAACTTCAGATTTACTCACAGATTTGGGTAAAATTCCGGCAAGACCTCGATTTTGTAAATCTAAATAACGTCCAGCATAATGTAAACCACCAATTTTAGTTTCTGCGGGTTCACCACAAAAAACATGATCAAATCCTTCAGCATTAAACCAAAGACTTGTTAAATCTTCCAGAAATTCTGTATTAGAGGTTCTATTCGGAAAAATATAACCACCAACATTATTTTTAATATTACTGAGAACAGTTGGAAAACTATTCAGCATGGTTTGGAAATTAGCGGGAGTAACTACTGTTCCCAATTCTCCACACAATTGATTAACTGCTTGATCAAAATCATTTAGCAAAGGAGGAGGAGGAGTTAAATCTTGTACACCACCAACTTTAACGGTTACAGGATTATTAATATTATCAAAGAAAGGTAAGAATTCCTCTGCAATTGCCAAATTAGGATTTGATAGAGTAGTTACAAAAAACAGTCCTATAGCTAAGGTTAAGCACAGAAATTTATTCACATTGGTAACAATTTGATAATCAATAGTTGTACTCAACAGGTTTAATCTCATGGGAATCTCACTAGATTTACGTATGACTGTGAATACTTCTAAAGTTACCATTATACCATTAACTGTGTCAATTATTACTTAACAAGTCTTAACATATTTTACTAATTAAAATCCATAATATCTCCAAATTCTCCCATGATTTTTTCCATTA
The DNA here is from genome assembly GCF_015207875.1 of Dolichospermum sp. LEGE 00240. GTDB lineage: Bacteria > Cyanobacteriota > Cyanobacteriia > Cyanobacteriales > Nostocaceae > Dolichospermum > Dolichospermum gracile. The sequence continues at coordinate 12,761 of NZ_JADEVZ010000076.1, forward strand.
ATTCTTCCATCATATCCTGCTGCATAGAACGGAGGCTTTCTGGTCCTGCGAGAAATTCTTTAATAGTGATCTTTTTATCTTTAAAATCTTTAACAAAATCACGAATCTCTGCAACTATCTTGGTTTGAGATTGCATGGTTTCCACCATCAATTCAATACAATCAACCCCTTGTTTAGCCGCTTTTTTATAATCAGCAACCATTGATCCTTCTGGGGTATTTTTTGCTAACCGGAGTTCTTGTTTTAACTTCTCATATTGATTTTTGAGAATTTGATTTTGCTGTTCTATATTTTTGCATTTGCGACTTAAATTATCTTCGCTGTTATTATCAATGGTTTCTCCGACTTCATATTTCCGTTCAATTTCTAAAAGTCGCGCTAAATCTCCCTCTTGGTAAGCTTTATTAATTTCTTTCATGATTTCCGTGTGAGTCATTTGGGTTTCGTTGTCTTTAACCTTATCAGGGTGAAAGATTTCCGCTAACCGCAAAAATGTCTGTCGAACTTTTCTAGATTCATCTGTTCTAGGGACTGTAGCAGATTCAGAATCTCCTTCTGCTTCCCAAAATTGACGACGACGTTGATGATTTTCCTGGGAATCATCATTTTCAAATAGTTCGTCTAATTCATCATCATCTTCTTCTTCATCAATATCTTTATAACTAATAATTCCTCCCATTTGCAAACTTCTGTACAGTGATTCTATATTTTTCTGGGTTTGTTTTCCCATTTTTCTCGTAGTTAAAATTTCGGCAAACAAAGCATGAATTTCTGCATCTAATTCTGCCATTATTTTCATATTTGGACTAACTCGATGAAATACTTCTGTAGCTAAAGAACGCATTTTTTCCACAAAGTTATTTAATTCTGTCCGCTTTTTCTTAATTTGCTTTAATAGAGATTGGTGTTCTTTCTCTAAACCCTCCAACTGAAGATGTAAGTCAGAAAGCGCGAGAGGAGTTACTGTAGCTGAGGATTTTGTTTTTGTTGTGCGTGCCATAATAGTAGATGCAAGTAAAATCAGGGTATTTATCTGTGTTTATCCGCGTTTATCTGCGTTTAATTATTCTCGAAGATTCTACACAAATTCAATAAAAGTTAAAATGGACAATAACAGAGGGTACTAAACAACATTATATTTTAAATATAAATATTTATACAAAATTGTTAATTAAATTAATTGATTATAATTACTTAATTTAAAATGTTTCACTGTCAATAATTGACGCACTTCCTGACTTAACAAAGCCGCTAATTCTACTTCACCACCGTGATTTATATCAGTATTTGCTAAAGCAGGATGAGAATAAATTTCTACCAATTGCGCTTCTATTTGTGGTATCAAACCGAGTAAATATTTTTCACTCATGTCACCAGTTTGTAACAATCCATAAACTCTATCAGCAAATTTAATATGATGCGCTTTTAATAAACCTTCTCCATAATGGCGTAATTGTCCAAAAACAATAGACCAAATTATTTTAGTGAATAAATTACGTTGATCAATTTTGAGGTTTTTACTTAATTCTTCTGAAGGTAGACGGATAAATTTAATCTGAAATTCCGCTGCAAATTCTGTTAAAATATTCAAAATTACAGGATGGACATGAAGGTGTAAATGTCCGTCAACATGAGCCAAATTCAAACCAGAATCACGGAATTTTGCTAATTGAGCATATATTTCTAACCGCAATTCTGCACGGGTAGCTTGATTAAATTGATAACTTAATCCTGCTAAAGTAGGATCATTAGAAAAGTTACCCTGAGAGTCTACTAAATGGGGAATTTGCGAAGGTGGTAAAATTGATTTACCACAAACTAAAACCAGGTGTAACCCAACTGCTAACTGAGGATGATTCTTTGCGAGAGCGATCGCCTCTTGTGCAGCATCACCACTTACCATTAAACTAGTGCTAGTTAAAATGCCTTCCTCATGGGCTTGAATAATCGCTGCATTCACACCCTGGGAAAACCCGAAATCATCAGCATTAATAATTAAATAAGACATTGGTATATAGATAATTAGGATTAAAAATGTCAGAATCAGGATTCACAAGATTTAATTGAATTAATCCTGTCAATCCTTTAATCCTGGGTATCCTGATTCAGACGATTTACCTAGCTAAAGCTTGAGTCCGACGTTCATTCAAATAACCAAAGAATTCCTTACCTTCTCGCAAGCGACGAACTAACATTTGTCTATCCGCCAACATTTCCCGCACAATGGGAATAATCGCTTTCGGACGGAAATAAAACTTGCGATACATTTTTTCCACAGCATCTTCAATTTCCGCACTGGAAAGACTGGGATATTGCAAAGTTGAAGTTTGAATACCGGAAGTTGCAACTAAAGACTCATTAGCAAACCAACCTTTTTCTCTGGCTTGTTCATACAACTCTGTACCAGGATAAGGTGCAGCAATAGAAACTTGAATTGTATGGGGACTTAATTCACAAGCAAAACGAATTGTTTCTTCTACAGTTTCCTTAGTTTCTATTGGCAATCCGATAATAAAAGTTCCATGTACAGTAATACCAAGTTTGTGGCAATTCTTCATAAATTCTCGCGCCACTTCTAGCTTAATACCTTTTTTGATATTATTGAGAACTTCTTGATTGCCGGATTCAAAACCTACTAATAACAATCTTAAACCGTTATCTCGTAAAGTTTTGAGAGTATCATAATCCAAATTTGCACGAGCATTGCAACTCCAAGTTAAATTGAGTCGCTTCATGTGTTTACTAATGGCGATCGCTCGATGTTTGTCAATGGTAAAAGTATCATCATCAAACATATACTCGCGCACCTTATCCCCAAAGAGAACCTTCGCCTCTTCCATTTCTCTGCCTACAGCATCAGGGCTTTTATGACGATATAAATGTCCACCAATAGTTTGTGGCCACAAACAAAAAGTACATTTGGCTGGACAACCCCGCCCGGTATAAAAAGAAATGTAAGGATGTTGCAAATAGCCAATAAAATATTTGCTAATATCCAAATCACGAGCATAAACCGGCAACACACTGGGCATAGCATCCCAATCATGAATCAAAGGACGTTCCTCGGTTTGGTGGATATTCCCCAACTTATCCCGGTAACTCAAACCCTTGATTTCATCCCAAGGTTTTCCTTCTGCTAATTCCTTACAGGTATAATCAAACTCATTGCGGCAAACAAAATCAATTACCGGATTTTCTCGCAAAGTTGCCTCTGGTAAAACCGCAACGTGCGCCCCCACAAAGCCAACTTGCACATTGGGGTTTTGTTGTTTGATAGCTTCAGCACACTTAACATCATTAGCCAAAGATGGTGTACTGGTGTGCATAATTACTAATTCATAATCCTTGGCAATTTTCAACACATCATCCACCGTTTGCCCATGAGGAGGTGCATCAACTAACCTACTGCCAGGAACTAAAGCCGCTGGTTGTGCTAACCAAGTGGGATACCAGAAAGAAGTAATTTCTCGTTTTGCTTGGTATCGCGCCCCCGCACCACCATCAAAACCATCAAAAGAAGGTGGACTCAGAAATAAAGTAGTTTTCATGAATATCGCTCACACACAAATTTTTTATTTTGGTCAGTTGTCAGTTGTCAGTGGTCATTGGTCAGTTGTCATTGGGGAAATTCTTTCTCCCTCTGCACCTCTGTCACCTGTCACCTGTTCCCTGTTCCCTATTTTCTAACTAGCTTTAGCGTTCACACCCATGAGGTTTTCAATCAGGGAAACAACATCACTGCGACTGAGTTTTTCCTTACCACTAGCTAAAGCATCTAAAGTACCATGAGCCAAAGCCAAAGGAATTTGGCAAAATTGCAAAGCCGGTCCATTGGGCAAAGAGTTCGTATAGGCATCTGCTAAGATAAGATTGCGACGGGCATATTCTTGGAGATTGTCATTATCCCAACCTGCTGGGTAAAAGTTGACCCCACGATTGAGGTCTTCACCATTGTTACGCAGAATATTGACCGCTTGCAAACCCCTACCAAATCCTATGGCTTGAGTGCGGTTGCTTTGAGTTCCATCATACCAGTTCCATAAATCTGAGAGTAACAAGCCCACAGCACCAGCCACCCCAAAGGTATAACGGTCTAGATCCGCTTCAGTTTCTATTTTCCAATTTTTATCTGCCCAATAAGCCATTCTATCAGCCATTGCCGCTGTTGCATCCCAAATTCGCGGAGCAATACTTTCAGGTGCTAATATTGACCATTCTCTAATCCTTAAACTAACTTCTTGTAAAGAATTTTCGTAACCTTTAAACCCGACAGAGAAAGCATCCAGCGGAAAACCATCTACTCCAGCTTGCAATGTGAGGCTAATATTCTGCAACAGGCGTTTTTTAGTCTCGTTATCCAAGTTTGGATCATCTTCAATTTGGTCAATGGCACGCATACACAAGTATGCTGATGCCACTGCTTCTTGTAATCCTGATGGTAAAATACTAATTGGGATATAAAAAGTTCTACTAGTGTCTTTAAGGATTTGCAACGCATCTCCACGTAAATCCATTTTGTTCACTCCTGTCTTGATTTTCACACCACACCTAATTTCGGACTTTTCGATAATACTAGATTTAGTCTTTATTAAACCTTAAAAACCATAAACACCCTAGCATTTAATCTAGAAATACATAGTCAATCGTGTCATATTTAACACAATTTTCGAGCTTATCAGAAAAATGCCCAAAACCCTTAAAGGTGCGCCCCACTCAAGAGGACACACCTGTGCTACTTCTACGCCGTGCAGGCTATCAAATAAGGGACGTAGCCTAAAGCCAGGATTTATTTTGCACTGAGATTCTGTGTATATTGTATAATGAATAGTTGTCGAAAACAAACAAAGTTTAGTAACAAGATTAAATCAGCGCTAGTACAGCACGGCGTAAATAACCCAACCATTATTAATCATCAAACAGCCTACTGTATATTACTTTTGACTTTTGATTTTTGACTTCTGCGTAGCAGTGCTAGTTCTAGAATACCAGGTTGGGCGATTCGCTGATTCATATATAACGGTATAAATTCCGTACAAGAAACCAGAATTCAGCCATGCTGTTAAAGCACAGTTGAAATGAATGCTTATCAGTTCAGGGGACAAGAAAAAACCTTTAACTTTTTTCCTTGAATCCTTGTTCTTGATCATGATCAAATAATTCTAATAACCCAAATATACCCACAAAAAATGTATAAACCGCATATTTGATTGATGCTTGATTGCGAGCAGGTGCATAATAAGCAGCAATTAAGGCTTCGAGAAAATGAGCCAACAGCACAATATGAGTGATAATTAAAGCTGGAGTTAAGACACTCGGTAGTTGACTGTTAGTTATTGATGTTTGGATATTCCATAATTCTAAGCCTATTGCACTGGTGATGAGTGTAATGGATATGATTTTGAAGATGGGAAATAGTTTTTGTTTGATATCTTTTAAATTCATGTTGTTTAGAGAATGTGTTGTAACTGAATAATTTTAGGACGTTTTTCTCCATCAGGAAAATGACAATGAACAGCGTCACAAATCATTACTGGCAGTGTTTCTATATCATCAGCTTGAGTAAAAATTGATTGATCTAATGCTGTGCCTGTATAACCACCATCTGGATCATTTTCAACAAGAAATACAATTTCCATCATGGAGACATTTTTTTGAGGTTGAAATTAATTATTGTATAGCACGAATGGCGATCGCATGATTTACCTTTTAAAATTCAAAATTGCTTTGATTATTTCTTTGTACAAGTTAACCTCTCCATTCAGACTCAGGAATTTTTGCTCCTTGAACAATGCTGAGTAATGTGCCAATAGGTAGAGTCCGTCCTTTATGTTCAGGAACAATTACTTGTAACCCTAACTCTTCATTTCTCCATTTGCGATGACTACCTTTTTGAGAAATAAGTTCAAATTCATATTTTCTCAAAATAGTTTCAACCTGTCTCGCAGTCATACGACGAACTCGCTCACTCATTAGACCGTGATCTCCCTTGCGATTGCACCAGGAGATAACTTAATTAAATCTGGCTGTAAATATAGTTGAATAGCTTCTTTAATATTTTCTAAAGCTTCTTCTTCTGTTTCACCGGCTGAAGTACAACCTGGTAACTCTGGACACCATATAGCCCAATCTCCTGTTTCTGGATCTGATTCAAGAATCACACGCCATTTCATAAATTCGTCCTTTATTCTCTATAAAGAAAGTAACACAATAATAAGAAGAATTTTTTGATGTCTTTTAATTCCATATCATCCCGTAGACAAACCTCCTTGTATATCAGTTGAAAATTTTATTTGTTTATCTTTATCTATTGATACCCATGAGTCAGATGAGGAGCGTTTGTTTTCATCAAATAATATATTGAAGAAGCACTACTGGAGCAGTAAATGGAGATCCGATAAGGTAATGTGTGGTAGGTTTATTCGAGTTTATGACAATGCGTCCATCTTTTCCAATAGGAGTTATTTGACCAAATACCTCAATCTGGTTTTCAACAAAACGCGCATATTTGAAGCTACCCAGGTTAAATTTTGGAAGATTTGGTGGAGGATTTTCAGCAGGGTTTGCTTTATAGACATTGCAAGGAAACTCATAAACACCAAATGAATCATCGTCGAAATGGACTATATATTCTGCTGTTTTGGATGTAGTCATTGATAGAAATGAATATTAACCTGATTGAATCTTACTATGATAATAGACAGTCTGACAATGTTTATATACAAACTACTACTGATCCTTAAGTAAGGATATCTAGCAGATAAACAAACCTACGCTAAAAACAGTAAACAAAAGCTTATCATTTCTTTCTCCAAAAATGCTCAACCAAGACCAAACCCCCCTTATAGATGCCTTAAAAGCCTGTACAACTCGTCCTCACGCCCCATTTTACACCCCAGGACATAAACGCGGTACTGGCATTTCCCCATTCTTAACCGATTTAATCGGTAAAGATGTCTTTCGGGCTGACTTAACAGAATTAGCAGAATTAGATAATTTATTCAAACCAGAAAGCGTAATTCTCGCAGCCCAAGAACTCGCAGCAGAGGCTTTTGGGGCTGAGAAAACATGGTTTTTAGTTAATGGTTCTACCTGTGGAATTGAAGCAGCAATTCTTGCTACTTGCAGAATGGGAGATAAAATTATTCTGCCGCGAAATGTCCATTCTTCAGTTATTTCTGGATTGATTCTTTCTGGTGCAATTCCTATTTTTATAAATCCTGCATACAACTCAGATTTAGATATTGCATACAGCATTACACCAGAATCATTAAAAGCAGCATTAATACAACATCCAGATACCAAAGCAGTGCTGATAGTTTATCCTACCTATCATGGTGTTTGTGGAGATTTGCTGGCATTTGTACACCTTACTCATCAATATAATATTCCCTTAATTGTAGACGAAGCACATGGCGCACATTTCCATTTTCATCCCGATTTACCCATATCAGCTTTAAGCGCAGGTGCAGATTTAACTGTACAATCAATTCATAAAACACTGGGGGCAATGACACAGGCATCAATGTTACATATTCAAGGTAAAATCATTGATATTGATAGAGTCAATAAAGCCTTACAATTAGTACAATCTACCAGTCCTAGTTTTATCCTTTTGGCTTCTCTAGATGCTGCCCGTCAGCAAATGGCAATACATGGAAAAAAGCTGATGTTTCAAACTTTGGAATTAGCGAAAGAAGCCAGAAATCAAATTAATAAAATTCCTGGTTTATTTACTCCCCTTTCTCCAAAAGAAAAGTCACCGGGATTTATAGATTTAGACAAAACTAGATTAACAGTAAATGTTAATAAATTAGGTTTTACTGGCTTTGAAGCTGAAGATATTTTAAATGACAAATTTAATGTCACCCCAGAATTTTCATCTTGGCAAAATATCACTTTTATTATTAGTTTAGGAAATACAAAAACAGATATTCAAAACCTAATTAAATCTCTCAAAAATCTTAATAATATAAACCCATCAATAACCCAAAATTTATTGTACAAATACAAAAATGATCATACAAATAATATTATATCTATTTCTCCCCGTGAGGCTTTTTTTGCTAATAGTGAAATCTTGCCTTTCGAGAAAGCTCAAAACCGGATTTGTGCAGAAATTATTTGCCCTTATCCTCCAGGAATTCCTGTATTAATGCCCGGAGAGGTAATTACAAAATCAGCTTTAGAATATTTGCAAGAAATTCAAAATATGGGTGGTTTTATTACTGGTTGTGCAGATAGTAGTTTGAGAACTTTAAAAGTTGTCAAAACATAAATCATTAGACATCTGGTGGTAATTAAATGTGCATAACCTGAAACCCTTGTAGGGACGATTCATGAATTGTCCCTACGATCATTTTCACCAGATGTCTATTGAGTATAACTATCATAATCATAAGAATTTTCTAGTGTCAATACTTTCCTGGCACTAAGATTTCGTGCTTAGATAGAGTTAGCACTTTATATAAAAATTAAATAATTCCCGTGTTAGAAGCGTGTGTACTGATAACAATACTGTGTGGTTTTTTTGGCATCATCCTCAAAAAAAACTTGGTAATGAAAATTGTCTCAATGGATGTGATGAGTACAGGTGTGATTGCCTTTTATGTACTAATTGCATCACGAGAAGGATTATTTACTCCCATTATTTCCGAGGTAAAAAATATTGCTTATGCTGATCCTGCTCCCCAATCTGTTATTTTGACGGGTATAGTTATCGGCTTTTCCATTCAGGCTTTAATGCTTGTGGGCGTGATGAAATTAGCTAGGGATAATCCCACCTTAGAAACCGATGAAATTGAAAGAAATAATACACCATAGAGAAAATAAATGATGGATAAAATTACTGTTGCTTGGGTAACAATACCATTTTTGCTAGGATTCATAATTTTTTTAGTACCCAAACTTAACCGACATTTAGCATTATGGGGAACTATAGCTTCTGCTGGTTATGGGTTACAGATGTTAATAGTACCTACTACTATTAATCTCACATTACTGGATAGTTTTGGGAATAGTTTGTTAGTAGATCAATTAAGCGGTTATTTTATTCTCACAAATGCTTTGGTAACTGCTGCGGTAATTTTATACTGTTGGCATAGTGATAGAAATGCTTTTTTCTTTGCCCAAACTATTTTAGTACATGGTAGTTTAAATGCTGCTTTTATTTGCAATGATCTTGTTAGTGTGTATATAGCATTAGAAGTAAGCGGTATTGCGGCTTTCTTGTTAATTGCTTATCCACGTAGCGATCGCTCAATTTGGGTAGCTTTACGTTATCTGTTTATCAGTAACACCTCCATGTTATTTTACTTAGTAGGTGGAATACTAGCTTACCAAAATAGTCGTTCATTTACTTTTGAAGGTTTAAAAACTGCCCCTCCCGAAGCCATCGCTTTAATATTTCTAGGGTTATTAATTAAAGCTGGGATATTTGTATCTGGTTTATGGCTACCTTTAACCCATTCAGAATCAGAAACACCTGTTTCGGCGTTAATGTCAGGTATTGTAGTTAAAGCTAGTGTATTACCTTTATTGCGTTGTGCTTTAATTTCCGATGAACTCAACACCATAGTTACTACTTTTGGCGTTGCTACTGCTTTAATGGGTGTATCCTATGCAGTATTAGAAAAAGATACTAAGCGGCTGTTAGCATTCAGTACCATATCCCAACTAGGTTTTATTCTCGCAGCACCAGCAGTAGGTGGTTTTTATGCACTTACTCATGGACTAGTAAAATCATCATTATTTTTGATGGCAGGTTCTTTACCCAGTCGCAACTTTAAAGAATTGCAACATCAAGCCATTAATACTAAAATTTGGATACCCTTAGTTATAGCCAGTTTATCAATTTCTGGGTTTCCATTATTAGCAGGTTTTGGGGCAAAAGTGTTAACCCTAAAAAGTTTAACATCTTGGCAATTTATCGCTATGAATATTGCTGCTGTGGGAACTGCCATATCTTTTGCTAAATTCATTTTCCTACCCCATAGTAATGAGGGAGAACAGAATATTAAACCAGGATTTTGGATAGCTGTAACGTTGTTAATTAGTGGGTTAGTAGTGGGCAATATTGTCTATCTCAAAGGTTATGATATGGCAAATATTGGTAAAGCGATTATTACCATTGCCATTGGTTGGTCAGCATATCATTTAATTTTCAAAAAACTCTCCATTTATGTACCCAGAATGCTAGAGAAATTTGAAAATTTAGTGGGAGTAATGAGTTTAACACTAATTGTAATATTTTGGATGGCATTAGCATGATTGGACATCTAATATTAAGACTGACAATATGGTTTTTACTCACTGCTAACTTCAGTGTAGAAAACATCATTATTGGTGTAATAATTGCCTTAATTTTACCACGAGGTTTCACAACTAGGGAAAGATTAACAGAATGGTTACAGGTAATCAGTAAATTATTTGTTGCTATTCCTGTAGCATTTTTAGAAGCATTTGAAATTATTTTCCGTCCTCACAAAAGAGAGGAAATGATACCCGAAGAAATTAAACTCAAAAGATCACCATTGTTGATATTTGTAGATGTTTTTCTGATTACCTTTACCCCCAAAACAATTGTAGTTAGATACAATGAACAAGGTTTTTATGAAGTGCATCACATTAAACCAGGAAGAGAATAAACAGGAACTTAACCATGAACCTAGAAATAGTATTAATAGCAATGATATTTGCCTTACTTATTCCCATTTACGAAGCCTGTAAAAGTGATGATACATGGCAGAAAATGTTAGCTTTAGGGAGTATTTCCAGTAAAGCATCAATTATGATTCTCGTAGTGTCCGTTTTGCGAGATGATTGGATGATAGGAGTGGTAGCATCCATCATGTTAAGTGTAGGAAATGCTGGTTTTATGTTATTAGCACATATTTTGAGAAGGTTAAATGAAGCATGAATAATATTATTACTTTCATCAGTTATGCCTTCATTGGGATAGGAATGTTTTTCTGGTTTTGGGGAACTTGGCATTTAGTCAGTAACAGATCAGTATTATTCAAATTACATGGTCTTTCTGTGGCTGATACATTAGGTTCAATGCTGATAATTGTAGGACTGTTAATGAAAATACCCCATCAATGGCCATTGCTAATTTTAGGGATTATTTCCCTAGCAATTTGGAATACAATGTTAGGTTATGTCATCGCATATTGTTCAACAGAAGAGGCGAAAAATGAATGATTCTTATCTCTATATAATTATTGCTTTATTACCCCTAGCTGCGGGAATGGTAGTAACTCAAACTAACCCCTATCATGCCTTAATAATTAGGGGAGTATTAGGGGCAATGGCGGCTATGGTAGATGCAGTTTTAGGGGCAGCAGATGTGGCATTAACAGAAGCATTAATGGGAACGATGTTATCAATTACTTTGTATGCGATCGCAGTTCGTTCATCCTTAGTATTACGTCTTGGTGTCATGGAAAATCAGTCAATAGAAAAAAATCAAGATCCTAATTTTCAAGAAATTATCAACGACTTCCGCAATATTTTTAACAAACATTATATGCGGTTGGAACTTGTACCTTATCCTACTCAGGAAACTTTACAACAGGCACTAATTGAAAAAGAAATTCATGCTACTTGTGTGCGTTTAAAAGAAACTGATCAAACAACAGAAAGCTACCAAACAGCAATTCGAGTGCCACGCATCTATAACATCATAGAAAGCGAACTTTCATCACCAAAAACAGTTATCAGATATTTCGACGTTTTAGAATCAGGAGTGCAGCATTTATGAAATTAGTTTATATTTTAGCCGGAATAGCGTTATTGGTAAAAATGCTGATTATGCCTCATTCTGCACCAAATTTACCAGATATTTCCATTGTGGAAACAGTGGTTAAAGAAAGCGGTGTTCCCAATGCAGTATCAGGGATTATTTTCAGAAATCGGCTATATGATACAATCTTTGAAGTTATTGTCTTTACTATTGCCATTCTCGGAGCTAATTTTTTATTAGCTAATGAAAAACCATCTTGTAGCATCTATCAATTTAAAGATCAACCATCAATAATATTAGCTCGTCTAGGGGCGACAATTGCGGCATTAGTGGGCATTGAATTAGCAATTAGAGGACATTTGAGTCCGGGGGGTGGTTTTGCTGCTGGAGTCGCTGGAGGAACAGCAATCGGACTAATCGCAATTACCTCATCATACCAATGGATGCAGGATATTTACCAACATTGGCACGCTGCTATTTGGGAAAAGATTTCGGTATTGGTTTTCATTGTTTTAGCAGTGATAACTTTGTCGGGATTTGAGTTACCACATGGGGAATTAGGGGCGTTATTTAGTGGTGGAATTCTTCCGATATTAAATATCCTAGTTGCTGTTAAAGTAGCATTAGGTTCTTGGGCTGTAATTTTGATTTTTATTCGTTATCGAGGTTTATTATGAAAAATGGGAGTTTGAGGAATTAGCGATCGCACTTAAGTAGGTGAACACAATAAAACCCACATTCCGCAGATACTAAAGCAAATTTAGGAATTAAAAATTTAGAGAAAGTAAAGCCTGAAAAGATTGCCGAGCAAAGATTTCAGGCTTTTATTTGTTAAAATAGTGTAATCAAATAGAGAG
>NZ_JADEVZ010000077.1 GCF_015207875.1 Dolichospermum sp. LEGE 00240
TTTGTTTCTTTCGAGTTTGTTGGCTCCGAAATTAGTTAAAATCTCGAATCCTCTGAAAATTATCTTAAAGACGAGGATTGGTTTAATCTATTCTTTCAAAGTATTATTTTTTCTCGGTTCAGTTGCCTGGGAGTTGTTTTTTTCTTTCGGCACTTATCTAACATATCAATCCTTCCTTTTTCTGTCAAGGGGGTTGGCAAATATTTTTTTAGGAAGTGGGTTGAAAATAGCTGAAAGCATTATGAAATTAAGTATTCAGGGTATTTTTGATTTATCGGATCGGCAATAATGTTATGGATATGGCAAAAAAACAAGAGTGATATTTTCTGCTTGATGCAGGTTAGAGAAAGAAGTAATTTGAGGTTATTTATTGGGAAGTTTTTGAGGGGGAATCCTTTTGTAAACGCAGTAATGTATTGTAAAGCTGTCGTTTTAAATTGCTGTTGTTTTGGATTTCTAGGGTAATTTTGTTAAATTGCTCGATGCTGAGACCACTATCCTCAACTATCTTTTGAGAATGGTTACAATAATTTATGGCAATATCCTTGGCTTTCCTTGGTAGCGTAATGAAACTTTTAGAATCATTACAGATCACTTGGGGAATGTCTTTGCTACCGATAAGGTTTTTAATTTCTTTAAATGCTTGCTGACGGGCTGGCTCCATGTTTAGTACAGATTTTGCGTAATTAGTTATGTCTGTATTATCAAGGTTTAAAGTTTGAGCAGCTACTTTGGAGTTGAGGGTAAAAGTCCCGGAAATCAGACTTGTACTGGTAATAGTTGCCAAAATCAAGGATTGATAGAGGGTTCTCAGCAACCGTTTGGTTAAATAAAGACTATAAGTTTTGAGCATATAACAGGTGACACAGAGGGAAAATAGGGAATACGATAATCGCTTTGAATTATTTTCTGAATTAGAAGTTCCAGTCAAGATTGAAATTGCATATTCTGATGGGGATATTAAGTGCGGCGACATATTTGACAAAGTTCGATGACTTTAGTTTGTAGTGTTGAGGTTTCGGATGCACCTTGCTTGAGGCTGGCTTCTAATTCCAATAGCAATGGTAAAGCAGAGATGAGTTGCTGTAGGGGGAGAGATTTGACTTCTTGCTGTAGGAAGTAGATGCGTTTGGGGTTAGAGATTTCAGCGGCTTGAGCGATCGCTTGGGGGTTGCGTTCACCACTGTCCATCATCATTTTGACTAATAACCAGGTGCGAAATTGACCAATGAGTGTGGCAACTATCCGTAAACCTGGTTCGGCGGCATTACTGAGATCACCTAAGATTCCTAAAGCTTTTGGGGTATCTCCTGTTCTGATGGCTGTTGCTAATTGTAAGGTATTTTGAGTAGTGTTTCTGACTAATTCAGATACTGTATTCACGTCTAAGGGTTTGTCGCTGCCTTGGCTGTAGAGGCGTAATTTCTCTAGTTCATTGTGGAGAAGACGGGTATCATTGCCTACGGATTCAGCTAATAGTTCGGCTACGAGGGGACTTATTTTTATGCCGACAGTTTGAGCGGTTTGTTGAACTGATTGGACTAAAAGTTCAGTTTTCCAAGGGGGGATGAGGGAAAATTCGGAAATTGTTGCAAATTGTTTGAGGAGTTTTGTACTTTTGAGGCGTTCATCTGGTTTGTTGCGGCTGGTTAATAGTAAGGTAGAGTCTGGAGGGATGACTTTAAGAGTGCGTTGTAATTCTGCAAGGATGTGGTCTGGACAATTTTGGCAGAGAGTGGTGTTGATGAGCCATAGGAAACGCCCACCAGCGCCGAATGGCGGTGTCATTGCTTGATTTAAAGCTTGGACGATAGAATCGGGTTGATCTGGGGGGAATGAGGTATAGTTAAAACTAGTCCACAGGGGATCAAGAATGCGATCGCGCAAAGTGACTACGGCTTTTTCCATCGCAAAATCATCTTCGCCCCAGTAAACATATATTGGCATGGTAATTTAATTAAAATTAAAAATTAATTTGGTCAAATTGAGTAAATCTCCCTACAATCTATCAAAAGAGCGCAAGGTGATCAAGATTGGACGACAACTACCAAACTTATTTAAATCGGGTAGCTCGCATGACGCTACCAGAAGCTTACAAAACCCAAATTCAGCATATTCAGGAATCTTCTAAATTCCGGGTTAATGCGGGAGTCAGAGAGGCTGCACCTTTTCCAGGCTATACACTGATTACCCCACCAGCACAAGAAGATGCAAACAACGCTGCTTTCTACCGTCAAATACAAGCCTATCAACAGCAATTATTAGAGCTACCCATTGCTAGTGGTTTGATTGTACCTGTTCCCCCTGCTAGTTTTCATGTGACGGTGGCAGACTTAATTTGGGATAGTGCTTTTCATCATGCTTGTACAAAAAATCCCCAATTTGCTGAAGATTTGAATTCTCAATTAGCTGAGAGGTTTCAAGAATATCAGAAATTGATGACAAAGGGATCACCTATATCTTGGCAAATGTTGGGGTTGATTGTCATGCCGAGGGCTGTAGGTGTGTGTTTAGTACCAAAAGATCAACGTTCCTATGAGGAAATTATTCAATTCCGACGAATAATTTATCAAAATCGCACATTAATGGGTTTAGGTATTGAGCAGCATTATAATTTTACTGCCCATGTGACATTGGGTTACTTTGGCGAAATTCCTCCAGAATTAAACCGAGTAAGCCTGAATACCATGTTTTGTGAGTTTAATCAATCATTGCCGTTGGATACCCCGGATTTTCTCATTAATAAGGTGGAATTACGAAAATTTGATAATATGACCCATTATTATCGTCAACCAGACTGGCCGAGTGTAAATTTTTAGGTCAATGGGGGTTTAGCATTCCTCATTGGTGTCAACTTAACGGTACAGCCCCCCAAGTTTTTCTCTGATTTGTTGTGTTTCTCGATGTCGTTTCCTGATAGCTTTGACTAAACCAAATAATTTTGCTCGTTGGACTAAATAGGTGACGATATCGGGATTCTCACCCCTTTCTACAGATTTAGCTACATAATATAGACTTCTAAAAACCATTTCTACTGATATTTTTTCTTTTGGCTGACCTAAAGCAACTGCTACGTCTGAAACTAATTGATTTAGTACCGCACAAAAAATTAAAGTCGCTACAATCTGAATTTGTACCCCATTACTGTGTCCTACCCAAAGATATGCTAATCCTAATAACCTTTTAGTTAGTAAAAATGCTTCTTCTTTGGCAATTTTTTCTACAACTTTTTATCCCACATTCCGCACTTCAAAAAGTAGTATACAAGGGTAAGACTCCAGCCAGCGTCAAGAAACTGGTGGAGGAAATGGCGCAGCAAAGAGAACAACAGTCAAAGAAACTAACAGAAGTCCTGACAGTTCATTCAGGTTGTTGATATGCAAGATAAACAGCTTCTAAAAATATATCTGAAGCAATATTTCCTGGCAGAATTTCTAAATTAATAATAGATTGAACCTGTTGAGTGAGTTTTAAAGAAAGTGCTGTCCTAGCTTTTGTTGACATTCCACTACGTCGGAGTAAATATTCTCGAATAATAGCAAAATCATCGGGTAATAAAGGTGATAAATCTGCCATTTCTTGTAACTGAATATGAAAAGATTTAGCTGCTTCAGAAATGGCTAAATTTGATGATCTCACAACTGTTTCTGCTTGAATTACAATTGTCCCAGCGGCTAAATCACCAATACGCTTTTCTCGATTACTAAAAGTAATTAAAAAAGCACCAATAAATAGGGATTCATCAAGAGGACGGAGTAAGGCTCGTAATGCTGATTGTTGTAAGCCCACAGGTCTACCATCATCGCGCACAACACGAATTTTAGCAATACTTTTACCGGGTGTTTGTCCGTGCCAAAGAGTTTCAAAAATGACAAAATAACCCGTATAAATAAAGAAAAAACTTAATAGAGATATGGCTATCAACCACAGTCCAAAATTAGAGCCAAAAATGCCAACTCCAAGATCAGTTACTTGCTGAAAAATAAACGACCATACTAAAGCCATTATTGCTAAAATAAAAGCTAAAATTAGGTAGTCAATCATTAATGCTAAAGCCCGACTACCAATTCCAGCGAGGGTAAATTCTATTTCTACACTTTCGGGTGTAGTAAATTTAATACGATTAAAAAGGTGCATTTTTTATATTTAAATATCGTGATCACGTAATTGTAAACCCAAACCTTCTCGACGACTTCTGAGGTCATAATAAATAACGGCTTTGACTGTTTGCCAAAAAGGTGCGATTAATGCTAAACCAGCAAGAGTCAGTCCAAGAATTAACAAGGAAAAAATTATTGAGAAACCAACATTTCCGTCTTTTAGTAAAGGTGTAAAAATCAACTGAATAATGCTAGTGATGATTTGTATAATAAATTGAATGGGAATAGTTATTAAAGCACCAACTAGAGAGATTAAAACTATTCTGCCGATATTTCCTTTAGTCAGTTCCCAGCTACGATTAATCGTGGAACTACCGTTAACATCATCCTCAATAGCTAGGGGAACATCTACTAAATAAAATCTAGTTCCTATCCAGACAATGCCTGAGAATATGAT
Source organism: Dolichospermum sp. LEGE 00240 (assembly GCF_015207875.1). Taxonomy (GTDB): domain Bacteria; phylum Cyanobacteriota; class Cyanobacteriia; order Cyanobacteriales; family Nostocaceae; genus Dolichospermum; species Dolichospermum gracile. The sequence goes on from NZ_JADEVZ010000077.1 coordinate 4,558, forward strand.
TATCATAACTACAAGCACTATTAAGATGAGAATAACTACATTAGCTGTATTTCCATCTTGTAATCCTCCTAGTAATGCTGCTGGTATACCTATTAGTAAACCACCAGTAAGCATAGATGCAAATGTAATTCCTAGACTAATGACAAGCATGAGGATCATATTGATAAAAAAGTCCCATAAGCGGGAATTGACAAATCGTTCACCTGATGAGACACTTTCCGGTTGGTTAACTAATTCGCCAAAGGCCAACCGAGAAATAAGGGCTGAAAGGGCATAAAATTTTACCCAACCGTAAATAGGAACTAGTAACCAAGCATACGCTTTAAAGGCTATGAAAAAATATTCTTTTAGATGAGAACGGTACAATCGCATTCCTGCACTGACAACACTACCTACACTCAACGGTTGAATAGGGTGAGGAGAATTAAAATTCCCAGACATGGTGTTAATTTTTTCCTAAAATACGGCAGTTACTCTGAAGTTATCTTAAGCTAATCTGTACTAAGTATTTAGAAATTTTATGAATATTCAACGTTGGATAGGAAGACGAGAGACTAATTGGCGGCGTTTAGATGCTTTATTGAAGAAGGTAGAACAAAAACGGTTAAAGTCTCTGGGTTCTACGGAAATTAGGGAATTGGCGAGTTTATATCGTTCTGTGGCTGCGGATTTAGCTAGGGCGCGAACTCAGCAGGTAGGTAAAACTTTAATTCAAAGTTTACAATCTTTGACGACTCGCGCCTATACACAAATTTACCAGGGTTCACGGCGACAGGAATGGCAAGCAGCGAAGGAGTTTTACTTGTGGGGTTTTCCTGAAGTGGTGCAGCAAACCTTCCTATACATTGCCACAGCCACCGCTATGTTTATTTTAGGTGGTTTAATTGCTTGGTGGTATGCTTGGCAAGATCCGAGTTTTATGTCGTTGATAGTACCGGAAAGATTAATTTCTTTGGTGCGAGATAAGGGTGAATTATGGATGGGTTCGATTGTGGGGATTGAACCGTTAGCTTCTAGTAATATTATGATGAATAATATTTCTGTGTCTTTTGGGGCTGTGGCTGGGGGAATTACGGCGGGTTTATATACGATTTATTTATTAGTATTCAATGGTTTGTTAATGGGCGCTATTGGTGCTTTAGTTGCTCAAAATAATCTGGCTTACCCGTTTTGGGCGTTTGTATTTCCTCATGGTGCTTTGGAATTACCTGCGATATTTTTTGCGGGAGGTTCAGGTTTGTTGCTGGCAAGAGCAATTTTATTTCCTGGTAAATATCGCCGCCGTGATGCGTTGAAATTTTACGGTTCTTTGGCTGTACAATTGGTTTTTGGGATTGTGCCGATATTGATTATTGCTGGTTTAATTGAGGGTTTTTTGTCTCCAAATCCGATTTTTCCAAATCCAATTAAATATTTGGTGGGGATGGGTTTGTTTGTGGTTTTGGTGCGGTATTGTAGTCGGAAGAAGAAAATATGAATGTCTCACGCAAAGGCGCAAAGGAAGAAATTCTAGTGTTTTACCAATGACTCCTGGGCGCAAGCCCTGCGCCCCTACCTCCATTAATTCCTGCAATATTTCAAAGCTGATTTCTGGCTTTAAGTTGTAAATATCTATCTACTAATTGTTCGGAAATTTGATTTGCTGGTGCGTCAAGAACTAATACTCCTTTTTGTTTTAATTGGGCAAATGCTAGTTGTCTTTGTGCTAATAAATCTAGAGCAACTGCGCGAATATAGGATTGTGTGGCATCTTCGGTAAATGTATGTGCTAAACTGTCAACTTGAGGATCTCGCAGGGTGACGCAAAAGGGTAAATAACGGGGTGCGAGTCTGGTAAGGGCTAGGAGAAGTTCGGAGGAAGCGGTGATATCAACTAAGTCGGTAATGATGACTATTAAAGCCCTGCGGGTTTGTTGTTTGACGACGTGGGTAACTGCACCTAAATAATCAGATTCTATTAATTCTGGTTGAATGGGGGTGAGTTTATCAATGAGTTGATTGAGATGATGTCGTCCTCGTTCTGGGGGTATCCACGTATGCAATTTGTTGTCAAATACACCAATACCAACGCGATCGCCTCTGTGCAATCCTGCTAATGCTAGGGATAATGTGGTATTTAAACCCCAGTCAAATCCTTGCAAACCTTGAATTTTTGCTGTCATTAATCTGCCACGATCTAGTAATATCAATAATGTTTGTTCTTGTTCTGGTTCTAAGACTCTAACGAGGGGTCCTGTGTTACCATAGGCACGTCTAGCAGTGGTTTTCCAATCAATAAAGCGTAAATCGTCACCGCTGCGGTAGTTTCGCAATTCTGCAAATTCTGTGCCTATACCCATTTGCCGAGTTTTGCGGATAGAACCTGATGATTGTAATGTCAGACGAATAGAGAGCGATCGCAATCCCACTAAATCAGGATATACTTTTACCTGTGTACTGTGGGGAATTTGCCAATCATGCCACACTAACCCCCACATTCCCAACTGTCGGACTTGGATATTTCCCCAAGAAAACTCTCCTCGTTGATTTGGGTAAACTGTGTAAGTTAATTCCTGGCTTTGATTAGCATTAATATTAGCTGTAACTGTGGTTGTAGAAACAGTAAATTCTTGTGGGTAATAATCGTGGATTTCAATAACTGCATCAATTTTCCCAGCTTTTACTTTTAAAATAACTGAATTATCTCTACCAATAGATAAACGTGATGGTAACTCGCGGGTAATTTCTATGCGGTTTGCTTTCATTCCCCAACCATCAATTACCATGAAGGTGAAAACCGTAAGATCAAATAAACAAGTTATGATTATGGTTTGATAAATTCCCAGAATCATAGATAAAATTGGGGAGATAAATATTCCCGCAATTAATAAAAAATAAACTTTTTTGGATGGAATCATATTATCAAGGATGAATTTATGAATACTGATTTCTGCGGTCAATTTTGTGACGAATTGCCACTAGACTATTAGGGAAATTTCAAAATGTTCCCTTAAATGCTGCATAACTCAGAGCTATAATAATTGGGAGAATAATAGAGATAGAAATAATCAGTCCGGTTTTGCCAAAATGAATTTTTTGCCCATCTGATTTCAAGAAGATAATTACAGATGCAGTTGCCATTAAAAGCCAAATTATTGCAAAGAGAATAAAGATAATAAATGCTGAATCATTCATGGTTTTTATTAACTATTCCTGTCTCTGTTAGGGAACGTAATTCTTGTGATGAGAGTCGTTTTAAACATGAGATTATCAATGAATTAAGTAGGTGAACACAATAAAACGAAACTGTGTAAAGAAATGTAAAATCGCCTAAACCCTCTTCACTCTTGCCTCTTGCCTTTTGCCTTGCCATAACGACAATTTTCAACGCCAACCTACTTATCTAGGAACTGGAACTTGATTGATTACTGCTGCAACTACCGCATCAATTTGTAAACCATCTAGCATTGCTTCCGGTTTCAATAATAAGCGATGACGCAATAAGGGTGAAGCCACTGATTTTACATCATCTGGAGTGACAAAATTCCTTCCTGATAACCAAGCTGCAGCTTGAGAAGTTTGCAACCAAGCACCAGCGGCGCGAGGAGATGCACCTAAAGCTAAATCAGGATATTGACGGGATTTTCTGACAATTTCTAATAAATAATCAACTATTGCTTCTGATACCTGAACTTGTTTTACAGCTTGTCTAGCTTGCAAAATATCAATTACTGTAGTGACAGGTTTTAAGTTAGCAATATCTGTACGTTTTGCAGTAAACCCAGACTGACGATTTAATAACATTTGCTTTTCGGCTGCTTGTTCTGGATAATCTACAACTAATTTAAACAAAAACCGATCTAATTGTGCTTCTGGCAAAGGATAAGTTCCTTCAAATTCTAAGGGATTTTGGGTAGCAATTACCCAAAATAAATCAGGTAATGGTAAACTTTCACCGTCGAGGGTAACTTGCATTTCTTCCATTGCTTCCAAAAGTGCAGCTTGGGTTTTTGGCGGAGTGCGGTTAATTTCATCGGCTAAAAGTATTTCTGTAAAAACGGGACCTTTTTTCAAAGTAAAATCGCGGGTATTTAAGTCAAAAATATTTGTCCCTGTAATATCTGACGGAAGAACATCTGGGGTTAGTTGAATACGACGAAAATCAGATTGGATTAATTGTGCCAATACTTTAACTAACAATGTTTTTCCTGTGCCAGGAACTCCTTCTAAAATAATATGTCCACCTGCTAATAAAGCAATTAATGTCTGTTTAATCAAAGTAGGTTGTCCAACAACTATTTGATTAATTGCTTTTCCCAGGTTAATTAAAATCGAATTATTAGTTTCACTCATATTTATCAATCACTCACAAAAAAAAGGAATAAAAAAAGATTTCGAGAAATATCATATTCATCAAAAGACCCATACCAAATTTATCTAAAGCTGCACAGAATCATAATCATCCGTATTTATCTGCGTCTATTTGCGTTCATCTGCGTTTAATTATTTTCACAAATTACGCCATTTCTCTAACCAGCTTATCAGTTCTCGTTCACTTATTCGGCGTTTTTGTGATTGTAGTTGTAATACTGCATTAAGTTTTTCTGTATTATTCCCTGTTTGTTCTTCCCAGATTTTTAGTAAAACCTGATTGTCTACAGGAATTTGACTCAAACCCAAAGCTTTTTGCAGTTGTATTTGTTCTTCTTTCCCCAACATTTCCACGACAAAATCAGTAGATTCTGCTTTGTGGAGAACTCCCGCTAAAGCTTGAATATAAGCCTGACTATTATTTATGACGGGTATTTTTAAGTTTACTGGTTTACCAAAACGGCGATTTTCTGCCCAAATTAATGCCAATAATAGGACAATTAGCTGGATAAAGGCTGGTAATAGGGGAGTTTTGGCGAAATAATTGAATATACTATCTTCTCCTACTTTTTTCTGAATATCTTTATCTTTATAGCCATGTATATATTCATCTACAAATACTTTTTGACTATTTTTAGTAACTAAATCTGCTAATAATTTAAAATTACTGTCATTTTCTTGATAGGCATTAGCAGCTAAATATGGTGTTGTTACTAAAATTACTTTGCCTTTACCGGATTTTTTCTGCCAAATTATTGCTCCAAATTCGTCTCCTAATATGACTTGTTCTGCTTTTGAAGTATGATATCGGCGACGGGTATCAATCTTGATGTTTCCGAAGGGTGATTGCTGCTGTGTAGTAAATACTGCTGCTGTTACTGGTTGTTTAATTCCTAGAATTACGAGGTTATTGCCTTTTTTTACCCATTCTTCTTGTGCTGAATATATTTCTATTTCTTGAAGAGTGCTATTAATTTGTAATAAGGTAATAGGGCTTTTTGTGGTTGGTAAATCACTAAATGGTTTTTGCCAACGTTGAATACTGATATCTTGGTCTTGCATAAAGGCATACCACGCACCATAGCCATCAGGGCCGCGATTATAAGTAGAACCACTAGTTATTTGGGTATTGGGGGCTGCTATAGTGGTAAGTAAAATAATCACGGCTAAGACTATCGCACCTAACCAAGCAACGCGCTGATTGCGTTTCATGATTTATCTGAATTAATATGGAAATTATTGAACAGGAGTTAGGAGTCAGGAGTTAGAATGAATTCTGTGGGAGTGGCGGATGAATTATCTTCATAAAAAAGACTTTTACTCCTGATTACTGACTAGTGATTCCTGAATTTTCTTATAAGCTTGCCAACACTGTTGATAATTTTCTGCTAAAATCTCATGCTCACTAAAGCACAGTTGTTCATGGGTGGTGATTAATGTTTGATATGGTTGGAGGAGGGTGACGGAGGATTTGAGTAATTGCAAATATTCTCCGTCTGTGCGGCTGAGTTGTTGGCGAGCGATCGCTTGTTCATGTAATTGTTGTAACATTGCTAGATAAACACAACGACAGGCTTCGCTATAATTATACTGCCGTTGAAATTCCTGAGCTTGGCTTAATAATAGGGTAATGGATGTTTCTCTAGAATTGGCTTTGGTTCTAGAACCCCTAGCATTACTCACCGCATTTAGCCAAGTATAGAGATAAGGATTAAATTCTTGCCATAAGCGCCAACCTACCCATACCAAGAACAAACCCAATCCTGACCAAAATAGGATTGTTAGTAATTCATTTAACCAAGGACTGATGGACCAACCAGGAAAGGTTTTTTGAAATCTGGAAAATTGGTATTCTACCCATTCTCCTACCTGCTGTTGGAATAAGGAAAACTGCCACACCCAATTTGTTTGTTCAAAAGCATCTGTAGTCATAAAACAGCAGGATTTAACCTATTATTTATTTACATCATTACTGATTTTGCTAATGTTATAGCGGTATGTACTTGAATAAAGTCCAAAAATTAAGTCAAAAGCCTTACAGCACTCTTCCCGACTGGGCGCAGTCTCTGCGCCCCTACCTCCTCCAATAGCATGACTATTTACTTTTATCAGGTTTCCCAGCCATACGGGTGTTTTTCTAATTTTTCTCCTCACGGGATTGATATCGAAGGTACTTATTGGCCAACTGTTGAGCATTATTATCAAGGACAAAAGTTTGTTGGTAGTCCAGATGCCCCGATTATACCTTTAATCTTCGCTGCTGCTACTCCTGAACAAGCTGCTGCTTTAGGACGTTGTCCCTCTCGTTGTCTCCGTCCAGATTGGGAATTGGTGAAAACCCAAGTCATGCGGGTTGGGGTACTACAAAAATTTATCACTCATCCTGATATCAGGGAAATATTATTAATCACAGGTGATGAAATGCTCATAGAAAATTCGCCTACAGACTATTTTTGGGGATGTGGTGCAAATCATACAGGAGAAAATCACCTCGGTAAAATCCTCATGAGTGTGCGGGCGGAAATACGTAAGTCCTACCTGAGTTCGACATAAGATAATTTTTGGAAAACTGCCCCAAATATGAGTCTCAAACCCTGATGATCTCTTTGAAAAAATCATAACTCTGTTCCCGTAGCGTCTCCGAAGGAGAAACTCCTAACACCGAACTCAGGTAAGTCCTATGCTTTATAGGTGTTTTTAACAAAAAACCGGATATGAATATGCGGAGGGAATAAAAGTCAAATAGAAAATACTTATTTTTCTTTAAATGTCCACACACCTTCATCCCAATCAGCATTAGATGGGGGTGATTGTAACCAGTGCTGACAACGACTCATGTACAACATTGAGGCTTTATCCTGATTGTCAGCGGATAAGGCTCTTACAAACTCTGAAAGGGCTGAGGTAAATTGACGTTTGAGATAGTATTCACGCCCTTTGTGATAATGCTCAATTACTTCTAGTTTGGCACTATTAATAGTATCGTTACGCAAGCCGACTAATTCGTAAATGGCGACTGGTTCATTACGTCCTTTAACACGGATGTAATCTAGTTCTCTAGCCCAAACACTATCTTGGCAGATTTTATATGTATTGTCGCTGATAATAATATCACAACCATATTGTTTGCTGACGCTTTCTAATCGAGAACCGAGATTGACACCATCACCAATAGCGGTAAATTCCATGCGTTTACTAGAGCCGATATTACCACTAATTACGGTATCAGAATTAATGCCAACACCGATTTTAATAGCACATTCATTAGTTGTTTTGCGAAGTTCATTTAATTCTTGCAAACGACCACGCATTTCCAGAGATGTTTGCACTGCCATGATGGCGTGATCTGCTAAAGGTAGGGGAGAACCAAAAACAGCCATGATGGCATCACCGATATATTTATCAAGAGTGCCTTTATGTTTAAATACTGCGTCTACCATTGATTCAAAATATTCATTCAGCATTCTCACCACTTCTTCCGCTTCCATGTTTTCTGTGAGGGTGGTGTAGCCGCGAATATCTGAGAATAAGATGGTAACTTCTTTGCGATCGCCTCCCAATTTAGCATCATCTAATTTTAACAATTCTTCGGCTAATTCCTGAGTCATGTAACGGTACATTGTACTCTTTAGCCGCTTTTCATCACTAATATCTTCCATGACTACCAATGCGCCACAGACTTTATTTTCATCTTGGACATCGGCAATACTATTCAGTGATAAGTTAACGCTGTGTTGTTCTGTTCCTGTGGTTAATAAAGTCCGATCAGGATAATATTGCTGGCTGTCTTTGGAGTTATTGGACTGAAGCGTATTCTGAAACCACTTGCTAAAATCTCCCTCTCTAATGGCGACAATATCACTCACCATTTTGCCTTCTAAAGCTTCCTCTAAACCAAAACCTAGTAATTCTTTAGCACTTTCATTGGCTGTAATAATTACGCCATTTTGATCTGTCGAAATCACACCATTGGAAAGACTTCGCAAAATATCCCGCTGCATTTTTTCTTGTTGTTTCACTTTGGCAAACAACTGAGCATTTTGCAATGCTACCCCGGCTTGAATGTTAAATGCTTCCATAAATTCTTCATCGTTTTTATCAAAACTAGCTTGGAAGCAATCGGGAGCATTTGGCCAAGAGTTGGGATTATAAGCGGGGAAATCTCCAACTTTCTTTTTATTTACTAATTGGGTGACACCAATCAATTCTTGATCCCTATTAAATATTGGCATACACAGCAAACTACAGGTGCGGTAGCCATTACTTTGATCTATTTTTTGAGCCGTTCCTGAGTCAGAGTGCTGATATAAATCAAAGGGAATATTCAGTTTTTTGCCAGTGGCAGCTACAATACCAACAAAACCTTGTCCCATCGGTACACGCAATTCTTTAGCAATACCATCAGCTTGATAAATTTTTGTCCACAAATCATGGCGATCGCGGTCTATTAACCACAGTGTACTTCTGTCGGCGTTCATTAACTCCTTCGCTTCATTCATCACTCGTTTTAGGGTGTCTTCCAAATCAAGTCCGCTTTGACTTAGGGATTTAATTGCCTTCATTAATGCCGCTGCGGCTCTTTGTTTTTGTGTGGCAATATAGAAGGATCGAGATGATTCTAAAATCAGGCGAATTGAAGGGGCAAATTCAAGAAATAGATTTTCATCAAATTCGGTAAAGCCATTATTATCAATGCGTTCATTGAGGGGACTATCAATATCATGAATAGGTTTTAATTTATTTAATAATTGTACGACTGCCACTAATTTATCGTCTGTATTTAACAGTGGCAATGCTAACATTGTATAGGTGCGATAGCCATTTCTTTTATCTTGTTCTTGGGCAACTGCTGACCGGGGATCATCATAAAAATCAAAGGGAATATTTACCACCCGTTTAAAACTAGCAACTTCACCGGCAATACCTTTGTTGGCGGGAATCCGAATTTCTAAAGGGCTTTTATTTTTCCCTTCTGCTAAAATAGACCAAAGTTCTTGTTGTTCTTCATCTAATAAAAAGATTGTTGTTCGATCTGCTCCCAATAATTCCCCAGTTTTGAGAGTAATTGAATGGAGCATTTCCTGAAGGATTGCTTCAAAACCTTGATAATCCAACATGGATAAGGTTTGGTTAACAACCTGTAATTTTTGCTCAACTTCTTGAACTACTTGTTTAAAAGTTTCCTTAGTCAAGGGGGCGAGAAATTGGGAAATAGTTCCTTGTTGTGTAGTTAAAGAAACCACATTAGTAGAACTTTGTTGTCCCCTATTCTTTGGTTGAGGATTAACATCAATAATCATATCTGTGTTTACTTCATAATTTGGTTCATGCACTGACATAACTATCGTCCAATATGGTATGATTTAGAACTAAAAAATGGTCAATAATATTATTATTCAGATTTATATTAAAAATCAACGCTTGTACACTAAAATACACTAATTTGTCCATTGTTACGAATATAAAGAGAGCGATAGCGAAGCGCTCCGTAGGAATCGCCTGGATAATCCTGACTATTAGGACGAATTTCCAAAACCAATGTTCCAAAATTCGGTTTAGACACCACACCTTTTACATATCTTCCCCCATCATCCCAAAACATCAGAGAAAATTCCGTCAGTTCGTCCCCTCGCAGGTCAAATTGTAATTTTTGTCCCGGCTTTAAGAGGATGTTTGAAAAGTTTCCGGCGATTAGAAATCGCTACTACACAAACAAAGTCCACCTGCGTGGACTAACGAAAAATCAAGGCTTTTGAACCCACGTATCCCTTACGGGACCGAAGGAATAGGTGGGTTTCGTCTCTGTGGTTCCGCGACTTCTAGTCGCCCTTGCAAGTAATAAATTAGACTTTTCAAACACCCTCTAAGGTTGTTTGTCTTATTTCTGGTAACTGTTCTAATTTCACAGATCCATAACTGTGATTCACAACTTTCACCCGAATATATTGTCCTGGCGTAAAATGCAGGGGTATAGAACCACAACGAGAAGCACAAGTACCTGCTAATGTGGGCCTATAGTTAATTGGCATTAACAGCAAGGTTATCGTCAATGATGTAGTATAAATCGCTAATTTCATGTTCATACTTTTACTGCTTTGTTGATATTTAAATATGCTGTAAAAATTCAATTTCAGGTAATAAGGGATCATTGACAATTCCCACACCTGCAAAACCCCAACGTTTGAGCAAACTACCTATTTGGTTACTAGCAAGAGGTTCGACTGTCAAGCGGTTTGCTAAATCAGCAGCATGAGTATTTAGATAACTCATTGCCTCGAAATCTTCTTTAAACAATAATAAATATCCTGATGTATCATCATCAACGCGGGCTGTGAGATATTTACCATCACTTCTAGAACGAATAATATAATAAATCATTGGTAATGGGTAATGGGTAGTCAGTTGAGCAAAAAAGAGCAAAAATAAGACAGTGATAAAACTGGGAATACCTTGACCAGCATAACTGACTATTTGTAAAATCTGGTCAGTTCTACGATTTTGTTTTACAGCCGCGAGAATACCCAAAGGAATTGCGATCGCCCATCTGATAATTAAAGAACCTATACTAAGAGGGTGTTTGAAAAGTTATGGTTGATGTATCAAATATTTTTTACCCCTCCCTAACCCTCCCCTTGTAAAGGGGAGGGAACTGGATTTTTATTGTTTCCCCCCTTTACAAGCCCCTTTACAAGGGGAAAGGGGGGTAGTAATGTGATGAAAATTACGGGATACCACTTTTAAAACATCCTCTAAAACATTGTCTTAGAGGGTGTTTGGAAAGTTATGGTTGATGTATCAAATATTTTTTACCCCACCCTAACCCTCCCCTTGTAAAGGGGAGGGAACTGGATTTTTATTGTTTCCCCCCTTTACAAGGGGAAAGGGGGGTAGCAATGTGATGAAAATTACGGAATACCACTTTTCAAACATCCTCTTAAAAAAAGGAAGGAATTTTGACTGTACCAATATCATATATGCCCTTGACATCAGGTGGAATTGCAAAGGGAATCATGGCTGGAGGGTCAGTAAATAAGCGTATTTCATAGCGTCCTGGTTTTAAGCCCGAAGTAGCAAACTTACCTGAGCGATTGGTGAATATAGTAACTGGTTGCCAATTACGATCGCCCACAGCAACAATTTGTCCTGATCCTAAAGAAATAGGTTCACCATTAGCATTGAATAACTGTCCTCGCAAGAAAACAGTAGCGTCTGTTCCCACTTGCACTAATGTACCACTGTTATAACTTGGCAAAACTTTGACAACGCGATCGCCTACATCTATTCCTATAGGTAAATTAACTGTATCAATTATGAGATTAGAAATATTATAAGGACTTAAATTTGGCACTACACCAAATCCTAAATTATCAATGCGGGTGGTATAACCACCGGAAATAGGATTAATACCAATTTCTTGACCTTTAATACTGTTTTTGGGAACTACTAAAGCAAAACTATTATTAAGAGGACGTGACCACCCCAAATAACCATCAGCAAATACTAAAGCAGTACCAACATTGAATTTAGTTGTATTGGCCATGGTGTTATTTCCTTTTCTAGGAAAAACCGTATTATGAGATAAATCCCAAACAAAACGATAACCTGTATAAGATAATCGCCCGTTCAAATTATAACTTTTATCATTTTGGGTTAAACTTAAGGAAGGTTTTGGCGTGCCGATAGTTCGCAAGGGGTTATAATTCCAATTTAGACGATTGGTAGGTTCTCCCCTATTATTAATATTAGATGATGCTTGGATTGATTGACGTATTCGGGGTAAAGTCCAAGAAAAACTAATGTCAGCACGTTGTTCTTCAAAACCAGTCCGATCAATATTTTGACTGAGATTGAGATTCACATTTAACCCGTTGCGGAAACTCCTAGAAAGACCAAGAGAAACCCTATAAGTATTAGGAATATCTCGCCCAAATTGATATCTGGTACTAAAATTTCCTCTCATATTCCAGAATAATGTTTGACTATAATTAGCAGTAATATCATATAAAAAATTATTACGTGGGTTTGCTTCTCCTACTCTCATAAAATTCCGGCCTTTAGATTCTACAGTTAATCGAAAGGAACGTTGAGATGGATTATTTGCCCCAACTTGTAAGTATTCATAACGTAACTTACCAGCATAATCAATTCCTAATTCCTGATCGTGACTGAGAGCAATATCCCAGCCAAAATTACCATAATTAGTAGCCAAAACGCCTTCTAAACCGCCAAGTTGTTGATAGAAATCTGCTTGTAAATAACTGCCTAAAGTCAACTGATTAGTTATACCTAAACGGTGGGATAAAGTCAAAATCGGTTGAGTAAAATCATAAGTGCGATCGCCTGAACTATCAGCAGATGGAACACCCAAACTATAGGCAAATTGTTTTACTCCAGGTGCTAATAAATCCCCAGCTACCGGATTAGAAAAATTCAATCTTTGCACCTGACCCACATCATCTTTAATCACTAACTCTACATCATTAGTACCCCCATTCAAAGGTAAATCGCGGATATCTTGTTGTCCTGCTCGTAACAGTAAAGTCCGTTGTAATCTACCATTAACTAATACATCAACTAATGAATCTTTTTCTAAGAAAAATTCAAATTGGCTAATAGGTCGAGTGACTAAATAAGGTTGTAAACTAAAATTTTTAGCGACAGAAATTCCCAGTTGAGGCTGACTATTTTGATAACCTGTAATGGGAAGAGACAGATCCCCTACTACATAACGTAAAGCTTGTGCTGGTGCATCCCTAACTACTCGCAAATCTCCCCTAGTCAAAGCACACTTTGGGGTGGTAAGATCATTTGGGATGGATAAACTAAAAAATCATCATCAGCTTTTTCAGTGGTTTCTTCACCTTCTAAGCTGATTTTTCGTTTCATCATTGACAGTTCAACAGCGATTTGTTCTGAGGTATCATTAATAATTTTATAAGACTGGGTAGCACCTGCCCCTGCTGGTTCAAATACTTTAGAAATTGGCTCTAATTTAAAGGCTAGTGCTGGTGAAATGCTACTTAATACTACAAAAAAAATAAAGCTAAAAAAATGTCGAATTGAGATTTTCATGATTTAATTGTTATCAAATACAGTTAGATTAAATGTTTTTACCCCTCCCTAACCCTCCCCTTAGTAAGGTGAGGGAACTGGATTTTTATTGTTTCCCCAATTCAGGACTTACGCAAAAGGGAACGAAAGTAGGGGTAATACCCTTCGGGAAGCAAGCTACATGAATTACCCCTACGCAAGAATAAGGTTTTCAGTCACATCTTACGTAAGTCCTAAAATTAAAGGTTTAAATACCAGTGGAAACTGTTAAGGTTAAGGTATCACTGTATGTTCCTGCATCGGCATTATTCATGTTTGTAATCTCAATGTATAAGTCTGCATTACCATCGATATCCCTTGAGAAGTCGGTTGCAGTACTAAAACCATCGATTGGAGCTTCACTTTCATCACCAGTTATTTCAAGTTTGTATGGAATATCATTTCCATTACTATTTCTCAAGTTGCCGCCATTAATCGAGGATGCAGTTAGGGTTACATAAGATGTGTTAGTTGTAACACTAAAGTCAGCAATTTTTACAATCCCTCGTTGACTTGATAGGATGCTGTCGTATAAGCCAGCAGCTTCAGTTGTTGGGGTTAATGTAATGCTAGCTGTTGGAGGCACTGTGGCAGTAAGATCAATAGTACTAGTTGTCTCAGCAAACGCAGCAGATCCAAAACCAAGGGGACTAAGAATTAAGCTAGAAGCAATGAAAAAACGACGTAAAGACATTGTAACTCCTTATTTATCAGGACTAAAAACTACAGTAATTTAAGTCTAGAGGTGTTGACTTTAAATTGTCTTCCCACTTCTTTTTGTTAAGACTTATGCAACAGCGTAAATAAAACAACCATTCTCAATAACTACTAAAAAGCCTACGCCATATTATTTTTGACTCTTGACTTTTGACTTCCGCCTTGCGGTACTAGTCTTGTTATATTTTTAGTGGTTTTTTCTGTTGACAATCACATTATTTAATAAAAGATATCAATTATTAATAGCAATAATACTGATTTTTTTTTTTTTTTTGACATTACTAGAGTGCTAGGCTGTATCAGTACAAAAGACTTATCCAAAAAAGAAAGTACAAAATATTTGACGAATTACCCCTCGTGAATACTATTGCTTTATTTGTAAAAATAATTACTTTGTCCTATTTTTGAGGCTAATGATCATTAAGACAGGACTTACGCAACTGGCACATTGGCAAAGTCTGTCAGACTACATAGGGTTTGCTGAAAAAGTCTTTTCGTGAGGGCTAGGAGTCACCGAGTCACCGAGGAAGAATTAGGAGGAGATAAGAATAGTCTCGAATCTGAGAAAGTGATAGGTTTTTAATGGTTTCAATGCTTATTCCTTGCACCTAATTCACTTTTTTAAGCCTGAAACTCTTAATAAGTAGTCGTGCAAAATAAATTTTATATTTTGGAGAGGGAACAGGGAACAGGGAACAGGAAATAAGGAATACAGAGATTTTTCTTTTTTCCAAAAATGTTAAATTAATTTTGCTCAGGTACTTATATCTAGGTTTTTGGTTTCTTCAGCAAGCCCTAAATACAAGTAAGCAAAGGCACAAAATGTCAAACTTTACATTTGTCAATTTCATACCTGAGTTCGGCAATGCCAAAAATTGAAGTTATAATAGGCTGTGATCGCTATTTCTTGTAGTGCGGGCATCTTGCCCGCAAGAATTATACTGTTACGCAGCTAGATCCAATAATCCTAATATTGTTATTTCTTGTAGTGCGGACATCTTGCCCGCAAGAATTATACAAATTAAATGCACAACAGCTTATCCTATAAATTCTGAAATTCTTAGGACTTACGCATTTTAACGAAACCTAGGGGTTTGAGATTGCTTCCTTACGTCGCAATGACAGTATTTGAAGTAGGTTTTGCGTAAGTCCTAATTCTATCCTAAATCCTATAAATTCTGATTCAGATAAATTTATGACTCGTAAAAAAATATTATTAGAAAGTCAATCCTACACTTTTCGATCTTACTTTGAAATGCCCTATGAAGCTGATGAAATATTAGCAGAATTGGGCTATTCTTTAATAAGAAGACATATTGATTTACCTAAAAGTAATCATCCTTTACAAAGACTAGAAGAATTAAAACAACGAATTGAAGAATCTTTACCTTTAGTAAGTTTAAGTAGTGAAACAGCAAGACGAGAAACCCTAGTAGCACCAACATTATTAGAAGTTGCTCGCTATTGTCAATGTCAAGTGAGAATTGAATACCCATTGTCTGTAAATAACTGGTTAAAGGGTAATTTAGATTATTTTCTCAAACATAATCCTAGTTTATTGGTAGTTGAAGCTAAAAATGATGATTTAACACGAGGTTTTACACAACTTGCTGTAGAATTAATTGCTATTTCTCAAGTTGAAGAAGGAGATGTTTTTTATGGATGTGTTACCATTGGTGATGCTTGGCGTTTTGGAATATTAGAAAAAACCAATCAGCAAATTTTTCAGGATATTTCCTTGTATCGCATTCCTAATGATTTAGAAGATCTAATGAGAATTTTGGTAGGAATTTTGGCATAAACTAAATTTTCTAAGTTTACCCAATAAATTTGTTAAGACTCACATTAAGTTTTATGCAGGAAAGAGATTTTAAGAGACATTTTGTGTAAGTCCGGTTCTAATTCAAATCTTCTAACTTAATTCTCGGATCTGCTGCTTTTAAAATTAAGTCGGCAATTAAATTACCAACAATTAATAATACTGCACTCATTACTAAACTGGCCATGACTAAATATTGGTCTTTAGCTAAAACAGCTTGTAGGGTTAATTTTCCTAAACCTGGCCAATTGAAGAAATTTTCTGTAATGAATGCACCACCTAACAAACCTGCTAATTCAAAACCCAATAAAGTAATTAATGGGTTAATAGCATTTCGCAAAGCATGAACATAAATAACTCGATTTTCTGGAAGTCCTTTCGCGCGAGCAGTTTGAATATAATCTTGGCGTAAAACATCCAATAATTGACCACGCATAATCCGTTGTAAACCAGCAAAACTGGTAATACTTAAAGCAATTAATGGTAAAACTGAATGCCAAGCGATATCGAGAATTTTACCGAACCATGTCAAGTCCGCATGATCAATACTGGTCATATTACCCACTGGAAAAAGCGGGGTAGTCAGTTGAGCAAAAAATAGTAAAAATAAGACAGTGATAAAACTGGGAATACCTTGACCAGCATAACTAATTATTTGTAAAACTTGGTCAGTGCGGCGATTTTGTTTCACTGCGGCGAGAATCCCTAGAGGAATAGCGATCGCCCATGTTATAATTAGGGAAGCGATCGCTAACAACAATGTGGCTGGAACTCGTTCCCATAACAGCGACGACACAGAACGTTGATAAACAAAACTTGTGCCAAAATCACCTTTAGTGACGATTTGCTGCAACCAAAATCCAAACTGTTCTGGCCAAGATTTATCTAGACCAAATTGTTGTCTAATTTCCTCAATCCGTTCTGGGGAAATTTTCGGATTTTGTCGCAGGGTATCTACATAATCCCCTGGAGAAAACTTCATAATAAAAAATGACAAAGCCGACGCTAAAAAAATTGTCAATAGCGCCTGTAAAAGCCGTTTCATCACATAAATAAAAGTTTCATTCGTAACTGACCTAATTAGCCAGTCTCGACTTGTCTCCAAGGAAATTTTTGTATTTGTCATTTATGATTGGTAATTGGTAATTGGTAATTGGTAATTGGTGATTGGTGATTGGTAATTGGATAATTTTCTTCTTTCTTCTTTCTTCTTTCTTCTTTCTTCTTTCTTCTTCCTCCTGAACTCCTGAACTCCTGAACTCCTGAACTCCTGAACTCCTGACTCCTGACTCCTGACTCCTGACTCCTGACTCCTGACTGACTAATATTCAACCAGTGAAATAATAGGGACATCAGGTAAATGTTTCCGTCCTTGTAAATCTTGTAGTTCGATGATAAACCCAAACCCCACAAGTTCACAGTCAATCTTTTGTACCAACTTTGCTGTTGCACTGGCAGTACCACCAGTAGCAATTAAATCATCCACAATTAAAACCTTACAACCTGGTTTTAAAGCATCCTGATGTACTTCTAATGTATCCGTACCATATTCTAGTTGATATTCAATAGAGTGAACCGCTGCTGGTAATTTCCCTTTTTTGCGAACAGGAATAAAACCCGCACCCAATTTATAAGCCACAGGCGCACCAAAAATGAACCCCCGCGACTCCATGCCGATAATATAATCCACCTGAAGTTCAATTTCGGAACATTTTTGTGCTAAAAGGTCAATAGTGTATCGCAATCCCGCTGGGTCGCTTAATAGAGTAGTGACATCTCGAAATAAAATTCCCGGCTTAGGAAAATCTGGTATATCACGAATCAAAGATTTTAAATCCATATTTGTGAGTAGTTAGTGGTCAATCGAGAAACAAAGGGTAAGAGGCGAAAAATTTCCCCAATCCCTGCCAAATCCTACCCTATAATGTCATAACCTAGAGACTAGTGCCGCAATGCGGAAGTCAAAAGTCAAAAGTCAAAAGTCAAACCGAATACGGTACAGGCTTTCGGGATATTTATCATGGTTGATTTATTTACGCCATTGTGTACTAGTACCGCAAAGTGTAAGTCAAAAGTCGAAAATTAAAAGTCAAAAGTCAAAAATCAAAATTCATAGGTCGTCATGTATATAATTGAACTGCCATATCGCGCCAGCGATTAGCCATGAGAGGTTAATATCAATCACTTTATTGGAAACGCATAAGGTATTTTTTAGAATGAATGTCTCCGCTAGTATCCCATCTTTAAACAGCCCAAACGCCCAGGGAACGCCGATGATTTTGGATACTTTACCAGATCCAGCGATCGCCGGCCAAGTATGTCCAGCCAGAACTAGATTGCAAATAGACTTAATGTTACTAGCCATTGAAGCCCTAGAACTAGGCGGTTCTGAAGCTATTTTATCCTTTGCGGAAGAATTAGACCTCAAAGGAATTATCAAAAATCGGGTAAACTTATGGCGAATGAGAGGCTCTAACCCCATGAGGAGAGCGCATAGTCGCCGTCCCTTAGATATTTTAGAAGCCAAAGCTCTCGTAGTCATTGCTTGTTACATCGCTCGGCGGTTAACAGTCGTCATTCGCCAACTACTAACCATATATCAACAATTAGCCCAAAAACAGATTCCCCCAGAACAAAATTTAAGATTAGCTAATTACCTAGAAAGGTTTAGAACCCACTTTAGAAGTCGGATGAATTCCCGGCGTTCCGGTGTCCTAGCATTAACTTCTGATGAAAAATTAGATGAACTGGCTATAGACTTATTAGGAAAATTACTGTTCTGCACAGGTACGGCGGGAATGCAGCGATACTGGATTTCTCTTTTTGACGGTGAAGTGGAGTAGAGTAAATAAAATGAATATCCAACGTAAATATAGTTTACCTAATTGCACCCTGCTCCTAGAAGGGTTGAGTGACATGACACGGACAGCTAACTTTCAAGAACTCCGTCCCGAACTATCCATATTAGTGAATGCAGAATGCCATTTATCTAATTATGATCAACCTATAAGTGGAGGTAGGGAATTTTTTGAAAGCTTAGTTAGAGCGGTTAGTGCTTACGCTCAAGAAGTTTTAAGCAATATACCCAATCCCCAAGGCAAAAAATTTGAACATCAAAATTCAGAGTTAGTTGAATTACAAAAAATTGACAGCAACAGACACAGATTAATCGTTCACTCCGAAATCACAGCAGACAATCAAGGGGGAAATAACAACCCCGGACAACCGCTGCAAATCGTCCTCAACACAGTCCAATTATTTGATTTAGTTGAAGCTGTAGATCAGTTTTTTGCTGATAGCCAGACCTTACCAGAATTATCCCTAGAACTACACCCAGTTCATCGCAGTTATGGTGGTTCTAGTCAAATCTTGCTTAAACAAGCAATCCCCGCTACCGTCGGCGTGTCCAGCCTAGCCGTGGCCGCCGTAGCTTTTAGTTTAATTCCCGCACCCCAAATCCGTCCACCTCAAGTTAAACCAGAAATACAGTCCAGCACCTCCACACCCACACCCACAGCGTCAATTACACCCACCCCCACAACCACACCCACAGCATCAGAAACCCCCGTTACTAAGGATTTGGAAGCACTTTTAAAGACAGTTCCAGAAATAACAGATCCATCTCAATTACGGGTATTAAATCGCCAAGTTTACAATCAAATTCATCCAGCTTGGACAAATCGCTCAGAATTACCAGAGGATTTAGTTTATCGTTTAGGTGTGGCCGCCGATGGGAGTATTGTTGGTTATAAAGCAGTAAATCAGAAAGCTAGTGATGCAATAGAGAAAACACCACTACCTAAACTACTTTATAATCCTGCTAATCGCCTCCCTAATGAACCTATTGCTCAGTTCAAGGTCGTATTTACCCAAAAAGGGGTTCTAGAACTTAGTCCCTGGTTAGGATACGCTAAAACACCGGAAGTAACTGGCGAAAAAATTACTGATACCAGTAAAATCAAGGACTTAAATCAAAAGCTATATAGTACAATTCGTCAAAATTGGAGTGTTACTCCTACCTTTGCTAAGGATTTAAAATATCGAGTAGCGGTGAATAAGGAGGGCGTAATAGCTGACTATGAGCCACTTAATCAAGTTGCTTTTGATCATTTCCGAGAAACTCCTCTACCTCAGATGTTTCAGTCAGTTTATGGCTCAAATGTAGCTGCACCTGATAATAAACAACCTCTAGCTCATTTTCAGGTAGTGTTTACACCCAAGGGAGAATTAAAAGTCAATCCTTGGAAGGGATATAAATAATTGTCAGTTGTCAGTTGTTCGTTGTTCGTTGTCCGTGTGATTCGACTTTTCTCAGAATTAACCCTAATAGGTTGTCAGTTGTCCGTTGTCCGTTGTTCGTTGTCCGTTGTCCGTTGAAAAAATCTTCTCCCCTACCTCCCCTACCTCCCCAACTTCCCCAACTTCCCTTCCTCTTACCTTCTGACTCC
>NZ_JADEVZ010000078.1 GCF_015207875.1 Dolichospermum sp. LEGE 00240
CGCCAATTGCGGAAATATGTATATACAGTTTGCCATGGGGGAAAGTCTCCGGGTAAGTTTCGCCATGTACATCCTTGAGTTAATACATAAAAGATGGCATTAAGTACGCACCAAATATCTACTTCTCGTTTTCTACCACCAGTTTTAGCTGCTGGAATTAAATGTTCTATTAGTTCCCACTGTTCTCTAGTTAAGTTGCTGGAGTATACTTTACTCATTGCTCTCTACGGTTCTGTATCTTTGTATTTACAGATTATACCCGGAGAGCTTTTTTTACTCAACTTCTAACTTTTCAAACACCCTCTTACAAGATTTTCTGCTTTGGCTAAGAACCAGACATGAAAATGCTAAAAATAATCAAATATGGCGTAAATTAGCATTTATTTTAGCCTATTCTACTGATGGATATCCTTTATTTCAGTTAAATTTGTCTTCATTATATAATGTAGGTAATCCACAAGAATTAAGAGAGTTTAATACAGAAGAAATTCAAAATTTATCTTTAAGACATGGTCTTAACTGGCAGATTATCCAGGTGGAAAGTTTAAAGCAAATAATAGGAGGACATCCTTTTTTAGTTAGGTTAGCTATGTATCATATCATTCATGAAGAAGTGACATTAGAAGAAATTTTAAGTAAAGCTGCTACCAATGAAGGAATTTATAATAATTATTTAGGTAGATTACTGAAAATTATTCGTGATTCTCATCTGACAGAGAGTTTAAAGAAAGTTATTCATAGTTTTACCCCAGTTGAATTAGATCCAATAGAAACCTTCCAACTATATAGTATTGGTTTAGTCACAAAAAAAGACAACAAAGTTGAACCTAGATGTCAGCTATACCGGGAATATTTTACTACGTTTCTTTAGAAAGTCTATTTATTATCGGAGGATAAAAAAATGAGTAGTTCATTCTATAAAGTTGGAGGAACATTACCAACAAATAGTCCTAGCTATGTGATCAGAACAGCAGATACAGAATTATTTAATTTATTAAAGCAAGGGGAATATTGCTATGTATTTAACAGTCGTCAGATGGGGAAATCTTCAATTAAAGATCAAACTCAACATAAGTTAAAAAAAGAAGGATTTTTTTGTATTGATATTGATCTACAAGGTATTGGAACTCAAGTTACTCAGCAGGAATGGTATGTTTCATTTATTTACAATCTGTTGAATGCAATTTCTTTAGAACAACAAATAGAAATAGATTTAGGTAGTTGGATAGAATCAAGACCATATCTATCATCTAGTCAATTGTTAAATAATTTTGTTTCCCATGAATTATTAACTTTAGTCCAAAAGAAAATTGTAATTTTCATAGATGAAATTGATTGCTCATTCAGTTTACCATTTCGAGATAACTTTTTTGCCTTGATCAGATTTTTCTATAACCAGAGAAATCAAAATATAAATTACCACAGATTGACTTTCTGTTTGTTAGGAGTAGCGACTCCAAGTGACTTAATTAAAAATCCAGTAGAGAGTCCTTTTAATATTGGTAAAGCTGTGGAATTAAATGGCTTTGAGTTTCATGAAAGTTTAGTTTTGGCTGAAGGTTTAAAAGGATTAGCTAGTAACGAACGTGAAACATTGAAACAAGTTTTATATTGGACTGGGGGACAACCTTTTTTAACTCAAACTGTCTGTGATTTGTTAGTTAAGTCAGATATTAAGGTATCTGAAGGAAAAGAACAATTAACTATTCAGCAGTTCGTCTATTCTCAAATTATCAAAAATTGGCATGATTATCAACATTTTGATCAAATCAAAACCAGATTGATTGCTAATGAAAACCGAGTTGGAAAATTATTAGAAATTTATCAATATATTCTCAAGCATGGAACTTTTTTGGGTAAAGAAAAAGAATTTGAATCAGAACTAAGACTGTCTGGTTTAGTAGTTAAAAGGAATGGAGGTTTAGAAGTTTTTAATCCTATTTATCAAGAAATTTTTAATCAAGATTGGGTTCAGGAACAGTTAGATACTATACGACCTTATTATCAGTCCTTTAATTTATGGTTAAGTTCTGGTAAAAATCCAGCTTATCTATTAACCGGAGAAGTTCTGATTCACGCTTTAGCTTGGAAACAGAATAAAAGTATTAGTAAAGATGATGAAGAATTTTTAAATGATAGTAAATTAACTGAACAGTCCCATGAATTTGGCAAACAACTCGCAATAGAAAATGAAGCAAAACAAATTTTAGAGCTTGCTAAACAACAAGCAGAGAAAGATAGAAAGATAGCTGAACAGGAAAAGCAAAAAGCCCGCAGGTTATTAATTGTTTCTATAACTGCTAGTTTATTAGTATTAACTGGTACATTAATTTTTGCGTTTATCCAAGTTACTAAAGCTGAAAAAGCATCTCAAAAGGCTAATCAAGCAACTCAAGAGTTAACTAATACAAAAAAAGAACGAGATAGAATTGGAAAACAGATAACTCGTGTGAGTCGAGAACGTAGTCAAATTGAGTTAAGAGCAAAACAAGTAAATCAGCAATTAATTTTAGCTCAAGGTAATTTAAAAAGATTGGAAACAGACAGAAATAAAGCTCAACAACAGGTTGGGGAATTTCAAGTACAAAAAATAGCTTTAGAAAAAGAACGTCAGGTGATTTTAAAGCAAAAGCAAAAAGCGGAAGTTCAAAATCAGGAAAATCAAAATGAGTTACGAAAAATTGAGCTTAATCTGCAAGTGAATCGTCAAAAACTAGAAGAGTCTGTCAGAAGTTTAGAAAGAGCAGAACAATTGCGACAAGTAGCTATTAAGGGAACACAATTAGAACGGGAAGGAACTCATATCATTCGCAGATTTTTATCAGATACAGAAGATCAAATTGCACTTTTAATTGAGTCAATGAAAACTGCACAAGAGCTAAAACAATTAGTTGGAAATAGCAGTTTAGATCAATATCCGGCTATCAGTCCTTTAAATGCTTTACATAATATTCTAGATTATAACCGCGAAAAAAATCGTTTTGGTGATATTCCTTATACTGATAAATTTGTAGTTATTCCTAATAATCAACACCTGGCTTTTATTTCCACATTTGGTGATACAACTGCTATTACTGATTTGAAAGGTAATGTAATAACCCGATTAAAAAGTGAGTTTGGGAAAGATAGTGTAAGAGAAGTAGCTTTTAGCTCAAAGGGTCGGATTTTAGCGACTGTTGCCATGGATAACACTACTAGAATTTTAGATTTTGATGGTAAATTACTAGCTGAGTTTAAAGTTTTTGAGGAAGTTCTTAGGAATAGTTATGGTTTATTTTTTAGTCCAGTTTTAAGTATGGTTTTTAGTCCTGATGCTAAACTTTTGGCTACAGGAATGAGAAATAATACCATTAGACTTTGGGATCTTAAAGGCAATTTAATCAAAGAATTTAAAGGACATGAAGGAGGTGTAAATAGTGTAGTTTTTAGTCCCAATGGTCAATTTATTGCTAGTGGTGCGGATGATAATACCATTAGAATGTGGGATCTTCAAGGCAATTTAATCAAAGAATTTAAAGGACATCAACAAAGTGTTAAAAGTGTAATTTTTAGCCCTAATGGTCAATTTATTGCCAGTGGTGCAAATGATAATACAGTTAGACTTTGGGATCTTAAAGGCAATTTAATAGAAGAATTTAAAGGACATCAAAAAGGTGTAAATAGTGTAGCTTTTAGTCCTAATGGTCAATTTATTGCTAGTGGTGCAGATGATAGTACGGTTAGACTTTGGGATCTTAAAGGTAATTTAATAGAGAAAATGAAAGGACATGAGCAAAGTGTTAAAAGTGTAGCTTTTAGTTTAGATGGTCTTTCTGTTTTTAGTTCCTCAGATGATGAAACTGTTCGTGTATGGGATCTTCAAAGCAGTTTTATAAGAGAATTTAAAGAACATTGGCCTAATGTCAGAAGCATAACCTTTAATCGGGAGGGTAATTTAATTGCAACTGCTTCAGAAAATAAAGCTGGTCGTATTTGGGATCTTCAAGGTAATTTAATAGCTAGACTAGAAGGACATCAAGATTGGGTGACGAGTATAGCATTTAGTCCAGATGGTCAGTTTTTATTTACGAGTTCATGGGATAAAAAAATTCGGATTTGGAATCGTCAAGGTAGTTTAATTAGGGAATTTAAGGCTTATGACGAGTATATTAATGACATGATTTTAAGTCCTAATGGAAAGTTGATTGCGACTGTTCCCATGGGTGATACTGTAAAACTTTGGGATATTAAAGGAAATTTACTAAAACAGTTTAAGTTTAAAAAAAGTATCTTTCTAACTATAAATTTTAGCCATGATAGCAAGCTTTTAGCTATGGGTTTATCAAAGGAAGTTGGTCGTTTAGAGGGTATTCGAGGTAAAGATTTGGTACTTGCTGTTGTTTTAGATATTGAAAGAAATGTAGTAGTCACAAAATTAAAAGGACATAAAAAGGATGTTCGTAGTGTAGCATTTAGTCCTGATGATCAACTCGTTGCTACTGCTTCAGAAGATGGTACAACCCGTGTTTGGGATCTCAAAGGTAATTTAATTAGAGAGTTAAAAGGACACGAAGGAAGTGTTAATAGTGTAGTATTCAGTCCTGATGGTCAACTTATCGCTACTGGTTCAAATGATAGGACTATCCGACTTTGGGATTTGAAGGGGAATGTGGTTAGAGAATTTAGGGGACATCGCAGGGGTGTCAGCACTATAGCTTTTAGTCCTGATGGTAAATATCTCGCTTCCGGTGCAAGTGATGGAACGGCTCGATTATGGCGTGTAGAAACACTATATGAATTGCTTGCACGGGGATGTCATCGGCTAAGTGATTATTTTATCTCTCACCCGAAAGTTTTAAAGGAACTACCCGTGTGTAAAAAGATATTACACAACCCTATAGATTTCTCAAACTATCTCCAAACTTAAAACATCTGCGGACATATCCGCAACTAATCGCATAATCTTCAACCATTGACTACCAAGTAAAATTTCTGTAATTTCCTCACCACCATAAACCGGAATTTCAAACTCTCTTCCGTCAATACGTACCTTTCCTAAATAAATCCTAAAAGTATTGATTCCCTGCGCTGTTTTGAGTGGTCTTTCCCGCAAAAAACGCCAACCTAATGCTTCTAAATCTTGAGAATTAACAGCAAGTAACTCTGTAAAACCAGTATCTAACATTGCTGTTACTGGTAATTCTAAATCATCAGCAGTAATTAAATCAATTTCAAAAAAAATCTCCCCATCACTTCCAAAATCGCCTAGAATCATATCCTACCAGCTACTCCAGTTTCATTAATCACAAAAATAAAGGGTATAGCAGTTGGATGTTTTTGCAAAAACATTTGAGTAACAACTTCTTCATCTTTATCAAGGAAATAATCTCCACTTTCTGAATCAACTGCCATAAACCAGTTATAATGATTTTTGATCAAATCTGGTTGCAATTTTTCAAAAACCACTCTACAGCGTTGATGATGAGTTTCCAGGTCACTTCTATACAGATTGATCCTGTCTTCTGTCCACTGAATTTCAGGAAATAATCTGCCTCGACGTACCACTTTATGAGATTTAGTTTCAGTCATATTTTTACACCTCTTAATAAGATGAATGTAAATTAATTTTTCTAAATATATTATACAAGGTTGAGTTGAGAAAACCCAACAAACTATATATACCTAAAACACTTGATATGTGGTGTCATCTTATGGCGATCGCTACGCCGCAGGCATCGCATCTACAGTAGCATCGCTTAAATTGCAATTGTACACCCTCTTGAGAAAAAATCTATAATTGTTCCATTTTTGTGGTCTTGATTGAAAATTTTTTCATGCACTTATGGAATTTAGCTAATCCACTTGATTTTTTTCAACAGTTACAGTGATATCAGAACTAATTAAGAAATTAATTCAATTTATCTATTCTTCCCAAAAATCAATGCTTTAATTATGAGCAATAAACAAAAATATAAACCAGGAGTAAAAATTACTATGAACAAGTTTCATAAATTTTGGGTGGGTACAACAACCGTTCTGCTCACTGCTGTAATGCTAACTTCCTGTAGTGGAGGTACATCTAGCAATACTGGTGGTGGTACACCTCAATCTCAAAATAACAATAATAATCCTCAACGTACTACTACAACTCCTGCAACTCAACCTGATCGTACTACTACAACTCCTGCAACTCAACCTGATCGTACTACTACAACTCCTACAACTCCTACAACTACTTCTTCATCGCAATCGCAGCAAGCACGACTTGAACAATTTCAAGCAGAAAGAGATGCTTTTTGGGAAGAACAACGACGACTTGACCAAGAAAGTCAAAGACAATCCAATTGTCTTGCTACACTTGATGGATGCTAGGTTAATATATCCTATTTTCTAGGTTGAGTGATAACCGTAAATGTAAGGAGGGATAGAGTCACACGGTGTCTTGATCTAGGAACAAACCCTTTTGATTCTAAGGTTAAAGCTTGTGCTACAGAGGTTGAAATAGCATATAATAAAGCACTTGCTTTTATCCGAAATTAAAGTTGTAAGTTGGGTAGAGCAACAGCAAAACCCAACATTTCCAAACAGAAGAATATTTTCAACCACTATTTCATTAAAACATCATACCTGCTCTAGGAGATTTACCAAGCTTAACGCCGTAGGGTGCGTTCCCTAATGCAAGTCCTACCGCTCCACCAATAGATTTTTGGGGAACGCACCATGCACATTGATTGAATCTGTGAGTTTAAGTGCGATCGCCAAATATTATAAAGTACAATAAAAGTACTTAAACAAAGGGCTAAAAATGGTCAAATCAACTTTGTACACGACAGCAAAAGTCGTAGGTTGGTTTAACATG
Organism: Dolichospermum sp. LEGE 00240; assembly: GCF_015207875.1. Classification (GTDB taxonomy): domain Bacteria; phylum Cyanobacteriota; class Cyanobacteriia; order Cyanobacteriales; family Nostocaceae; genus Dolichospermum; species Dolichospermum gracile. Next base: position 6,839 of record NZ_JADEVZ010000078.1, read on the forward strand.
GCAAAACCCAATATCAAATATTTCCCACTAGACATATATTAACAAGGACATTACCATGAAAAAGTTCCATAAATTGTTGATAACTACTACAGTCATAGCATCTATATTTGGCTGGAATATTCACAGCACTCCCGTTGCAGCCCAGCTAAAAACTTATAAATGTGAAAGTTATAAAACAATAGATGGTCAACGGAAATATCGTGTTACTCCTGCAATAGCAGGTAGTTTTACTGGTCCATATCTTATGGGTGGAAAAGTAAGTTCAGAAGCTTGTTTTGTTCCATTGACAAAAAAACAGTGTTTTTTTAAAAATAATGAACCTGACCCTATAGGATTGACTACCCACGAATGGTACAACTGCGGACAAGAGTGGTTACGCCCCGGATTTTGGATCAAAACAGACTTTGGGAAAGGGGAGATAGTAGAAAATAATAATGGCAAAAAGTATCATGTTTTTTCAACACTTGTAAAATTTACTTTTCAATAGTGTGATCGCCTATCTTCTCGGTTAGGTAATATGATATTTTTTCTTGCTCCCAACCTAACTAATTTTCAGTTTTTTCTATCTGTTAATAACTTACAAAAACTCTCTTTGAACTTTTAGTAATCAAGGACATCGCCATGAAAAAGTTTCAGAAATTGCTGATAATTACTACAGTCATAGGATCTATATTGGGCTGGAATATTCACACAACTCAAGCACAAAATAGTCTGGAATTGATTGAAATCTCAGCTAATACAATAGATTCGATAAAAGATAACAGCCGTAGGGTGCGTTCCCTAATGCAAGTCCTACCGCTCCACCAATAGATTTTTGGGGAACGCACCATGCACATTGATTGAATCTGTGAGTTTAAGTGCGATCGCCAAATATTATAAAGTACAATAAAAGTACTTAAACAAAGGGCTAAAAATGGTCAAATCAACTTTGTACACGACAGCAAAAGTCGTAGGTTGGTTTAACATGGCAAAACCCAATATCAAATATTTCCCACTAGACATATATTAACAAGGACATTACCATGAAAAAGTTTCATAATTTGCTGATAACTACTACAGTCATAGCATCTATATTGGGCTGGAATATTCACAGCACTCAAGCACAAAATAGCCCCAAATTAATTGCTGCTTATAATTCAACCAAGAATGACAGTGATGTAGGAATAAAGCAAGACTGTATTTCGTTCTTTTATGACAGTGGGGATTTTCTAGAAAAATGCTCATCTTTCATTAACAGTGGTTACACCCGTCCGCGGACAAGAATTACCAATATACAAGGTATTTGGAAACGTACGGGAGATTTAATTTATGTTCGGGTGAGAAGTTCAGCAGGATTATCTGGTGAGAGAAAATATCAAATAATTCCAGATGGGTTGCTAAATTTGGACACAGGTACTCGTTTAACCAAACAATGAATTAATTAACCAAGATAGCGTAATGTGAGCGATCGCCTGCGGTGGGTATAATGCGCGGTATAATGCGATCGCTATCAAAAATTATCCGGTTTAGCCTTTAACTATTTATTGACGTTATTCACGACATTACCATGAATCACTTATCTAAACTCATCATCGCTGCTACAACCATAGGATCATTTCTTAGCCTTCCTCTGGGTGAAACGTTGGTTCAAGCTCAAGATGCAGCAGTTCTTCAGTGCGTTCAACAATATACAAATTTAGGTGTTTCTCCAGATACAGCATTAGCACAGTGTCAAAAAAGCAATCTAGCTGAATGTGTTCAACGTTTGATAAGTAAAAAATATGTTGCTAAATCAGTTTCCCAAACTAATGGACGTTATTTAGTTGATTTAGGTGACAGTGATACAAGATGGCTAGAGGGTAAAAGCTGGAGAGACAAAGGATGTAGCGCCCACACAGAAGGTCAATATAAAAGACAAAGTGACAATCGGCGCGAGTTTGGAGGTAGACGTTCCTACGAGTGGTTTAGACAGGGTTGGTGTTCAAAACCACAAATAGAGTTGGAGCAAAATTACTCTGTTGATGAAGCAAAAACACTTTGTGAATTAGGTTTACAGCCAAAAGAATAATTAACATCCCGAAAATCTTACTCAAAGGAAATACTCATGAACACATTTCAAAAGTTGTTGATGACTACGACTGTCATCACTTCTGTATTAGCCGGAAATATCAACTTGGTACAAGCACAAAACAGATCGGAATTGCTTGTAGTTCATCAACTCCCAACTAACACGGAAAATTTCAGAAAAGGTCAGACTATCTTAATTGCTCAATCTCAACCTAGTATTGGTGATACGGTTCAGTTTGCCGTTAATGCAATCCACAAACTTAGACAACAAGGAAAGATTAATCTTCGTCGAGATGGTAATTACACTTTTGGTGATATTAGGATAGAGATAGATAATGTAAAACCAGAGTTGCTGAATCAAAACCCATCTTCTAGAGGAAATTTTAATCCTTTCGCAAATTGGATCACAATTAAAAATCTTAAACAAGACATATCTGTCACTGTTCAAGTAGTAAGTTCTAACTCTTATAAATCCATAGGTTACAGTACACCCAAGCGTGTTCCTGGTAAATCTATTGATTTGTGCTGTACAATTTACAATCCTAGATAAAACTTTGTCTTACTGTTTAGTAATTAAGGAAATTACCATGAAAAAGTTCCATAAATTACTGATTACTACCACCGTCATAGTTTTTATATTTGGTTGGAATATTCACAGCACTCCCGTTGCAGCCAAGCCAAATTATATAGGAAGATGGTACAATGTGGGACTTAGTAATGAATACATTTCTAAATATAGAGTCTTTCAAAAAGATGGTAAAGTTCATGATTATTATCAAAACGTGAAAACAGGTTATAATGGCTCATTAAATTGGTGGAACTATCAAGTCCTTTCTAATGGTTCAATCAGAGTTTTTAGTCTATTAAAAGAGACTTGCGCGCTAACTAAGATTAATAAAATGCAATGCTACTCTCACGGGGATAGCCTCGGTGATTTGGTCCGATCTGGTAGGTTGGGTTGAGGAACGAAACCCAACAAACTATTCCATTAGGGATGATTATAATTAATTGTGCGATCGCCGATATTATAAACTACAATAAAAATACTTAAACAAAAGGCTGAAAATGGTCAAATCAACTTTGTACACGACAGCAAAAGTCCTACCAGGAAATAGAATTGAAATTCAATCTCCAGATCTGACTGTAGGACAAACTGTTGAAGTAGTTATTTTGGTTGAAGAAGTTAGTTCTGATTCTTCTACCACCGAAGATATCTCTCCATCCTTAAAACAGCGTCTTGCTTTTCTGAAGTTACCAATGACTGAACGTAGGAATATTCTCGAAAGTCAAGCTGATATAATGCTCTCTCACTATCAACAAGATTCTGAATGGCAAGAGTTAATGGCAGGTGACATCATTGAGTATTAACCCTGATCTGCCAAAACGTTGAGAAATTTGGTTAGTCAACTTCGATCCTACTGTTGGTGCAGAAATCAAAAAAGTGCGTCCTGCTGTCGTCATCAGTTCGGATTCAGTAGGAAAGCTTCCTATCAAGCTTATTGCTCCTATTACAGACTGGAAAACATATTTTTCATCAAATTTCTGGCACGTTAAAATTGAACCTAACAGTATCAATAGATTGAATAAAGATTCTGCAATTGATACTCTCCAACTAAGGGGAGCGGATTTACAAAGGTTTATTCGTAAATTAGGGAGGGTTTCTGAAATTACAATGCTGGAAATTATAGCTTCCATTGCTACTGTAATCGCATTTGAGGTCTAACAAATCATTGCACCCGACCGTGTGTTAGATAACTTGTAATCATCTAAATGTAGTGTAATGTGAGCGATGCCTGCGGCGGGCGTAGCGATCGCCCCTTCTAGGTAATTGCAGGTTAGTTTGACAAAAGGAAACCTAACACTACTTATTTACATCCCACTATCTAATATTTACTACTCTTAAACTCCATGACTTGGCTATACTTCTCACTGGCGGCTGCTACCTTTGAATCTCTGCGAGATGTCTTGAGTAAAGTTGTAACAAATAAAGGCAATCAACCCTTAGATGAGTATTTAGTTGCGTGGGCGCTAAGGACATTTACTCTAATTATTTATATTCCTTGGTTGCTATTATCACCTAACCCAGTACCTGCGATCGGGAAAGATTTTTGGTGGGCTTTGTTAGCTGATGCTACTCTATCCACTATTGGCGGCATTTTATATATCAGGGCGTTGCGTTTTGGGGATATATCTTTAACCATACCGTTAATGGGATTTTCGCCGTTATTTTTAGCGATCGCTTCTCCTTTAATTCTGAATGAGTTTCCTGGAAAAGCACAACTTATAGGTATTTTATTAATATGTTTTGGTGGATATTTTTTAAATTTAAAACCCAAGGAAAATAATTATCTCGCACCGTTAACATCTTTGATGACTACCCAATCTTCTCAATTAATGTTAATAGTAGCCTTCCTCTGGGCTTTAACTACTTCTTTTGATAAAGTTGGGGCAAAAAATTCCTCACCATTATTTTTCTCAGCTTCCCTCTATTTTTGTACAGCTATCATGACTTTGCCTATTGTAATAATTTGCTCTCCTAATTGGTTTTCTAAGTTAAAAAGTAATTTCTATAAATTAGTTTTATTAGGTAGCTTAAAAGCAGTTGATATGTGGTGTCATGTGATGGCGATCGCATCTACAGTAGCAGCAAATTCGGTAGCGGTAAAACAAACCAGTTTATTGATGACTGTAGGATATGGCTATTTCCTCTTTCATGAAAAAAATATTAAACATAGATTGTTAGGTTGTATTATTATCATTGTTGGTGTATGTATATTAAGTATTTTTTAGAGTATTTTCTAGCGGAAAAAAAGTTGATAATTCAGACCATCAAAAGGAGGAGTATGAATTTTTTTTCAAGGTATGGCTGAGAACATCGCAAGTTAGCGAGAAGTTTTCAGAGCTTGTTGACAGACGGGAAGTTCTTGTAAGTCTCGCGGGTGGGAGACAAAGTAATCTTTCAGCCAATGACATCCCCGGACGAGTAAAGCGTCTAAATCTTCAATCGGCCAAAGTCTGACGGTTTTATCATTTGAACCAGTGGCGAGATACTTACCATCGGGACTAAACGCTACACTTTTGACATCCTCTCGATGACCTTTGAATTCTGCGAGGATATTGCCTTGCAGATCCCATAAGCGAGCCGTATTATCATTTGAACCAGTGGCGAGATACTTACCATCGGGACTAAACGCTACACTATCGACATTCTCCTGATGTCCCTTGAATTCGACGAGTAAATTACCTTGCAGATCCCACAAGCGCGCCGTATTATCCGTTGAACCCGTAGCTAGATATTTTCCATCGGGACTGAAGGCTACACTGATCCTGCTACGAGAGCCTTGATGATTCTTGAATTCTACGAGCAAATTACCTCGAAGATCCCAGATACGGAAAGTTGAGTCTCCTGACCCAGTGGCGAGATATTTCCCATTGGGACTAAAAGCCACACTTGTGACAGTTTCTCGATGCCCCTTGAATTCTACGAGTAAATTCCCTTGCAGATCCCAAAGACGAGCGTTTCCCTCAGTTGATCCCGTGGCGAGATATTGGCTATCGGAACTCAAAGCAATGCTTGTTAAATTCCCTTCGTGTGCCTTGAATTCTACGAGTAAATTCCCTTGCAGATCCCACAGACGGGCGATCCAGTCCCATGACCCCGTGGCAAGATATTTACCGTCGGCACTCAAAGCGACACTCGTGACATGACGTGGATGTTTAAATTCCACCAAGGAATTACCTTGAAGATCCTCAAAACGAGCGGTGTCATCCCATCCCCCTACCCCCGTGACGAGATATTTGCTATCCGCAGTAAAAGCGACACTTTGGACAGAATCCCGATGTTTTTTGAATTTCCCGATAAGATTGCCTTGGAGATTCCATAAGCGAGCGCTTCGATCCGATGATCCTGTAGCGAGATACTTGCCGTCAGGACTAAAAGCAACACTGTTGATTACATCCCGATGCCCTTTAAATTCCCCGATAAGATTGCCTTGGAGATTCCATAAGCGAGCGCTTCGATCCGATGATCCCGTAGCGAGATACTTGCCATCAGGACTAAAAGCAACACTGTCGATTCCATCCCGATGCCCCTTGAATTCCACTAGGGAATTGCCTCGAAGATCCCAAAGGCGAGCTATTTTACCCCATGACCCTGTGGCAAGATATTTACTATCGGGACTAAAAGCCACACTTGTGATAGCCTCTCGATAGCCCTTGAATTCTACAAGCATATTGCCCCGAAGATCCCAAAGACGAGCCGTATGATCCCTTGAACCCGTGGCGAGATACTTGCCGTCGGGACTAAAAGCCACACTTGTGACATCCTCTCCATGCCCCTTGAATTCCACAAGCATATTGCCCCGAAGATCCCAAAGACGAGCCTCAGTATCCCTTGAACCCGTGGCGAGATATTTACCATCGGGACTAAAGGCGATACTCCAAACAACAGATTGCCCTTTAAATTCGGCGAGCAAATTTCCTTGCAGATCCCAAAGGCGAGCGGTACTATCCATTGCGCCCGTAGCGAGATATTTACTATCGGGACTAAAGACAACACTCACAACAACATCCTGTCCAGGCCCCTTAAATTCTACAAGAGAATTACCTTGTCGATCCCAAAGACGAGTGGTTCCATCACTTGATCCCGTGGCGAGATACTGACCATCGGGACTAAAGGCAACACTGCCGACGGAAAAGCGATGACCATCTAAATGATTTTGTTCCCTTATTCCATCGAGAATAGTCCGTAAAGCGAACAGAAGTCCGGGGCTAGAGTATTTATCGATCGCCCTGGTTTTCACGATCGCCTGTAATTCTTGGCCTCCGTCGATCGCTTCTAATAATAGCTTTATCTGTCCCTCACCCTCCCTTTCAAAACGTCTAGCTAAACCTATCCCCCGTTGCTCTAATCGCGTTACCCCGATGGCAGCTTGACGGGCTTTTTCCGCCTTGTTAGTTTGAACAGTCGCAAAAATCAATGTTCCCGCTATGATCAACGCACTGGCAATGATTGATCCGATTAAAGCTTTTTGAGCTTTCTTTTTCGCTTTCTCTAGAATTTTTTTCGCTTCTCTTTCCGCCTCAATTTTCTGAGCGGAGTCTTTATCCTTTTGGGCTAACTTACTATCTCGGATAAACTCCTCATCCTCTCGGGTTAAAAATTTTCCCTCTCTCCAAATATCCGCCCGCGCCGTTTCAGTCTCGTCCAACAAGTAAGTATTATTTTTCTCCGAAGCAAGCCAAGCATTCAAAGCGATAGCATAAGGGCGTAAACTATCTAACTGCTTTTGTACCCACTCCAGGGAAAAAACCTCTCGATAAATAGGATTAAAAATCTCTAAATCTGCATTTCTCTTAACAACCAAACCCGATAAGCGTAACTCCGATTCTAACTGATTTCCCTCGGTAGTAAAATAACCATTTTGTAGAATATGGCGATAAATTTCCAACAACTTTCCAGTCAATACTTCTTTTGCCAATAATCGATTTTTAATGCTTCTTAAATGGATAGGCTCATCTTGTCCTTCCCAGTTACGGATGATTGATGAGTAGATGAATTCCTCGATAAAAGACTTTTCTTGACCTTCCCCAATCCTAATCTGAGATTCAACCAACAAAGCGCAAACTTTTTGTGTTAAAAAAGGCTGTCCTCCCGTCCAAAATAAAATCTCTCTCAAGACTTCTTCTGGAACACTCGCCACGTCCTGTAGTCCTTGCGCTAAAACTAAACTTTCATTAAATTCAAACCCTCTTAGCTCAATAGCTCGACCAATATTAAACGGACTCTGTAAAGGATTTTGAATTAAATCATTCGGTGTTGCTACTCCTAAAAAACAAAACGTTAAACGATTAAAGTCATCGTACTCTGCCCGCTTTTCATGAAAAGTACGAATCAAACCAAAAAAATTATCTCTAAAAGATAGTTCTAAAATTCTATCAATCTCATCAATAAAAATTACTAAATTAGAAGAAGTAGATGGCAATAAAATTTCCGCCATAAAATCCGAAAAAGAGCTAATAGCTCCTTGTCCAGAGAACCTCGACCAGCATTCATTGAAATCAGTTTGTTTCTGCAAGTTTAAATTGCGAAATATTTTTTTAGAAAACTCGCGATACCACTGATTTTCAGAAATAGATTGGCTACAGTCCATCTCCTGAAGCGTCAAATAAACACATTGATTTCCCTGGGCATTAGTAGCTTCTAGACGCATTTTTACTTGAGCCTGAAGAGATGACTTTCCCATTTGGCGACAGTTAAAAACATAACAAAAATAATTTTGTTTTAACAGTTCATATAACTGATCATCCGCAAAACGCTTGACATAGCTCGGCGTATGGGGATTGAGTCCGCCTCCATATTTATAGAAATTTTTAATCATTGTTTATTCCTGAACTAGGTTGGAACGGTATTGCTAAAATAATTGCAATTTAAAGGGCTAAATACCTTGTAAAATATTCGCGGTATAAGCGACAGCGTATCTCAACACCGTCTGTTGTTTTTAATACTAATCCCAAGCTATATAAATCAAACGTTTCTATTGGATTTAGCACTACAGGTCGATTGCTTTCAATGACTTTTTTGAGACATTCCTTGAGACTATATTGACAAATACTCCTATAGAGGCGAGAGAGATACTCATGATAAATTCCTACCTCAGTTTCCGCCTTCTCTAAGATAGTCTCCAGTGTTTCTTTCTGTTGGCTTAGGGAGTACATAGCTTGGCGAATCAAATAGGGATGCCCTCCAATCATTTCTTGCAAATCTTTTCGTTCTGTCTCTGTCAATCTGAGACTATGTTTTTGAGATAAATTTAAAACTTCCTGATCATTAAACTCTCTCAACTCTTGTCCTTTACCTACGTTTGACAGAGGAGATCCAGCCAGGCCTTTGATTACATAATCATCTGTAGAATAGGCCAAAATCAGCACTAACTTTCGCCACAATTGATTGTTTACGCCTTTTTCATGCCATGCTCGTAATTTTTCCAAGAAATCTATCAACGCTGGATTCTTACAAACACAGAGCAAATTATCTAAGCCAAGAAATATTGGTTTATCAATTTGGCTAAGGATAAAATCCTCAAGAAAATAATCACAAGCCGAGGAAGCAGGAGACTCCTTATCCCATTGTGACCTGAGATTTTCACGAATATCAAGTCCGATTTGACGGCCGATTTGGTTACATAGCCATGGATAAAAAACATCTGGAGTTAAGATCTCGCGGTCAGTATTTAGGTCTAAATAGACGGCCTTACCTTGACCATTTTTAACCATTGTATTGTTTAACAATCGTCTCATTAATGATGTCTTCCCCATCAGATTCGGCGCTTTTAGGCGTAACAAGATAGCTTGCTCTCCAGCATTATTTAAACAAGCATAACAATTCTGCTCAATAGGAGAACGTTCCTGATAATAAATTGAATCAGTGGAAACAAGACCATTGGGCATAGGAGAATTGTTTAATTCATATTGTTCTAGTGCGTCTATGGTCACAAAATCAGGGATATACATGGCGCAATTTTTAATAACCTGTCGTAAATCATCTGTTAAATTTCCCGTTGATTCAACGCCAAAAGTCTGGCAAATTCCCCGTAAATGATGCGCTAGTAGGGACTGTTCCATTAATTGGCCGGCTTCAAGCATCTCCAACCGTTCTCGTTGTCGTGGTGGCAAGTTTTCTCGATTTCTTTCAGTCAACACCTCACGATCAATCCAAACCGTCTTATCTCCACGAATTGACTGATATGACTTCCCCCGCAGGAGACGACGCAAAATTCGTTTTTGAATAGGCGTTAGTTGCTCATGATAAATATTATCAAATGCTTCTGGTGTTAATCGTAGTGGCATTTTAGGCTTTCTCCTGAGCAAGTTTCTTTAAACATTCTAAGTAATGCCTGTCGACCTGCCACTTCTAAGTAAGTATACTTAGGGTAAAGCCTTTGGGATCTCAGGCAACTCATCCAGTCTAATAATAGAATATAGTGCGATCGCTACCCAACAAACTATACCTAAAACACTTGATATGTGGTGTCATCTTATGGCGATCGCTACGCCGCAGGCATCGCATCTACAGTAGCATCGCTTAAATTGCAATTGCACACCCTCTTGAGAAAAATCCATAATTGTTCCATTTTTGTGGTCTTGATTGAAAATTTTTTCATGCACTTATGGAATTTAGCTAATCCACTTGATTTTTTTTCAACAGTTACAGTGATATCAGAACTAATTAAGAAATTAATTCAATTTATCTATTCTTCCCAAAAATCAATGCTTTAATTATGAGCAATAAACAAAAATATAAACCAGGAGTAAAAATTACTATGAACAAGTTTCATAAATTTTGGGTGGGTACAACAGCCATAGTTTCTATGTTTGGCTGGAATGTAAATATAGCTCAAGCGCAATCTTTACCAGCACATTGCACTGGAGCAGCGATCGGTTCTTTGTTGGGTTTAGTAATTACAGGTAATGCTAGAGCAGCAGCAGACGCAATTCCCGGAGAATGTAGGCAAAATCAAAATTCTCCTTCCTCTCAATATCAAGAACCAAATCCTACAAACCCAGTTCTTAAACTCCCTAACACTGACCTCGACCCTAATCGCGAATGGTTGCGGGGTTCGATGAGAGATACAGATCGCTTCATTGGTGGTAGTGGCTGGCGCAGTATTGAAAACAATCCAGGCGGTTGGGATTCAGGCGGTTGGAGGCGGTGAGGAATCCAGGCGGTTTTTAATAGTTGTAGGTTGGTTTGACGAAAGGAAACCTAACACCATTCTTTGTTTTGTCGGTTGGGTAATATGATTTTTTTCTTGACCCCAACCTAACTCACTTTCAATTTTTCCTATCTATTAATTTGCAAAAACTCTCTTTCAACTTTTAGTAATCAAGGACATCACCATGAACAAGTTTCATAAATTGTTGATAATTACTAGTGTAATAGGATCTATATTTGGGTGGAATATTAGCGTGACTCAAGCACAATCTAATCTTTCTCGAAGTGAATGTAAAAATGATTCTTCCTTCAAAACTGCTTATGATAGCGGTTGGTCGGATGGTTTTAATCTAGGTAAACCCAATAATTCTTATCAAGGTGGAAACCGTCTTCGCTGCTACAACATTGGTTTTTCAGATGGATTGATGACATCTGCAAAAAGAGACACATCTGAGACTTATTTATATATATCTTGTCTTGCCAATAGACTAAACAATCCTAGTCGTGTGTGTCAAGAGCCGAAAATCAAGTTTTAGTTGTAGGTTAAGTTGACGAAAGGAAACCTAACACCATTCTTTGTTTTGTCGGTTGGGTAATATGATTTTTTTCTTGACCCCAACCTAACTCATTTTCAGATTTTACCATCTATTAATTTGCAAAAACTCTCTTTCAATTTTTAGTAATCAAGGACATCACCATGAAAAAGTTCCATAAATTATTGATTGGTACAACGGTCATAGTTTCTATGTTTGGTTGGAATGTAAATATAGCTAAAGCGCAATCTCGTACTACATACAGATGTTATCGGGATAGCGAGGGAACAACTAGGGTGAAACCCAGTATTCCTGGTTCTGTAGTCCAAACAGGAGGTTGCTACATCCCAGTATCTTTTGGTCGGTGTGTTGCACATAAAGGACTTTTTAATTTTCCTTTACCTGGTAGTCCTCCTAATCCATCAGGATTCGATCAATGTACTACGGTTTCACCTAAAGTTATTGAAGATTCAGCCACAGGTAAAAAATACTATTTTCTTGAAGATGGTCTTCCTGGAGGTATGAATGGTGAGAAATATGGCACTGGTGTTGTTTTACAAAAATAGGTGGAATTAATCAATTCAAAGTTCAACATTTAACAGAATCACCCACATTTGCGTATTGATTTGTGCTGTAGGATTTATAATCCTAGTTGTAGGTTGGGTTGACGAAAGAGAACCCAACATTACTAGAAACAATCTAACTAACAATTTCTGAAATAAACAAACACAAAACAAATAGAGGATATCAAAAATGGGAAATGGGAGTTTCGGTGATACGCTCATTAAGCTGGGTGTAACTGCCGCAGTGGGATATGGTGCCTACAGAGGCGTTAAGTATCTGGGTAGAAAGGCTAATGAGTATGCTCACGAACAAGAGAGACAAAAGCTATTTGAGGCACAACAGCAAATGTATGCCCATCAGCAACTTTTAGCATCGCAAAGACGAGAGCTAGAGAATCTAGTGCAGCAGTGCCAAAGCCAATACAACCTTGCATTGGAAAAGCTATCTGCAAGTGATTTTGGAGGAGCAATTCATACCTTTAATAAGCTTTTACTTATTTTAAGACAGATTGGAGAACCTAATGGGGATTTAAGGAGTATTTATGCAGGAATTTACAGGTTTATGGGACAAGCCCAGTTAAATTTAGATGATTATCAGGGAACTATCAGCTCTCTAAACCAGACTATTACTTATGATTCAGACAATGCAGAAAGCTATGCTCTAAGAGCAATTGCTAAATTTCAAAGTAACGATCAAGGTGGGGCTAAGTCTGATATTGCAATAGCAGTTAGCCTAGCACCTTCAGATTCTCGTTATCAATCAATTCAAAGTGAAATTTCTCAAGCTGGATCTAGAAATACAGGAACACAGGAAAAAGAAGTTTTGATTCGTTTACACGAAAATACTGTCAATGCTGTACTAACTCAGTTTCAGACAAGGGGACCTGAACTTGTTGATGTCTTTGGTCCTATTTTAGGAGAAGAAGTTTTTCTTCGTGTATTGTTCGCATCTCAACTCTATATTGTAAGTGATATTGAGATGCAACTACTTTCAGCCATTCCTCAAATGGCAGCTACATTGCCAAGAACTTTTGTTGCATATTGGAAATTTAAACAGGAGAATAGTCTCCTGGCCATTTATGATGATGTTCTTAGCATCTTTGGCAAGAAATCTCCTCAAATTCAAAAAGCTTCTATTGGAAGTGCTGTAAAAGCTTTGCATGATGTTGAGTCAACGTTATTGGCACTACCAGAAGTTAAGTCTCAACTTGCAACTCTAGACTGGATAGAGCAAAATGCTCATAAACAGGCATTTACTGTTGCCTCCTCTGTTTCTAACAACCAGCATCAAATGGAAACAATTGTGCCCGTTGTAGCTAGATTTAGTAAATCTATGACTAATGCTTTCCTAGAGGTTGCAATGTGATTGTTTGGAACCTATATCCCACCTTCCGCACCGTAAACTGTCACACAACGAAAAATGGTCCTTTGGGGATTTGAGATTGGCGAAGTGCTTACAGCCTATCTTCCGCACCCTCAACTGTCACACAACGAAAAATGGTCGTTTGGGGATTTGGGGTTAGCGATCGCTACCTAAAATTTCTACCTTTTCGTATAAAAATCATCCTTTAATGTATTCAAAAATCCGAAATTACCGATTGTGACACCGGGTAGTGCGGAATGTGGGTTACAGCAGCGCTTCGCTATCGCCACCTAAGATTTAGACTATTTTGTATTAAAATTATCCTCAAAGGTATTCAAAAATCCGAAATTACCGATTGTGACACCAATGGGTGCGGAATGTGGGCTAGTATTTTGATGAGAACGCGGGAATGATTTTGGCAAGTGCGATCGCCTATCTTGTCGGTTGGGTAATATGATTTTTTTCTTGACCCCAACCTAACTCATTTTCATGTTTTCCTATCTATTGAAGCAAGAAATTAACCAGGAGTGAAAACTACAATGTCACAGCAATCCGAACCACCTAAAAGTTTCTTATTTTTTATAGGATGCTCACTTGGACTTCTTGGGAGCTTTTTCAAAAAAGACCTTAGCTTATTCGACCAGATTGTTCAAAGCCTGTTTTTTGGCTCGTTTCTGGGAATTATATTATTGTTTCTCTCACTCCGAGAAATAGGATGGATTATCATGTTATCTCCTTTTTCATTTTTAATGAGTGAAGGTAATGAAGAAGTAAAGAAGCAGTTCCTTTTTTTGCTAAGTTGGATCTTGCTTTTTAGTCTCACATTGTTTGTTAGCATAATATCACCAAATGCAATTATAGGAATAGTTGGTTCAGGTTTAATGTTTCATTTCGGTTGTCATCATGTTGTTGAATGGCCAGGTGGTCGAAGCTAGTTATATTTTGATAGAGCGACTGTTTTTTTTGTCTGTTAATTTGCAAAAACTATCTTTTAGGGTTTAGTAATTAAGGAGATTACGAGATTCCCATGAAAAAACTGCATAAATTACTGATGACCAGCACCGCCATAGTGTGTATATTTAGTTGGAATATTCACAGCACTCCCGTTGCAGCCAAGCCAAATTATATAGGAAGATGGTACAGAGGAATTAGTACTGAAAACATTTCTTTTTATAGAGTCTTTCACAAAGATGGTAAAGGTCAGGATTATTATGAACACGTGAAAACAGAGTTCCTACGAGTGGTTTAGACAGGGTTGGTGTTCAAAACCACAAATAGAGTTGGAGCAAAATTACTCTGTTGATGAAGCAAAAACACTTTGTGAATTAGGTTTACAGCCAAAAGAATAATTAACATCCCGAAAATCTTACTCAAAGGAAATACTCATGAACACATTTCAAAAGTTGTTGATGACTACGACTGTCATCACTTCTGTATTAGCCGGAAATATCAACTTGGTACAAGCACAAAACAGATCGGAATTGCTTGTAGTTGATCAACTCCCAACTAACACGGAAAATTTCAGAAAAGGTCAGACTATCTTAATTGCTCAATCTTCTCATCCACGTCAAACTTGTCAAAATCATTCCTCTAGGAAAACAGCTTACTCCAGTGGTTGGTCGGCGGGTTTTAATGGAGGTATATTCAACAATACATATGAAAATGAACGCAGTCGTAATTGTTATGATTGGGGTTACACGGATGGGAAAATTGAAAAGAATAAACTGGATATGCAAAAGATGCGTATGGACTCGTTGATATATCAGTCGTGCCTTTCTACTCGACTTTTAGATCCTAGTATTCAGTGTCGGCAACCTAATTATTAGTATCCGATAGCCGGTAGTGTAAGCGATCGCCTCCAGTGGGTATAATGCGATCGCTATCAAAAATTATCCAGTTTAGTCTTCAGGGGAAACGCATCTAAATTTTATTGACAAAATACCGTTTTCATGTATAAACCAATAAATCCCAATTTATCGTTTGATTGATTTTTCAGGGTCATAGTGGTGGATTAAATTATTGTCAATAAGTTGTCATTAATGCGAATATTTTGGTCATTATTGTGATTTAATTGCCCTTATTGATAAGATGCGTTTCCCCTGGTTTAGTCTTTAACTACTTAATTATTAGTATCTTATCCCTATTAGTGTAAGTTTCTGTGGGCATATTGCGATAAATTTTAAAGTGCAAAATATCGTTATTTGGTATGAACGCATGGGAAGGTCATGGTTAGAGAAATTAAATTTCATTTAGATGAAAATGTCACTAATGCGATCGCTAGTGGACTTCGCAAACGAGGAATTGATGTAACGACAACTCCAGAGCAATTGGGAATAACTTATTGAGTAGGGTGCGTCAGATAGAGGGAATCTGTTTTTTTGTCAAAATATCGTGTCTGACGCACCCTACAAGGGATAAAATTTACCTCACATATTTGGGGAATCTTGTCAATGCGTAAATCCTATCATCCTTTAATCCTGGATATCCTGATTCTGACTTCCTGGTACATTTTGTAGTAAAATTAGTGCTATTTAAGAGGAAAGTAAAAAAATGACCCGTGTGATCATCGTGCGTCATGGACAAAGTACCTACAATATAGAAAAACGTATTCAAGGGCGGATTGATGCCTCATCATTAACCGCAAAAGGTCAAAATGATGCCAGTCAAGCAGGTAAAGCCCTCAGTAGTATTTCCTTTCAAGCTATTTATAGTAGTCCCCTGCAACGGGCAAAATCAACGGCGGAAATTATCCGCAGTCAATTGGCTACACAAGCTCCCATAATTCAAATTGATGAACAATTGGTGGAAGTTGATTTACCTCTTTGGGTAGGAATGACGACGAGTGAAGTCAAAGAGAAGTTAACAGCAGATTACCGCACCTGGAAAGAACGTCCCCATGAATTTCACATGGTTTTACAGGGGGAGTCCGAAACTAGAGAACATTTCCCAGTTTTAGCATTATATACCCAAGCTAAACAATTTTGGCAAGAGATTCTTCCCCAGCATCAAGGTGAAACTATCCTCATTGTTGGTCATAATGGCATTAATCGCGCCTTAATTAGCACCGCTTTGGGAATTTCCCCCAGTCGCTACCATTGTTTACAACAGTCTAACTGCGGTATTAGTATTTTGAATTTTGCCGGTGGTTTAGGTGAACCAGTACAGTTAGAATCTATGAATCAAACCCAACATCTGGGTGAAACTTTCCCTTCTCTACGTCCTGGTCACAAAGGTGTAAGATTATTATTAGTCCGTCATGGGGAAACGGAATGGAATCGTCAAGGCAAATTTCAAGGACAAATTGATATTCCCCTCAATGATAATGGCAGAAACCAAGCCGCTAAAGCCGCAGAATTTCTCAAAGACGTAAATATTGACTTTGCTGTTAGCAGTACCATGTCCCGTCCCAAGGAAACAGCGGAAATTATCTTAAAGTATCACGCCAGTTTAAACTTAGAACTATTTGCTGGTTTGAGAGAAATTAGTCATGGACTTTGGGAAGGCAAATTTGAATCAGAAATTGAGCAAGAATTTCCTGGAGAATTAGAAAGTTGGCGCACAATCCCCGCTAATGTGCAAATGCCAGAAGGGGAAAATTTAACACAGGTAAAAGAACGCAGTGTTGCTGATTGGAATACCATAGTCGAAAATGCCCAAAATCAGCAATTACAAATAGGATTAGTAGTTGCCCATGATGCCACTAATAAAACTTTGTTATGCCATATTCTTGGTTTATCTAACGAAAATTTCTGGAACTTCCGTCAAGGTAATGGCGCTGTGAGTGTCATTGATTATCCTGATGGTATTCAAGGTTATCCGGTGCTGCAAGCAATGAATATTACAGGGCATTTAAGTAATAGTGTTCTCGATAAAACGGCGGCTGGGGCATTGTAATTGAGTAGGGAGAGGGTTGGGAC
>NZ_JADEVZ010000079.1 GCF_015207875.1 Dolichospermum sp. LEGE 00240
GGGGGTAGGGAGTAGGGGGGTAAGGGAGTAGGGGAGAAATTTTCTTCTTTCTTCTTTCTTCTTTCTTCTTCTGAACTCCTGACTCGGTGACTCCTGACTCGGTGACTCCTTTTTTACTTATGTCAACGCATTAACGGAAACTTTACCTGCTACAGTGAGAGCGATCGCCTTCAATGCTTGAGCAGCGGCTGAATTAGGTTCACCAATAACTATCGGCACACCACTATCACCCCCAATTCTGGTAGAAATTTCTAATGGTACACATCCTAACAGAGGAACTCCTAATTCTGCGGCTGTTTTTGAACCACCACCAGAACCAAAAATGTCATATTGCTTGTCCGGTTGATCTGGGGGAATAAAATAGCTCATATTTTCCACAATTCCCAAAACTGGAACATTTAACTGCTGGAACATCCGCAACCCCTTCCGGGAATCCAACAAAGCTACAGTTTGTGGTGTAGTCACAATCACTGCCCCTGCCATTGGTACAGATTGGGCTAAAGTTAATTGAGCATCTCCAGTTCCTGGGGGCATATCCACAATTAAATAATCCAGTTCTCCCCATTCCACTTGATAAAGAAACTGACGAATCACACCATTCAGCATCGGACCGCGCCAAATTACTGGCTGATCTCGATCAATCAAAAAGCCCATGGAAACAAGCTTGACACCATGATTAAAAGCTGGTTCAAGAATGTCCCCTGCCTCTGTAGACCGGACATTAATTTCTGCATCACCCAAACCCAACATAGTAGGATCATTGGGCCCATAAATATCTGCATCTAATAAACCCACCTTAGCGCCAGCTTGTGCTAAAGCAACGGCAATATTTACGGCTACTGTACTCTTACCAACGCCACCTTTACCACTAGAAACAGCAATAATATTTTTGATCCCAGGTACACCGTTGCGGTCTGGTAAGCTTTTTTGCTGGGGTGTTTCCGCTGTTACTTCTATACTCACATCTGTCACACCAGAGAGCTTTTTCACAGCTTTTTGACAATCTTCGACAATAAATTCCCGTAAAGGACAAGCCGGAGTGGTCAACACCAAAGTGAAACTAACCTTGCCACCATCAATTGTGACGTTGCGAATCATATTTAATTCTACCAGACTTTTGCGAAGTTCTGGATCTTCTACTGGTCGCAACACTTCTAGGACTGCGTGGGAATCTAGGACATCATACATAGTGTGTTTACCGTTGCCGCTGACTATAAAGCTTAAAAAATTTTCATTGACAGATACTAGAATCTTAGCTTTATTGGGGTAATTGTTTAGTTGTCAGTTCTGAGAAACCAGAAATAGTAGGGGCAAACCCCCCGTGGTTGCCCCCAATACCGGGGTAGGCACGGAGCCCGCATTTCTCACAAACAATGCGATTCCTAGGTCGCGCTATCTCTATTCCTTCGGAACGCTATGCGAACGAGACGCTACCGCGAACGCTATCGCAATCTATCTAATCCTTATAGAGAAACGGTTTCGGGCATTTTTCACGGAGTTGATTTTTGATGCAGTGTGAAAAACCAGAATCCAGATTTTATAAGGGTTTGAGGATTTTGGTGAGAAATCCGGGTTTACGGAAAGCTGTAACCTGTCCGTTATTTGGAATTAATGCGGTTTGGAAACACAGAAGCATTGTTTTCGACCTGACAATGTTTATTGATACTTTTCCAGTATATACCCATATCTATCCACTATCAACTGTTTTGGATAGATTCTTGGATAACTTTGGACACGTTGTCCAGTAGTTTTTTGTTCTTGTGACTTCGCGAACTATACAGTCTTGCTGAAAAAACAGTAATGAGTTCAATCATGTCTGTTACTAATTCTTGTTCAAAAGTGGTTTCTTCGATTGATTTATTGATAATGACAACTTCAGTTTCAAATTCTTCGCACATTGCAAATACAATCTCAGAACCAAACCTGAGAAGTCTATCCTTATGAGTCAGGACTAATCTACCTACATCACCTTGCATAATCCGTTTCAGTAGTTTTTGAAGACCTTTTTTATTGTAATTTAAACCACTACCTAAGTCAGATATAGTCTCAAACTGCCAACCATTACTTCCGCTAAAAGCTTCTAAAACCTTTATCTGCCTAGATAAATCATCTTTTTGGTCATGGCTAGAAACGCGGGCATAATTGATAGTTATGCGGTCTTCTAACTGATTAAAATCTCGCGGTGTAATTCGTTTAATATCTGTAAGAAAAAATCTTCTATGCCCTGATGGACTGCGTTCAAATCGCAATTTACCAGCATCAGCCCATCTACGAACAGTTTTTACTGACACACCAAGCTCTTTAGCAGCATCACCTATTGAAATAGTCACTTCTTGGTTTTGCATATAATTAACTCCCTTGCTTGACTAAGTTAATTATATGGACGTTCCGTCACATAAGGCTATTTATGGGTAGAAATTGCCGAACAGTTTAAAACCCCCAATTTTTTTAACTGTTGATATTGCATATTCTGAAAAAACGTTATAACTTGTTAAGTTGTAGGGGAATAATTTATTTTGTCATTGCAATAGCCAATTGCTAATCAAGTAGATATACTACATTTAGGTAGTTCTGCATACAGAAGAATCCTTGTTGCTAGAAATTTAAAAAACTGTTAAATACGATGCAGTTTACAATACCTTTGCCATTTTTTGTAAGTTGGTTTAAGCGACAGTGCAACCTGACGCATTTATTGGGTTATGGCTCTTAACCAACCTACGAATTCAGGCTTTTTTAAGTTGGGCAAAGGTATTGAGTTTAATTTTGGTATTTTTGAAGAAATTGATATTTGCTATTTCAAAGTTATGATGAAAGTAGCATTAGAAAATAATTAAAGGTACATCTACTCCCAACAAATCTACTATCTAAATGGAGTTAGTCCGGTAATGCAACTAAACAAATTAGAGACAAGTAAAAATATAGAAAATGAAGCATGGCAGTCCTTAGAGAATTCGATTCTCTACTACAAAGGTCAGCCAGTCGGTACTGTAGCGGCTTATGATTCATCCGTCGAAGCATTGAATTATGACCAATGTTTTATTCGAGATTTTGTTTCCTCGGCGTTAATTTTTCTGATTAAAGGCAGAACAGATATTGTCAAGAATTTCCTAGAAGAAACATTAAAGTTACAGCCGAAAGAAAAGGCTCTAGATGCCTATAAACCCGGTAGAGGTTTAATTCCAGCCAGTTTTAAAGTTGTTTCTGCCAATGGGGAAGAATTTCTAGAAGCTGATTTTGGTGAACACGCGATTGCTAGAGTCACACCTGTAGATTCTTGTTTATGGTGGTTAATTTTATTACGTGCTTATGTGGTTGCTATTAAAGATCCTTCCCTGGCTTATCAACCACAATTCCAAACAGGAATTAGGTTAATTATGGACATCTGTTTGGCCAATCGGTTTGATATGTACCCGACGCTATTAGTTCCTGATGGCGCTTGTATGATAGACAGACGCATGGGAATTTATGGCCATCCTTTAGAAATTCAAGTGCTGTTTTTTGCCGCTTTACGGGCCGCCAGAGAACTGCTAATTTGTAAAGGTAATGAGGATATTGTGGAAGCAATTGATAACCGCTTACCTTTATTATGTGGGCATATTCGTCAGCATTACTGGATAGATATTAATCGTCTGAATGCAATTTATCGTTTTAAGGGTGAGGAATACGGAAAAACGGCGGTTAATCTTTTCAATATTTATGCCGATTCTTTACCTTATTATGAGTTAGATAAATGGCTACCAAAAAAAGGTGGTTATTTTGCGGGAAATGTCGGACCATCACAAATGGATACTCGGTTCTTCACCCTGGGAAATTTGATGGCTGTAATTTCTGATCTCTCTACAGAGGAACAGTCCCAAGCAATTATGAATCTGATTGAAAAAAGATGGGATGATTTAGTCGGCGATATGCCTGTTAAAATCTGTTATCCGGCTTTACAAGGTGAAGAATATCGAGTTGTGACAGGATGTGACCCGAAAAATATACCTTGGTCATATCATAATGCTGG
This sequence comes from Dolichospermum sp. LEGE 00240, assembly GCF_015207875.1. Classification (GTDB taxonomy): domain Bacteria; phylum Cyanobacteriota; class Cyanobacteriia; order Cyanobacteriales; family Nostocaceae; genus Dolichospermum; species Dolichospermum gracile. Next base: position 4,007 of record NZ_JADEVZ010000079.1, read on the forward strand.
TAGCTGGCCTGTTTTAATGTGGATGTTAGCAGCAGCAGCAGTGAAAACCAAAAAACCACAGTTGGCAGAAAAAGCCATTGAAATTGCTAAAGTCAGATTATCGGCGGATGAATGGCCAGAATATTATGATGGGAAAAAAGGGAGGTTAATTGGTAAACAAGCTAGAAAGTATCAAACTTGGACAATTGCTGGTTATTTATTGGCTCAGGAACTTATTGATAATCCTGATTATTTACCATTAATTAGTTTTGATAAGTTACCTCCAGATGTGGTTTCTAGAGCTTGTGAATTTGAAGTTGGTAATATAGATATAGGACTCCGCTTTGATTCCTGATAGCGAGTGAGGTGACAGGTGACAGTTTCATCTATCTGTCATCCCCAAATTTTTAAGTTTATTAGAGCTAAAATGCTCCGTTTTGGTACTACCCCCTCAAAAACCTTGCACCTATTTTCCTTTTTATCAACCTCAAACCTTTGAGTCCTTAATTTTGTCCTACTCCAAGTTTGCGCAGCGTTTTGCAAATCCTACTGTGAGTGATACAATGGGAATATAGGAATCCGGTTTGATTCTGTGAATTTACTTGTGTGGTCAGGGAACAGGGAACTCTTAACAGGAAGAAAGACAGAATTAATACCTACTGAGTCTTGTATGGCTACGCCACGCAAGCTATCAAAAATCAAATAGGAGTCCTATAGTTATATTACCCACATTCCCCACTTCAAAATGTCACATACTTATATTTCATTTATATTTCAAAAAATATTACCGAATTAGGGTAGTTTTATTAAGTATTAATCTTGACTTTTCCTGGTGTGCGATAGCGAAGCGCGACCTAGGAATCGCTATCTGACCATTATTAGCCTCGGATTTGGAAAATTGAGGATATCCAGATAGTTGAAACTGTCACCTCCCCTCACAAACAACTTTTTCAGCAAACCCTACTTAGTTCACGCTTTCAAAATATCTCCATTCATGTCTACAGACGCATGTTAAACTTTTCTACCGGGCTGACCTCATCAGAATTGAACTCTGCCATTATCGGTAATCCGCTGATAGTTACACCGGAGACTACAGTAATGGCAGCGATCGCCCAAATGAGTCGCCTGCGAGGGATCTGTAGTACAACTAAAATAACTGATGGTCAACTGGATGAACTTGATCTAGATGCTAGATCAAGTTGCGTATTGGTAGTAGAACATGGGCGGTTGATAGGTATTTTGACAGAGCGAGACGTAGTATGTCTGATTGCCAATCAGTGTCATTTAGCAAACTTAATCATCAAGGAGGTAATGAACTCTCCAGTGGTGACTCTACAAGCATCTGCCTTTACTGATTTATTCACGGCAATTAATCTACTGCAACAGTACCACACTCGCCACATACCCGTTCTGGATGAGCAAGATCAGGTATTGGGGTTGGTAACTCATGAAAGTTTACGACAAACCTCTTGTTCCATAGACCTGTTACGGTTACGGACAGTCTCAGAGGTCATGACAAATCAGGTAATTTGTGCCGCACCAGATAGTTCCATGTTGGCGATCGCCCAACTCATGGCTCAAAACCGGGTAAGTTCGGTGATAATCGTGCAAAATAGCGATATTCAGGCTCAATCTCTACAAATTCCCGTGGGAATAATTACCCAGGCAGATATTGTCCAGTTTCAGGCATTAGATTTGAACCTAAAAACCTGTTTAGCTGATGCAGTGATGAGTACACCAATTTTCTCCGTCACGCCAGAGGATTCCCTGTGGGCAGTACAGCAGATCATGGAACAACACTTAGTCCGCCGATTAGCTGTCACGGGATCACAGGGAGAACTATTAGGAATTGTCACCCAAACTAATGTCTTACAAGCCCTGAAGCCTTTAGAATTATACAGACTGGCAGAAGCATTAAAAGAGAAAGTATTGCGGTTAGAAGCTGAGAAAATCAAGTTCCTAGAAACCCGTGCCATTGAACTAGAACAAGAAGTTGTCGCCCGGACAATCGCTATCCAAACTCAGATAGAAGCACAAAAACTGGTAGCAGCGATCGCTATCCAAATCCGCTCATCCTTGAGATTACAAACCATTCTGGAGACAACAGTTACCCAGGTGCGGTCATTATTGGGTTGCGATCGCGTGAGTATTTGGCGATTAAATAGCCATGGGGAAGCCACTACAGTTGTCGAGTCTACAAACTCCTCCCCATCTCTGATCGGAAGACAAACCAAAGATGCTTGTTTTTCACAAACCCAAGTGGAAATGTATCGCCAAGGAAAGATTCGCGTTGTCCCAGATATCTACACCGCCCCAATGTCAGACTGCCACCGGGATATGTTAATTCAACTGCAAACCCGGGCCAAAATTCTCGTACCGATTCTGTGTGATCAGGAAGTTTGGGGCTTTCTCAATGCCACCGAAAGCCAGCATCCCCGCGAGTGGCAAGAGTCAGAAGTGGAACTTTTGCAACAATTATCCGTACAACTAGCGATCGCTATCCAGCAATCCAGCAACCATGAACAGTTACAGGCGCAATTGATCGAACGCCAACAGGCAAAATTCCTACAAAAACTGGTAATAGGAACGGCATCTGTCACCGGAGAGGACTTTTTTCCGGCTTTAGTCCACCACATCACCGAAACCTTAAATGTCCAATATGCCCTAGTGACAAAATTGGTGGGTAATCAACTTCATACCTTGGGATTTTGGGCAAATGGAGCTTTACAGCCAGCAATTTCCTATGACTTAGCCCATACACCCTGCGAATACGCCCTCAGAGAGGGGGAATTTTACTGTCAAAGCCAAATTCAAGAACTTTTTCCCGATGATTTAGACTTGGTGACAATCCAGGCAGATAGTTATTTGGGTATTGCCTTAAAAGACGATCATGGTCATGCCATTGGCAACCTTTGTATTCTGGACGTAAAACCCTTACAGGAATCCGTACGCAGGGAAGCGATCGCCATCCTTAGGGTATTTGCAGCCAGAGCCGCCGCCGAATTGCAACGTCAAGTAGCCAATGACATTCTACATGACTTGAATCAAGACTTGGAAGCTAGAGTAGAGCAGCGCACCCAAGAACTACAAGTAAGAAAGTGTCAATTGCGGGAATCTCAACAGTTTATTCAAACGGTAATTGATACAATTCCTCTACCTCTGTTTTGGAAGAATTTAGCGTCGGTCTTCTTAGGATGCAATCAGCAGTTAGCCAACACCCTCAACTTGTCATCACCACAGGAGATTATTGGGAAAACTGATTTTGATCTTTCTCTGACACCAGACCAAGCAAACACCTATCGTGCCAGTGATCAACTAGTGATTGAATCAGGTGTAGCCCAATTAGGAATGGAAGAGATCTTCATTCTCCCCAGTGGTGAAACTCGATGGATCGAAGCCCACAAAGCTCCCATGCGAGATGAGTCCAATAATATTATTGGTGTGGTGGGGATGTTTCAAGATATCAGCGATCGCAAAAAAGCTGAAATTAACTTACAAAATAGTGAACTACGCTTTCGGCGGATGTTTGATTCTAATGTAGTGGGTATGTTATTTGCCGATTTTCAAGGGCAGGTAACTGGTGTCAACGATCGCTTCCTCAAGATGCTGGGTTACACCAGAGATGACTTCAATGCTGGGGCAATTGATTGGCTGGCGATGACTCCACCAGAATATCTACCCAGCGACTTTGCAGCTATGGGTTATCTCATCCAACATGGCTCCATTGATCCTTGGGAAAAGGAATACTACCGAAAAGATGGCAGTCGGCTTCCCATACTCATCGGAGCAGCACTTCTTCAAGACTCAGACAATCAAACCATCTGTGTAATCATAGATATTAGTGAACAGAAAGCCGCACTGCGTCAACGCCAAGAAGCTGAACTCGTCTTAGAACAGCAAGCAATACACAAGCAGTTGCTCTTCACTATTACCCAAGCAATTCGCCAATCCCTAGATATCAACGTCATTCTCAATACCACCGTCCAGGAAGTCAGAAGACTATTGGTAGTAGATCGGGTAGTGATTTACCGCTTTCAACCCGACTGGAGTGGTGAATTTGTCACCGAGGCTGTGGTTAACGGTTGGTCAAAACTCGTGGGTTCTGATATCAATTCTATATGGACAGATACTTATCTCCAGGAAACTCAAGGAGGTAGATTTAAAAATCACGAAACTTGGGCAGTTAATGATATTTATCAGGCTAATTTACAGCCCTGTCATATTCAGCTTTTGCAACAATTTCAGGCTAGAGCCTATGCAATTACATCTATTTTTGTGGGTGACTCCCTGTGGGGTTTGTTGGGAATGTACCAAAATAGTGAGCCTTATGCCTGGACAGCAGCGGAAATCGCATTATTAGAACAAATTGCTAGTCAGGTGGCGATCGCTATTTATCAGGCAAATTTATATGCACAAGCTCAATCAGAACTGATCATCCGCCAAAAGGCAGAAGCAGAAATCTTCCGGCAGTTAGAACAACAGCGCACTCTGGGGACAATTGTCCAAAAAGTGCGGGAGTCCCTAGATATCAAAGATATTCTATCCACAGTGACGGCTGATATCAAAGAATTACTCCAGAGCGATCGCGTCATCGTCTTCCAACTCTTTGCCGATGGTCAAAGTCAAATAGTTGAAGAAGCCGTTGCTAGTTCCTTAGTGTCACTCAAGGACCGCCATTGGCAAGATGAAGTATGGTCTCCAGAAATTCTCAATTACTACTGGCAAGGACAGCCCCGCATAGTCCCCGATGTCATGAAAGATATTTGGACAGATTGCCTGGGAAAATATTCCTGGGAGGGGCAAATCCAATCCAAAATTGTCGCCCCCATTTTACAAGAAGTCCGAGATGGAGACAACAATCGCTGGGTTGCCGCTGATAAAAACAACAGACTTTGGGGAGTTTTAGTCGTTCATGCTTGCCTAGAAAAACGAGTCTGGAAAGACTCCGAAGCCCAACTCCTCCAACAAATTGCCAACCAATTAGCGATCGCTATTCAGCAAGCTAATCTTTTCGACCAGTTACAAACAGAATTAGCCGAACGTCTGCAAGCAGAAGCAAAGCTTACCGAAATCAATCAAAAACTCGCCATCACCAACGAAGAATTATCCCGTGCTACCCGTCTCAAAGACGAATTCTTGGCCAACATGAGTCACGAACTCCGCACCCCCCTCAACGCCATTTTAGGACTCACTGAAGTGCTGCAAGACGATATCATCGGTACAGTCAATCAACGCCAACTCAAAGCCTTACAAACCATTGAACGTAGTGGTAATCATCTCCTAGAATTGATTAACGACATCCTCGATGTAGCCAAAATTGAAGCCGGACAGATCGAACTGGACTTAGCAGCAATTTCTGTCGGTCATCTGTGCCGATCCAGCGCAGCATTTATTCAACAACAAGCACTGAAGAAAAATATTCAGCTACATATCAATGTTGAAGACAATCTCCCTAACCTATTGGTAGATGAAAGACGGATTCGGCAAGTATTAATTAATCTGCTCAATAATGCGGTGAAATTTACTCCAGAAGGGGGACGCATTACCCTAGAAGTCAGCCAAGTTAACTTGAATATCAATAATCCTAGCCTCAAAATTGCCGTTACTGATACAGGCATCGGCATCGCTCCAGGAAATGTCCATAAACTATTTCAGCCCTTTAATCAAATAGATAGCGCCTTAAATCGCCAATATACAGGTACAGGATTAGGACTGGCATTGGTGAAGCGAATTGTCGAATTACATGGCGGTAGTGTGGGATTAACTAGTGAACTAGGTGTGGGTAGTTGCTTTACCATCGAACTACCCTGTTCTTCCTCATCAGAAATCATGGTCAATTATCAATCAACCACTGGTTCAACAATAGATACCCCAGAGGAGACGACAGTAGCAAACCAAGCCCCACTAATTTTACTGGCAGAAGATAACGAAGCCAATATTATTATGTTTTTTAGCTACCTCGCAGCTAGAGGCTATCGCGTCCTGGTAGCGAGGGATGGTCAAGAAGCCATTGACATGGCACAAACTCATCAGCCAAACTTGATTCTCATGGACATTCAAATGCCAAAAATGGATGGACTCGCAGCCATGAGACAGATTCGCCTCGATCCTACCTTAATTGATACACCGATAATTGCCCTCACAGCATTGGCCATGACAGGCGATCGCGATCGCACTCTAGAAGCAGGAGCAAATGATTATTTAACCAAACCAGTTAAACTGAAACAACTGGCTATCACTATCCAACAACTTTTAAACTAAATGTAGGTTGGGTTGACCCAGGGAAACCCAACATTATAGCCGTATACACTCTTTGTAAATTTTTGTAAATTGTAAAACCTGTAGGGGCGGGGTTTCCCCGCCCTCAATTACTGCCCCAAGTATGAGTCTCAAACCCTGATGATCTCGTTGAATCATAACTCCGTTCGCGTAGCGTCTCCGAAGGAGAAACTCCTAACACCGAACTCAGGTTCAATTGTATTGCTATAGCCTTAACTAAACAGGATGAAAATCCGCCGTATCACCCCCCCTTTCCATGACAAATCCCCGTCAACTAGCCTTTATTGCTCTTAAAGAAGTTCACAAAGGAGCTTACGCTGATGTTGCTTTAGACCGAGTGCTACAAAAGTTTAAGTTACCCGACAACGACCGCCGATTAATAACAGAATTAGTCTATGGTAGCGTCAGAAGACAACGCACCCTAGATGCGATCATTGACCAACTTGCTACCAAGAAAACCCCACAACCCAAAGACCTTCGCACAATTTTACATCTGGGTTTTTATCAACTGCGTTATCAAGAAAGAATTCCCGCTTCTGCGGCTGTAAATACCACCGTCGAATTAGCAAAAGAAAATGGTTTTCCTGGTTTAACTGGGTTTGTCAATGGTTTATTACGTCAATATCTCCGACTTGCAGAAAAGTCATCGGAACCGTTAAAATTACCAGAAAATCCGGTAGAAAGATTAGGAATTTTACACAGTTTTCCTAATTGGATTATTGAAGTTTGGTTATCACAATTGGGTTTTGAGGAAACAGAAAAACTCTGTAATTGGATGAATCAAACCCCGACCATTGATTTACGAGTAAATATCCTGCGCAGTTCTTTAGAAGAAGTAGAATCAGCTTTTGCATCTGCTGGTATTTTAGTGAAACCTCTTCCCCATTTACCCCAAGCTTTACGATTAATTGGTAATAACGGCGCAATTCAAAATTTACCTGGTTTTCATGAAGGTTGGTGGACTGTCCAAGATAGTAGCGCTCAATTAGTTGGTCATTTACTTGACCCTCAACTCGGTAATGTGGTGATTGATGTTTGTGCTGCACCAGGGGGGAAAACCACCCATATTGCTGAGTTAATGGCAGATAAAGGCAAAATTTGGGCTTGTGATCAAACTGCTTCCCGGTTACGCAAATTAAAAGAAAATGCCCAACGTCTAAATTTACAATCTATCGAAATTTGTTCAGGAGACAGCCGCAATTTACCGCAATTCTACCAAGTTGCTGACTGTGTATTGCTTGATGCTCCTTGTTCGGGTTTGGGAACTATGCACCGTCACGCTGATGCGCGTTGGCGACAAACACCGGCTTCTGTTCAAGAACTTTGCCAATTACAAAAAGAATTGCTATCACATAATGCAACTTTTGTCAAGACTGGCGGCGTTTTAGTTTATGCCACTTGTACACTGCATCCAGCGGAGAATGAACAGGTAATTTCGGAGTTTTTAGCCGCAAATCCCCATTGGCAAATTGAACCTCCTAGCTTTGATTTTGCCGATATTTCTCCCCCAGGGTGGTTGAAAGTTTGGCCTCACCAACAAGATATGGATGGTTTTTTTATGGTGCGCTTAAGAAAAACTAAGGATTCCGAGTGAATACCAATAGTGATTGTAAGATTTAATCAAAGCCCGAATCTACCAGAGGAGGCAGTGATGGTTAATAATTCTCATGTAAAAAACCTAGTAAAAATCCTGATTGGAGCAGCTTGGATTGATGGCAAAATCCAACCAGAAGAACGGCAATATCTGCGGGAAATAGCCCAAGTTAAAGGTTTAGCCAATGATCCAGAGATTAAACCTTGGTTGTATGAACTAGTGCCAGTCAAGCCAAATGAGTGTCATCAATGGGTCAAGGAGTATTTAGGCGATCGCCCAACCCAGGAAGATTACGAGGATTTAATTGAAGCTATCAGTGGCTTAATTTACAGTGATGGTGATGTAGCTGTTGAAGAAGCAAGACTCCTCTCCCAATTGGAGGAGTTAAGCAAGTCTATTGAAGCTAACCCCAGAATTCATACAACTTTGCTTAAACAAATTAAAAAGCTTTACCGTCGTTGGGTAGATGTACAGAATTAGAGCAGGGGGCAGGGGGGCAGGGGAAGATAAAGAACTTTTGCCTCTTGCCTCTTGTCTCTTGCCTCTTGCCTTTTACCTATTCCTTTTCTACCTTGGGGATAATGTCGGGGCGTTCCTTATTTTCCCAACCGGGGGGACGTTTGGAATTGTACCAGGCAATTGAACCAATGGTGACAGCAGCGACAAAACCCACTACATAAACCAAGGTGAAAGCTAGGGGAAAGTGATTTCCGGTATCTGGTACTTGGACTTGGAGCAATAAATAACTCATGACTATATTTGTCTAATGTAGATTACACTTCTTAACAAAGTATAAACTGAGTGAATCACTTACATCTACCCCAGGAAAAATCTTTGCTGTTTCTAGGGAATAGGTCATTGGGCATTGGGCATTGGTGAAAACTATTCTTCTTCCTCCTGACTCCTGACTCCTGACTCCTGACTTAACATCAATTATTTCCTGAAGAATCGGGTTTAAGTCTTTCTCTCCAGGAAGGTTGTGATGATGAAGATCCTCCAGAACTGTTGTTTTCAGAGGATGATCTAGAAGGTCGTGATTCTTCACTACGTCTGCGGCGGGAACGAGATGATTGAGAAGAGGAATTGCTATTGGATTCTTCACTACGTCTGCGGCGGCGACGGGTAGAATAAGAAGTATCATTATCCTCTTGACTATAGCGTCGTCTTCGTCTTCGCCGATTTTCTTCTGAATTTGAGGAATCCTCCGATTGATTGTATGTTCTTCTGCGTCTGCGTCTGGTTGAGGAATTAGAATTATCGGTGTTATCCTCATCTGATTTTTGATTATTATCATCAACCGACTTATGGATAAGTTTTTTCGGTTTGAGAGGTTGGGGTTTGATAGTACCTTGACGATTTTCTAAATTAGGTCGTGGGGGAAACTTTTCTACAGGCATTCCTTCTACGGCTTTTTCCATAAATTCGTGCCAAGCATAAGCCGCACTACCACTATTACCATAGGTAGGGGTGTTGTCATCATTCCCTAACCACACCCCAGTAACTAACTGAGGAATATAACCAATAAACCATAAATCACGGGATTCATCGGTAGTACCTGTTTTGCCAGCAACTTGTCTATCATCTAATTGAGCCGCAGCACCAGTGCCACTGGTGACAACATTTCTTAACATCCAAGTCATGATGGCACTACTGTCAGCATCTAGAACTTGTTTGGGTTTATATTTAGCCGCCCATATCACATCTCCTTCGCGGTTGAGGATGCGACGAATGCCATGAGCTTCTATATAATTGCCTTGGTTGGCGAATGTACCATAGGCGTTGGTTAGTTCCAGTAAGTTGACTTCGTTAGAACCAAGTGCTAAGGAGTAGTTAGGTTTGAGTTCTGACTTAATTCCCATGTCATGGGCAAGTTTAATGGTGGGTTCAAAACCTATTTCGATTAGGACTTTTACGGCAATTGTATTGATGGATTTGGTGAGCGCGTCTCTGATATTTAACCAACCGGAGAATTTGTCATGGGAGTTTTTCGGCTCATAACCATCTATTGATAAGGGTGCATCTAAATAACTATCATAGGGACTTTTGCCAGTAGCGATCGCTGTAGCATAGACGAAACCCTTAAAGGTTGATCCTGGTTGTCGTTGGGCTTGGGTGACACGATTAAACTGATTTTTACCAAAGTCTTTACCGCCGACCATGGCCTGAATTTCCCCACTCCCAGGCTCTATGGCCACCATAGCCGCTTGTTTAAAGTTTTGCCACCGGCCCTCATTTTTTAATATCTTGGCTACTGCGGCTTCTGCGGCTTTTTGCGAGGTTGGGTTTAAGGTTGTTTCTACTATTAGACCACCACTAGCCAAAACATCAGCGGCAATGTGCTTTGGCAATTCCTTTTGCACGTAGGTGGTAAAATAGGGAAAATCAACTTGTAACCGTTTGGGTAAACTGCTATTAACTGTTAATGCTTCCTCAGTCGCGGCTTGTTTTTCGGCTGGTGTAATGATGCCATCTTCGAGCATCCGTTGTAACACCAGATTGCGCCGTTCTGTAGCTGTTTTGGGGTTTTTGTCGGGGGCGTAGACGTTAGGTGCAGGAGCTAAACCAGCCAAGGTAGCCATTTCTGATAAAGTCAGTTGATCTACGGATTTACTAAAGTATACCCAAGCGGCATCTCCCACGCCATAGGCCCCAGAACCTAAGTATACGAGATTGAGATAACGTTCCAGAATTTGGTCTTTAGTCAATTCTTGCTCTATTTTTTGGGATAGTCGGACTTCTTTGAGTTTACGCCAGAAGGTTTTTTCTTGTTTGAGGAAGAGAATTCGCGCTACTTGTTGGGTGATGGTACTACCACCTTCTACCACATTTTGCGATCGCAAGTTATTGATAACTGCTCTGGCAATTCCCTGGAGATCAAATCCATTGTGTCGATTAAATCTTCTATCTTCTGAAGCAATAAAAGCTTTCTTTAAAGTATCTGGTATTTGCTCTATTTTCAGTTGCTCTCTTGTCGCTTCTCCCTGCTGTTGTAGCACACTACCATCAGCAGCTTTAATCGTCAGTGTTTGCTCTCGTACTAATGCTCTGAGTGCGGACTGATCTGGTAAATTTTTATCTATTTCTAAGAGGGTGTAATGGAAAGCAATGATCCCACTACTAACACCTAATCCTGCCCACAACCAAAAACGACGATAAAAAGGTTTATCGCTGCTGACTATTCTGGTCAAGATTCCAGATGATACCGCTGTCACCTGAGTTATTAACTGCTTTGCATTCACCTGCATTTTCGGTAGTAATTTTTCATTTGTGGACTTGTGATTTTGTTGATGATTACTCAATGGCAATAGCAGTTGCTCCTGTTTGGTTTGAGTGCAATATATTAGTGTTAATATAATATCCCATATAATACCCCATAAAATATTAACTGAATTCAGTGTGAATATATGTTTTCTGCATAGCCATATTATTGGTATTCATATTATTAATGACAATTAATTCATGCAATTATCGCATGAGAAAAGTCTGAGAGTTGGTAACATTATCAATAGATAATCCTTATTGAGAAAAATGCTTCTATCTTTTTTTACCATAAATCGGTACAATCTTTATATGGAAAGTAGTTGGAGCCACCCTTAACTATGAGGGTAAAAATCAAACAACAATTAGGAAGAAAGCCCAGTGGCTAAACATCAGTCTAAACAGCACTCACAATCACAGGTCTCTAGCACAGAGACAAAAGTTGCGGAAAACTCCTTCCCGAAGCAACTGCAAGAACTGCTGAACCAAAAAAAATATCGGCAAGCATTAGAAGAAATCAAGAAAAATCAGCGATTACACCCTAATATTGAATTTACACCCCCAGAATCAGAAATTTGGTTGCTACGGGGTCAGCAAGAATTTCAGAAACAAGATTTTAAACAGGCAGAAAAATCCTTTGCTCGCGCTCTAGAATTTGGTTTGGTGGGAGAAGTTCATTACTGGCAAGCTAAATGTTTACTGGAATTGAAGCAATTAGATGGGGCATTAAAATTACTCAGAAATGCTTTTGAGGCAGGTACTCTACCGAAAGACTACAGCATCTCTTACCTAAAACTCTTGTTCCTCAAAGGACATACCGCTACAGTTGAGCAATTAATTCAGGAACAATGTAAACGCTTTAGTGCTAATCAACTCCACTGGGTACGAGGTGTTCTGGCACTCAAAAATGGTCAACCAGAAACAGCTTTAACATCTTTTCAGAAAATTAAGCGAGCCGTCACCGATGGAGACTTGCCCATAGCTTGGATTGTTTATACTCAACAAGTCAGTGGTAATTGGGATGCTGCGGCCAGTCTTTTGGGGCTGAAATCACTTTCATATGGTCAACCAAAGTATTTGGAGCATCCAATTTTAGAGCGATTGGCGATTTTTCAACATGGAAGAACAGAACAAAAACCCTTCCAATTTATAAATTCACGAACAACAGTAGATAAAAACAGCCAACAGGCATTAGCGATATTGCGAATGTTGCAACTGATTGACCAAGGTAATCACCATGATGCCGCCCATCTGCTATTGAAGATGGAGCGACGTTCCCCACGCTTTCCAGAACTAGAAAGTCTCCGTCCACTGCTGCTTACCCTAGCCGGACAACAAGCACTGAATCAAGGAGAACCAAGTTGTGCTGAACTATTCTGGCAGCCTTTGTTGACAGAGCAACCCTTTAACCCCCAATTGGCAATCAATCTCTTAGAAGTTTTCGATGCTAATGATCATGATCAAGAACGTTCACGCCTGTTAACACGGTTTTTGAAGTGGTTAGAACAGGAAGCAAAACGAAACCCTCAAGAATGGCCTGCACAAAGATTGAAACTGACCCAAGCACATCTTCACTGCTGGATGGCAGATACTTACATAGCAATAGATCGTGAGCGGGCTGCTTTGGGATCTGTGCAACAAGCAGAACGAATCTGTCCCACATCACCAGAAGTGCTGGGACGTAAGGGATTAATTGAAGCAGGAGACGAAAATTATGATCAAGCGATCGCACTACTTACCCAAGCATTAGAAAATGGATGTCGGTATGAAGAAGTTTATATAATGTTGCTGCACTGTTGGAAGATACTAGATAACAAACAAGCATGCAATGAAGCTCGACGCAAATTTGGTAAGCATTTTGGCGACTTGAATCTTGAACCTGAAGTAGAAACATTGCCTTGGGTAGATGCGCTTTCCACGTTAAGTTATCCCTTATTTAGCCGTTTTGTGAAGACAGAAGATCCCACAAATCCGCCTATCCGTGCCTGTCAAATATTCGTGAATGCAGTCCAAAGTCCGCCCAATTCCGGTGGTCGGGTGTCATTGGACCAAAAAGCCGCGGTCGCAGCATGGGACAATCTCCTTTCAAGATTAGCAGATCAAGAACAAATTTCCGTATTGCAAGCGATCGCCCTTTCGATTCAACTCTTTGCCAAACGGGAAAAAGGCATCGCTGCTTTACTAAATCAGTATCAGCAAAAGTTAATCAACCTATCCATAGAATACCCAGAAGCTAGAGTTGCCAAGTTAGTTATCTTAGCCGTTAAAGAAAATAGTCCCAAAAAACTAGAACTTCCCGTGCGTTCTTACCTCGACACCATGCCCCAACCGGGCAACGCTCTGGCAAATATTCAACTTCAATCCCGCCGTTTTGGCGAAATTACAACCCTTGTACCGTTCCTAGATGAAGCACTCCGTCGAGAACCACAAAACCCTTTATTGCTATTAGCTAGAGCCACTACCTACCACGTTGATCACCCAAATTATGAACAATTAAAACAACAGGGATTTGAATTAGCCCGTCGCCTACAAGATGCCAAAGCCTTACAAGCATTTCGAGAAGAACAGGCATTTATTAATGATAGAGAAACTCAGAGCGCCATGCCAGATCCAGATGAATTTGACAATCTCGATATGTCAGATATGAGTGATTTATTAGAAGGGATGATTAAAAAATTATTTGGTAGTCAAATGTCTCCAGCGGAGTTTGAACGGATGCTTCCAGAACTCAAAAAAATGATGTTAAATAATATGCCTGATTTCTCAGATGATGAAGATGAAGATGAAGATGACGAAGACGAAGAATATGGAATAGATTTAGACTTTATCTTTAGAAATTCATCTCCATCTAAAAAACGCAAGGGTAGAAAAAAAGTGGGTTTTCAGGAATTGCTTTAAAAGTCAGATAAGTAGGTGAACACAATAAAACCAAACTGTGTACATAAACGTAAAATCGCCCAAACCCTCTTCACTCTTGCCTTTTGCCTTGCCATAACAACAATTTTCAACGCCAACCTACTTATCAAGAGTAATGAACCGCAGATAAACACAGATAAAGACTGATAGTTTAATTGATGTCATCTTAATTGGAAATTATTTATGGCTGATCACTACGAACGTTTAGGAATTTCACCAGGAGCAACCAGCACCCAAATTAAAGCGGCTTATCATGCCAAATTACGTGAATTCCCCGCGCATACTTATCCAGAAGAGTTTAAGGCAATTCGAGGAGCTTACGAGGCACTTCGCAAAGGAGAGACAAGTCAATCGGAGGAGTTCTTGAAATTGCGTCCCCTAGAAGCAGAATTGAATCCAGAAATATTAAAACAGTTGCGAGAAAAAGCCCTGGCGCAACTAGAAGTTAGCTTAGATGATCTAATTCGTGCGACATTTTAAATAATTCGTAATTTGTCATTCAAAGAATGTACAAAGCCAACAAATAACAACTGACCACTGACAACTGACTAATAACAAATGACAACTGACAAAGAAGCTTTATTTGCCAATTTTCTAGATTATTTACAATCAGAACAAGCACCTCCTGAATATTTAGGCGAACCACCATCATCTGCTCATGCTTTTGATCCCTATCAAATGGTGTCTGAATGGACTGCTTTGCGCCATGAAGTTAAGCAACAGGGTAAATTATTGCATTCTAGCCAAGATGCTCTGGTACAAGCATTGGCGGTAATTCGGACAGAGCAAGAACAGATGCCAATGCGTTTGGCAGAAAGTCAAAAACAGGCATCGGGAAAATTTGAGCGACAGCAGGAGAAACTGCTCAAAGATTTGCTGGGTGTTGTGGATGCTTTAGATCAGGCTTGTACTTACTGGCAAGAAGAATTAGAAACATTATCAACTACCTCAAATTCAAAACCATTAATACAAAAAGGCTTCTGGGCAAAGCTATTAGATTGGATTAATGGTAATTATACTGAATCTAGTGAGCCAAAGAAAATACTAATACCAGAATCATTAACGGAAATTTTCACCAGCAATCAGCAGGGAGTGGAGTTAATTAGGCGATCGCTTTTAGAAATCCTCAAACAACGCCGTGTTGTTCCCATTGTCGCCCAGGGCAAACCTTTTGACTCCCAGACAATGTATGCTGTGGGACGTGAATCAAGGGCAGATATCACAGAAAATACGGTAATACAGGAAGTAGTCCGGGGTTATTTATGGGGCGATAAAGTCTTGAGAGAAGCACAGGTGATTGTAGCGACACAAAAATAGATGAGTAACTTATTCAGCGCGGAATCATAGTTAAAATGCCCAAAACCCATACCTCATATTTGGTTGATCCTGTCAATGCGTAAGTCCTAAAAATTTTCGTGCCGCGATCGCTTGTGAAGGAAAATATAGATGCGATAGCGTACCCTACAGGAAGCAAGCTACGCAAAGCGTCCCGGCGGGAATTAGCGCAGCGCTCCGTCGGAATCGCCTCTCATCTCCAAAAAAAACTGGCCATCACAATTGCCTGTGTTTTATAATAGGAGAATTGTTTATTGCTTTAGGATACATAAATCATGCTTACCTATAAGGCAATGTATAAGTTTTTAGACAAGGGAGTTCATGGGGAGGTATTAGACTTTCCTGGAGCGATTTCTTGGGGAGAAGATTTATCTATAGTCCGTCGTTCTTTGGCGAGTGCATTAGTTGATATGGCAGAGGTTTATTTATCTCAGGGAGAATCTTTACCGTTGCCGAATGAACAATTAACGGAACCCGAAGCGGATTTAGAGGAACCAATTTATTTGATTTTCTCAGCAGCAAATCATGTTCAAGTTGTTCCTAGTTTTGTAGCTTAATGAAACGTCGAGATTTGTTACGTCACCTTAGTCAACATGGCTGTTATTTATTAAGAGAAGGAAGCGAACATTCTATTTGGGAAAATCCCCTTAACGGTCGTCGTACAGCAATTCCTCGTCATAGAGAGATTGTTGACTTTACCGCTTTTAGAATTTGTCATCAGTTGGAGATACCTGAACCTTAAATCGCCTCCTAAAACCAATAAAAATTAAATCGCCTCCTAAAACCAATAAAAAGCGATCCCTAGTCCTGAAAATCACAACTCACAGGAATAGCGATTCCTAGGTCGCGCTTCGCTATCGCCCGCAGCAAACATTTAACAGATAGATAATTGAAGCGATTCCTAGGTCGCGCTTCGCTATCGCCTGAAAATCACGACTCACAGTAATTGTGATCGCATACCGCAAAGCCTTTAGATGATAGATGATTTAGGCGATCGCACTTCATCAGAGAAAGTGATCAAAGTGATCGCACTTGACAATTAGCCAAAAATATAGTTACAGTGGTCGGACGAAATTAGTGATCGCACTGGAGGCAAAATTCAATGAATATTTGGAGTATCATGGCACAGAACTTAAAATCAAATAATGACGGACATACTGATGAAAAAACAGAAACTCCTTCTAGACCTATTTCTCACTCTAGTGTTAATGAAAGGAATATCTGGAAGCAAAATTTTGAACATAACTTAAAAAGCTATTTTGATAAAATTCCTAATCAAGATAAGGAAATTATTGAAAATCAATTTAAGAGGGTGTTTGAAAAGTCTAATTTATTACTTGCAAGGGCGACTAGAAGTCGCAGCTACACAGACGAAACCCACCTATTCCTTCGGTCCCGTAAGGGATACGTGGGTTCAAAAGCCTTGATTTTTCGTTAGTCCACGCAGGTGGACTTTGTTTGTGTAGTAGCGATTTCTAATCGCCGGAAACT
This sequence comes from Dolichospermum sp. LEGE 00240, assembly GCF_015207875.1. Classification (GTDB taxonomy): domain Bacteria; phylum Cyanobacteriota; class Cyanobacteriia; order Cyanobacteriales; family Nostocaceae; genus Dolichospermum; species Dolichospermum gracile. The sequence continues at coordinate 20,859 of NZ_JADEVZ010000079.1, forward strand.
TTTCAAACATCCTCTAAGCGATTCTATTACAAGGAAAGCTATTGGGATATATACAATAAAATTGCACTCAGTACACAGGGGTATAAATTTTATCGCCATATAGTTAAACTTCTTTATGATGACTATTTTTGGGGTGAGCGTCACTACAGTACCACTGGTTGGCAAAGTTATCTTTATTTCCCATTAACCTATACAGAAAATCCTATTTATTCTAGTGAATATCTTTGGAAAACTTTATTTGTATTGTCAATGGTTTCAGAGTATAGTGCCGAGGGAGAAACTATAAGCGATAATACCTATGACAGTTTAAGTAATCTATGTAAAGAACTTATAGGTAAAGTCATTAAAGAAAAATTTTTCCTTAACAGCAAATTAACAATTCCTCATGAAGTGAGAAATATAATGAGTGAATTGACTAAAATTAGTTATTATTCGGGTGGATACGAAAATCTTAATCTAAAATTAATGAATCGACTACTTGAAAGATTGCGATCTTATAATGAAAACTATATCTCAAGATTTCTCCATACATCAAATCTACAAAAAGACGCTCAAGGATATATAATGTCTGTTGATGGTTATCCCTTTAGTGAAATTATTTCATGCTTACCTTGTGGACTTAATATTGCTTTTTGTTCTTATATTAGATATATTTTCTATAGTATTTTTACGCAGATTCCTACACTAGAACAGTTGGAGATTCTCGAAGAATTGGGTTTGCAAGAACAATTTGAAAGCATTATGCGATCTATTTGGGAACTTTATAAAATAAAGATAGATAAAAAGATTGAAAAGCTGGCTAATAAATTTAAGTATAACGTTAAAACTATGGATGAAAGGTATAAGGAGCTATATGATTTAGCTTATTATGAAGTGTATGGCAGAAGAAGCTATTATGAAGGAATATTTCGGAGCTTTTATACGGAGAAAACACTCAAAAATACAACTTATGAATCTGCATTTAAAACCAAAAAGCTCAGCATAGAGAATCAACTCAGTGAATTTGAGACAATTGAAAAAAGTATAGATGAATTAAGAAAATTTCGTCCATTTACTTCTATTAATATTTCCATTCCCCATAGTTTAATTAGAGACTCTGATTTGCAAAAATTATTAGAAGAAAAAACATATTCTATAGATAACGATTCTAATTCTGATCGATATCATCTAACTTTAACATTCAAGTCAGATCGAGAGTTATCTCAAAAATTGTGTTCTCATTTAATACAAAATACTTATAGGCAAAAAGATGAATTATCTAAAATGTACTCAATAGTTAAGAAGATGCAACAAGAGATTGACGATTTATTCGGATTAGAAAATTGTGGAATAGTGCAGTTACCCATATTGATTGTGCAAAACCTCAACTAAGTGCGATCGCCTTTAGAAGATAGATTGTTGGTGCGATCGCCTATAAAACAGGGCTTACAATACTAGCGATCAGGGGGTAAGGTTAGGTTGAGGCGATCGCAATCAAGCCTTATAGTGACAAGTGAGTTATTATTATATTGATTGCTTTAGGTAATTGATTATGAAATGGGAAGAAGTTTGTGAGAATAAACAGCTACAAGATTTACCCTTCAAAATTGAATTAAATAAGTGGGGGCAAATCGTAATGAGTCCAGTCAAAATCAAACATTCTTTTCACCAAGGAAGACTCCAACGTTTATTGGAGTCTTTGTTGAGTAATGGGGAAGTGATGCCAGAATGTGCGATCGATACAACAGACGGCGTTAAAGTTGCCGATGTTGTCTGGTGTTCTGCGGAAAGATTTGACAAAATCCAAGATGAAGTATCAGCATCTATTGCTCCAGAAATTTGTATAGAAGTTAAATCTATTGGGAATACTTTGGGTGAAATGGAATTCAAGAAAAAGTTGTATTTTGAAGCCCAAGCCCTTGAGGTATGGCTATGTAATGAAAAAGGTGAAATAAGATTTTATAATGAGCAAGGGGAATTAGAGCAATCTTTGTTAGTTCCTGATTTTCCGAAGCAAATTAAACGATAATTATATTTATTGTGTTTGATGGGATAGGATTGAGGCGATCACTACTTGTAGAGATTGATGTTCGTCTTTACGAAACGGATTGTTGACGCGATCGCCTAGAAATCACAACTTACATTAATAGCGATCGCCCGCAGCAAATATTTAACAGATAGATAATTGAAGCGATTCCTAGGTCGCGCAACGCTTACGCCTGAAAATCACGACTCACAGGAATAGCGATTACTAGGTCGCAGTTCGCTGTCCCATTCCCGATACCCAAAATTTATTTATCTAAACTTGAACTAACGGCTGATTGTTTATAGATGAACGAGGTTGAATCGTATTTTGAATTTCTTCTCCCGCTAACTCTTCAGCGTAACCGTTCAGGGGGGTAGAAGAGCGATCGTTAAAAAATTACCTCCAAAATGTGATAAATTAAGTGACATGGAACTAAATCGCGTCAATCACTTAGAACAGATACCTCCAGAAGATTGGGGTAAG
>NZ_JADEVZ010000080.1 GCF_015207875.1 Dolichospermum sp. LEGE 00240
CTTCCCCTACTTCCCCCACTTCCCCTACTTCCCCTGTTCCTTCTCTTCTTCCCAAAGTTTGAGCAAATCGGGACGACGGGAAGCAGTGCGTTCAATTTGTTGTTGAAAACGCCAACGAGCGATCGCTGCATGATTACCACTTAGTAGCACATCTGGGACTTGCCAACCACGAAAATTTGCTGGACGAGTGTACTGGGGAAAATCCAACAAATATTCCTCAAAACTTTCCGTCTTCAGAGATTCCTCCTTACCTACAGTCCCCGGAAGCAGACGCACCACACCATTAATCAAAACCATCGCAGGAATTTCTCCCCCCGTCAAAATAAAATCCCCCAAAGAAATCTCCCGATTCACCAAATTTAGCACCCTGTCATCTACCCCTTCATAATGACCACAGATCACAACCAATTGGTCGTAATTCGTGGCTAATTCGCGCAGCAAGGGCTGATTCATCGGTTGTCCCTGGGGACTCATCAAAATCACCTCTCGACGGGGTAGAATCGGCAAAGACTCCACAGCCGCAAAAATCGGTTCTGGCTTCATCAACATTCCCACACCACCACCATAGGGTTGATCATCCACTTTATGGTGCTTATCCGTAGTAAAATCTCTAGGATTAACTAAATGCACTTGAGCAATCTGTTTAGCCAAAGCCTTAGCCAACAAACCAGAATTGAGGATTGATGTAAAACAGTCAGGAAAAAGTGTAACTATATCAAAACGCACAGTAATTCGTATTCGATAGAACTAATTTTAAGGGTAGATACTTAGCCAATACCATAACTGATAACCTAGCATGGATTCAGGAGTTCGCAGTTCGGAGTTCGGAGTTCAGGAGTCAGGAGTTCAGAGTTCAGGAGGAAGAAGAATCGTTTTCACCAATGACCAATGACCAATGACCACTGACCTCAAAAGTTTTTCTAATTACTTAATTTATGTTTAAATATTGTCACTACTAAATTTAAATTAACAATCCCACCAAAGTTAACAACTTCCGGGATACATCCAACCAGCCTCAGAAGTAAGAGTGTCAAGACCGACTAAATCCTCAGTCCAGAAGGGAATTATAGTTAATTTAGCACTATGAAAGCCATCTGGAAAAAGTAGATAGGTAAAAAACAAGATGCTGGCTATGAGAACGACGGACATGAGAAAATTGAGGCATCGTGTGCGTCAAGCAGTGTCCTCTCATCAAAAAGCCAAAGGCGAAAATTAACAAGCAACAAACCTTGTTCAATTAACCTGAAGTTGTTGAATCCCTCAAGCAGAAACACAATGCCGCAGTTAGAAGTTAAATCGCTGGAAATGAGGACACCCCAAGCTACTAAAACCGCCGTACTAGTTATCGGAGGCGCAGAAGATAAAGTTCATGGACGTGAAATTCTAAGAACTTTTTTTGTTCGTGCTGGTGGTAACAAGGCGTATATTACAATAATTCCATCAGCCTCTCGTGAGCCTGCCATTATTGCCGGTAGGTACGTTCGCATTTTTGAAGAAATGGGTGCGGAAAAGGTTGAGATATTAGACATTCGGGAACGGGAACAATGCGAAAATCCTGAGATTAAAGCATCTCTTGAAGCCTGTAGTGGTGTCTTCTTGACAGGAGGAGACCAACTGCGTCTTTGCGGAGTCCTGTCCGACACACCAGCAATGGAAATTATCCGCCAGCGGGTAAGAGCCGGACAACTGACTCTAGCAGGAACTAGTGCTGGAGCAGCCGTGATGGGACATCACATGATCGCAGGTGGTGGTAGTGGTGAAACACCAAATCGTTCCCTAGTGGACATGGCAACAGGCTTAGGATTCATTCCTGAAGTTGTCGTTGACCAACATTTCCATAACCGGAATCGGATGGGGCGACTAGTTAGCGCGATCGCCGCTCACCCAGATAGATTAGGTATTGGTATAGACGAAGATACCTGTGCTGTGTTTGAACGCGACGGTTGGCTACAGGTTATGGGTAAAGGCAGTGTCACCATTGTTGACCCTACCGAACTTACCCACACCAACGAACCTAACGTTAGTGCTAACGAACCCTTGACCGTACATAATTTAAGACTACATATCCTCAGTTACGGAGATCGCTTCCATCTTTACCAACGTACTGTTTTACCTGCTGTGCATCGCATCTCTAGCTGACGATAGGAAGATATAGAGTATCTCAGGTTACACTGATTTCACCACATCTTGATTTCTTCCTCTAGAGTTTAGATCAATTCCATCTAAGAAGGAAAAACTGCTTCAAATGCCAAATTTAGCGGTCAGTTCCAGCAAAAAACTAGAATTTTGGTTACGAATCTCCATCTACCTATTCCCATGAGAATCCTCAAGATCCAGACCTTACGCGGCCCAAATTACTGGAGCATTCGACGGCACAAACTGATCGTTATGCGCCTAGACTTAGATAACTTTGCCGAAACCCCCTCAAATGAAATATCTGGCTTCTATGAAGGATTAGTAGAGGCACTGCCAAGTCTAGAGGGTCACTACTGCTCCCCAGGCTGTCGTGGTGGTTTTCTAATGCGGGTGCGAGAAGGCACCATGATGGGTCATATAGTGGAACACGTAGCCTTAGAACTCCAGGAATTAGCGGGAATGCACGTAGGTTTCGGTCGCACCCGTGAAACCGCCACACCTGGAATTTACCAGGTAGTGATTGAGTACCTAAACGAAGAAGCGGGTCGCTATGCAGCCCGGGCAGCAGTCAGGCTATGTCAAAGTATTATTGACCGGGGACGTTATCCCAAAGCCGAACTAGAGCAAGACGTTCAAGACCTCAAAGACTTTTGGCGTGATGCTTCACTAGGCCCTTCCACAGAAGCCATTATCAAAGAAGCGGAGAAAAAAGGTATTCCTTGGATGCCTTTACCAGCTAGATTCTTAATTCAATTGGGCTATGGTATCCACCAAAAACGGATTCAAGCCACAATGACCAATAACACAGGCATTCTTGGTGTAGAACTAGCTGGTGATAAAGAAGCTACTAAACGGATTCTCGATGCCAACGGCGTACCAGTCCCCAGAGGTACAGTCATCAATTTCTTTGATGATTTAGAAGAAGCCATTGAATATGTTGGCGGTTATCCCATCGTGATTAAACCTTTAGATGGTAATCATGGACGAGGGATTACCATTGATATCCGCAACTGGGAAGACGCAGAAGCAGCTTATGAAATGGCTCGACAAGTCTCTCGCTCAATCATTGTTGAGCGCTATTATGTGGGACGAGATCATCGGGTATTAGTCGTTAACGGCAAAGTAGTGGCTGTAGCCGAGAGAATTCCTGCCCATGTCGTAGGTAATGGCAAATCTACAATTACAGAACTAATTGAAGACACAAACCTTGACCCTAAACGTGGTGACGGACATGATAACGTCTTGACGAAAATCGAACTAGACCGTACCAGCTACCAACTCCTAGATAGACAAGGGTACACCATCAACAGTGTGCCACCCCAGGGGGCAATTTGTTATTTAAGAGCTACAGCCAACTTAAGTACAGGTGGTAGTGCTGTAGATCGCACAGACGAAATTCACCCCGAAAATCGCTGGTTGGCACAACGGATAGTCAGAATTATCGGCTTAGATGTGGCTGGTATAGATATCGTGACTTCAGATATTAGCCGTCCTTTGAGAGAATTAGACGGTGTAATTGTGGAAGTCAATGCTGCCCCTGGTTTCCGAATGCACGTTGCCCCCAGTATCGGCATTCCCCGCAATGTTGCCGGCGCAGTCATGGATATGCTGTTCCCCAACGAACAATCTAGCCGCATTCCTATACTTTCAGTTACAGGTACGAATGGCAAAACCACCACAACGCGCCTGTTAGCCCATATTTATAAGCAAACTGGTAAGGTTGTCGGCTACACAACTACAGATGGTACTTATATCGGTGATTTCTTAGTAGAATCGGGAGATAATACAGGACCCCAAAGCGCCCATGTTATCCTTCAAGATCCGACCGTAGAAGTAGCTGTATTAGAATCGGCTCGCGGTGGTATTCTCCGCTCTGGGTTGGGTTTTGAAAATGCTAATGTAGGTGTAGTATTAAATGTGTCTGCTGACCATTTAGGCATCGGCGATATAGATACTATTGAGCAATTAGCCCATCTTAAAAGCGTAGTTGCTGAAGCTGTTTTCCCTGATGGTTATGCGGTACTCAATGCCGATGATTACCGGGTTGCGGCTATGGCAGAAAAGACTAAGGCCAACATTGCCTACTTTACCATGAATCCCGACTCGGATCTGGTGCGGAAACATATCCAACAGGGGGGGGTAGCCGCAGTCTATGAACATGGTTATCTGTCTATTGTCAAAGGTGATTGGACACACCGCATCGAAAGGGCAGAAAATATCCCCTTGACAATGGGTGCAAGAGCGCCATTTATGATTGCTAATGCTTTAGCCGCTAGTTTGGCAGCTTTTGTTCAGGATGTCACTATTGAGCAAATTCGCGCTGGTTTAAGGGGCTTTCGTGCTTCTGTAAGTCAGACCCCAGGACGCATGAATTTGTTTAATTTGGGTAAATACCATGCTTTGGTAGATTATGCCCACAATGCGGCTAGTTACGAGGCTTTGGGGTCATTTGTCCGTAATTGGACAACGGGACAGCGCATTGGTGTAATTGGTGGTCCTGGCGATCGCCGTGACGAAGATTTTGTTACTCTAGGTAGATTATCAGCAGATATCTTTGACTACATTCTTGTTAAAGAAGATGATGATACTAGAGGTAGACCTCGTGGTTCAGCTTCAGATTTGATTGTTGAAGGCATTACCCAAGTTAAGCCTAATTACCGCTTTGAATCAATTTTGGATGAAACCACAGCTATTAACAAAGCCTTAGACATGGCTGCTGATGGTAGTTTGGTAGTAGTTTTGCCAGAAAGCGTCAACCGGGCGATTAAGTTAATTAAGATGCGGGGTGTACAGGAAGAAATTCAGCCTCAGCAATCAATTAACAATGATTCCCAAAATGGGATAGCACCTTCTTCTGTTGTTAATACACTGATTTAGGAGCATCTCTTGTTTGTAAATTGCCCTCAGACTAATTCATAATTTAAGTCTGGGGGTTAATTGACGGTAGGTGTAGCAAACGTGTTTATTGATAATAAAAACACGGGCATATTATTCAGTATTTTGCCTATAAAATAGAATAGGGCTTAGAACTAATTTCTCTTATAGTAATTCCTAATTGGGAATTGAAAACTTATGTTAAACATTACAAACACCAATTTTAGGTTGACAAACAATAACTCTACTAATGAAGCAATGAGAGAAATAGCTTACAGTATGGATTTATTAATTCCTGGATTTTACCTATGGCTACCAGGAATACATATTCGGTTTGGTGGTGCTGTTCCTGATGAGCAACCTTACAAATATCCAGGTACGATACATAGCAATTTAGGTATGGCTTTAGTATTACCAGGTTATAAGATATTCACAACTTATCAGGGTAGTTATGACCCTCAATAAGCATCAAATACGGGGACTACCAAACTTTAAATGTACGATTTTAGATGCAAATCAATTTGAAAAATTAATGCTTGATGCCGGTTATTCTATATCAGGAACTGCTCCAGCACAAGGTAATAGAGTTAAAGTTTGGTGGGTTCATGAAGAATACCCAAGAGTAGAATCTATTTATACTCCTGATCAGAAAAAGGTAATCACTGCTTATCATGTATAATTGTTTATGATTGGGTAGTTTTGAGTTGTTATTTTTAGTTTGATATTTTTTAGATGGGAAGAGAAAGGGCAATCACTTGGTCAGTAGTAACAAAACTTCACTTAGTGCAAATACTTTCCACCTTATGTATATAGTAGTATGTAGCTTAGAACTCCAAGTTTATGGCTGTAAAAGGCTTGTTAGCTAATAGCAAAGATAAACTATGACATTTGACTATGTATTGTTAGGTAAGAAACTGCGAGAATTGCGTGAAGACTTAAAGATTAATGTTTTAGAAGCATCTGCTCGAATTCAAATCAGTGTAGATGAATATTTAAAAATTGAGTCTGGAGAAAAAAAAGCAACAGGTGATCAAATTGTTTTACTAGCAAACCTATACCAAGAGGATTTTCGTTATTTTGTTACTGGTGATTATCCTTCAGCCAGATCGCAAATAACAGAAATGTTCCGTCTTAATTCATCACTTTCCCAAAAGGATAGAATTGCAATTCAAATCTTTGTGAGGCTTTCCGAATACGAAATGTTTTTGGAAAGAGAAATATTTAATAAGAAGTATAACCTTCTCCCCAATTATGGAAAACGTCAATTTGGTCACAATTACTTTAAAAGACAGGGTGAGGAAGCTGCTAAATTAGAAAGAGAACGTTTAGACTTAGGGTTATCACCAATTAAAGATATTTTTGAACTTATCCGCAATCAAGGTATTCATGTTTTTAAACGCCAGCTAGAAGACAGAAATATTTCTGGATTATACATTAACCACCCCGCAGATGGTCATTGTATTATGATTAACTATCTTGATGACATATACCGTCAAAATTTTTCGGCTGCACATGAATATGGTCATGCTTTATTTGATTCAGATATTGGTCAAGAGGTCAGTTATTTAACTACTGAAAATAATGAACTGGAATGGAGAGCTAATAGCTTTGCTCGTAACTTTTTACTTCCTAAACAAAGCATTAAAAAAGATTATATTCCAGTCACCAAATATGAGGATTGGATAAACGTAATTCGCCAAATAGCCAGAAGTTTTTGTGTTAGCTCTAAAGTAGTCATTGTTCAGCTTAAAGAGATGCAATGGATTGATGAAAAATTAAAAACACAGTTATGGGAAGAAAAACTTCTTGTTATTAAATCACTGGATAAGTTTGATCCTGAGCTTCCAGTAAGTTTATCAAATGGACAAAAAGAACGACTAACACAAGTTATTCAGAATGGTCTTTCTTGGTATTTTATTGATTTATGTACACAGGCTTATAGGAATGGAGAAATTACCTATCACAAATTGTTAGAAATGTTTTCATTACCATTAGAGCAGGGATATGAAATATTAAATGAATTTAGAACATTTTTAGAGGTAGCAGAATCGTGAACTATATTGTAGCTATTGATACTTGTGCAATTATTCATTTAATGTATATTGAACGCTTTTATTTGCTGAAAGCACTGGGGTTTTCTACTGTTATCACGACAATATACGTACAGTTAGAATTTGAAAATGGACATTCCCGAAGCCGTGACTTTTTCTTTAATTTAACTGATAAACAAGAAATTTCACAATATCCCTTGCAAATTGAGGATTTAGTTGAAATGGCAAACATTCCTCAATCAAAAAAAGCCAGCGATGCTGAATTATCTTGCTTTGTAATTGCAAAACGTATGGGTTGCAAGGCTATGACGGATGATCAAAAAGCTTGTAATTATATTCAAAGGCATATTTCAATGTCTCCAGGAAGTGTAATTAATTTAGTTGATATAGTATTGGAGGCATATTCTAAGTATCACTTAAGTGATGAAGACTTGCGCGATATACAGAAAACACTAAAAGAAAATAAGTTTCTTATAAAGATGGATTTGCTTTACGAGGGTGCAAGACGAAGATTAATGACAAGTACATTAGTTGAGTAGTCACAGGTAGCAAATAAGTTTTAGTTAACAATAACTTCCTACATCCTAGCTAAAAAAGTAAATACGAGTTGTTATCTTACTCAACCTATTTAAAATCTATTCAATGGAGAGGGGGAGATTCGAACTCCCGGAAGCTTTCACCTCATCCGATTTCAAGTCGGACGCATTCGACCACTCTGCCACCTCTCCAGATTATTTGTCAGAAATGTGTAACACAAAAACTGACAAATAGTATCATAACATATAATTACAGAATTGGCACTACTGAAACTGAAGAATTATAAAAAACTTCCTCAGTAGCGATTTGGTAGTCCTGATTCACCCAAACTAGAGAAGCTTTTGTTACCAAACCATCCTCCAAAGAAACTAGAGAAAAATTCCGTAACTTCATCCCGTCTTGTTGAATAATCCGGGGGACAGTAGCAGCGTTTAAGTAAATAGTTCCTTCTGGACTTCTAAACACAGCCTTTCTTTGCAACTTTTTAGTATGGCGCAAAGTTCGGTGCATATGACCAAAAGCAACCAGGGGAACAGTTTTCTTCAGATTGAGACTTTGAGAAATTGCTTCTGCGAAATCAGGATCACCAAAATCACCACCAATAGGATGCCAATCTTTGCCACAAGGGTCCTCAGCGCGATCGCCTAAACCACTCGGTCCATTGTGTCCGAGAAAAATAATATGATCACAAGTAACACTTTTTACTACCTTAACAATTTTATCTGCGGACTCCTCCAAACTAGAGACACCATAGCGTTCTTGACACATTTGGGCAAATCGCCATTCGGGTCCTCCCCAGGTAAAAGGACGACCACCCACCACAGTTAAATTCCACTGCGGAAAATCTAACTTACCATAACCGACTTGGGCAGAACCTAATAAATCTAGCTGTTCCTGTACCCAGTCTTCCTTGGTGCGGTCATAAGGACATTTTTTGCGTCCCCATTCAGTCGCCGAGTACCAGGCATCGTGATTGCCCATTACCGCCGCTTTGGGAAGGTCTAGAGAAGCGATCGCTTTTACCACTTCCACCGACTCATTCCCGAAATCACCGACAAATAGCGCCAAGTCAACACCGAGATGCTGGAGTGCTATGCCGTCCTCTACTTCCCATTGGTCGTGAACATCGCCAATTACAGCAATTTTGATAGGTTTTGATTGATTTTTCTGACTGGTCATGCCACTTTAAAAAGCCGTATATCTCCAGGATATGAAACTCCACCGGATTTGGACATAAATTGCTAGAATCAATCCCTCCCTCTTTTTGGTAAAAACTACTATAATTAAATTCACAACGTAATAATTTGTAATTAAAAGCAGTTTTTAATTGTGTTTACAACTACACTTACCCAACCAAAATCAGGTATTTTACCCTTAGATTTGTTTGCCGCCATTGCGGATCTGAAAACAGAACTGAATGCAGTGATATTAGCCCACTACTATCAAGATCCTGACATTCAAGATATTGCCGATTTCATTGGCGATTCCTTACAATTAGCCAAAGCCGCAGCCAATACCAAAGCTGATGTCATTGTCTTTGCTGGTGTTCACTTCATGGCGGAAACAGCCAAAATCCTCAACCCTGATAAATTGGTGTTATTACCAGATATCAATGCAGGCTGTTCTTTAGCCGATAGTTGTCCTCCCCAAGAGTTTGCAGCTTTCAAAGCCGCACACCCAGACCATTTGGTAATTTCCTATATTAACTGCTCTGCCGAAATCAAGGCTATGAGCGATATTATTTGTACCAGTTCCAACGCTGTAAAAATTGTTCAGCAAATACCCCAGGAACAGCCAATTATTTTCGCCCCAGATCGGAACTTGGGACGGTATGTAATGCAACAAACCGGACGGGAAATGCTGTTATGGCAAGGTAGCTGTATTGTCCATGAGACTTTTTCCGAAAAGAAACTGGTGCAGTTAAAAATTACACATCCTCATGCAGAAGCGATCGCTCACCCCGAATGTGAAACCAGCGTTCTCCGCCATGCCAGTTATATTGGCTCTACAGCCGCCTTACTCAATTATTGTCAAACCAGCCCTAGTCAAGAATTCATCGTGGCTACAGAGCCAGGAATCATTCACCAGATGCAAAAACTAGCACCTGACAAACACTTTATTCCCGCACCCCCCCAAAGTGATTGTAACTGTAACGAATGTCCATTTATGCGGCTAAACACCCTAGAAAAACTGTATCTAGCCATGAAAAACCGCACCCCAGAAATTACCCTACCAGAAGAAATCCGCATAGCCGCACTCCGACCCATGCAAAGAATGTTAGAAATGAGCCGATAAATAGGGGTTGCTGAAAAAGTCTTTTCGTGAATGCTAGGAGTCAGGAGGTAGGGGCGCAGGGCCTGCGCCCAAGGAGTCAGGAAGAAGGAAGAAGGAACAGGAAAAATACATCCTGTTCATCCTTAAATCCTGGACATCCTGATATGGCTTACGCCACGCTTCGCTATCAGACATTGTTAATATTTACTCTTTTGAGCTTCTTTCTGGGCAGCCTCACTAAACTTTTTATACAACTTAGTTCTAATTTGTGCTTCCTGATAACGGCTGTGGCTAGGTGCAACCTGACCCATTAAATCAGAAGCCCGTTGCCAAGTAGCAGCTAATTCCAACCACTGAGTTGAAGTTGTAGCCGTTGTACCAGTCACAGTCGCCTGGTTAGCCAGTCTCACAGATGCGGCAAACGGATCATCCAATGGGATAGAAAGACTTTGGCTAACAGGACGATTCGATGATTCTGGCGGTCTTTGGTTGACTGTTTGAGAAGATCGAGAACCCACTAATGGCAACAGCTTCTTTAATGGATTACTTAACCGAAAATCTAGCAACCAAGCCAGTAAAATTACTGAAGATAAACCAGCAACCCATATAAATAGAGTTTTGACAGAAATTTTGCCCTGATTTCGATTCTTCAGCAAAGATTGGGGTTTTGCTAAAATAGGTTTTCTTGATTTGGTATAAACTTCAGTTAACTCTGGAATTAACCGCTTTAACAAATTTGGTTGGTGTACAGTAATTTCCCGTGACCACAGTAACTGACCATCAGTATCGCGGTTAATTTCCTCCAACCATAGTAATTGCTCTTCTCGAACAATTCGACTATTAATATTAACTCGGCGAATATGATGTGGTGCAAGTGAGTCCAAAATTTCTTGAATTTTTGGTACTAGGACAGATTGCTCCAGTTGCTCTACTGTAGCTGCTTCACACAAGAGTTGTAATATGCCAGTCACAAAAACTGCTCTAGTTCTGACACCAGACACAACTAGCCTTTCATTTAAAACTTGAATAATTGCCGCCACGCTGCCCTGGTGAGCTTGCCAAGCGATATCATTTATCCGATCTGCCATTTGATATTTAGTGATAGCTATCACACCCTGATCTGTAAAATAATATAACTTAAGTTAGTGACATACTAGTGTGTTAATTCTGAATCCCTTATCCCATAAGACTTCATGGTCATTGGTCATTGGTCATTGGTCATTGGTCATTAGTCATTGGTCAACTACTCCTACCCCTTGCCCTTTACCCATTTTCAACTAGCAACTTACGTTAATATACATCAATTCGCATATATCAATTGTAAATTTGAGCAACTCTATATTCTATCTGCTCAAGTGCAAATTGCCAGACCTGATATCCTGCTAAAGATAAATGTAATCCATCAGTAGTTAATTCGGGACGCAAATTGCCATCAATATCCGTAAACCAATTGTGAATATTGAGGTAATTAGCCCCTTGCTTTTGGGCAATTATAGCCAGTTGGGCGTTAATATGACGAATTCGACTATTGGGGATTTTCTGCGATCGCACAGGTAAAATAGATTGGACAATAATCTGACTACTGGGATGACTCTGACGTAAGCTATGAATAATCCGGGAGGAATTGACCAAAATTGACTTGTCAGTAGCACCCTTCCGTAAATCGTTAATCCCAATCATTACATAAATTATATCGGGTCTGGTGGCAGAAAATGCCGACAATCTTTTAGAAACGCCCTCGGAAGTATCTCCAGATATACCTTGATTTAGCCATAATTTACCCGTAGGTAGTCTGTCCTTGGGAAACCACAAACTTAAAGAATCACCTACTAAAATACTCAACCGATTCGCACCTTGACCTTTAGCTATAGCTTTAGCTTCCAGAGCTAATAAGCTTTTCCAATCTTGATAAGTCAGTTTATCCGCCTTATTTGATTCCCCGGACAATGCTAAATTTTCATCATTATCAGTGCGCGTATAAATTTGACCAGATACAAGTGATGCTAATCTTTGCTGGTAGAGTTGACCACCAGAAATAGGTGATGTAGTTGGAGTCTTTTGGGAATTGAAGTTAAAGGATGATTTCACAGGTATTGATAACCCATGCTGTCTAAATTCTGACAAGAGAATCTCTAAGCTGGGGAGGTTTTTCCTGATTACTGATGATTGTTCAACGGTCGTCGGTGTTTGTCTACTAAATTCTGGTAATAATTTATCAGTCTTGACAAGACTCTTCTTGGCTGGTGAGGACTTTTCAATTTGATTACTAAATTCAGGTACAGCAATTTGACGTGGAGAATTTTCCTTGCCCTCGTAAACCTGGAAACCCTCGGCTAAATCTAATAAAGATAGAGAATCTTTGGGAAGATTGGTTATTTGGAGAGGTGTTGATATTGGCATTACCAATCCTGTTAATAAACTTGCAGCCAACAGATAAGGTTCACTCATCGTTGTTTTATTCCTTGTGTGTATTCACTACTTTTCCTTATGACAGCGTTAACTAAGTGAATTCAGGAAGATTTCGATTTTTGTCTAAGTAGGTTGGCGTTAAAAATTGTTGTTATAGCCAGGGAACGGGGAACAGAATAGGGGGTTTGGGCAACTTGCGCTTTGCTATCAAAAAACTATAGATTTCAACTCAATACGCCAAATTGAAAAAAGCCTTGATTTGTAGGTTAGGTTAATGGACAGCGCAATTTAACGCTTGTATTGGATTTCATGCTTCAGCCCAACCTACAAAAAATGGCGAAGGCTTGTTAAGTTAGACTGGCTCTATTGTACCAGTTTACAATATTTAATATTATTAATTAATTCAATGCTATTTAACCCATTGAATCATAACAAATATCCTCCCGTCAGGATTAATCAACACTAAATTTTGGGATTTTATATTTTAAAAGCTTTGCTCTATAAGCTTTATAGCTTTTTGAGTATCTAGCTGTTACCATCGTTTTTCAATATCTTATCCCTTGATGATCTACTAAATTTTGGGATTCATACTTTTGGTAGATGACAATAATTAATTGTTTATGATGTGAGTTGTAAAAAAAATTAATAACTAATTATATAGTTATCAATTTTTGCGGATAAAAAAATAGTAATAAAACGCTAGAAAGTCTAATTCATAAGGTTTAAATAGTATTTATTTTTTTCAAGATAGCTAGGTTTATTTGCACCTACTTACACAAATAGTGTTATTTTTAATGCTAAAATAAATTACGTTATTATATTGTGTAATTTTGGTGACATACTCTTTTGTGACAGAGTAAGTAAATCGTTAAAATGCTTGCTACAGAAGAGTTATGCCCGTAGTTAAAAAGTTAGATTTGCAGAATTATTGAGTCTGTTTGCTATTTATAGTCTGGATTAGACATACAAAGATTTATCGAAACTAAAGTAGATCAGTTCCGGGGATGTAGAATAACTTAGCGAAAAGTGCTAAGATTTATCCGATGTCATTAATGTTTCTTTTTATAACGTGGCTAGAGCTAGTACAGCAATCGGTGTATCTCCCATCATTAAGGAGATTGTGCAAAAACAGGCACATTCAACTCGTTTAACTTTGAAAGAAGTTATTCTTATGGGAATGTTGGCAATTGATAAGTTAGATGATCAAAATTGTCAAGAATTGGCAGATCAAGTTCATCAAATGCAGGTTAATGGTGAAATCTAAAGCTGCTGGTAGGGATCTGAAACTAGATCCTTCTTGTCTGTCAAGAATTTAATAAAAAACTCAGCGAAAGTTTCATAAACTTTGCTGAATGAGGTTTGATTCCTGCTTGGTTACAGCGCTGTAAATAGGCAATATTAGACTTGATAGCGGCGATTTTCAATAAATTGGCAAGATTGCCTCCATGATTGGGAAATTGATTAAAAATATCATTTCCAATTCGTGGAATATTTTAGCCTTATAGCCATTTTTGAGTAGTTTTGCATACTCTGGCTATGGGGCTTTAATATTTTTTAAATAGGGCTTGCTGATAGCGTAGCGTAGCGTTAGCCATATAAAGCTAAAACCATTTATTAGTAAGGGTTTCGCGGATTTTTATCACAAAAAAGTGCCAGGTTTTGGCTGATGGTGTCTCAAAATAGGTGCATTTTTCCTTGTCGGATTGGGAAAATTGAGGATATCCAGATAGTTGAAACTGTCCCCGTGGCGTAGCACCTGTCACCTGTCACCTTCCCTCACAGACAACTTATTCAGCAAACCCTAATTAACGGATAGCTTTTTTACACTCCTCAACAGAAACCCGTTGTCTCATTGCTGCTACCAAAGCCTGATAACCATCCCAATTCTCCTGAATCAAAGTTTTAGACTGAAGTAGATGAAACCGTTGTTTTTGCTGATAAAGTGTTTCCGAAAAACCGAGAACTTGCAAAATTTCAGTTAACTTACTTTTATCATCATTACCACCTTCAGCAGAGTTAAAAACCAAAGTTTCTGCCGCAATTCCCGCCATCCAAATAGTACAATAACGGTCTAATATTTGAGCAGTAATTTGGCCCTTTTCTATTTGCGCTGTTAACTCCTCATCTTCTAAAGTTATTCCCCCTTGTCCTGGTTGTCCTTTTTTCCAAGCTTCCCAAGCACTAAGAGTGTAACCAGTTACCGGAATTTCTAACAGGTGAGCCACGAGAAAATGACCAGCTTCATGATGTAAAATCCGTTCTTTATATTCTGGAGAAAATCGCGCCACCAAGTCTAATACTATCGTTCCTCCCTTGCCTTGAAAGCTGAAATTATCTAAAGTTGCAATTCCTAAAAAAGTCACTGTAGCTAAAGCAGGTATCGTTGGGGAAAGATGTATTAATGGTCCTAACAGGCTGGAAAAAGTCATCAGAAAAACAGAGATAGCAATCAGATTTATCGCAGTTTGGCTCATGGGAGTTTTTTAATATAAGTTACTTAAATATAACAGAACATAGATCCCCGACTTCTTGAAGCAGTCGGGGACCTGAGCATTTTGAACATTGCTATAATAAATCTATACTACATTCCGTAAAAAATTATCTCAAAACTATGCAATCTCCATTAAATATTCTCACGGTTGAAGAATACTTAGAAGCCGAGAAATCTAGCGATATTCGCCATGAATATGTAGCCGGACAAGTTTTTGCAATGGCGGGTGGAAGCGAAGAACATAACCTAATAGCTGGTAATATTTACGCTATACTACCTCCCCATTTGCGCGGGAGTTCCTGTCGTGCTTTTTGGCAGATGTTTATGAAAATGTAGTAATTAATACTTAGTAATACCATTTATTCCTTAGGGAGCCTCTAAATGGCATTCCCAGTCGGAGACTGGGAACGAGATAACTTAAGAATCCATTTCCGCTAATTCCAACCAGCGTTCTGTAGATAAATCAATATTTTTCTTCAGCGTTTCTACCTCTTCATACAACTTCTGCACTTGGCTATAGTTTCCAGCTAGAGTTGCTAATTTCTTTTCTACGGCTGTTTTATCTGCTTCTAACTTGGCAATTTTACCTTCTAATTCTTCAAATTCCCGTCTTTCCCAATTGGATAATCTGCGGCGTTTTTTAGTCTCTGCAACTGGAGAGACAACCTTTTCTCCGACAATTACAGTTTTTTGTGTCTCTTGTTTTTCTGCTTCCTCAGCTTTTTTATAATCTAAATAAATGGAATAATTCCCTGGATATTGACGTAAACCCCCACCTTCTTCTAGAGCAAAAATTCTATCTACCGTCCGATCTAAAAAATAACGATCATGAGAAACTACAATGACACAACCATTAAAATCCTCTAGATAGTCTTCTAATACTGCTAATGTCTGCACATCTAAATCATTAGTCGGTTCATCCAAAATCAACACATTTGGCGCACTAATGAGAATCCGCAATAAAAACAAACGACGTTTTTCTCCCCCAGAAAGTTTATTAATAGGTGCATATTGTTGATTTCCTGGGAACAAAAATCTCTCTAACATTTGGGAAGCCGTGATTTTCGTACCGTCGGATATTTGAATAAATTCCCCTTCTTCCTTAATATAATCAATCACTCGTTGATCTTCATTTACCGCCGTTAACAATTCTTCTGAATGTTGGTTAAAATAACCAATATGAATTGTAGTCCCAATTTCCACACTACCAGAATCTGGTTTGATTTTGGCAGTCATAATATCCATTAAAGTAGATTTTCCTGCACCATTACCGCCAATAATGCCAATCCGATCTTCTGGACTAAATTCATAAGTAAAATCTTTAATGAGAGTTCTCCCATTGTAGCCTTTACTAACATCTTTGAGTTCAATAACCTTTTTACCAATCCGTCTACCAACGGTAGAAATATCTACCTTACCATTAAGTTGTTTAAACTCAGTATCTCGCAGTGCATGAGCGCGTTCAATTCTGGCTTTTTGTTTGGTACTTCTCGCCTTAGGTCCTTTTTTTAACCATTCTAATTCCCGCCGTAAAATCCCTTGATGTTTCCGTTGAGTGCTAACGGCAGATTCTTCAGCTAAAGCTTTCTTTTCTAAATAATAGGAATAGTTACCTGTATAATTGTAAATATCACCTCGATCAATTTCGATAATTCTATTAGTAACTTTATCTAAAAAATAACGATCATGAGTAATTAATAAAAGTGCGCCGCGATAGCGATTTAAATAACTTTGTAACCATTCTACTGATAAAGCATCAAGATGGTTTGTAGGTTCATCCATTAACAACAAATCTGGTTCTGATATCAAGGCTGCTGCTAAAGCAATCCGCTTGCGATATCCCCCGGATAATGTGCCAACTTTCACATCAAAATCAGCAATTCCTAACTTTGTTAAAATGATTTTGGCGTTGGTTTCTACTTCCCATGCACCCGTCGCATCCATCCGCTGCATTACACTAGAAAGTCGAGACATTAACTGACTATCATCGGGATAATGTGCCAATTTATCAGATAATTCTTCATACTCTCTGACGAGGTTCATTTGTTCGCCACTGTCAGCAAATACCTGTTCTAAAACAGTGTGATTTTCGTCCATATCTGGTTGTTGGTGTAAGTAAACAATTTTAGAACCAGAATTAACTAAAATCTGTCCACTATCAATTGATTCTAAACCAGCAATCATTTTTAATAAGGTTGATTTGCCAGAACCATTAGTGCCAATTAAACCAACTTTGTCATTAGTATCCAGACTAAAATTAGCATCTTTTAAAAGTTCTTTAATTCCAAAATCTTTTTTAACTGATTGTAAGGTAACGATGCTCATATTATGCGGTAATTAGTGATGAAGAATTGGGCGGGCATTGCCCACCCTAAAGATGATTGTAAATGAAATCCTAGACAAATAAATCGAGGGGTAAATGTCCATACATCTCGTTAACTCCTCCCTCTTGATAAGACTGGCAAGATACTAACACTCCCCGATGATGCCCAGAATAGGAATCGAGATAACACAAGCCATTTTTGCCATTTAATTTGATATAAACTGGTCCTTCTGGATGTGGTAAATCAGTTGGCGCTTGATAACCCAAAGCGCGAGAATAGGTTTTCATGGCTAAAATCCCCTCTGCGGCAGTATCAGCACAAATACCTAAAATTTGGTAATCAGTAAGGCTGGTGAGAAAAATTAATGCCTCACGAGTGGGAACTTTTTCTGAAGGTTTAAGAATGGGGGCAATATCCAGACAGTTAAATTTGTTGAGTATTTTCTTGGCTTCTGGGAGTGAGAGTTGTTGATGATTGGGAGTAGACATAATATTGATTTGTCTAGTTTTACGTCTGGTTCTGGTTTCGGGAGGGAGATTTGCTCACATTAGTGGCATTTTTGAACAAAATCAAGATTGATATGGCATATTCCCTAAGTTTTAGCAGGAATTTTTGCTGTATTGGTAGTCTTCACTGAAAATTAGCACATCTGGTTGATTGACAAGGTTATTATACCCTGCTGTTTGCTGCTGGGAACAATAATTTTAGCGACAATATTTTCTAATATAATTCCCAAAAGTGAAGTTTGCCAAATTACAAGTTACCAATTTCTCAAAATTATCTCTTCTGTTCCTCAAGGAAGATAACTGTATCTATTGCTTCAATATTGATAATAAATCAACTCAATTATATGGTAGTATTAGCTGCAAGTAATTATTAATTAATGTGGCTATGCCATTTAAATCTCTCCGATTATCAAAAAGGCGTAAACATTCTGTTCGTCCCCTCCAGCGTCTATTGAAATATGGACATCAGTATATTAAACAAATTCGTCTGGCTATTGGTGCTTCTATCCTCAATAAAGTTTTTGACTTAGCACCCCCTGTATTAATTGGGATTGCGGTGGATGTGGTTGTTAAGCAACAAGATTCTATCATTGCCCGGTTAGGTGTAAAAGATATTTATGGGCAATTTCTGATTTTATCCTTGTTGACGGTGATTACTTGGGTGTTGGAGTCATTGTTTGAATATGCCTATAAGTTACTATGGCGCAATTTGGGACAAAATATTCAGCATAATTTAAGGCTGGACGCATATAAGCATTTACAAGAATTAGAATTAGCTTATTTTGAAGAACGCAGTACCGGTGGTTTAATGTCTATTCTCAGTGATGATGTTAACCAATTAGAGCGGTTTCTAGATGTGGGCGCAAATGATATTATTCAAGTAACTACTACGATTATTATTGTTGGCGGTGCGTTTTTTATTTTAGCTCCTAGTGTGGCGGGAATGGCAATTTTGCCTATGCCATTTATTCTCTTTGGTTCGATAATTTTTCAGAAATTTCTAGCTCCTCGCTATGGGGAAGTTCGGGAAAAAGTAGGGTTACTAAATGGCAGATTATCTAATAATTTGAGTGGGATTACCACTATTAAAAGTTTTACAGCAGAAGCTTATGAAGCGGCGCGGGTAGAATCGGAAAGTAATGCTTATCGTCAAAGTAATGCTAGGGCGATCGCTTTATCTGCGGGTTATATTCCGATTATTCGGATGTTCATTTTAATCGCTTTTACCATCTTGCTATTATTTGGCGGGATGGCAGCAGTAGAAGGCAGATTGGCTGTAGGTGCTTATAGTTCTTTGGTGTTTTTAGTCCAGCTTTTACTGTGGCCATTAACCAGGTTAGGAGATACCTTTGATTTATATCAAAGGGCAATGGCTTCTACTAATCGAGTGATGGATTTGTTGGATACTCCGATGGCAATTCATACCGGAAATATTGATTTACCTGTAGATATGATTCGCGGGACTTTGGAATTTCAAAATGTGAGTTTTGCTTATCACAACAGAAACCCAATTATTCACAATTTATCTTTGGAAATTCCCGCAGGACATACAATTGCGATTGTGGGTGCAACTGGTTCAGGAAAAAGCACCTTAGTTAAACTCTTGCTGCGATTTTATGAGGTGCAAAATGGTAAGATTACTTTGGATGGAATTGATTTACAACAATTAAATTTGCGAGATCTCCGCCGCGCTATTGGTTTAGTCAGTCAGGATGTGTTTTTATTTCATGGTACAGTGGGGGAGAATATTGCCTATGGCACTTTTACCGCTACCAATGAAGATATTATCATGGCGGCGAAAATAGCCGAAGCTCATGATTTTATTATGAGTTTGCCCCAAGGTTATGAGACAATTGTGGGAGAACGGGGGCAAAAGTTATCTGGGGGACAAAGACAACGGATAGCGATCGCTCGCGCAGTATTAAAAGATCCACCAATTCTCATCCTAGATGAAGCCACCTCAGCGGTAGACAATGAAACCGAAGCCGCAATTCAGCGTTCTTTAGAACGGATTACGGTCAATCGTACCACAATAGCGATCGCTCACCGTCTTTCCACCATTCGTAATGCTGATTGCATTTATGTCATGGAACATGGCAAATTAGTCGAAGCCGGAACTCACGAGCAACTATTAGAGAAAAATGGCATTTATACAAGTCTCTGGCGTATGCAATCTGGGTTAAAATAAATGTCATCTCAAAAATATCTTGTAGGGTGCGTCAGAGTTATAATATTTTTTAATATCCACAGATTTTTATGTCTGACGCACCCTACTTGTATATGATTTATTGCCAAGTCTAGTGTGTGCAATCTCGGTTAAAATAACAAAAATAAAATTACCAATTAATGATCATGTTTAGTATTCCCCAACCCGAAACAGCAGAGAATAAATGGCGAGGACAGTTAGATAGATTTGTCAAAGATAATCAACCAGAACTAGCCGCACTTTTTTGGGGATTGTGGTTAGAAAATGGTAATAGTCAGGGAACTATCGGGATTGATTTACAACCAACTCCCCATTTTGTCTATTGTCCCCAAGGCGAAATAGAAAAATTAAATGAGCGAGTTGAAAATCGTCTCCAAGAAATTTTAGGAATTATTGATAATAACAAACCTGAAACAGAAGTAGTTATGATTGGAATTGGTAAAGGAGAAATTAAGTTAATTCAATTTGCCCCCAAATCATCACCAGAAACTTGTTTTCACCAAATAGGAAAAGATATAGATGGATTATTGGATTTGCTAGAACAGCGATTAGTTGAACAAATCAGGGATTGATATAACCATTGATATAGATCAGGAAAAATCTCAGATCCCCGACTTCTTTTATTTGTTGTGTCCGCAAATTATAAATTAATCTCAGAAGTCGGGGATCTGGGTATACAGGAGTGCTATAACTGAATACTTACGGAAAAATACACAAACGTACTAATAACTTGGTTTAATTAAGAAAAAGAGGTATCACCAGAAAGATGATGATTTTGGCTCAAAGCTTAACTATTGACTCGGTTTTAGTAAACAACTGTATCCAGTTCACAACCTGGGGATTTTCCTCCCTCTTACTGGCGGAAGTTGTCAGAGATGCTTATCATGCTTTGTGCCATCAAATAACATGGTTAGCAAAATGGCACAATAAACATCATGCTGTGTACCGTCGAGATTTAACTTTAACTTCGCAAAAAGCCTACGTAGATTCCCAGTTGTATCACGATATCGTCGAATCAGTCATCCTAGTAATCATCTTAACAATAATTGCCTTACTAGCCCATCAATGGGGATTATGGTTAGGAGTCGCTTATGCTGTTACTTTTTTATACGGTGCATCACTCCGATATTTCCAAGGAACAATAGACACAGACTACAATCATTTACCCGGAGCATTAGACAAAATTCCTTCCGTTTGGTGGGTAAATAGAACCTATCATTGGCGGCATCATTTTGATGATGTTAATGCTTACTATAGTGGTGTGTTTCCCCTAGTGGATAAAATACTAGGAACAGGACTTTCTCTCAAAGGTAAAACCGTAGCATTAACAGGTGCTTCTGGTGCATTAGGACAAGCATTAGCAGCAGAACTATTAAAGCATAATGCCAAAGTTGTGGCATTAACAACCAATCCTGAAAAAATCGCAATTCAAGAGCGGGTCAAAATTGTAAAATGGGAATTAGGTAATGAAACTCAACTAAAAGAAAGTTTAAATAAAGTTGACATTCTCATTATCAATCATGGCGTAAATGTGTATGGAGATAGAACTTCTAGTGCCATTCACAATTCCTATCAAGTTAACACCTTTTCTGCTTTGGAACTGATAGATGTCTTTTCTGCAACTGTCACAGGACCCCAAGACAAAGCCACCAAAGAAATTTGGGTAAATACTTCAGAAGCGGAAGTTTCCCCAGCCTTAAGTCCCTTGTATGAACTCAGCAAAAGAGCATTAGGGGATATTGTCACCCTCAAAAGATTAGATCAAACTTGTGTCATTCGCAAATTAATTTTAGGACCATTCAAAAGTCAATTAAATCCCTATGGTGTCATGTCAGCAAATCAGGTTGCCAAGGGAATTGTATTTTTTGCCAAACGGGATTTCAGAAATATTATTGTCACAGTAAATCCTTTGACTTATATCCTATTTCCCATCAAAGAATTTAGTACCTGGTTGTACTATCAGATTTTTAGTAAAGGGGTAAAAAGCAAATAATTATCAAGATAACGTTGCTAAATAAAATCTAACAGTCTCCTTTCTCTCCACCTCTGCGTCCTCTGCGCCTCTGTGGTTCGTATCAAATAAGATGACTGATGATTTGTGAAAATGCTATTAGCAACGTTATCCATGATATTGGGAAAAAATAAATATGAAACTAAATATTTAGACATTATGGGTATTGATTCCGTACAAGCATCCATGTTAAGCTATGTAGTAACAAGTAACATCTAGTTTATACATTTTGCATCTCACCTTGATTAATCAGGAGTATCAAAAATGCCAGTAGGTTTGCCTGAATTTGTGGAAAACCCGGAAAATCGTTGTCCGGTAATTCTCTTGCTTGATACTTCTGGCTCAATGTCAGGACAACCTATCCAGGAGTTAAATCGAGGTTTGGCGGCTTTCAAGGAAGATGTAATGAAAGATGCTCAAGCCTCCTTAAGTGTAGAAGTGGCTATTGTCACTTTTGGACCTGTGAAACTGACGCAAGATTTTGTCACTATAGACCATTTTACACCGCCTAAGCTAGAAACAGAGGGTGTCACACCAATGGGTGAAGCTATAGAATACGCTTTGGATTTATTGGAAACCCGCAAACAGTCTTATAAGGATAACGGTGTTCTCTATTATCGTCCTTGGGTATTTTTAATTACCGATGGTGCGCCTACAGATGCTTGGGAAGGTGCAGCGCAAAGGGTGAGAGAAGAAGAAGCACAGCGCCGAATGTTGTTTTTTACTGTTGGTGTTCAGGGTGCAGATATGAATAAACTCAGACAAATTGCCCCTCCAGAACGTCCTCCAGTGACGCTGAATGGCTTAGATTTTCGCGCTTTGTTTGTTTGGCTTTCCACTTCCATGAAACGGGTTTCTAGTGGCAAAGTAGGGGAAGCTGTAGCATTACCGCCGGTGGGGTGGGGGCAAATTACTACTTAGAGGGTGTTTGAAAAGTTAGAAGTTGAGTAAAAAAAGCTCTCAGGGTATAATCTGTAAATACAAAAATACAGAACCGTAGAGAGCAATGAGTAAAGTATACTCCAGCAACCTAACTAAAGAACAGTGGGAACTAATAGAACCTTTAATTCCAAGAGCTAAAACTGGTGGTAGAAAACGAGAAGTAGATATTTGGTGCGTACTTAATGCCATCTTTTATGTATTAACTCAAGGATGTACATGGCGAAACTTACCCGGAGACTTTCCCCCATGGCAAACTGTATATACATATTTCCGCAATTGGCG
>NZ_JADEVZ010000008.1 GCF_015207875.1 Dolichospermum sp. LEGE 00240
CAAGCACTTAATATTTTTTGTCTTATATCAGTCGAATATGCTGCTGCCATATATCTCAATTATTTTCTTTTTTTTACATCTTTAAAGTTTACCATCTTTGTACCGCGTTTGATCTCAAACTGCTGTATGTCGAGATCAGGTTGATGTGAGTTCTATTTTTCGATATAACCACCAGCATAGGTAATGACGCAGATAGTTCTGTACTGTTTGTGAGAACCGTAAGCCACACCAGTTACCCGAAAAGATGGGTTAAAAATATTTGTTCGATGTCCACGAGAAGGTACACCATCATCAATTATTAGTTGCATGACAATATCTTGGGCTGTATTTGGTCCGTAACTAATGTTTTCCCCAGCGGTAGTTTGCCATTTACCATAACGACTGATGCGATCGCTAGGGCTACTACCATCACTACCATTATGACCTGTTGTTCCCTTTTCTCCTTGGTCTTTAGCATGATCTCGCGCACCTAAAGACATTCCTTTTGAGCCACGTAATGCACCAACGGGACGGACGGATTTTAAGAAATTTATGGCCTCATCAACAGGTTTTACACCTTCTTGGGTCATTAAATAGGTATTATGGGAAATTTTGACTTGATTTCCCTGAAACCGCTGTTTATAATTTTCTATAATAGGTATATATGAACGAGGATTGGTTCTGACTTTGTTAGTTTCAACAATTACTTGTTTTTCCAAGGTGGACAGATAACTTGTTTGTGCTAATAAAGTTTGACTATTTTTATCAGCAATCAGTGGCAGAGTAGATTCTGGATATTTTAGTAATTGATCAGCAAAAGTTGTTGCCAGCGTAATAGGTAATAATAGCAAAAATCCCAGGTGACGCATTCATAACCTCGTTTTCTTGTGGAATTATTGTAGTAGTGATCTTTTTGGATAACTACCTATTGCCTATTGTAATCTTCTTTGCTATTAAATGTAAAGTATGATTGGGCTAATATTTGATTTTTGAAATATATGTATGTAAGGTGGGAATCCCCCATTAATTTATTCTGACTACCGACTCCTACTTCAATAAAATAGGAATTGAGAAGCGAAAAGTTATCCTCATCACTTCTCATAAGACTACTCCTTACACTTACTGTAATTAGAACACTTAATTAATAAGTGCCACCTCTAGCTAAAGGTGCAGATTTATTGGCAATAACTATAAAACTAGTATAAATTATTGCCCAACTATCAAATTTTATGGTTTACCTTGCAATATTTCTTCTAGTTCTGTGAGTTTTACAGGTCCAGCAAAATTTGGACTGGTGATAATAAAAGATGGTGTACCACCTAATCCTAATTGTTGGGCTAATAATAGGTCTTTTTCGATGGATTTATTAGCTAATTTGCGATCATTGTCAAATTTTTTGAGGTTTAAATTGAGCTTTTTGGCAATATCTAAATATAAAGTTTCACCCAATTGTTTCTGATTGGTAAACAGGGCATCATGATATTCCCAAAACTTACCTTGTTTATATGCTGCCCAAGCTACTGTAGCTGCGGGTAATGCTTGATCATGAATTTGATAAAGGGGAAAATGTTTATAAACTAAGGTGAATTTATTCGGATATTTTGCCAATAAATCTTTGAGTGTTTGATGTGCTTCGGCACAATAAGGACATTCAAAATCTGAAAATTCTATCAATACCGTTTTTGATTTGGTTGCACCAATTGTGGGAGAATCACCAATTACGGATTGAGGATTTGCTTGAAAATTATTGATAAATTCTTGCCGTGATTTTTGGATATTCTGTTGCTGTTGCTGCTGATATGCTCCCACGGATTCAATAATGATTTCTGGGTGTTTGCGGATAATTTCTAGAACTTGTTTTTCTAGTTGGGGGTCTATTTTAGTCTCAGCTTGGACGGGAAGTGACCAGCTTAATATCAGACAGATCAAGCTAACAATTGCTAAATTGCGAAAATGAGTAAAAATTTTGAACATTTGTCAAAGGTAGATAACTAGCAATGTGATTTTATCAAGTAGCGGAGAAAACAGCATTAGTGTAATTTGGTTTCATGAGTCTTTGACGGTTGTAAAAATTATCTCTATGTCTTTTATAATTATCGGTATTATTGGTTTAAACTTGGCTGAATAGGGAAGAGGTAGAGGGTAGGGGGAAATAATTACCAACTGACAACTGACCACACTAAACCAGAAACTTGGATTAATACAAAAATAAATTATGAACAGTAAAATTTTGGCAATATCTGTATTTTTACTCAGTGTAAGCTTATCAGGTGCAGTTCAAGCTGCAAGTTATGAGGATATTAGGCAGTTATTAGCAAATAAAAAGTGTCCAAAATGCTTACTTGGTAACGCTGGATTGGTAATGGCTGATTTAGCTGGGGCAAATTTAAACGGTGCTAATCTTGTGGGTGCTAATTTAAGTCGGGCAAATTTAGCTGGTGCGGATTTGCGGGGTGCGAATTTAAGCGGTGCAAGTTTATTTGGTGTGAATTTAAGTGAGGCTAAACTCAGTGGTGCAAATTTAACTGGTGCTGATTTAAGAGATACCTATTTAATGAATGCTGAATTGAAAGGTGCGAATATTACAGGTGCAAATTTTCAAGGTGCGGTAGGAATACCTTCGCAAATTGCTAAATCAGAGGATTTTTATGCTTGGGGTGTAGCAGCGGCCCAAAAGGGAAATCTTAAACCAGCTATTGATTATTTTAGCCAAGCGATCGCTCTTAAACCAGATTATGCCGGCGCATATTTAGCCCGCGGTATTGCTAGTTATCAAAGTTTAGACAGACAAAAGGCCTTACAAGATGCTCAAATAGCAGCAGAATTATTTGAAAAAGAAAAAAATACCGAAGGACTAAAAACAACACAAGCTTTCATTACAGAATTAAAAACGCCTTACTCAGAAACAGTGAGTGCGGGTAAACCCAGCTTGATGGACTTTGTAGGGAATTTAGGTTCAGTCTTATTACAGTTTTTCCCCTTCTAGTCCCCATTTTATCCAGAAAATTAGGTTTTAAACCCTTTTCTAATTACTGAGGAACAAGTATTATTGTCAGTAGAGATATTCCGCAACTATCAGGATAATCATACTACTGACAAAATGGATATTAAGGATTTTCACAAAGCCACTAACCCCGCACGCACTCTGAAAGCGCGGAATGAAGAAGACCAAAAATGTTATATTGACTTTTCCGAAGTGCGTGGTGAGGATATCATCAGCACTCTTAAAGATAGTATTACAATTTGGAATCCAGATGAGCCTACCTGTAACCTATTTACTGGACATATAGGTTGCGGTAAATCCACAGAATTATTACGGTTGCAGGTAGAATTAGAAGCAGCAGATTTTTATGTTGTCTATTTTGAATCTAGCGAAGACCTAGAAATTACAGATGTAGATATTGCTGATGTATTTTTAGCTATTGCTAGTCGCATTAGTAAAAGTCTTGAGGAAATTGTTCTCGAAGAACCGAAAAAATTTCAGGAATTACTTCAAGGTGCATGGAATATTTTAAACTCTGAAGTTACAGGTGTTAAAGGTAAATTTGCTGGTCAAGATATTGGTTATACTGTTGACGGACAAAAATTATCTTTGTCATTGGGTATTGGGGAAATCACCACCAAAATGAAAAGTGATCCCACATTAAGAACCAAAATAAATCAATATTTAGCACCACAGAAAACAAACTTAATAAAAGCAATTAATCAAGAACTTTTAGAACCTGCCATTTCTAAACTTAAACAACAGGGTAAAAATGGTTTAGTTGTCATAGTTGATAACCTGGACCGCATAGAGAACACGGTTAAACCCTGGGGTCGCACACAACAAGAATATATATTTGTAGACCAAGGTGAATATCTAACTCAACTTAATTGTCATGTCATTTATACCATGCCTTTGGCTTTGAAATTTTCCAATGAATATGGCATACTAACTCAACGATTTCCAGAACGCCCGAAAATATTACCAATGGTTCCCGTTAAGTATTCAGATGGTAGCATCCATCAACAGGGATTAGAGCTAATGCGACAGATGATTTTAGCTAGAGCATTTCCTAATTTAGCCCCAGAAGACCGCTTAAATAAAATTACCGACATTTTTGATACTCCAGCAACTTTAGACCGTTTGTGTCAGGTTAGCGGTGGTCATGTGCGCGATATTTTAAAGTTATTAAACCCCTGGATTATGAAAGATAAAAAATTTCCTCTCCAGGGTAACACTTTAGAGCAGATTATTCGTGACCAACGTAACGACTTCTCATTAAGACTTTCTGCTGAAGAATGGCAATTATTACGTCATGTCAAAGAAACTAAGGAAGTTAGTGATGATTTAGGATATCAGAAATTAATTCGCAGTAGATTTGTCTTTGAATATCGAGATCAAGGTGAATTATGGTTTGATATCAATCCGATTTTAGCAGAATCGGAAAAATTGTCTGAATGAGGATTTTGTCAGAATCAGGATTTCCAGGATTAAAGGATTTGCAGGATTAATATTTTGTCAGAATCAGGATTTCCAGGATTTGAGGATTAATAGGATTAAGATATATTATCATAGCCCCCTCCTCGCAAGCGAGGAGGGGGTTGGGGGTGGGGTTCTTATATCTCAATTAACCAATTACAAAGTCAGAAGTTAGGGATCTTTCTTATCACAAATTAACACTATGACCAACTCACAACAACTAGAAGATTTAGCATGGTCTTTAGAAGCTTCTGCGGGAGAATTTAAGCTGATTTTGGCTAAGTGTAATTATATCAACTTACAAAATCAACTTATTCAAGAATTACAGAAAATATGTGAGATTGAAATTCAGATTTTACGGCTACAAACATCAGAAAGAACATTATATAATGCTATTCGAGAAGAATTTGATCAGGAAATTGCAGCATTAATGATTGTCGGTTGGGAATCATTACCGAATTTATCGAAAATGTTTAGTTCAGCTAATCAAATTCGGGAAGAATTTAGAAATAATTGTCCATATCCTGTAGTGCTATGGATTAATGATGCAATATATCAACAAATCATGGAATCTGCACCTGATTTAGAAAGTTGGGGGATTACTATCAATTTTTCTCTTCCTTTCGATGAATTAACTAATTTACTCAAATCAATGATAGATAAAGTATTAAATGATGATTTGAATGTAAATTTACAAGAATTTGAGTTAGCATTACAAGACTTACAAAAAAATGGTCAAGAGTTAGAACCAGAATTTGCAGCTAATTGTAATTTTTTAAAAGGATTTATTGCATATAACAAAAAACAATTAGATACAGCTATTAATTACTATCAACAAAGTTGGGATTTTTGGCAAACAACGGATAATTTAGAAATTCAAGGGAAAATACTTTATAATCTGACAATTTGCAATTATGAAAAATTAAGACCTAACCCCCCAGCCCCCTTCCCTAGCAGGGAAGGGGGAGAAATAATAATTTGTATTCAACGAACATTAGAAAAGTTTAAAAATGCTCAACGTCTTGATTTAATTGCTGAGTCTTTATCAAAATTTGGGTTAATTCTGCAAGATTTACAAGCATGGGAACAATTAAAAGAATTATCTCAACAAGCTTTAGAAATACATCAAGCTGAAAATAATATCTTGAAAATAGCGGAAGATTATATATTTTTAGCAACAGCTAATTTTGAACAATCAAATTTTTCAGAAGCAGACAAAATTGCTAATCAAGGGATAGGGGTAATTCATGAATTACCCCCACTAAATTATTATCGTCAAAGTCTATTTTTGATTCTAGCACAAGCTCAAGAAAAATTACAACAACATGAACAAGCAGTTAGTAATTTAAAATTGGCTAAAGATATGGGGGTTATCAATAATCAACCAAAGCTGTATGTTAAAATTCTCAATCTTTTACAAAAACTATTATTTCAAAAAACAGAATATTTAGAAGCTTTTAACACCAAATTAGAATCTCGTTCTATTGAACAACAATTTGGTTTGCGGGCGTTTATTGGTGCAGGTTGGTTAAAACCAGCAAAAAATACAAATCTAAATGTAGAGACGTTCCATGGAACGTCTCTACAAACAAATTACGGAACGTCTCTACAAACAAATCAAACCATTAAAAAAGAAAATATTTCTCCTGAAATTGAGGCATCTGGGCGGAAAATAGATGTAGATGAATTACTAGCAAGAATTGGTAGAACTGATAAAAAAATCATTGTTATTCATGGACAGTCAGGAGTTGGAAAAAGTTCTCTAGTTAATGCTGGGTTAATTCCTGCATTGGAAAATAGGGCTATCGGGTTTAAAGATAATTTACCTGTGACAATTAGAGTTTATAATAGTTGGTTTACAGAATTAGCAAAACAACTATTAGATGTATTACCAGCGAAATTCAAACCAGCAGAATTAAAATTAGATACTCAAGAAGAGTTTATTTTAAAACTGGTAGAAATTGAACAAAGAAACCTGAGAACAGTGTTAATTTTTGACCAATTTGAAGAATTTTTCTTTGTGTGTCCTGACGATAAAGCCAGAACAGAATTTTTTAAGTTTTTAGGGAAATGTCTAAATCATAAAAATATTGGATCTTTGCGAATAATTTTATCTTTGCGGGTAGATTATTTACATTTTTTATTAGAATGTGATGAAATCCCCGACATGAATATTGTTGGTGATGGTATTTTGAGTAAAAATGTCCTATACAAATTAGGAAATTTAACACCAGACAATGCTAAAACTACTATTGAGAGTTTAACTAAAAAAACAACTTTTCAGTTAGAACCTGATTTAATTAACCGACTGGTAGAAGATTTAGCAGGAGAAGTAGGTTCAGTTCGTCCCATTGAATTACAAGTTGTGGGGGCGCAATTAGAAACAGAAAATATCACCACATTAGCAGCATATCAGCAAATTGGTAACAAACAACAATTAGTTAAACGTTATTTAGGGGAAATAGTCAATGATTGCGGTAAGAAAAATCAAGAACTTGCGGAATTATTACTTTATTTTCTGACAGACGAACAAGGAACAAGACCGTTAAAAACTAAGGCAGAATTAGAAGAAAATTTACAATCATTATTAGAACGAGATAAAACCGAAGCTGAGAATAACTTAGATTTAGTATTAGAGATATTTGTCAAATCTGGTTTAGTGGTGTTGTTACCGGAAAATCCCTGTGAACGTTATCAATTAGTTCATGATTATCTGGCTTTGTTTATTCGCCAACAACAAGAACCGAAATTAAAAGCGGTGATAGCAGAACTGGAACAGGAAAAACAACAAAGAAAAATTGGTGAAGCTAAACTCAATCGCTTTCTCAAAATTGCCCTAGCAGGTTCAGTGGCCGCAGGGGTAGCATTGACCTTGTTAACAGTCACAGCTTGGAATGCTGCAAAGAGGGCAGAAACTCAAAAACAACAAGCTGATATTAATGCAATTCAAGCCTTAACTAAATCCAGTGAAGCCCAGTTTGCCTTACAAGACACCGGAAACGCTTTAATAGAAGGCTTGAAGGCTGGTGGAAAACTTAAACTCGCATCTTGGGCAAAATCTGATACTCAAGTACCAGCGATAGCAGCATTAAGGCAAGCGGTATATTTGCAGCGTGATGAAGAGAAGGAAAAACGAGCCTTAGCAGTTAATACCCTGAAAGGTCATGAGAGTGAGGTCAATAGTGTGGGATTTAGCCCCGACGGACAACAATTGGCTTCTGGGAGTCGTGACAAGACGATCAAAATCTGGGACGTGACCACAGGGAAAGTCCTGAATACCCTGAAAGGTCATGAGGATTCGGTCTGGAGTGTGGGATTTAGCCCCGACGGACAACAATTGGCTTCTGGGAGTCGTGACAACACGATTAAAATCTGGGACGTAACCACAGGGAAAGTCCTGAATACCCTGAAAGGTCATGAGGGTTCGGTCATTAGTGTGGGATTTAGCCCCGACGGACAACAATTGGCTTCTGGGAGTCGTGACAAGACGATCAAAATCTGGGACGTAACCACAGGGGAAGTCCTGAATACCCTGAAAGGTCATGAGAGTACGGTCTATAGTGTGGGATTTAGCCCCGACGGCAAACAACTGGCTTCTGGGAGTAATGACAACACGATTAAAATCTGGAACGTGACCACAGGGAAAGTCCTGAATACCTTCAAAGGTCATAAGGGTTATGTCAATAGTGTGGGATTTAGCCCCGACGGCAAACAACTGGTTTCTGGGAGTTCAGACAGCACGATCAAAATCTGGGACGTAACCACAGGGAAAGTCCTGAATACCCTGAAAGGTCATGAGAGTTTGGTCTGGAGTGTGGGATTTAGCCCCGACGGCAAACAACTGGCTTCTGGGAGTTTTGACAAGACGATCAAAATCTGGGACGTGACCACAGGGAAAGTCCTGAATACCCTTCCTTCGGAACGCTACGCTAACAAAGGTGATGAGGGTTCGGTCTCTAGTGTGGGATTTAGCCCTGACGGCAAACAACTGGCTTCTGGGAGTTTTGACAAGACGATCAAAATCTGGGACGTAACCACAGGGAAAGTCCTGAATACCCTGAAAGGTCATGAGAGTACGGTCTATAGTGTGGGATTTAGCCCCGACGGCAAACAACTGGCTTCTGGGAGTTTTGACAAGACGATCAAAATCTGGGACGTGACCACAGGGAAAGTCCTGAATACCCTGAAAGGTCATGAGAGTTTGGTCAATAGTGTGGAATTTAGCCCCGACGGCAAACAATTGGCTTCTGGGAGTTTTGACAAGACGATCAAAATCTGGGACGTAACCACAGGGAAAGTCCTGAATACCCTGAAAGGTCATGAGGATTCGGTCTGGAGTGTGGGATTTAGCCCCGACGGACAACAATTGGCTTCTGGGAGTTTTGACAAGACGATCAAAATCTGGGACGTGACCACAGGGAAAGTCCTGAATACCCTGAAAGGTCATGAGGATTCGGTCTGGAGTGTGGGATTTAGCCCCGACGGAAAACAATTGGCTTCTGGGAGTTTTGACAACACGATTAAAATCTGGGACGTGACCACAGGGAAAGTCCTGAATACCCTGAAAGGTCATGATAGTTGGGTCTATAGTGTGGGATTTAGCCCCGACGGACAACAATTGGCTTCTGGGAGTTTTGACAAGACGATTAAAATCTGGGACGTGACCACAGGGAAAGTCCTGAATACCCTGAAAGGTCATGATAGTTCGGTCTATAGTGTGGGATTTAGCCCCGACGGCAAACAACTGGCTTCTGGGAGTGAAGACAAGACGATTATTTTATGGGATTTGGATTTAGATAATTTAGTCATCAGTGGTTGCAGTTTACTGAATAATTATTTGATTGGTAATCCTCAAGTGTTGGCAGAATTAAAGGATTGCCAAACTCCATCTCGGTTATTATTAGCAGCAACGGTGTTAGTTATCCAAGGTGAGAACTTAGCAAAAAATGATGATATAAATGGGGCTTTAGCTAATTTCCGCCAAGCGAAAGAATGGGATAAGAATTTACAATTTGACCCTCAAGCAAAGGCAAAGGAGTTTGCTAAGAAGGGATTTTAATTGTCTGAATCAGGATTTTCAGGATTATGGGATTTTCAGGATTTATTTTTTGGTTTGAGTTGGAATTTTTTGGATTTTAAGGATGTGGAGGATTTATATGAAGTTGGATGAGATAACATATAGGGTTAATGGTTGTGCGATGAAGGTACATAATACTCTGGGTAATGGTTTTCAGGAGGTTATTTATCAAAGATGTTTGGAAATTGAGTTGAAAAGGGCGGGTTTGAATTTTGGTCGGGAGGTGGAACAAGTTATTTATTATGATGGCATTGATGTGGGTACGCGCAGGGCAGATTTTCTGGTGGAAGACCAGGTTATTGTGGAGTTGAAGGCGCTGATCAATTTGGAGGATGTGCATTTATCACAGGTGAAAAATTATGTTGTCGCTTATGATTTCCCTGTGGGGTTGCTGATTAATTTTGGTGCTGTTAGTCTTCAGTTTAAAAAGGTATTTAATCCTAAATATAAAGGTGTTTTTGTCTGAATCAGGATTTTCGGGATTATGGGATTTTCAGGATTTTAATTGTCTGAATCAGGATTTTCAGGATTAAAGGATGTACAGGATTTATTTAATTCATCCGTCTTTATCTGCGTTTATCAGCGTTTATCAGCGTTTAATAAATCCAAAAATCTGATTCTATGCAGCTACATCTTAATTTGGTATAAGGAATACTGAAGACTAAGCAACAATAGATAGTAAACAAGGAAAAAAGATGTCGGAAAATCTTAAAAGTAAAGCTATCACACAAGGGGTACAGCGATCGCCTAATCGTGCCATGCTGCGGGCTGTAGGTTTTCAAGATGAAGACTTTAACAAAGCCATAGTCGGTATAGCCAACGGTTACAGCACCATCACCCCTTGTAACATGGGGATTAATAAACTGGCACAAAGGGCAGAAGCCGCAGTCAAAACCGCCGGTGCCATGCCCCAAATTTTCGGGACAATTACTGTCAGTGACGGGATTTCCATGGGAACAGAAGGGATGAAATACTCCCTAGTATCACGGGAAGTCATCGCTGATTCCATTGAAACAGCCTGTAGCGCCCAAAGTATGGACGGTGTATTAGCAATTGGTGGTTGTGATAAAAATATGCCTGGGGCAATGTTAGCAATGGCGCGGATGAATATCCCTGCTATCTTTGTCTATGGTGGAACAATCAAACCCGGACATTATGAGGGTAAAGACTTAACCGTTGTCAGTTCCTTTGAAGCCGTTGGTCAATACAGCGCTGGCAAAATTGACGAAAATGAACTGTTAGCTGTTGAACGGGGTGCTTGTCCCGGTGCAGGGTCATGTGGTGGGATGTTTACAGCCAATACCATGTCTTCAGCATTTGAAGCAATGGGCATGAGTTTACCCTATTCCTCCACCATGGCTGCAGAAGACCCAGAAAAAGCCGACAGTACGGAACAATCTGCTCAAGTTTTAGTGGCAGCCATTCGCAAGCAGATATTACCTCGGACAATCATCACCCGGAAATCTATTGAAAACGCCATATCTGTAATTATGGCTGTGGGTGGTTCTACCAATGCCGTATTGCATTTTCTAGCGATCGCCCGCGCTGCTGGAGTAGAATTAACCATAGACGACTTTGAAACCATTCGCGGTAGAGTTCCCGTCATTTGTGATTTAAAACCCAGTGGTAAATATGTCGCCACAGACTTACACAAAGCCGGCGGCATTCCCCAAGTCATGAAAATGCTTCTGGTTCATGACTTACTGCATGGAGACTGTATCACCATTTCCGGGCAAACCGTCGCCGAAGTATTAGCAGACATCCCCGCCGAACCACGTCCAGACCAAGACGTAATTCGTCCCTGGCATAACCCCATGTATGCCCAGGGACACCTAGCCATTCTCAAAGGCAACCTCGCCACGGAAGGGGCAGTAGCCAAAATTACCGGAGTCAAAAAGCCCGTCATTACCGGACCAGCCAGAGTATTTGAATCCGAAGAATCCTGTTTAGATGCCATCTTAGCCGGAAAAATCATCGCCGGTGATGTCATTGTGATCCGTTACGAAGGACCAAAAGGTGGACCCGGCATGCGGGAAATGTTAGCCCCCACCTCCGCCATTATTGGTGCTGGTTTAGGAGACTCCGTAGGCTTAATTACCGACGGACGTTTCTCTGGTGGTACTTACGGCATGGTAGTCGGCCACGTTGCCCCAGAAGCGGCTGTAGGTGGTGCGATCGCCCTAGTAGAAGAAGGTGATAGCATTACCATAGATGCCCATAATCGTCTGTTGCAACTGAATATATCAGATGCAGAATTAGCCACCCGTCGCGCCAATTGGCAACCACTACCACCCAGATATACCAAAGGCGTACTGGCCAAATATGCCAAACTGGTATCTTCCAGCAGTGTAGGTGCAGTCACAGATTTAGACCTGTTTGCTAATTAGAATTATACCAGATACCCGACTTCTTAAAGAAGTTGGGTAATTGAATAAAATTAATTTTGAAAATAGCATCTCTTCCTTCTTACTCTCCGTGTCCTCTGCGCCTCTGTGGTATGGCTAACGCCACGCTTCGCTATCGTTATCTTGAATATTTTCAAGCCTATGCAGCTAAATCCAACCTTACCAGACAAAGTTACCCAACATTGGCAAATAGTAAAAAATGGTGTTTATAATTTCACCCAATCTGTACAACAAAAAGCCACACAAACAACAGATAACACTAAAGCTTATTTAGAAAATCATTGGCAAAATGTCGAGAAAATTACTGACAATACATCAGAAGTAATCCAAAAAAATATTAATACTACTATTCATGATTTCTTATCACAATATCCCTGGTTTTTCCAAATATTAGAAATATTCACATGGGGAATAAATCACCCAGTCAGAGGCGTAGTAATTTTATTATTTACAATTGCTGTACTTTGGAGTATTATCAAAGCAATTGTTAAAATTATAGAAACGGCTAGTTGGTCAATTTTTAAAATTCCTTTTATATTATTCCAAAAAATATTAAAATCTCTTTGGATAAAATTTGCTAGATTCGGAATTTTCCCAATTAGAAAAACTCACAGTAAACAACAAAGGTTAGCCGAAATTTCCCAGCGTTTAGAAGTTATTCACAATGAACAACAAGCACTATTACAAGAAGCTGCAAAACTCATGAAAATTCCCTCTGCG
Organism: Dolichospermum sp. LEGE 00240; assembly: GCF_015207875.1. GTDB lineage: Bacteria > Cyanobacteriota > Cyanobacteriia > Cyanobacteriales > Nostocaceae > Dolichospermum > Dolichospermum gracile. Next base: position 12,644 of record NZ_JADEVZ010000008.1, read on the forward strand.
TCAGAAAAGTACGAATTAAATGAACCACAAAGACACGAAGAAAGAAAAGAAGAACAGAGTTAATCTTAAAATCTTTATGTGCATCTGCGTTTATTTGCATTCATCAGCGTTCAATTCTTAAACCCTTATATAGTAAAAAAAAGACTAACGGTAAGGAGACATCTGTTTAATTATCTCATCTTCTGCACCAGATACAAACTTAGCAAACCGCACAGCTAAAGGAGGAACAAAGATAAAAGGACTATTGAAACCAGAAAATATATGCAATCCTGAAAATTCAGAAATAGCACCAATTAAAGGTAATTTATCCTGAGTAAATGCAACTAAACAATGATGCCATATTCCTGGTAAATTTCCTAAACTTGGTAATATTTTTGTAATACTTTCTCGTAACCATTGTTCACTTGCTGCTGAATTAATTTCCGCTTGTGGATTTGTTAGAACTCGGCTAACTTGACCTAAGCGTAAACTACCATCAAGAAATTGCACCACACCAGCATCTAAAATAGGTGGTACTATTTCATAATCTGGATTATCCCATAATTCATCAATTTGAGTAGATTCTACTTCTAATTGATATCTTTGCAAATTTGCTGGTGATACTAAGGTGTGTAATTGCATATCTAGAGGAGGTGTTTCAATGATTTCTGCATGGGAAAAATATATTTTCGTAGCAATACCCATTGATTTGAGTAATTTACGAGTAATTCCCCCAGCACAAATCACAACATTATCACTATTAAAAGTAGTGGTATTTGTTTTCACACCTGTACATTTTTTTGTGGGAGTAGTGATTAATTCTAAAAATTTCCCCAATTGAATTTCTCCTCCTAAATTTACCATAGCTTGAATGTAAGCTTGGGTAGTTTTTTCCGGGTGAATATGACCATGTTTAACAGTTAATGCACCAGATATGACTTGAGGATTTAATAAAGGTTCTAATTCACAAGCTTCTTGAATAGTAATTAAACGTGGAGGAATCAAAACTTCTTGATAGGATTGAACCATGATTTCGGGATTCATATCTACAGGAATAGTCATCAATAAATCTAATTCCCGAAATTGAGTATCTGCATTTAATTCCTGTGACAAAATCCGATGACGAGTAATACCTTCCTGACATAATTGTTGTGTAATTGGTGTTTTTCCTGACCAAAAACTAATTCCTCCATAACTATAACCAGTAGCATTTTGAGATATTTCATATTGTTCTAACAAAAGTACAGAAAATCCGATTTTTGTTAGTTCATAAGCAAGTGCAGCACCAGTAATTCCCGCACCGATAACAATCCAATTATAGGTTTTCATTTATTTTAATGAAAGTAAAAATTCTTTTGTTAGAAATTCATCAGCGATTTTTCCATCAGTAGGTAAATATATGCACACTTGAATATCTAACTCTTTTAAAAACTTGCACATCAAGGGTCCAACATCTTGCCATTGCAAATTACCAAGTCCACAACCCAAAGCCGGCATTGCTAAAGATTTTATACCTTGTTGTTTGTAATTATCCCGGATCCATTTTAGTCCTTCTTCAATTCCTTGGATATCAGCATTATTTTTCCAATGTTGTTTAGTAGGAAATAAAAGAAACCATGTTTCTCCATTTTCATAAGGTAAGGATGTTGTTTCTTCTGCTAGTTGATTAAAGATTGAAGATTCGCGCTTGTGTAATTTAGGTTTACCCATTTGTAATATTTTCTTTTTACACAAATCCTCATAATGAACATACATATCTGGAAATCTATATTTAGCTGTTGATGCTAGTCCTTTACCCATCACTCCCACACAGTTTACACTGATAGTAAGTGTTTGCATCCTAGAGAAAAACATATCCCCTTCTACTAGAGAAACTGTGTTTGTTAATGCTATTCTATTTGAAGGTAAAAAGAAAATATTTGGTTCTATACTTACTGGTGGTTTAACTAAATTTTTATATTCAGAATTTTGTATGACTTCTTCTAATTTTTTAGCCGTATTTTCTTTTGGTACATAAATAGCTTGAATTAAATCAGGTGTAACTGTATTAGGGACTAAACATTCAGCCATTATTTTTCTTTTTGTCCCATCTTCATCTTTCCACCATTCAATATCTATACCTTTGATTATTTCACTAATAATCTCTTTTTCTTTATAGCTAGTAGCTGGTAAAATTTGAGATATGTTACTAGCTGCATTTCCAGTGGTTATAAAAGCACCTTGACGACCTAATATCCCCGGTTGTATTGATAAAACAACTATTCCATAATCTTTATTTTCATTTATGACCCTATATAACATTGGGTTTCTTGGTTGAAAATAGAAATTTGCATATTCCCATAAGCTTTTACCATCTGGTGTTAATTTATGACTACGGTTTGTAACGATTTGCTGATCATATACAGGTGTAGGTTGAATATTTTCTTTTTCAATAAGTGCATGAGATAATATTCCTCTCTTAAGAATAGATGGAACATTATTGATATGTGTTATATAGTACAAGCTATCAATTGTTTTTTTGCGTTTCATTATCATAAAGTTTAGATTTTAATGTTATTATTATAGTATTTTTTACAACAATATTGCAATCCGTAAAATCAAGAGTTCATTGTAGGGTGTTACTATCAATTGTACACGGTAACAGGTGACAGGTTGCAGGTGACAGGTGACAGGTGACAGGTGACAGTTTCTGATAAAAATCCGCTAAACCCTTATTAATAAATGGTTTTAGCTTTATTTAGCAAGCCCTAAATGATATGAACACCTGTTGTTCCAACAATGCTGCAACCCGTAAAATTAAAGCTTCATTATAGGGTGCTGCTTTTGCATAACTTTTTCTATTTAAAACTTTTTAACCACGCTCTAATTACGTTATGATGTGCTATGGTTTGCTAGGGCTTACTTTGGTTGGCGTAGTTAGCGCCTGTATAACCTGTGGCCACCCAAATAATTGCCCTAGCACCATCCCGAATAGATTTTTGAATCGGTTCTGGTGAATTTTCTGAAGGAACTGATACCGGTTTAAAATTCATGCCTCGACTACCCAAAACAATTTCACCAACGATGCAAGCACGACGCATATGGAAATCAGATGTGATTAAATAAACACTTTTGATTCCCCGAGATTGTAATTCGTCCACTGTCGTAGTAAAATTAGTAACTGTATCTACAGCTTCATAGTCTAAATTTAAACGCCGGGGATCAACTCCTGCATTGGCAAATATTTTTTTAGTATGCTGAGGTGGACTGCCTCCAGAAATCCAAATAGGTATATTGGGATATTGGCGGGCTAATTTGGCTGTAAACTTTTCTCTTTCTAGTAAGCGAGTAGAACCGCCTAAAACTAATATTGCTTGTGGTTGGACAAATTGGTTTTGTACTGCTTTGCACCCCCACCAGATAAATAAGGGGAGGAGGCAAACCATAACTCTCACAGATTTCCCTGTCAAAATTAGCTTATTCAAGGCTTGATAAGTATGTCTATTCGGACGAGAATTTTCTTTAACAATCAGTACCATGATGCATAAGGATGATGGTTAGTATAAGTTTTTGCGAAGTATGCCTAAAAAGAAGTTGGTAACTTTGCAGTCATAGTAACTGAATCCACGTCGCTGTAATTTCTGCCATATCCTAAACTATCTGAGAAAATTAATCAAAGGTGTCTTACCACTCATTGACAACATAATTTTCAGGTTTACTATAAGACTTAACACGCCTAAGAATTTTAATTAGTGTAACTGCTTGCTATATGTGACAATGATTTATTTGTTTTCACAAACATAATTCTCAATTCTTAATGAATACAATCAGGAAAGAATACATAAATCTTTATATTTACCCTACATTCCGCACTTCATTTTGTAGTATAGACATGAGTGTAATAAGTAACAGAAACAGCTTAAATATAAACACATAACTAATTTGGCAATAAATATAGACAGTAATATAAAAATTGCCAACAAATTGAAATTAATAAGGTATTGACAATAAATTCAGAAGAAAAAATGAGAAAGTGAGTCTGAATGAAATCAAAATACCAAAAAATATGAATTACCAAAAAGAAGAATTTGAGAGTAAAAACTTAGATCACTTAGGAATAATAGATGAGATAGGAATAGTAGAAAAAATTAATGAGATAAGTGGTCACGCAAAATTAATTACATATTCTTCTCCAAATTGGCGAATGACTTTCTCTACATAATTAACTAAATTATCCCAACATTGATAGGCATCTATTTCTATCCATTCATATTTCATAAATTTCCAAAGAATCTCAATTAAGTTTAACTGGGGAGAATAGGTTGATAGGTAAAATATTTCTAGATTTTTCTGCCGCCATTCTTCCTCTTTCTCCTTGATTTTTTTACTTGTATGATAATTCCTACGGAGCGCTTCGCTATCGCTTTGCTGGTCGTAGGTATTGCTTTTCACTATAACTAGCAACTTGGGTTACTATTGTTCGAGAGATTTTGCTCCCACAGAGCCAAGAGAAACAAGATCGTCTTCACCATCAATGGTAAAACTGCTGGGCAACTTTAGCCCCAGTCCCATCATTCTGATTGCAAAAAACAAAGATAAAGCCAGCCATAAAATATGGTTGCTCTGAAAATTATAGGCGACAAAAATTGTCGGTACAAATCCCAGTATAAAAGCGGCTAAACTGGCATTCCGCAGGGTATGCCCTTGTGCTAAACCCAAAAAGTATCCATCCAAAATCCAAGCCAATGAACTGCACAACAATACAAGTACTAACCAGGGAATATAAATATTAATATGCTCTGTAAGTTCCTTATGGTCGGTTAAAAAGCCAAAAACAGTCTGAGGAAATAGCCAACATACTCCGCCGAAAGAGAGTGCCACTAGCAGCGCAGTTTCAACAGAGACACTGGCCAATGGGATTAACTGCTGTGAAGCTCCTTTCCCTTTAGAGTTGCCGACCAGTGCTTCTGTCGCAAATCCTAGTCCTTCAACAAAATAGCCACATAGGATGAATATCTGTAAGAGCAACGCATTTTCAGTATAATTATTACTTCCCATCCCTACCCCCTGATAGTTAAAAATTAAGACAGCAAAAATCAAACAGCAATTGCTGAGAAAGATATTTGCATTGAGGGTTAAGGTAGATCTGATTGCCGAGAATTCCCAGATTTTGCTAACTACCGATTTTACCTCTTGCCAGTTGAGTTCTAAGCAGAAAAAAATTAATCCCAGCAACAGGGTCAGATACTGACTGATAGCATATGAGAGTCCAGCCCCTGTACTTGCCCATTCCCACTGGAAAATCAAGAGGTAATCGAGTGCGATCTTGGCAAGGTTGCCAACCACAGCGAACAATACAACCAATCCATTTTTTTCCTGTCCTAGAAACCAACCCATCAGGACAAAGTTGAGCAAGACTGCAGGAGCTGCCCAAATTTGGGTGTAAAAATAGGCAAGACTCGAAGCTTTGACCTCTGGGACAACGTTGAGAAGACCAAACCCCAGCTCTGCCAAAGGATACTGGAAGAGTAAGAGTGCCAGACCCAAAGTCAGCGCAATCAAATTATTACGTAGTACTACTAACAGCAAAGCCTCTGGGTCATTTCTGCCTACTGCTTGAGCTGTTACCCCAGTGGTACCCATTCGTAAAAATGATAAGATGAAGTAGAGGCTATTTAGCAAGTTTGTAGCCAAGGCGACTCCAGTTAAGTCATGAATTTCGTCAAGATGTCCCAAAAAGCTGATACTGATCAAACCAGCCAGTGGGGTCATGATATTGGATATGATGTTGGTGATCGCTAGTCGAAAGAAGCGAGGGAGGAATTCATAATCGCTAGGGAGCATTAGGTTCATAAATTAACTCAAATTGCTAGTTGACGCAAGTTGCGCGAGTTTTAGTTTTGGAGTGTGGCAAAGGAAAAGTACTTAGAGGATGTTTGGAAATACGGAGAGTACCAGATTTACAGCCTGAAAATATACATTAATGGCACGGAGTTGAATGGAAAATTTAGGCTTCGAGACTATTGATCGAGTATAAAATAGCCCTGATGAGGTAATAAGCTATACTTTCCAAACATCCTCTTAGCAACTTACGTTAGTTAGTCAAAGCTCTACTATACTATACTCTAGGTGTTGCTGAATTCAGGTATGAAAGTTTAGGGGACGGGGGATGGGGAGATCAGGGGAAACGCATCTAAATTATCTGGTTTAACCCGTAATCAAATGTGAATAGTAAGCTTGGATCAATTGTGTCTCTAAACCATGACAAACGATGTCCGTACCTACCAATCCATTCAGGGTATTCTGACAGTCCAACTGAGGCAGATATTCCCCAAAAGCCATCTTCTCAGCAAACATCGGCAAAAATGGGTGTAAAGCATTTTCTGGGTGATTTTCGGCATGTTCAATCAGATGTGAGCGCCACTTATCAGCTGGAATTAGCTCTAGGGAGTACCCCAAAGAGCAGATTGAATTAAACAGTTCACGCCAAGTAATTATTTGTGGATTCACTAAATTAAATACCTTTTTTAGGGATTCTTTTTGCCGCGATAGATGAACAATTGCCCTGCTAATATAGTCTACAGGAGTCCAGTCAATGATTGTCTCCAGTTCCGGTGCTATTCCCATTTGAATACAACTTTTGATGATTGCCCACATCATTTGATTCGGATTAGGAATACCTGTTTTTTGATTGCCAATAATTTCTCCAGGTCTGTAAATACATACAGGAAGACCGCGATCGCGAGCCTGCGTCACCAAATTTTCTGCCACCCATTTACTCTGACCGTAGCCCAACGCCCGCTCTAAACGTGAGTTGTAGATCGGGGGATCTGATTCTCGAACCAATTTAGCTTGTGAATAAATTGTAGCGATAATCGCGTAACTAGAAATATAATGTACAGGCTTTACTTTGTTTTGAAAAGCCAATCTCAAAACTTCCTGAGTTCCCAGAACATTTGCTGGCTTCAGCATGGAGTAGGGATAAACAAAATTAACCCATGCACCGTTGTGATAAATTACATCAATCTGATTAGCAAGGGTGTAAAACTGTTGCTTGTCAAGACCTAAATGTTCAGCGGATAGATCGCCGATAACAGGAAGAATTCTGCCGTGGTAATTTCCATTCCATAATCCAGATGATTCTAGCTTGCGTTGAATCCGCTGCTTGCCTTCATCAAGGTTAGCAGAACGAACCAAGCAGTAAATATTTGCTGAAGTTTGTTTGAGGAGTTCGTCAAGTAAATAAGTACCAATGTATCCTGTAGCCCCCGTCAACAAAATAGCATCTGGGTTAGTAATAAACTCAATCGGGAATGTTTCAGGATGAATGCTAGAATCTAGTACCGCTTCAGCCTTCAAATCGATCGCCTTATTTGTGACAATAGCATTGGTAGTTTTCTGCTGACGTAGCGTAGAGATAGCACTTGCAAGTCCAGCCACAGTGGGTGAGTCTAACAAGCAATCCAATGATATATCTACACCGGTCGTTTTGCGGACCTGAGAGATGAGTTGGACCGCCATTAGGGAGTCTCCTCCCAAATCAAAAAAGTTATTCTCAATTCCCATTTGCTCAACTCGGAAAAATTGCTGCCAAATTTCGGTAATCGTTTGCTCTAGCTGGTTGCGGGGAGCCACGTAAGCATTGCTAAACTTCCTGCGCGGTTGTGCCAGTTGAGATAGATCTTCTGAGGCTGATTCTTTTAGAAAACCCAGGAGAGCAGAGACAGAGTTTTGCTGAAAAACAGACTCTAAATCTCGTGTCGATACAATCACCTGATGTAGATTACTTGCCAAAATTCGTTGAAAAACATCTACACCTTCAGTAGGTAATAACCCTTCATTCAGGTGTTTGAGAATTACGTTTTTAACTTCAGATTGCTGTTGATGCTCATTAGCAGCAAAAGATTGACTACTCCGAACAGTTCCAGTTCCTTTGAGAGCATTTCCACCCTCAGTAATCAGAGATTTTACCGCTGCTTTATTCTCCAGCGATACCACAACCTTGCCAATATGTTTAGCTCGTGCCATATAATCAAAAGCACTAGCTACTTCAGTAATCGGAAATACCTGCTGCGGTAGCGGACTAAGATTACCATCTTGGAAGTAGCGAACAACTTCCCGCAAGATGGAATTAAAATTAGGGAGGTTTGGCTCTACGGTAATGGCAAAAAACGATAAGTTGTTGTCAAAAGGTCGCAAACCCAACTGACTATTCTCATAGATATCCCGTTTCCCGATTTCTAGAAAGCGTCCGTAGGGTGCTAGCAGCGCAAGGCTCTTGGGTATAAATTCCCCATTTAAAGAGTTCAATACTACGTCCACACCTTTGCCATCAGTGCGTTTCATTACTTCATCGGCAAAAGCCAGAGATCTGGAATCCATAATATGCTCAATGCCAAGATTATGTAGAAATGCTCTTTTTTCTGGTTTACCTGCTGTAACAAAGATTTCTGCACCTAGCATCTGAGCAATTTTCACTGCGGCTAACCCAACACCCCCAGCAGCAGCATGAATGAGAACTTTTTCGCGCTGAGAAAGTCTGGCTAATTTCACTAAAGCATAGTAGGCAGTCATAAAAGCTACCGGAATTGTTGCCGCTTCCTCCGCACTCAAATGAGCGGGTTTAGGGGCTACCAATTTGGACGCAGTAGTTGTAAATTGGCTATAGCAGGAAGAGCCAAAGGCAATCACTTCATCTCCGATCTGAAATTCCTCAACTCCTGCTCCTAGTGAGACAATCTTTCCTGCACATTCCCAGCCAAACTGTTTAGGTGTATCAGATTGAATAGAAAGCATCCCTAGTGCGAGCAGGACTTCCTTAAAGTTAATACCAGTGGCAGAAACTTCAATTTCTACTTCACCAGGTCGAGGTTTCTGGCGGGTGGTAGGCTGAAATGTTAATGTCTCTAACAAACCTGGCGATCCTATCTCTAAGGAGAAGTTTTCGGGTTCAGCAGTAGACTGGTTTTGATTTTTACTGCCAAGTTCGGTGCGCTCTATGCTTCTGATAAGTAAGTCTTCAATTTCAACAATTACTCTTCCTTGTTCATCAGCGATCGCTATGTTAAATTTCAGGGTTTTTCCCTCCGAGTGATGATTTTCTTCGCACTTAATATAGCTATAAAACTTGGCAGGCAAAGCTGCTTTGATTCTCAGTCTTTTATAAGAAAATGGCAGATAATCACCACCATGTTTTAAGCTCATAAAACTGGTGGCTGTATCCAATAAGGCTGGATGGAGCTTATAGGTCTTAAGATCGGCGGCAAATGCTGCTGGCAACTCCAAGTAGGCAAACCCCTGATTTTCGCCAAAATTTAATTGCTGTAGGCTATCCCATCGAGGTCCAAACTCCATGATTTCCTCATGATTTTTTGGGTTTAATATTTTTTCCTGACACTGGTTTTCCCACTGTTTTACTTCAAATTTTTCTGGCGATTCTGCCTCGATAGAGGTAATTTTTCCGATCGCGTGTTGCTGCCATCCTTCGTCAGCGGGATCTGGGCTGACAATCGAAAATTCAAAATTACTTCCTTGTTTGTTAATAATTGTCCGAACTTCTTTTACTTCATTCTCACCGACTACCAAGGGATTCAGAAAATATACGTCTTGGATTTCAATACAGCCGCCATTAGCGTGAGCTTCAAAAGCAGATCGGGCCATTTCTAAATAAGCTGTTCCTGGTAGTGTTGGTTTACCTAAAACTCTATGTTCATCCAAAAGCCAGTGTGTGGAACCGCTCAAATTTGTAACATATATCTCTCGATCTTCCTCAACTATACATTTGTGGAATAAAGAATCGGTCACTTTTTTGATTTCAGGAATCTGAGTCGATCTGTCTCCTGTCTGCTGTTTTGCTGCCGCTACTGCCATCCCAACTTCTTGCCAAGTATCCCAGTTAATTGATACGGTAAAAGTGCCATCTTTGGCGGTTTTATAGTGGGCAAAAGCGTTCAGAAAGGCATTCGCCGCACAGTAGTCTACTTGTCCGAATAGAGGCAGGATCGCAGTGATTGATGAGCAATTTACAAAGAAATCAAGTTGAATATCTTTGAAGAGTGTATCGAGTACCAGTGTCCCCTTCACTTTGGAATCTAGAACACGTTGTGCCATTGCTCGTGTTTTCCATTGAATCACTCCCCCACCAGGAACACCAGCGGCGTGGATGATGCCATGAATTTGACCCCATCGCTCGCTCGGTAGAGCGAGCGCAGTTTGCATTTGTTGTCGATTAGCAACATCGGCGTGGGCGATCGCTACTTCTGTTCCTAGAGATTGCATCGCCTGCAATTTCCGAATCTTGGAGCTTGTAGCATCTTGCTCATCGTGAGTGTCCAGCCATTGGTCCCATTCATCTGTGGAAGGAAAAGCGGAACGGGTAGTTAGAATTAGTTTAGCCCGAACAGTCTGTGCCAGATATTCTGCTAGGGTCAGACCAATTCCCCCCAATCCACCAGTGATGAGATAGACTCCCTTTTCCCTGAAGCGGGAGGCAAGAAGAAGTGCGGAGGCACAATCTGGCTCCGGTTCTCTTGCCTTTAATTTTACTGGTTCAAAGGTTTGCACCCAGCGATCGCTGTCTCGATAGGCAATAATTGAGTCAGATGGTTTGGTTGCAATTTCTAATAAGATTTGGTCTCTGAGTTGCTCCGATCCTGTACCCAATTCGGACAGCACAATATCAATGCTGCTACAGCTAATGTGAGAATATTCTATCGGAATGATTTGACACGGACCCAACACAGTTGCTTGTTCTGGGCATAACAGATCAAAGTCGGTAACATTCTGCATATTGTTTGTTACTACCGCGATGTGGATCTCATCACTAATTTGCTGTTTGCCAATTGCTTGTGCTAGAAATAGCAGACTATAAAATCCTCGATTCTGAGACGTTTCCACCCAATCGAGTTCTGAGTTTTTCTGTTCTTTAGGCGCAACACTCCATAAATGAAGGATAGTTTTGGGAAGTAAATTTTCGGCGATTAATTCTTTAAGCAAGGCATCATAATCATCTCTTTGTTGGGGATTAAAGAGATAATTGCGAGGCTCAATCCTGGTAAACTGAGAGCCAACTCTAACGCTGACCACTTTATTATGACCTTTCAGTTCCAGAGCTTTTACCAATTGAGAACCCAAACCACAGTCATCTATAAACACGAGAGTGCAGGCACCAAACTCGATCTCATTTGGTTTAAATGAAATCGGCGATCGCCGCCACGATGGGGCATAGAACCAGTCAGCAATATCTGGCTTTTTGCCTAATGTAAGTTGTGGGGTTTTGACAGTATCTTTGTTATTGTTTTCGACTAACTCATTCAGTTGTGAAGAGGGAGAACTCGGTGCCAAATTTTTTTCAATCTGCTGGACTTTGCCCTTGGGCTTGACCTGTTGGGGCGGTTCGAGCCAGTACCGCTGCCGTTCAAAAGGATAAGTGGGCAAGGGGAGGCGATAATGCTGCTTATGGGTATAAAATCTTAACCAATCTACCTCTACACCAGCTACCCAAAGCTGACCCAATGTACTTAATAAACAGCTTAGATCTGATTGGTTTTCTTGGGGATGGGGTAGCGAAGTAAGTATAATTTGCTCGGCACGTCGATCTGGATGTCGTTTTACCAATCTACTCAGCGTCCGCCCTGGACCTACTTCTAGCAAGATTTGGTCTGGTTTGGCACAAAACTGTTGCACGCCTTCGGCAAAGCGGACTGTTTGCCGGAGATGCTGTGCCCAATAACTGGGATTTGTGGCTTCTGCCGCTGTAATCCAAGTACCAGTAAGATTAGAGATATAAGGAATTTTTGGAGCCTGAAGGTTAACTTTTTCAACTAATTCAGTGAAGGGTGCCAAAATGGGTTCCATCATCTGTGAATGGTAGGCATGGGAGGTATGTAAGCGGCGACACTCCAGACCTTTGACAGCTAACTGCTTCTCTAATTCCGCGATCGCTTCGGTCGTTCCTGACACTACACAATCCGCTGGGGAGTTAATTAGTGCCACCTCTAAGGATAACTCTGGTACACGCCCATCCAGCAGCAGTTGCAGTTCTGGTGCGGTGAGGGGAACGGCAAGCATTGACCCTTTTGGCATTGACTGCATTAATTTACCCCGTGCTGCTACCAGAGCTAGTGCATCTGCTAAGGAGAAAACGCCAGCAATAGTTGCCGCTACATATTCGCCAATGCTATGACCGATCGCAGCCACCGGAAGAATCCCCCACTCCATCCATAAGTGTGCGAGGGCATATTCGATGACAAATAATGCAGGCTGAGTAATGGCAGTTTCTTGCAGGGAATAGTCGTCTTGTTCCTCTTCCTGATTAGGGTAAAATACATCTCGGAGGTCAAAGCCTAAATGAGATTCTAACAGTTCGCAGCACAGATCGACCTGTTCGCAAAATATCGGCTCGTTCTCGTAAAGTTCCCGCCCCATATTCACATATTGAGAACCCTGTCCCGAAAACATAAATATAACAGGTCGTTTCTTAATATCCTGTAATTCATTGATAAAAACTCGTTTTGATTCGAGGGTAGTCAGAGTAGAAACTGCTTCGTCAACACTGGAACAAACAACGGCTAGCCGATGATTGAAAGCCTTCCGACCGATGCTTAGAGTGTAAGCTACATCAGCTAAATTAAGATCGGGATTTTCCTTTAAGTGTGCGGCTAAATTTTTAGTAGCAGTATCGAGTGCAGATCTGGTTTTAGCAGATATTAATAATAACTGACTTTTTAATTTTAACTGCGGGCATTGAGCGACAACATTTTTACTTTTGACTGTCTCAAGAGGAGCTTCTTCTAAAATTATATGAGCATTTGTACCACCGAAGCCAAAAGAACTCACTCCAGCGCGTCTTGGAGTACCGTTTCTTTTCCATTCCGACAATTGGCTATTGACGTAGAAAGGGCTATTGGCGAAGTCAATTTGAGGATTTGGTTTTTCAAAGTGGAGGCTGGCAGGAATTAATTGATGTTTTAGAGCCAACACTGTTTTGATCAAACCAGCTATACCAGCCGCCGCCCCTAGATGTCCGACATTTGTTTTTACTGAACCGATCGCGCAGAATCCCTTTTTATGGGTACTAGCACCAAATGCTTTAGAGAGTGCGGCAATTTCAATCGGATCTCCAATTGCTGTTCCCGTGCCATGAGCTTCTATATAACTGATAGTTTCGGCATTAATTCCAGCTACAGCGTGAGCTTCGGCAATTACTTCGGCTTGACCTTCGACACTGGGAGCGGTGTAGCTTACTTTTAAATTGCCATCGTTATTAATGGCAGAACCTTTAATAATGGCATGGATGTAATCTCCATCGGCGATCGCATCTTGCAATCGCTTGAGCAGTAAAACTCCCACGCCATCGCCAAAAAATGTTCCCTGTGCCTTCGCATCAAAGGCGCGGCAATGCCCGTCAGGAGAGACAATCATCCCCTGCTGATACATATAGCCAGCTTTATGTGGCAGCAGCAGAGAAATTCCACCAGCTAAAGCCATGTCGCACTCGCCATTTAGCAAGTTCTGGCAGGCTATATGAACAGCAACCAAGGAAGTAGAACAGGCGGTTTGAACATTAACTGAAGGGCCTTTCAGATTGAGTTTATAAGAAACCCGTGTTGGCAAATAATCTTCATAATTGCCAATCATTATTTGAGTGCCGAGGGCTGAGTCTATTAAATAACGACCTGATGAATTATAGTTAGGATGAACATTATTGAGCAAGTAAACATTCATCCCTGCTCCTGCGTAAACACCAATTGCAGAGTCGCTGATTTCAGGATTATAACCAGCATTTTCCAATACTTCCCAAGCGCACTCCAAAAATATCCGCTGTTGTGGGTCAGTTAATTCAGCTTCTCTGGCACTAAATCCAAAGAAAGCAGCATCAAATCCGCTGATGTCTGATAGCATCGAACCAATTTTTACGTAGTGCGGATCGTTTACCAAAACTGAGTCTATACCTTCTGATAGAAGTTCTTCCTCAGAAAAACTACAAGTAGATTCCACTCCACTTTTTAAATTTTGCCAAAATTCATCAATATTTTTAGCGCCTGGAAAGCGTCCAGACATACCGATAATTGCTAGGGCTGATTTATCAATTGAATCGGTTGAATAATCTGTGTTCATTTGTTTAATATTTTTTTACTGAATATTAGCGATCGCGATGCTTTCTTCGGCGTTGCCGCTGTTGTTCGTTTTCTGCGATTAGCGCACAACGGGTACTGGCACGTTTATGAATTGAGGGAGATTCAGGCTGTATATTTTTTTTCTGACTCAAATGATTAGACAAAGATTGTATGGTTGGGTATTGAAACAGTTCCACAATAGAAACTTGTTGCCCGACAACTTCCAACAATTTGCTATGGATCTGAGGTATTAGTAAGGAATGACCGCCTAGTTCAAAGAAATTATCGTTAACTCCCACCTTTTTTAGTCCAAGGACTTCTTGCCAAACAGTAGCAATCATTGTCTCAATCTCGGTTTCAGGATTGACATAAACCGTTTCCAATTCTGGGCGTAAATCTGCGGGAGTTGGGAGTGAACGAAGGTCTAGCTTGCCACTAGAAGTAACAGGCATTGCTGCCAAACACACAAAGGCACTAGGCAGCATATAGTCTGGCAGTTTTGTTTTCAGAAAATTTCTTAATTCACCAAGTTTTAGGTTGTCCTGAGCAACTAAATAGGCAACAAGACGTTTATTTCCTGGTATATCTTCTCGGTCGATAACTGCTGCTTGTTGTACCGAGGGGTATTGTATCAGTATAGATTCAATTTCCCTCAGTTCGATCCGAAAACCCCGAATTTTTACTAGACGATCTATACGCTCTAGAAATTCGATATTGCCGTCAGGTAAGTAGCGGGCTAAATCCCCCGTTTTGTAGAGACGCGCTCCTTTTTCTTGGCTAAAAGGATTAGAAATAAACTTTTCTGCGGTTAAATCAGGACGGTTGAGATAACCTCTAGCTAAACCAATACCACCGATCTGTAGTTCCCCTGGTACGCCAATTGGTACGGGTTGAAGATGACGGTCTAAAATGTAGACTTGCGTGTTAGCAATTGGTCGACCAATAGGAAGTTTATCGTCAATGTCGGTGATTTCAGCAATAGTAGCACAGACAGTTGTTTCACTAGGGCCGTAGGCATTAAAGAATCGTCGTCCTTTAGACCATTTTTTAGCCAAGTTTGGGGGACAATTTTCTCCCGCCACAATCATAGTTTGCAATGTGGGCAACTCCTGATAAGGTAGAGCTGCGAGGATTGAGGGAGGCAGAGTTACATGAGTTATTTTTTGTTTTTGAAATAGCTTGATTAAATCAGGTCCAGGCTGTAAAGATTCTGGGTGGGCGATCGCCAACTTTGCCCCAGCCCCAAGAGCCATAAAAATTTCTGAGACTGAGGCATCAAAGCTAAACGAAGCAAACTGGAGAACGCAACTATTTGGCTGTACAGAAAAACTGCGAATTTGAGCTTCAACTAAGTTACACAATCCCCTATGGGCAATTAAAACTCCTTTAGGTTTGCCCGTCGAACCTGAAGTATAGACTGCATAAGCTAAGTTATCAGGTGTGACTTTGTGGACTGGATTCTCTTTACTAAAAGAGGTAATTGTCTCCCAGTCTGAGTCCAAGCAAACCACTTTGGCAGTGCTTGTAGGAAGTCCCTCAACTAATCGTTGCTGAGTTAACAGCACTGGTAGTTGAGAATCTGCTACCATATAAGCCAAGCGCTCTTGAGGATAGTTGGGATCTAACGGCACGTAAGCTGCGCCAGCTTTGAGAACCCCCAAGATGCCTACAATCATTTCTAGCGATCGCTCTACACAGATACCCACTAAGACCTCTGGTTCAATCCCTAGTGTCTGTAAGTATCGAGCTAACTGGTTTGCCTGCTGATTAAGTTCTAGATAGGTAAGTTGCTTCCCTTCAAAAACTACCGCCACAGCATTTGGCGATCGCTCTATTAATTCCTCAAACCATTGATGAATACATCGCTCTTGGCAACAATCTGTCTGAGTATTGTTCCATTTCACGAGCAGTTGATGTTGCTCTGCTGCTGTCAAAAGTGGTAATTTTGCAATGTGCTGGTTTGGACTAGTGATAATTCCTGCCAGTAGAGTTTGGAAATAGCTGGCAATGCAGGTGATTGTACTAGCATTAAATAAGTCTGTACTATATTTCCAGCAAAGTTGCAAATTATCGCCAGCTTCCAGTATTGTCAAATAGAGATCGAAAGCCCCTCCACCTTGCTCTCCGAGCAGATATGGTTCTATTTTTAGGGCGCGATCGCCTCTTTCAAATAATAAGTTGTTCTTTTCATACCAGGTTTGGGTTTCCCAACCAAAGCACACTTGCAAAATTGGGGAGTTGCTATTATTTCGGTGAGGTTTCAGCCGGGAGACTAACAGAGAAAAAGGATAATCTCTATACTCTTTTACTTCGTTTAATGTGCTAGAAACTCGAACGAGAAGTTCTTTAAAGGTAGGATTTCCGGCCAGATTTACCCGACAAACTACTGGGTTAGCCAACATCCCAACTACTCTTTCACACTCCTTTAGTCCTGGCCAACCAGTAGTCATCGGCACTCCGAGCGGGATCTCTTCTTGACCTGATAAGCGTTCGAGTAATACATAGAAAGCTGCTAGACAAATTTGGAAAATGCTTGTTTTTTCAATTTTTTCTAGTTTTTTCAGTTTAAATATAGTCAATTCTTGGAGACGATCGAGATATACATCTCCTCTATAAGTTTGTACAGTGGGGTTTGGCCGATCTACAAGCGGATTATTTAGGAATGGCAACTCACCCATCAATTGTTTTTCCCAGTAAGCCGCAAGTCGCTCTCCTTCGGAAGTCGCTAACATCTCAGATTGCCAACGTACATAGTCCTCGTATTGCTGACTAGGTAACGGGAGCGCATTATCGTTTGAAAAGTTAGTTTTTATCATTATTTTCGTTTAGGTCAATGCGTTCAATTCTATCTGATACAAAACGATAAATTCATCAATCATTATGTTAATAGATGGCATTCCTCCTACAATTTCATGTATTGCAATCAGTTGAATATGTTCTGTGAGGGAACGAGTAAATAGATTGACCCGCAATAGCTTACCTCGTTCTAAATTAAAAGGGCGATGAGCTTCTGCCAGAATTTGTTGCTTCAAAAATGTTTCGCTCCAAGACGATACATCTGTTAACTTAATATCAATTTCTTGGTGAGCATGAACTATCTGAATTGGTTCGCCGTTGCAATTGGTATATGTAGAACGCAATATTGCATGGCGTTCTACAACTTTCTGCCATACTCGATACCATATTTGTATGTTTAACTTAGAGGAGATCCGTACCGTATTATAGATGTTGTATGCTGCACTTTCCGGAGCCATTTGATAGATTAACCACAAGGCTTTCTGAGCATAAGAGAGGGGAAAACATTTAGTTAAATTTTCTGTACTAGATTCAGGGAGTTCTGGCTGAAAATTGCGATCGCTCCCAGAAATCAGAGGCATTTTGGAGGGGATTGGCTTAACAATTTGGGGACGCAGTACCATGATAGCCTTCCTTGAAACTAATGTAAATGAGTCTTGTGTAACGAATTTAACATCATTTTTACCTAACTTTACGGTATTGGTGGTGATTTCAAAGATCGCTCTTGAAGTTTCTGTTTCTTAGAGCCAAATTAACTTAATTGAGTTTCCTCAGTCTAGCAGAAGTTGCAATCTCGACACAATATTTATTAATATAGAAGCGCCTTAAGTTATACAGGTACTACTTCTATGACGCTAGCAGCGGCTTCCGTAGGTAAAGTACGTAACCATCGAAAACCAGCTTGTTCAAATATTTCTCTATATTCTGTCTCAGTATGTACTCGTCCATTGCCCATACATAGCTCAAATATATCTACCCATTTCGCTTGATGATATTCATCACCGGGAGTAATAATAAAATCAACGATCAGTAATTTCCCTGTCTCCACTATAGCCTGACGTATGTTCTTGATAATTTTTAAACAACTACTATTATCCCAATCTACTAGCACGAATGAAACTATATAGAGATCCCCACCGACAGGTACAGATTTTAGTAGATCTCCACCTACTGTTTCACAGCGGTTGGCTAGTCCCTCTATCTCCAGAAACTTTGCTCCTTCGGTAACAGTTTCCGGTAGATCGAAGAGTATACCCTGCAAGTGCGGGTTAGCTTTCAGAATCGATGAGATTAAATTGCCTGTGCCACCGCCGATGTCTACAACTTTGGTAAAACTTGAGAAGTCATAAGATTTGATGAACGACTTATATAAATTTTTGGTAACATCAAGCATTCCGCGATCGCAGATAGCCTTGGGTTCTGGATTTTGGACGAGGTATTCCCAATAGCTGTTTACTGGATAAACGTAGCTGATTCCAGGTTTACCCTCTTTGACAGAGCGATACATTTCAGCTAAACCGCTCCAAAACCACTCTTCGCCATGCATTATAGCCAGGTAGCGTAAGGAGCCAGGAATGTCACTCTGGAGATATTCACTGATCGGAGTCAACGCAAATCGGCAAGGTTCAACTTCAGTAAAAACACCGACACTTGCAAGGGCGCGAAGCACTCGATACAGTGATGGAGCATGACTATCACTAGCTTGGGATAGATCCTCAATACTCTTGGCTCCATCTTTTAGCAAGTCAGCGATGCCTAACCTAGCAGCTACATTCATCGCTTGTAAAATTCGTGAGCCATTGATTAGCTTGATAAAAGCAATTATAGATGATGACGCTGTTTCTTGGGTTTCACTGGTTGCCATGTTGTACTTATTATAACTTGCTAGTAAGTTTGATCGTAATGCAAAATCACAGTTTATCAAAATTTATTAAAATTATTCAAATAATTTTTCTTACTTTTACGATACAAAACTTAAAAATGGGATCACTTGACGGTTGAGGACTCAGGGTGTACAAATCAATAAAATATAGGACTTACGCATTGACAGAATAACAAAATAGTGTATTGATAAATAAGGGTTGTCTAGTAATGGGTATGAGAGTATGAGAGAAATTACTAGACCCTCGACAGCACAATGCAATCTAGACATCTACACCTTATTTTTGCTGTCAGAGCCAAAGTATGGAGGGTGCAGTAGGTTAGCAGAGATATTGGGAGATGTTTCAGATGATAGTGTAAACCGCTTTTTATTGAGAGAGAGATACGAACCTAAAGATTTATTCAGCATAATAGAGAAAATCATCAACTTGGTAGGAGGGATATTAAGTGTAGACGATACAGTCATAGAAAAGATTTACAGCGACCCTAAAAATGCCGAATTAATCAGTTATTTTTGGTCAGGTAAAGTTCATAAAACTATATATTGGCTTAAATTTAGTCACCTCATCTGAAAGAATTTGGATTTATAAAGTTGTTTAGGAAAGACTTTAAAAAAGAAGACTCTAGACATTATATTTTATATCTGCCAGATGAGGAGAAAGTCCAATAATCTAGAATACATAGATAATGTTTTTTGTCAATGCGTAAGTCCTAAAATATCCCAGTCTTTTAGTTGGGGGCGATCGCGCCAACGGTAACGTAACTGCCTTGAGACTGGAGAATGAGCAGGCAGCATATTTATTAAATAGGCAATCGAACATCAACAAACCATGACTTTAGTAATAAAAGACTACGACTGCGATTCAACTATTTGGAATGGTGTTAAACCCCGGCAAACAGATATAGTCATTGCTTCTTGCTACAAAGCTGGAACAACTTTGACTCAACAAATAGTCAATCTACTAATTAACGGGAACAGTGAATTTAATAAATTTAAGTCTCTTCATCAACTAAGTTCCTGGGTAGAGCTAGTAGCTGACCCATTGTTTGATTCGCCAGAGCCAAAACTGAAACATATAGAAAACTTACCAGATCCTAGATTTCTCAAGAGTCACCTACCTTTTGAGGCTCTGCCATACTATCCCGATTGGAAATACATTTATCTTGTCAGAGACGCAAGAGACATTGCCCTATCCCTGTATAATCAGTCTGGGAGTTACGATCCCAAACATTGGCAAACCCTAATTAATGGAAGCTTTTTTGAATTTTGGGATAAATGGCTAGAAACTGGATCACCTTTATGGTCTTTTTGGGAAAATGTAAATAGTTGGTGGAAAGTGAGACACCTTCCTAATGTGCTTTTCGTACATTATTCTAATTTAGACAAGGATAAGCTAAACGAAATTGAAAGAATCGCTAACTTTCTAAATCTGAAACTAGATGCTGAAAGAAAAGAAATTATTTTGCATCAATCCTCCCTAGCCTATATGAAAGAGAATTGGGAGAAATTTCAGCCCCCAGGATTTCTTCCTCAAGGATTTTTTGGCAAGGGGAAAAATGGTCTGTGGAAAGAGTTACTAACCCCGGAAATGCTTGAAAATTATGAAAAAGTTGTCTCTGAAAAGTTGCCGATTGAATTGGTCAGTTGGATGGAAAATGCTGGAGATTTACCTCCATTAGCAGTAATAGAACCAGCCTGAGAATAGATTTTTTGAGAACTTTAAGGAAAGAGAAATTGAGGAAAAGTATAGTATATGCTAAAAGATGACATGGCTCCCACAATTGGATTAGTTGAATTACCAGAACATCAACTAATCGATGCAGATGGAATGTCCTATTCTACTCCAAGTGTAGGAATGCCTCTGATTAGCAAGCAAGTTTTACTTGCTAGCCTGCAAGCGGGAGGGTTTGACGCTCAACTGGTTAACCTGCAAGCTGGCAATGAATCTGAAGAATATGGCACGGTGACATGGAGAGAAAAACCGCTCACCAAAAAATACGTAGGGACAAAAATTTCTAATCTAGACCCCGAAGCTTACGAGGTTTGGGGTGTGACGAGCAATTTCACAGAATACCGCGATCTAGCCTTGAAAGTAGTTAAGCATCTGGCAGGTGGTAGTAAGCCTGTTGTCGTTGGGGGTTCTGATGCCCTTGCTGTACCGCAGCTATACCTGCAAGCCGGGGCAAAAGCAGTGGTCACGGACAAATCTGGTGCAGCTAATTGGGCTATTTTTGACGATGTGCTAGGAAGAGAATCGCGATCGCAGCTAAGCGGTGTCATCTTAGCTGATGGTCGTCAATACCCAAAAAGCAATCACCCACTCAGTCCAGAAGATTGGCCTCTACCATCACTAGAAGTAGTCAAGCAGTGCTTAGGGACAAAATACAAAGAAGGAGGTTTTAAGGGAACTATTCGGAATGTGGGTTCAGTGGTATTTGACATTGGTTGCGATCGCAAGTGCGATTTCTGTCAGACTCCTACATATGGCACAGGCTATAAAAGAATGTCGCCGAAAAGGGCACTAGAGTGGTGCGCTCTGCAAAAGGCGGCTGGAGCAGATTTCATTGTGTCCGCTTCCGATCAATTTCTGGGACGGGTCCTCTTTCCGGAAGGGAATGCGGAGGTGCTGGAGATTGTGAGCGGGATAAGGCAAATGGAACTGGGTTTCGCTTGGAACAATGGGATTGAAATCAGAAAAGCAACAAAAGGACGCGGACGTAACTATGACGACACCGACTTGACACCCGATCGTGAACTGATTGAGGCTGTCTGGGGCTATGACGGTAAAGTCGGTTGTCTTCATGCTTACATTCCGGCAGAACGTCCGTTTATGGGGAGGGACAATTATAAAAAGCTCCTACCTTGGAATCAGCATTGTGAGATGCTACGAGCCATAGTTGAAGCTGGTGTTCCCGATCTTGCCTACGGAGTCATCATTGGGATGCCAGAGGATAACCATGATAGCTATCTCTACCTTGAAGAGGCGGTATGGGAACTTTCTCAGGAACTGAAGGCGATCAATCCAGAACTGAAATTTTTTCTCGCACCACTGACCATCTCGCCTCTACCCGGAACACCACAGGATCGGAATTTGCGGGAGTTGGGTCTTCTACACTATGACGATCCGGCTGTGATTGGGGGGTTGTTTTCAGTTTGTTCTGACACTCTCCATTTAAGCTATGAGGAGGTTTCAGATTGGCAGATGCGTCTGTTTGCGATGAATTCAGCCATCAACAATGGTTCTTATTTGAGCGCAGTACACGCTGAATTTGACAAGCGCCTAGTTCAGGAAATAGTTTAACTATTTCTTTAGGGACTTCCAAAAAATAAAATCCCCAGAAAAACTCAAAAAACAAAATTTGTAGAGAATGATAATCATTATGAGGTGATAGAGAAAGTGCTTGCCGACGGCAAGCACTTTCTAACTTAAAAATACGCATTCCAAATCTCTGCACACTAAGCCCGGATTTCTCACAAGCGAAAAAAATTGTTCATAAAGAGTAAAACAAAGGAAGTTTATTTGATACATAAATAGTAAAGATGAAAAAAGGATATCTTCTAAGTATATTTTTGATAAACTTAGTTAAATATCAAGAGCTATTTAGGTAATATATACATCTCTACATTATTCTATTCTGCACGTATTTGTTTAATAACTCTCTGTAATTCTGATAATGCTCCCTCTGCTGGATCTACATTGGAAGCCCTAAGTTTAGCTGCTAATAAATGTTTTCCACAGAAAATATAAAGTGGTCCATAGCAATATCCTCCATAATAAGTATTGAAAAATACTTGTTCTTGATTTCCATGTACTAAATCATCTGTTACATCCAAATCTAAAAATATGTTTACAAATAATTTCTCAATCTCTTCTTGAAAATGACTAATTTTATGGTAGCGACTTTCTGCTCCTTGTTCTACATTTTCAGGACAGTCAAGCTTAAAATTGTGAGTAGTATTATTCTGTATTGACTGTTCCACAATAATTCTGGAAATCGGTAACGCACAAAATCAAAATTGACAGACCACTAGTAGACTATTAAAGTAACTTCTCATTTACATTTAGGATTGCTATATGTCCCGACGAATTCCAAATTTTTTACTGATGGTAATTTTTACCAGCCTAAGCATCATCGGCTTTTCAGTTAAGATAAAAAGCAATCAAGCCAACAGTAATCGAGGCAAGAACCGATCCCCTAATATTGTGATACTTGTCGCTGACGATATGGGGTATACAGATCTAGGGGCTTTTGGGAGTGAGATTCCTACCCCTAACATAGATAGCTTCGCTAAACAGGGCAGAATGTTAACTAACTTTCATACTTTGCCCTCTTGCTCTCCCAGTCGCTCTCAGTTACTGACTGGCGTGGATAACCACCAAAATGGTCTTGGGAATATGGAAGAGCTTTTAACCCCTAATCAAAAGGGGAAGCCTGGCTATGAAGGCTATCTCAACAACAGGATTGTAACCCTACCTCAATTATTGAAAGATGCTGGCTATCACACTTTTATGGCTGGTAAATGGCATCTGGGTAAGATCCCAGGGACTTTTCCCTCCGATAAAGGTTTCGAGCAATCGTTTACTTTACTCGAAGGTGGTGGCGGTCATTTTAACCATATGCCATTTGACCCATATTCAGCAGCCACTTACCTGGAAAATGGTAAAGCTGTCGAACTGCCCCGAAATTTTTACTCGACTGTTACTTATACGAGCAAGTTGATTGAATACATCGATAAAAATCATGGTGATGGCAAGCCATTCTTTGCTTACGCTGCCTACACATCCCCCCACGAACCATTGCAGGCACCCCAGGAAGAGATTAGCAAGCACATCGACAAGTATAAAAAAGGGTGGGATCGGTTGCGTCAAGAACGCTTCCAGCGGATGAAGGAACTGGCTCTCATTCCTGACTATCTGGAGTTACCACCCAGATTTCCCAGGGTTCCTGCTTGGGATACGTTGAAGCCAGAGCAGCAGCAGTACGAAGCCAAGAAGATGGCAATCTATGCTGCGAGTACGACCATCCTAGATCGCAACATTGGACGGATCGTCGAACACTTAAAGCAGATCGGCGAGTATGACAATACCATCTTCGTCTTTTTAAGTGACAATAGTGCGGCTGGCGATGACTACTCCGAGGAAGATCCCCAAACCTATCAAGCATGGTTTAAGAAGATGGGAATTAATAACAGCTATGAGAATATTGGAAATGCTAACTCCTTCGTGGGCTACGGACAACCTTGGGCGCAAGTAGGAACCACGCCCTTCCAATGGTTCAAGGGGAAAATGTCTGAAGGTGGTATTCGCGTGCCGATGATTGTTTTCCGTCCAGGGGAGATCGAGTCTAAGAGTAAAATCGATGCCTTCGCTAATTCCCTCGATTTGACACCAACTTTGCTTGATTACGCTGGAATCAAGCATCCAGGTGTCAATTATCAGGGACGTCCCATCTTCCCATTGCAAGGGCGTTCCCTGCGTCCGCTTCTGGAAGGGAAAGCGGAGCGAATCTATGGTCTGA
Organism: Dolichospermum sp. LEGE 00240; assembly: GCF_015207875.1. GTDB lineage: Bacteria > Cyanobacteriota > Cyanobacteriia > Cyanobacteriales > Nostocaceae > Dolichospermum > Dolichospermum gracile. Next base: position 36,916 of record NZ_JADEVZ010000008.1, read on the forward strand.
ATGAACCTGTTGGCATGGAGCTTTACGGCGTAGGAAATAGCGCATTATTCTTGGGAGATTGGAAAATTGTCAAGCTGAAGCAGCCCTGGGGAAATGGAAAGTGGCATCTGTACAACCTAAGTATTGACCCCACTGAATTGAAAGATCTAGCTCAGATGTATCCATTGCAGTTGAATAAAATGGTTGCTTTGTACGAGAAGTATGAACAGGAAAAAGGCGTTGTCCCCGCAAAGCCTGCTGACAGAGGCAGCTAGTTCAGGCGGTTTGGGCGATCTGGTTTCCATTCAGGTAGGGGCAATTCATGCCTCAGGTGCCCCTACCCGATCTGTCGATAAGCCCTACAGATGTAAGGGCAGATTGAGGTAATTGGGTGGTGGCAGCCGATCTGTGGTTTGAAAACCAGGAGGTGCATCGATCGATTGTAACAATCGGTTAACAACCGTGCCACAGGTTAAGACCGCTACAGCAGGCCGAGTGATTCTTAGGGTAGTGCTCGGTTCGCCAATCACAGAGCATTCATGGCTGTCAAATTCACCAGTGCTATAGACCTTTCCCACCGCCTGAGTTTCCACAATTGGACCTTGGTCGGTTTCTGTAGTGACGATTGATTTCATTCCCGTAACGTCACCGACGGGGATATCCCTGTCAAGACAGATGGCTGGGACAATCTCTGTGTCTGTAGTGGGTATAAATTGCTGCTTTTGAGTCCGAATTCTCCATCCTAGATGGGAACAGAGCCACTCGTTGACATGCCAGTTGACAGCAGGTGTCTTGTGGGTGGCGATTACTTGTTGGAAATCTGCCACTGTTAGCCCCACACCATGCAGTTCGGAGAGAATTTTCCCATAATCATTAACATTGTAGCGTGTAATCACCTCAAGGCGATCGATGCGGTGAGTTGCACCAGCCACAGTGGCGATCAGATGCCCACAGAAGACATCCTGAAAACCAGAACCGATCAGGGTACAGTTGTGTTCTTTAGCCAGCCGATCCAGTTTTTGAGTCAGGTTGGGGGAGGTAGTCCAAGGGTAGAAGGCTTCTTCTCCAGTCGTGATAGCATTAACACCGTGTTTGGCTGCCATTTCTAGGGGAGAGTAGAGATCTACCATCATACTACGGGTACAGATGATACAAACATTGGCCTTTGCAGCTTGAAAAACTTGCTCGGCTTCATCAGGATGGCGGATGAGTAACCCCAAGGATGTCTCGATCTCCAAGATTTCACCAACATCTTTGCCAATCCGGGAGGGATTGCGATCAAGCACACCCACAAGTTCGATCCCCTTTTCATGCAAGTGCCTGATGAGCGTCTGACCCATCATACCACAACCCCACACGATCGCTCTAATTTTAGGCTCTTTCATTACTAATCCTCATTGGACAATTGGGTAGAAACCCCACCCTTTAGCGAAGCGGAGGGTGGCTTTACATCAAGTTTAAGCAACAATCAATCCGGTCGAACGCCGAATTAAAGTTACTTTACCAATACTGTAGCCAAAAAAAGAGTATGAAGCGAGAGGGCTGATGTAGTAGAGTTATAGTCTTCCAAAACAACAACTCGAAAACCACATACACAGCAATTCTCATTTTGAAAAAAATAAGATAGAATTCTCTTAATTTAACCTGAGTTCGACGTAAAAAATCCGCTAGAAAGCACATGGGGAGAGAGTTAAAGACTTTTAGCTAAAGAAACTTTATTCTCAATAATTGCTAGTTGTTGAGAATAAACTTGAGTTTGGACTCACTGGCATTTAGCAACAATGATAATGAAAAGAAGGCAAGAGAAAATTACCCAAAGTCCTTGAGAGACCCAGTGTTGTCGAATCGCGGAAAAAGAAGCAGAAACTAAGCAGTAATTAGGTCGGCGTTCTTCAGTGTTTCTTCTGATTTAGGTTTTTTAGATGCGTGTTTTTTGACAGTGGGATAACGGGGACGTGGAGGTGGCTGATGTCCTTGGGCGCGACCGGGTGATTTACCGCGAGTTTTGGGGGGTTGGGCAGGAGTACCAATAGCAGCTAAAATTAGGGGAAAGGCTTGTGCTACACGCCCTGGAGACAGTGTATTCTGAGTTGATTGCCAAGGCAATGGGGAGTCGATGCAGGCTGCCCTTGCCAGCCATAGTTGCCAAGTTAACAGGGGCATTAGATCACTCCATCCTTCTGCTGCCCGAGTAGAGCTAAGTTGAGGCTGTGTCCAATGTAACCTTTGCCTTGCAAAACGATACCAATGTTCTAGAGTAAAACGGCGTAAATATTTGTGCCAGAGATCCTCTAATGCAGGTATTGTCTGACCCAACCAAGCCAGCCATAAGGGTTGAAACTTACGATTACGTCCGATAGGTTGAATTAACCTGAGTTCGGTGTTAGGAGTTTCTCCTTCGGAGACGCTACGCGAACGGAGTTATGATTTTTTCAACGAGATCATAAGGGTTTGAGACTCATACTTGGGGCGAGTTTTCCACAAATTATCTTATGTCGAACTCAGGTAAAATTAAGCAGCTTTCAACAAGTCAGAATCATCAGAATCAGCAGTAACTTGTGGAAGCAAAGAATGTCCCACGGGTCTTTGTGCCACATCCTTTACAGGTCAATTGATGTAGACGATGCTCTATCACTATGGGACTGATGGGTGGAATTTCTACTATCTGGTGACGATAGGGGTTTGTATCAACTCCCGTCAGGGTAGCTCCACAATTTACACATTCTTCGGGATGATGTTCTATGACTTCCCTACATTCTTCGATTGGGTATAAGTCTCGGCTATTTCCTTTATGACCTGCTTGACCCCCTCTTTTTTTGCTGCTTTTTTGTTTTACAGGCTTTTTTCCAAATCCCGGTGGGTCACTTGATGGTGGTGATGATGAGTTAACGGAACTCCTATTTATTTTTTCTAATAGCTGTTCTTGAACTGTCAGGACTTCTGTTAGTTTCTTTGACTGTTTTTCTATTTCCTGCGCCATTTCCTCCACCAGTTTCTTGACGCTGGCTGGAGTCTTACCCCAATCTTCTGGAGGTATCTGTTCTAAGTGATTGACGCGATTTAGTTCCATGTCACTTAATTTATCACATTTTGGAGGTAATTTTTAACGATCGCTCTTCTACCCCCCTGAACGGTTACGTTATATGATTTTTTTCACAGAAAAAGCGATAAACTTCTTCCCACATTGATTTAACAGTACCAATGAATATGATTCCGTCTAATTTAAAGTGTTCGTACAGTACGGAGGCTACAAATCGGCTTTCTGGATATGGTTTGTCATCTATTTTACAATTAGCTTTGTTATATTCTCGCTGTGATTTATCGCTTCCGTCAGTACCTTTGAATCCTCTACCTACACCCAGAGGAGAGATTAGTATCTTTACTTTCAGTTATTATTTGGTATATACCCTATGAAATTATGTGTTCCCCGCACTGTTATGGAAAATCAATTGGGATTTTTGCTGAAGCTGCTATTATTTTCGACTTTGCTATCGGTATTAATTAAATATGCTGCTCCGTTTTTAGGGATTCCAGCAACGGTGACAAATGTGCTGATTATGATTTTATCACCAACTATAATTATGGCCACTGTTCTCCTGTGGCGAATACCAAGACAAAAGCAAAATTAATCAAAAAAATATAGGTAATGTTGCTAAAATCAGCTAATCTAACTGCATTGTCATCAAAAAGCATTTTACCAAGCTGGGAGTCTTGCTTGTGAATCTTGGTCAATGGATAGGCTTAATTGCTTTAGTTATATCTTTATATATATTGTGGCAACTTCGTGACGTTTTGCTATTAATATTTGCGGCGGTTGTGTTAGCGACGACTTTAAATCGTCTCGCGCGACGCTTTCAAAGTTTAGGAATAAAACGGGGATTAGCAGTTTTATTAGCTGTAGGGATTTTCTTGGGGGGTGTTGTCTGTTTTTTCTGGTTAATTGTCCCACCTTTTGTCCAGCAATTTCATGAACTTACTTATCGAGTTCCCCAAGGATTTGGGCGGTTGAATAGTTGGATTGATGTCCAAAGAAGTCATATTCCTGAACAATTATTACCTTATATACCGGATCTAAATAGTTTAATTGCACAAGCTCAACCGCTATTTAATCGCCTGTTAGGTAATTCTTTTGCTTTTGTTTCTGGCTCGTTAGAAGTTGTTCTGAAAATTTTATTAGTCCTGGTTTTAACAGGAATGTTATTAGTTAATCCCGATGCTTATCAAAAGGTATTTGTTCGCATATTTCCCTCCTTTTATCGGCGGCGGGTGGTAGGAATTATAGAACAGTGCGAAGTTTCCTTAGAGGGATGGGTGACTGGTGCTTCTATTGGCGTGTTTGTAGTTGGGTTGATGAGCTTGGTGGGGTTATCAATTTTGGGTGTAAAAGCTGCGCTGGCTTTGGGTGTGTTAGCCGGATTTATGAATTTAATTCCTAATTTGGGTCCGACTATGAGTGTAGTCCCCGCTATGGCGATCGCCCTTTTGGATAATCCCTGGAAAGCTGTTGCTGTGTTCGTTCTCTACTTTGTTATTCAACAGACTGAAAGTAATTTCATCACACCTGTAGTCATGGCTCATCAAGTATCTTTACTACCCGCTGTGACTTTAATTTCTCAGTTATTTTTTGTGACCTTTTTTGGATTTTTAGGATTATTTTTAGCACTTCCTCTGACGGTTGTTGCCAAAATTTGGGTACAAGAAGTATTAATTAAAGATGTGTTAGATCAATGGAATAATGATCAAGAAGATCATACAAAATTAACTATAGTTGAGGAACATTCCGATATTAATAATGAAGTTTAGGAGTTCATGAAAGATATTTTTTTGTTTCTTGTTTATAAACTCCTGACTCCTGACTCCTGCTGTAAGCTGTTACGCAGCTAAATTTGATAACCATAATTTACTTGAACTTTGTAGTGCGGGCATCTTGCCCGCTAGAATTATACAAACTAAATGCACAACAGCTTATCAACCAAAACCAGGAATTAATCGCTTTAAGGCGCGACCAACAACATCATCATAGCGCAATTCTCCACAGAGGATTTTACCCATGATTTGAGCGCCAGAGGGACGTTTAACACCAACTCTGTAACCAATACCAGGGAAGCGATAAAATGCCCCTGCTAGTTTTTGCGCCCAAGCCATATCATTTCCCCATTGTTCATTAATGGCATTGGTATAGTTTTCTAAAGCGTTAATATCACCACTTAAAGCATCGTGAATAAACCCTGCGGCGAGAACGGCGCTAAAAATAGAGGGACGAATACCTTCGGCGGTAAAGGGGTCAACTACACAAGCTGCTTCTCCAGCTAAAACTGCATTTTGGGTATGGAGTTTTTGGTTTCCATCCCAAATACATAGAGGATGACCGTATTGTTTACTAGTTTTGATATCTAAATTAAAAGATTTGGCATATTCATCCAAAATTTTCTTAAAGTCTTGGGGTTCGCCACCCATAAAAGTGCCGACTCCGATAGAATAACAGTCAGTTTTGGGGAAGTTCCAGATATAGCCGTTTTTGACTAAGCCAAACTCAAAGTGAATTGTGGTTTTTTTCTCGACAATTGCCGGAATTTCTGCTTCTAATGCTCCGGCCAATCGGCGTTTGCGGTCTTTAAACCCTAGCCATTTAGCCATTGGACCTTTTGCACCATCAGCGGCAATGAGATAACGACCAGTGACTATTCCTGTGGCTGTGGTAACTTGCCAAGCATCGGTTTTAAATTCTATCCCTGTAACTTCTGTTTTGTCTCGTAGTTCAGCCCCTTGATTTTGAGCTTGTTGGATCAGGAAATGATCAAAAATATCCCGCCGCACCATCCAAACGGGTTCTTTGGTGTCAATTTTTGCTTCTACAGGATCGCCTAATTCCCAGGTAAAGCGCAAAGAGTCAGCTTTAGTAGAGATAGCAGGGCTAAAGTCAAAGTCAAACCATTGAGCTACGCTAGGTGACACACCACCGCCACAGGGCTTATATCTGGGTAGGGATTCCTTTTCTAGGATTAAAACTGAGCGCCCTTTTTTGGCTAGATGATATGCTGCTGTTCCTCCGGCAGGACCTGCGCCAACAATAATGCAGTCGTACATAATGGCTAATTTTTCGCGCTCTATCTTAACTTAGTTGATTTTTCAGTATATATTAGGAGGCTATGATTTTTTTTATCAATTTTTAGTAAATGGAGATTGGTGATTGGTGATTGGTGATTGGTAAAATTCTTACCTGTCACCTGTCACCTGTCACCTGTCACCTGTCACCTGTCACCTTACACAGTGGTAATCTCTTTTTCCTTTTCTATCAACAATTCGTCTATCTTTGCTATGTACTTGTTGGTCAGTTTTTGGAGTTTGTCTTGCTGATCTCGTGCTTCATCTTCGGAGATTTTCGCACTTTTTTCCTGTTTGCGAATGGAATCGAGAGCGTCTCGGCGAATATTGCGAATTGCTACACGACCTTCTTCGGCATACTTAACGGCAAGTTTGACAAATTCTTTCCGGCGATCGCTAGTTAGTGGGGGAATATTCAACCGGATCACACTACCGTCGTTACTGGGAGTTAAGCCCACATCCGACAGAGAGATAGCTTTTTCAAAGATATTTAAGCTGCCCTTATCGTAGGGCTGAATCAGGATGGTTGAAGAGTCTGGCGTGCTGATGTTTGCCAGAGATTTCAAGGGTGTTGGTGAACCGTAATAGTCCACTTGGACTTTATCTAATAAACTCGAATTGGCGCGACCAGTACGAATTGTATTAAAAGCTCGTTGAGTAGACTCAACGGTTTTTTGCATCGTACTCTCAGCTTCAGCTAATTTCACAAGAACCTCCCACAAGAGTGCCAATAGATTCTCCCATGACTGCCCGGTGGATGTTACCTCGCACCGTCAGGTCAAATACTAAAATGGGGAGATTATTTTCTTTACATAGAGCAATTGCGGTACTATCCATAACTCGCAAATCTTTAGCCAAAACGTGGGCGTAGGTAAGGGTGGTAAAACGCTTGGCATCAGGATAAAGTTTGGGGTCAGCATCGTAAATGCCGTCTACTTTAGTAGCTTTAAAAATCACTTCTGCTTCAATTTCTGCCGCTCTTAAGGCCGCAGTGGTATCTGTGGTAAAGAAGGGATTTCCTGAACCTGCGCCAAAAATTACCACCCGTCCTTTTTCAAGATGACGGATGGCACGACGGCGAATATATGGTTCTGCTAGTTCTTGCATGGCGATCGCTGTTTGCACCCTTGTTTGAACTCCCATCCGTTCTAGAGAATCTTGCAGGGTCATAGCATTCATTACTGTGGCAATCATCCCGATATAGTCAGCGGTTGCCCGATCCATACCTGCTGATGCTGCTTTAATGCCTCGAAAAATATTGCCACCGCCAACCACGATGGCCACCTGCACACCACTGGCTATCACCTCGCCTATTTCCTTGGCTATTTCCTCGACCACTTCTGGGTCAATGCCATAGCCTAAGTTGCCCATTAAGGCTTCACCGCTCAGTTTAAGTAAAACCCGTCGGTAATTCGTTCCCATGAAGTTCCGCTTTATCAAAAAAGTTGCAATTGCCTCCAACCTAAGATAACAGTACAGTGACTATCTGTGTCTAGTTAGGTTGTCCGCCATTTGCATAAAGTCCCCATTTGTTCGGTTTGGGCTGGATCTATTTGCTGATTTGGCCATAAACAATCGTCAGCATATCATACACATAACACAAGGTTTGTGAATTGTCTCCATGTTTTCCGCTTTGTACACTCGTTTTTGTAGGCGGAATAAGTTACGGCGGAATTTCTTCCAAGGCAACGTTTTCCAGGATTCACTAGAGTTTTCTCTGTGTCTAATCATGCTCTGCTCCAATTTGTGTATTCTGAACACCTCAGACCAATTACAGTCTGTCCTCCCCGAATTGAGGGAGTTCCGCTGCTCGTCCAGCCTACTTGTAGGGTTAGACCGCCCTTAGACCCTCAACCCGTTTTTATTCGTTCCCTCGGTTGATTATTAGTTCCGTTAGGTGTAGCCTCAACCACTGGAATCCCTGGACTCTGACCGCTATTTTAAAAAGGATGCGGCAGGATTTAACTCCAGTGAAGTCAGGTTTTTGAGTTGTGTCCTGCTTGCATATAGGTTGCTTTTTAAGAGGGTGTTTGAAAAGTCTAATTTATTACTTGCAAGGGCGACTAGAAGTCGCGGAACCACACAGACGAAACCCACCTATTCCTTCGGTCCCGTAAGGGATACGTGGGTTCAAAAGCCTTGATTTTTCGTTAGTCCACGCAGGTGGACTTTGTTTGTGTAGTAGCGATTTCTAATCGCCGGAAACTTTTCAAACATCCTCTTATACTCTCCATGTAAATGTAATGAGCTTGAATCTAAATGGGAGTATTTAGTTTCTATTCCAAATTTTTTTACTACTTCTAAGGCAATAATTAGGAATAGTTCTGTTAATCCATGTTTGTAGAGCTTGTCCATTACTCTACCTATTTTATCATCATTTAAATCTGATGCTTTTATTCCTTCTCTTATTAAATGTTCTATGGGTTTATCTTGAAAAAAATCAGGGAATAAATATAATGGTCTTGATACAAAACCTAGTCCATTCAGAATGATTGCTTTAACTACTTCGCCTGTATTTACTTTCTCTCTACTATCTACTAACAATATTTCATTGACTTTTTCTACTATTTCTATTTCATCTATTATTCCTGCTATTATTCCTAAGTGATCTAAGTTTTTACTCTCAAATTCTTTTTTTTGGTAATTCATATTTTTTGGTATTTTGATTTCATTCAGACTCATTTTCTCATTTTTTCTTCTGAATTTATTGTCAATACCTTATTACAGCGGTTTCCGCTCTTATGAGGTACAAAGTTGAATCATGAAACTCTTGTGGTGCGGGCATCTTGCCCGCTAGATATGTACCTCATAACACCGAGAAGTGCTGTAATTTCAATTTGTTGGCAATTTTTATATTACTGTCTATATTTATTGCCAACTTAGTTATGTGTTTATATTTAAGCTATTTATGTTACTTATTACACTTGTGTCTGTACTACAAAACGAAGTGCGGAATGTGGGCTAAATAGCGATCGCTCACAACCACCCTAATTTTAAACGATGTCTACGACGGGCTTCGCTATCGCCCCCAACTCCTAATTTTAAATGATCGCTCTCCCAACATCCCCTTAATTTTAAACGATTCCTAGGTCGCGCTTCGCTATCGCACCCCAACATCCCAAACAGCAGTGGTTGTCAAATCCTCTTGAAATCATTATGCTTCAGATAGAAACGAATGATTAACGGAAAACTCAAATGACAATCAATACATCTATAGAAGAACGGCTTTCAGCAGTAGAAATTGCACTTACACAGTTACAAAAGCAAATTGTAGCTCCTCAACCAATGAATTGGCTAGAACAAATTACAGGTTCTTTTAAGAATGACTCAGCTTTTGAAGAACTGCTTGCTTATGGAAGAGTAATTCGTCAAGGTGATGAATCCATTCTGGAAACGCCAGAAGAATTATGAAATATTTATTAGATACAGATCACCTGAGCATTCTTCAACGACAAACAGGAAACGATTACAGCAATCTTTCAACGATTTTGGTAAGGTGACCGGATTATTACTCGAAGATTGGACAGTTTAAAACAGCGATCGCACTCCCAACTTATTCCTAAATAGCGATTCCTGCGGAGCGCTTCGCTATCGCTCACAACCCCCTAATTTTAAACGAACTGCTTGCAGCAGCGCTTCGCTATCGCCCTCCCCACATCCCCAAACAGCGATCGCTCACAACCCCCTAATTTTAAACGAACTGCTTGCAGCAGCGCTTCGCTATCGCATCCCACATCCCCAAACAGCGATCGCTCATAACTACCCCAATTTTGGGCGATCGCACTCCCACATCCCAAAACAGCGATTACTAGGTCGCGCTTCGCTATCGCACACAACCACCTCAATTTTAAGCGAACTGCTTGCAGCAGCGCTTACGCTATCGCTCTTAACAAACCTTTCCAGACCCAGAGTAAGAGAAAAGTGATTGCTTATGGAAAATAAATTCGTAAGGGCGATGAATCTATTTAAGTATAGATGTTATGATAAGAAGAAAGAAGGAACTCAATATAAACTATGATTACTGGAATTAAACAAAAGGCAACTGTTGGTAAAAATGGCAAGATTGAATTACCTACAACTGAGTTGTCAGAGGGAACAATTGTAGAGGTAATTGTGTTAGTTGATCAAGAAACTGTTGAAGATGAAACAAGTTATCTTTTAAAGTCGGAACCTAATAAAAAGCATTTACTAAAAGCCATAGAAAATGTAGCAAAAGGAAATTTAATTTATGTTGATTTAGATGAATATGAAAAAAGTAGCATTTGAACCAAAAGCTTTTGAAGAATTGGGACAATGGGGAACAGAGGATAAAAAAGTCTTTAAAAAAATATTATCACTCATTAAAGATATCGAAAGAGAACCATTTTCAGGTATAGGAAAACCAGAACCATTAAAATATGAATTACAAGGTTACTGGTCTAGGAGAATTACCGATGAACATAGGTTGGTTTATAAACTTGAAGAAGATTTATTAATTATCATTTCCTGTAAATATCATTATGATTGATATAAATGCGATCCCTGCGGAGTGCTTCGCTATCGCTCACAACTACCCTAATTTTAAACTATCGCACCCCAACATCCCCAAACAGCGATTCCTGCGGAGCGCTTCGCTATCGCTCACAACCCCCTAATTTTAAACGATTCCTAGGTCGCGCTTCGCTATCGCACTCCACATCCCCAAACAGCGATTCCTACGGAGCGCTTCGCTATCGCACACTACCCTAATTTTAAACGATTCCTACGGAGCGCTACGCTATCGCACTCCAACATCCCCAAACAGCGATTCCTACTGAGTGCAACGCTTACGCTAATGCACTTCTCCCAAATTCCCCAAACCGTTTATCATGGAATAAATCAACGCTAAAAATCACTAACTCAAAAAACGTAAAGATATATGGATAACAAAAGTAAACAAATTTACAATTACACTGTACTTGTGGAAAAGGAACAAGATGGGGGTTATCATGCCTTTTGTCCTGTTCTCAAAGGTTGTCATTCTCAAGGAGATTCTTTTGAAGAAACAATTGAGAATATTACAGAAGCTATTGAATTATATATTGAAAGTTTAATAGCTGATAATCAACCTGTTCCTAAAGAGGATTTAATTGTTAAGCCATTAAGTATTTTATTATGAGTAATTTACCAAGTATAAAAGCTAAAGATTTTATTAGGGTTATCGAAAATTTGGGTTTTTATTTTGACAGACAAAAAGGTAGTCATGCTATTTACAAGAATACTAATGGTTTAAGAGTTGTTGTTCCAATTCATCAAGGAAAAGACATTAAACCAGGTACTTTAATGGGAATGATTCAAGATATTGGTATTGACAAAGAAACATTTTTTAAATTAGTACAAAAATAAAGCGATCGCACTCCCAACTTATTCCTAAACAGCGATTCCTGCGGAGCGCTTCGCTATCGCACACAACCCTAATTTTAAGCGATCACTCTCCCAACTTATTCCTAAATAGCGATCGCCGATGGAAATACGGATTTAATTGTTACTTTCTATCAACGATAACTTACGTTTATTTTCCATACATTCACGCAAATAAAGATTAATTAAATTCAAATAAGAAATACCTGTTTCTTGAGCTATTTCTTCAAAGTATTGAATAATATCCTTTTCTAAATCAATTGTAACTTGTTCTTTTAATTGTTTAGAATAGGGATTTTTAACGGATTTAGAAAAATCATAATTTTCTCTCATAGGAACTCCTGATATTGTTTTTGTTCTAGTTTATTTGCTTTCCTTGCTGAAATAATCCGAATTATTGGATCATTTTCTCGATAACAATGACAAACAACTAAAAGGCGATAATAAACACTGATTCCTAATAAAATAAATCTATCTTCATCTTGAGAATGATCGGGATCATAAATTAAACGAGCATTATCATCAATAAAGGCAGATTTTGCTTCTTCAAAAGAAATTCCATGTTTTTGAATATTACTTTCAGCTTTTTGTGCATCCCAAGTAAATCGTAACTCATTCATTATTGTACTAAATTTTTAATTTGTATTCCTAAAATTTACATTATGATTATGCCACAAGCTATAGATTATTCAGACGATTCCTAGGTCGCGCTTCGCGATCGCATCCCAACATCCCCAAACGCGATCGCACACAACCACCCCAATTTTAAACGATCACAATTTCAACTTATTCCTAAATGGCGATCGCACACAACCCCAATTTTAAACGATCGCATCCCAACATCCCCAAACGCGATCGCACACAACCCCAATTTTAAACAACCGCACCCCAACATCCCCAAACAGCGATTCCTGCGGAGCGCTTCGCTATCGCACACAACTACCCTAATTTTAAACCATCGCACCCCAAACCCCCCAAACAGCGATTCCTGCGGAGCGCTTCGCTATCGCACACAACCCCCTAATTTTAAACGATCACACCCCAATATCCCCAAACAGCGATCGCTCTCTTTTAGTAGACATCATCATGAGAACCTATATTTAAAAGAACCAATACTTCTTCACCAGTTTCATCATCTTTTTCCATAGAGAAAATAATCCGACAGTCATATCCACAGGAACAAGCACGTAAACCATCAAACTCACCTTTTAACTGATGGGTAGCAAGGCTAGAAGCAAATAAATCTGTTTCCATTTGCTGTAATGTTTCCTCAATACGTACTTGTAAATTCTGATCATGTTTGACAAATTTTCCCAAAGATCGCTTGAAGCGAGAAGTAAGAACCAGTTTTCTCATTATGTTTCATTAGTATTTAAGTAAGTTCTTAATTCAGCGATCGCTTCAATTGCGGTTTGAGGTTTAAGATTACCAGTTCTAAATTCAGCTAGTGCTTCCTGTGATGAACTTGCTAATTCTTTTCGTCGCATATCAGCTATTCGACGTTGTAGGATACTAATTAGTAGTTCTTGTTGATCAAGTGGTAGGTCAGTCACTAGATTGAGAACTTCTTCAAATGTGTTAATTTGTTGCATAAATGCTCTCAACTGAATTACTTTATTTATTTTAGTATTTCTCTTGTAGCTTTGCTAATAATGAAATATCGCATCCCAACATCCCCAAACAGCGATTCCTACGGAGCGCTTCGCTATCGCACACAACCACCTCAATTTTAGGCGATCGCACTAACCTTCAACAGGCAATAAAATCACAGGAATATGTACTAGAAAATTCTGAAAATCATTGTCAGTGGAGAGGATGCTGTAGCTGCGACGATGAGCAGCTGCACAAATCAAAAAATCAGTATTTGAACCCTGAATGCCCTTACTCCGGCAGGTATTAAAAAACTTGGCAGCAAGTTCGTAGTCTTCTGGCATGAGTTCTAAATCAGGGAAAGCTCGGAGGTAATCTCGCAGACGGGTAAACTGTTCAAAATTGCGGATTCCAGAAAGAATTTCTTGACGAATCGCGCCTAATAAGGCAACTTGGTCATTAGTAATTAGATTCTGCAATATTGTGACTGCTGGGGAAGAATCAGACGGTGTTTTCCGACGTAGAGCCAATGACCAAACGGAAGTATCAACAATAATACTCATGCTTGATGACGTTGCTGCTTATAGTTATAGTCTTCGTCATACTCGATGGTCCCAAACAGGTCTAATACTTTGAGCCGCTTACGACGTTGAATATATTCGCGCAGTGCTGTTTCTACTAAAGAATCAATGTTCACCTGATTGTCAAGTTCCAACGCCTCTTTTAGTAAGGCTTCGTTGATGTTGAGAGATGTAGTCACAATCAATTCTGATCCTAAAAATGACTAAATAAATGGTAGCGCAATCTAGGTGATTGATTTCATTCATACTGCGATCGCACTCCCAACTTATTCCTAAACAGTGATTCCTACGGAGCGCTTCGCTATCGCACACAACCCTAATTTTAAACGAACTGCTTGCAGCAGCGCTTCGCTATCGCACTCCCAACTTATTCCTAAACAGCGATCGCACTACAATGAAATGTTGCGCTTCATAGTTACATCCAAACATTATTCACTAATTTACTGTAGCCACGTTTTTCTATAACCCACTTTCCGCACTTCATTTTGTAATACGCGAATATTTCCATAATTTTATTTTTTATCGTTTAATAAAACACATATTTTATCCATCATTTTAAGTATTAATATTGAAAAATTTAACCCTTATTAGGAATAATTCTTGAAAAGATGGATACTACATTGTGAAGTGCGGAATATGGGCTATAAATTGTAAAAACTCCCTTTTATCGGTAGTTGGAAATTCCAATTGTATTTCGTCAGCTAATTTTTCCAAAACCGTATCACCTAAAGAATTAGAGAATTTACCACGCAATGCCCTTTCATACCAATTTAATAAATCTACTTCAGTAACAATACTTTGTATTTTAGATTTCCATCCCATTTGATTAAGTAAGGAAACAATTATTTTCTGTTCAGCAGCTTTGCAAACGATGACAATGCGGTCAGCAGATACTGAAGAAACAATATTTTCTGCAAGTTCTTCAGTCAGAGAAAGATGCTTTATTTGTATAGCAAGACCAAAATTAGCCCACATATCCAAACCTCTATCTGCGGCATTGGTTACACCCACACGATTAATTCTTGCTTTCAGTTTAACTGTAGTTTGTTCAGGAGTTAATTGAATAACGCTTTTAGCAAAATCTTCAAATTCTCTAAGAATATCTATTTGCTCAAAATTCATGCTAATTTCAATAGACACTTCAAGTGCTTCAACTAAAGCAGAGAATAAGGCATAAACTATTATTTCGTAAATTTTATCAATACTACGACGTAATCCTGGTTCACGCCAAAATAAGGCTAAGAATTCATTTAATTCAAAATTCGATTTATCATGTGTGATGCAATAATCCAGACCTGTAGACATTTGGCTAAAGCGTTGTAGGAATTTACGATAAATATAGGCTTCAACACCACCATTTGTATTTCTATTCTCCTTTCCTAAAACTTCCAAAGTAGTGGGAGGGATTGCATTTTCATTGAATATATCATCCTGATAACGCGCAGAGGATGTGCTAGTTCTTCCTAAAAACTGAATACAAATAATATCACGCCATTTTTTCGATTGATTGCGGTAAGTAGTAATATCTAAAAGCTTAATATCTTGTTCCACCCTATCACGATAGAGTATTTCAGCAATTTGTATCGGCTTATAAAGATGAACTCTTGCCTTATCAATCACTTTGTCTAATGCTTTTTTAGCTTCTTCTAAATTCATTTTTTTACTTGAATAATGATATTTGAATAGGATATTGTGTAGCCATTTTTTGAGATTCTAAAGCCTTGATCATTTCTCCAGCTATTGCTTTAATAACAGGAATAGAGACGGAATTACCTGCTAATTTACGTATTACGGAATAAGGTGACACAATTTTAAATTCATCGGGAAAACCTTGTAAACGCAGCATTTCTCTATCGGTTAAACGTCTAACGCCGTTAACTACAAGATAATTATAACTGCCTCCTGCTCTTAAGGCACATGAATAGGGTAATGCAGAAATATTACCGCCAATATTTTCATGCCAAATAGAAGGAAAAGGAGGATTATCTTTTACCGAATTTAACCGTTTATTCTTTATTTTTTCTGATAAGAAATAACTTCGAGGTATATTGTCGTCATTTTCTAAAATGGTACTAAGTGGTTGGTAATAACCTAATGGTTTTGGAAAATTGAAATCAATAAACTCTAAAAAACCAACTATATAAATTCTCTCTCTTTTTTGAGGTAAGCCAAAATCTAAAGAATTAAGAACTTTATAATAAACGGTATAACCTAATGCTTTCAATCTATCTAAAATTATTGAAAAAGTTTTACCGTTATCGTGAGTGGTCAATCGTTTTACATTTTCCAATAAAAAAGCCCGTGGTTTTTTAACTTCCAGTATTTTTTCGATATTAAAAAATAAAGTCCCTCTTGTATCGGTAAAACCTAAACCTTTTCCAGCAATACTAAAGGGTTGACAAGGAAACCCCGCCAATAAAATATCATGGTTTGGAATATCAGAAGGCGATATGAAATTAATATCACCATGAGGTTTCTCTCCAAAGTTTGCCTCATACATTACTTGAGCATCTTTATCCCATTCGGAAGTAAATACATTTTTACAATGATAGGCTTCAAAACCGAGTCTAATTCCACCTATCCCAGCAAATAAATCAATTGTTTTATACATTTCATGTTTGGCTAATTAAGTTTATCGTACTTATTTTAACATAATTAGTATAGAGTCATTGAGATATATCTGTTCTATGTTAAATAAATACCTATATGTATGATGCTACCAAATCATCCCCAAATTCAAAACAAAACCCTTTAAAACATCTTCCCCCGAAACCGTAGCAGGAGAATCCAAAACCTCAACCTCCTTACCAGGTCTATAAATCTCCACTTGACGAGATTTCCGATTAATTAATATCCCCAAACGCACACCATTATCTATATATTCCTTCATCTTTTCTTGTGTAGTCTTCAAACTATCACTAGGAGAAAGTAACTCAATGACAAAATCAGGACAAATAGGAGGAAACTTTTGTTTTTCCTCATCAGTTAAAGCATCCCATCTTTCTAACTTGATCCAAGAAGCATCAGGAGAACGATCTGCACCATTTGGTAACTTAAAACAAGTAGAAGAATCAAAAACTATACCCTCCTGATTTTGCTCATTCCAAATCCAAAGTTGAGCAGTAATACCCGCATTACGATTTCCCGTTTCTCCTCCCGTTGGTGGCATAATTATTAACTCTCCATTTGCATTTCTTTCAAATCTCAATTCCCGGTTGTTTTGACATAGCTGAAAAAACTGCTCATCAGTCATTTCTATTAATGATTTCAAATTGACAGTTAAAGCATTCATTGTCATATCCTCATTGAATGTTCAGGGAGAAAATTTAACTATCTCATATCCTATTCTATATTATTAATTACCAATTAATAGCAACTACCCTAATTTTAGACGATTCCTAGGGAGCGCCTCGCTATCGCACACAACCCCAATTTTAAACGAACTGCTTGCAGCAGCGCTTCGCTATCGCACTCCCAACATCCCAACAGCGATCGCACACAACCCCAATTTTAAACGAACTGCTTGCAGCAGCGCTTCGCTATCGCACTCCCAACATCCCAACAGCGATCGCACACAACCCTAATTTTAAACGAACTGCTTGCAGCAGCGCTTCGCTATCGCACTCCCAACATCCCCAAACAGCGAACTGCTTGCAGCAGCGCTTCGCTATCGCACACAACTACCCCAATTTTAAACAATCGCACCCCACATCCCCAAACAGCGATCGCACACAACCCCAATTTTAAACGATCGCAATTCCAACTTATTCCTAAACAGCGATCGCTCACAACCCTAATTTTAAACGATCGCCCTCCCCACATCCCCAAACAGCGATCGCTCACAACTACCCTAATTTTAAGTGATCGCATCCCAACTTATTCCTAAACAGCGATCGCTTACAACCACCCTAATTTTAAGCGATCGTTCTTATTTATGACGTTCATAATGGGGATGAAGGGATAATAAGCCGTAGATTGGGAATATCCAAAAAGTCTTTGATGTTGTGAGTAACTAGCGGTAAATCGTAGCGTAAAGCCGTTGCAGCAATCCAAGCATCTTGTGGAGATATTGGTCGTCCTGCGCTTTGTCGCTTGGCACGAATATACGCCCATTCTCGACAAAGTGATTGATCAACTGGAATAATTAAGTAGTTAGATAGGTATTGTTCTAGTTGTGCTAAACGACTATCTCCCCATTGACGCAAAATTGCCCACTGAAACAGTTCAGCTACGGTCATGAATGACATTGCTAATTGTTGACCAGTTAAATAAGGTAAATAAGGGTCGGCATAATCACTACCTTTGAAGATGAAAGAAGCGATATCAGTATCAATGAGGTAAAAACTCATGGCGTTTGGTTAAATCACTTCTTGGCGTTGTTGTCGTAGGAAAATGAGAAAATCTTCGATGGAGTCTTCTTCAGGCCAAAAGTCAGCAGCGAGATGTTTGAGGTTATCTACGGTGATAGGATTCTGTGTGACAAGTAGTTCTTTGAGCGTGGTATCTTGCCAAAACTGATGACTGAGATTTTTAAGATCAGTTTGAGAGTTTGAGGATAAATTGCTTTGGGTAAAGATTTGCAACAGTTGTTGACGTTCTATAGATGATAGCTGTTGGATAGCAGCGATCGCATTTTCGAGTCGTGAAGTCATAGTGCGGTTTTGTGGTTATATGATTCTATTTTATTTAAACTCAAGGGCGATCGCACACAACCCAATTTTAAACGATTCCTACGGAGCGCTTCGCTATCGCACCCCAACATCCCCAAACAGCGATTCCTACGGAGCGCTTCGCTGTCGCACACAACCCCCTAATTTGAAACGATTGCTCTCCCAACTTATTCCTAAATTTCTATCACAACCAATTTTCTAATTTAAGTCCTTCAATTCTTAATAAATCAGAATCATTAGAAACGAGAATTAAATCCCGGACAATTGCTGTAGCTGCTATTAAAATGTCAGCATCTTGGATAGGAGTACCTTTAGCTTTTAATTTGGCATGAATTTCACAGGATTTTTCAATAATTTCTAAATCATCTAAAAATAATGTTTGATATTTTTGAAAAAAGATATGAAATTCAGACAATTGCTTTACAGCATTAATAGATAAAAGTCCTCTCTTGATTTCATAATAAGTAATGCAGCTAATAAATACCATTCCTCCCTGAATATTGACTTCTCGGAGTTTATTATCTACAATGGCATTCTTTTTTAAAATGTAACTAACGATATTTGAATCCAGTAAATAATTCACGGTTTTATTTTCCTGCTACTGCTGCATCAAAAATCGCTATTTCTTCTGGTGTTAAATCGTTTAATGTCCCAGCAACAGCTTCTAACACAAGAATTTTATCAATTCTTCTGGTTAAATCATGTTCTTTAATTGCTCTCATTTCTTCTGTGGAAAATCTGCTAAATAATTCTATTAACATTTCAGTCATTTCATATTGATCTAATTTCACCATGTAGAAACTACTACCACGAAATAGTTTATCGACAACATGAGAAATGCGTTCTGTTAGTTCTTGTTGATAGTCGGTTAATTGTTCTTGCATGATGTTTACTCTGTTTGTGCTTTGGAAAAATCTAATTCTTATTTATATTATATCGTTCAATAAATTAATTCTTTAATACTCATTCCCAAACAGCGATTCCTACGGAGCGCTTCGCTATCGCACACAACTACCCCAATTTTAAACAATTCCTACGGAGCGCTTCGCTATCGCACTCCCAACTCCCCAAAAGCGATCGCTCACAACCCCCCAATTTTAAACAATCGCATCCCACATCCCCAAACAGCGATCGCACACAACCCCATAATTATAAACGATCGCACCCCAATATCCCCAAACAGCGATCGCTCACAACCCCCTAATTTTAAACGATCGCACTCCAACATCCCCAAACAGCGATCGCTCACAACTACCCTAATTTTAAACGATTCCTACGGAGCGCTTCGCTATCGCTCTCCCAACATCCCCAAACAGCGATCGCTCATAACTACCCTAATTTTAAACGATCGCACCCCAACATCCCTAAATAGCGATCGCACACAACTACCCTAATTTTATGCGATCGCACCCTAACATCCCCAAAGAGCGATCGCACACAACCCCTAATTTTAAACGAATTGCTTGCAACAGCGCTTCGCTATCGCCCTCCCTACATCCCCAAACAGCGATCTCTTTTTGTGATATTCTATAATTAGAAATGTACTTAATTAAACAGCAGCATTATATTATTGTAAGGATGACAAAATTATGCAAGCAATTAGGTTACAAAAAACTATAGAGAAAAATGGTGAAATCTCTTTTCAAAATTTACCTGTGGTAGAAGGACAAGAGGTAGAGGTAATTGTTTTATTATCCATTCTTCCTACAAGGAAAAAGGTATTAACTGCTCATGAATTACTTGATTCAAGCTTGATAGGTTTATGGGAAGAACGCGACGATATTATAGATAGTCTTGCTTACGCTCGTCAGTTGCGTGAACAGTCACAAAGGAGAGATCATGATTCTCCTAGATAGTGATATTATGATTGACTTTCTGCGTAAATATCCACCTGCTATTAGTTGGTTAAGTTCTTTGGGAGAGGAAGAAATTGCTTTACCTGGTTATGTAGCGATGGAATTGATGCAAGGATGTAGAAATAAGTTGGAATTGCAGGAAATTCGCAAATTTATTGCTAATGTTGAAGTAATTTGGCCAACACCTGAAACTTGTGATCAAGCATTAGAAACATTTGCAGATTATAATCTCAGTCATAATCTTGGGTTAATTGATGCTTTGATCGGTCAAACATCAATTGCTTTCGGTTTACCATTACATACATTTAATGTGAAGCATTATGCTGTTATTCCAGGTTTAATAACAATACAACCATATAAAAGATAATTAGGAATGAGAATTAAATAAAGTGCAACTCTTGATGGATGTAATCTAAATTCCTACGGAGTGCTTCGCTATCGCTCACAACTACCCTAATTTTATGCGATCGCTCTTCCAACTAATATCCTCAACAGCGATCGCACACAACCCTAATTTTAACCGATTCCTACGGAGCGCTTCGCTATCGCACCCCAACATCCCCAAACAGCGATCGCACTACCTAATTTTAAACTATCGCACTCCCAACATCCCCAAACAGCGATCGCTCACAACCACCCCAATCTTAAACGATCGCTTTCCCAACTTATTCCTAAACAGCGATCGCTCACAACTCCCCCAATTTTAAACGATTCCTACGGAGCGCTTCGCTATCGCTCTCCCAACTTATTCCTAAACAGCGATCGCACACAACCCCTAATTTTAAACGATCGCTCTCCCAACATCCCCAAACAGCGATCGCACACAACCACCCCAATTTTAAACAATCGCACCCCAACATCCCCAAACAGGGATCGCTCACAACCCCCTAATTTTAAACTATCACTCTCCTAATTTATTCCTAAATGGCGATCGCTCACAACCACCCCAATTTTAGATGATCGCTCTCCAACATCCCCAAACAGCGATCGCACACAACCCTAATTTTAAACGATCGCCTATTTTTGATCCTTGATTCAGGAGTGAACGCTGATAAACGCAGATAAACGCGGATTTTTTGTCTGAATCAGGATGTCCAGGATTTGAGGATGTACAGGATGTAATTGCTCATTTGTTTGTTGGTAGTTAATGTTGTAATTGTTTGATAGCGTAGCGTGGCGTTAGCCATATCAGAATAAACAAAATCATCCCCAAATTTTCACCAACAATTATTAAATAACATCCTGTAAATCCTTTAATCCTGGTTATCCTGATTCAGACAAAAAAATCATAACTGACCACAAACCAATTCTTGATTATTGATTAATCTGTAAATCCTGTCTAGTTTTCAAACTATCACTAGGAGAAAGTAACTCAATTACAAAACAAATGGGAGGAAAGTTTCTCTTAGTAATGTTTATTACCGTTTATGTCTTCCCAATAGCGA
The DNA here is from genome assembly GCF_015207875.1 of Dolichospermum sp. LEGE 00240. Lineage (GTDB taxonomy): Bacteria > Cyanobacteriota > Cyanobacteriia > Cyanobacteriales > Nostocaceae > Dolichospermum > Dolichospermum gracile. Next base: position 58,521 of record NZ_JADEVZ010000008.1, read on the forward strand.
TCTCCTTGTTTTCCTTTAACCCGTCCAAGACAGTTACCAGATAGATCGTAGCACTTGTATCGGCTTCGGTTCCAATGCACCTTCTTCTCCACTCTCACTGTAGCTGGAGCGTAGATTTCAATAAGTCGTTGTACATCTGGTTTAACACCAAAGTTAGTTAATTGTATCTGAGGTGGATTTTCGTTAGACGTAGAATATTGTATTTGAGGTGGATTTTCGTTAGACGTAGAATGTTGAATTGGATCTTGAGATTCACCCTTTCCAACAATGTATTCCAGCGTTTTTACACAGTCAAGGAAAGATGAAATATTACGAGCAACTATCTGCTTTGTTTGAATGTTGATAATTGCGTAACCTGCACCTTCATTGACCACAGCATATTGTCCCTGTACTGTCACATAGGCATTGGTATCTATTTTCTTGAGGTCACTCATTTGGTACTCACCAAGCTAAAAAGACGACTATTTTTAATAGTACCTTAATTATACAGAAGTATTTACTTATTTTTTTATCACTAGCACTAGATGCTGAAACAAGTATGTAAACAAAATTTAAAAACAGGTGAGAAAACCTGCATTCTTTGTTAAGATTCATGAATAAATATGTTGTTTTCTATATCATTTTGTGTCAGATATAGGACAAAACCCCCACAGAATCCGAGTTTTCTGCTAAAAAACTCTTATTGCCGAAAATAATTGCAGTTACAAACGGCCATATTAGCCGCGACTAACTTCATGAGAACACGCCTTAAAGGAGCTTATTTGAATGTTTACCCAAGTCAAGTCCACGATTCGACATATTGCACCTGACAATTTACGGGGACGTAAATTAATCAAGGTTGTCTATGTCGTGCTAGAATCCCAATACCAAAGTGCATTATCGCAAGCGGTACGGGAAATTAACGCTAATCATCCCAGCGTTGCCATAGAAATCAGTGGATACTTGATTGAAGAACTACGCAACTCTGAAAACTATGAGGAGTTGAAACGCGATATAGCCAGTGCTAATATATTCATTGCTTCTCTGATTTTTATTGAAGACTTAGCACAAAAAGTAGTTGCCGCAGTTGAACCCCATCGTGATAATCTAGATGTGTCGGTTGTCTTTCCCTCCATGCCCGAAGTTATGCGCCTCAATAAAATGGGTAGCTTCTCTTTGGCGCAGTTAGGACAATCCAAGAGCGTCATCGCTAACTTCATGAAAAAGCGCAAAGAAAAATCTGGCGCTGGTTTCCAAGACGGAATGTTGAAGTTGTTGCGGACACTTCCCCAAGTGCTGAAATTCCTCCCCATGGAAAAAGCACAAGACGCGAGAAACTTCATGCTCAGTTTTCAGTATTGGCTAGGTGGTTCAGCGGAAAACCTGGAAAACTTCTTGCTGATGCTGGCTGATAAATACGTATTGAAAGGCGCGGAAAAAGAAAGCTTTGCTGCTGCTAAGTACGAAGCACCAGTTGTTTATCCCGACATGGGAATTTGGCATCCTTTAGCGCCGAGTATGTTTGAGGATGTGCGAGAATATCTGAACTGGTATGCTGTCCGCAGAGATATTTCTAGAAATCTCAAAGATCCTCTTGCACCATGTGTAGGCTTGGTTTTACAAAGAACTCACCTAGTTACCGGCGATGATGCCCATTATGTGGCAATTGTCCAGGAATTGGAATCATTAGGTGCAAAAGTTCTGCCTGTGTTTGCTGGTGGTTTGGATTTCTCTAAACCAATAGAAGCTTACTTTTATGAACCTACAACTAAATTACAGTTAGTAGATGCGGTAGTTTCTCTAACTGGTTTTGCTTTGGTGGGTGGACCAGCGAGACAAGATCATCCTAAAGCTATTGAAGCATTAAAACGGTTAAATCGTCCCTACATGGTTGCCTTGCCTTTGGTCTTCCAAACCACCGAAGAATGGCTAGATAGCGATTTGGGGTTACATCCCATTCAAGTGGCTTTACAGATTGCTATACCTGAATTAGACGGGGCAATTGAGCCGATTATCTTATCAGGTAAAGATGGGGCAACTGGGAAAGCGATCGCCCTCCAAGACCGTGTAGAAATTGTTGCCCAACGGGCATTAAAATGGGCAAGTCTGCGCCGCAAACCTAAATTAATCAAAAAAGTCGCTATCACCGTTTTCAGTTTCCCTCCCGATAAAGGTAACGTGGGAACAGCCGCATATTTAGATGTATTCGGTTCTATCCATGAAGTTATGAAAGGACTGAGAAACAACGGTTACGACGTGCAGGACATTCCCGAAACTCCCCAAGAGTTGCTAGAACAAGTCATCCACGACGCACAAGCACAATACAACAGTCCTGAACTCAACGTTGCTTACAAAATGTCTGTGCCAGAATATGAAGCACTGACACCATACTCCCAACGCTTAGAAGAAAACTGGGGACCACCACCCGGAAACCTCAACAGCGACGGACAAAATCTCTTGATTTACGGGAAACAATTTGGTAATGTCTTCATTGGTGTGCAGCCAACATTTGGTTATGAAGGCGACCCCATGCGGTTGTTATTCTCCCGTTCTGCTAGTCCTCATCACGGTTTTGCAGCTTACTACACCTATCTAGAACGGATTTGGGGCGCTGATGCTGTGTTACACTTTGGGACACATGGCTCATTGGAATTTATGCCCGGTAAGCAAATGGGAATGTCTGGTGATTGTTACCCAGATCAACTAATTGGCTCAATTCCCAATCTGTATTATTACGCAGCCAATAACCCCAGTGAAGCCACAATTGCCAAACGTCGCAGTTATGCAGAAACAATTTCTTACCTGACACCACCTGCGGAAAATGCTGGTTTATACAAGGGTTTGAAGGAACTTAGCGAGTTAATTGCTTCTTACCAAACTTTGAAAGACACAGGACGCGGCGTTTCCATTGTCAATTCCATCATGGATAAATGCCGCATTGTCAACTTAGACAAGGATATTGAGTTACCAGAAACCGATTCTAAGGATATGACACCGGAGGAACGGGATAATATTGTTGGTAGCGTTTATCGCAGGTTGATGGAAATTGAATCACGGTTGTTACCTTGTGGACTGCACGTGATTGGTAAACCTCCTACTGCCGAAGAAGCGATCGCCACTTTAGTCAATATTGCCAGTTTAGACCGACAAGAGGAAGAAATTCAAGGTTTACCCGGAATTATTGCCAAAAGTATGGGACGCAACATTGAAGATATCTACAAAAACAACGATGCCGGCATTTTGGCAGATGTGCAATTATTACAAGATATCACCCTCGCTACCCGTGCGGCTGTCACAGCTTTAGTCCAAGAACAAATTGACGCAGAAGGTAGAGTGATAGCTGTTTCCAAGTTGAACTTCTTCAACATGGGGAGAAAAGAACCTTGGGTGGAATCACTGCATCAATCAGGTTATCCCAAAGTTGACACCTCTGCGTTAAAACCCCTGTTTGAATATTTGGAATTTTGCTTAAAACAAGTTTGTGCAGATAACGAACTGGGTGGACTTCTCCAAGGTTTAGCCGGTGAATATATTTTACCCGGACCCGGTGGTGATCCTATCCGTAATCCTGACGTATTACCCACTGGTAAAAATATTCATGCTTTAGATCCCCAATCTATCCCCACTTCCGCCGCAGTCCAATCTGCGAAAATCGTCGTTGATAGGTTGTTGGAACGGAACAAGTCTGAAAATGATGGAAATTGGCCGGAAACCATTGCCTGTGTCCTCTGGGGTACAGATAACATCAAAACCTACGGTGAATCCCTCGCCCAAATTATGTGGATGGTGGGAGTGCGTCCAGTTCCCGATGCTTTGGGACGGGTGAACAAGTTGGAATTGATACCTTTGGAAGAATTGGGTCGTCCCAGAATTGACGTTGTTATTAACTGTTCTGGTGTATTCCGCGACTTGTTCATTAACCAAATGAACCTGCTTGACCAAGGTGTGAAAATGGCTGCTGAAGCTGATGAACCTTTGGAAATGAACTTTGTCCGCAAGCACGCTTTAAAACAAGCGGAAGAAATGGGGATAAATCTGCGTCAAGCTGCAACTCGCGTTTTCTCTAATGCTTCTGGTTCTTATTCTTCTAACATTAACTTAGCGGTGGAGAATAGCACTTGGGATAGTGAAGCTGAGTTACAAGAAATGTATTTGAAACGGAAATCTTTCTCTTTCAATTCTGATAATCCTGGGGTTATGGATGAGTCGCGGGAGATTTTTGAAACGACTTTGAAAACTGCTGATGCAACTTTCCAGAATCTCGATTCTTCGGAAATCAGTTTAACAGATGTTTCCCACTATTTTGACTCTGATCCTACTAAGTTAGTAGCAAGTCTGCGTGCAGATGGCAAGAAACCATCCTCTTACATTGCAGATACAACTACCGCGAATGCACAGGTGAGAACTTTATCAGAAACTGTGCGTTTAGATGCGCGGACTAAGTTGTTAAATCCCAAATGGTATGAGGGGATGTTATCTCACGGTTATGAAGGTGTGCGGGAACTTTCTAAACGGTTGGTTAATACCACTGGTTGGAGTGCGACTGCTGGCGCTGTGGATAATTGGATTTATGAGGACACAAACGAAACTTTCATCAAAGATGAGGAAATGCAAAAGCGGTTGATGAATCTCAATCCTCATTCTTTCCGCAAGATTGTTTCTACTTTGTTGGAAATGAATGGACGCGGTTATTGGGAGACTAGCGAGGAGAATTTAGACCGGTTGAGAGAGTTGTATCAGGAGGTGGAAAATCGGATTGAGGGAATTGAGTAGATTGTGATATAGTACACAAGGTGGGTAAATAGCCCACCTTAAATTTTGAATTAATAAAAGAAACTATGAGTATTACACCCAAAGGAATTAGTATATTAGAGTTATATCGTCTTTATAGAGAAAATAATCTTATTGTAAATAGAAGATACCAACGTAAACTGGTATGGGCTAAATCAGAGAAGGCATCTTTAATAGAAAGCATACTTTTAAAATATCCTATTCCACTAATTTTGTTTGGCAAATTTAAGAAAGATGGAAGAGATATGTATGAAATTATTGATGGTATGCAAAGATTAAACGCTATTTTTAGTTTTATAGAAAATCACTTTTCTACAAATAACAAATTTTTTGATGTTACAAAGCATCCATTAGCTAATGAATTAAGCACTCAAAAAGTATTTCAACCAATACAAACCACGACAGAAAATTTACTCACTGCTCAAGAATGCGTAGATTTTTTAGAATATTCATTAGCAGTTACTATTTATGAGGCTGAAAGTAATAAACAAATAGAAGATGTATTTAATAGAATAAACTCTAATGGGAAACATTTATCAGCACAAGAAGTAAGACAAGCTGGAGTTACAAGTAAGTTTGCAGAATTAGTGAGATCATTAGCTTCTGAAATACGAGGTGATGTCTCCAGAGAAATTGTTCCTCTGACGGAAATGCCAGAAATAAGTGTTGATTATAAATCCATTAATTTAGGATATGGAGTGCTTGCAGAAGATACATTTTGGTGTCATCAAGGTATTATTAGTAATTCTGATTTACGAGAAAGTGCAGATGAACAATTGTTAGCAGATATATTACTCTCTATAGCTTTGGGAAAACCATTTCCAGCAAAAAAAGATAGATTTGACTCTTATTACGGTAAAGGTGATACAGATAAATCAGATGAAATAGAGTTAGCAGTTACAAGATATGGAATAGAAAATCTAAGAAAAGATATTAAAGGTGTATTATCATATATAAAAAATGCTGTTAATTCTGTAGTATCTCCAGATATAGCTGCTGAGAAAAACTTTCTTAGAAGAGTTCTGAGTCGTGAGGGAAAAGTTAGCAATCCAGTAAAAGAGCCATTTTATACATTATTTATGGCTTTTTATGATCTAATTATCAAAGAATCTAAAGAACCTTTTAATTGTCAGGAAATTTTTAATGCGGTGACGGGACTGATGGAAAAAATAGAAGTCAGTTCAGCTATTACAACGGATAAAAGGACTAAAAATATTAACTTAACTAAAGGATTAATTCAAAGTTATTTTAAAATATCAACATCTACAACTCGTAGTAGTGGCTCTTATGCTATAGATTTAGAAAATTACCTAAGACGCTCAAAAACAGAAGCTCCAAATTATGATTTTAAGCAAGGGTTAGTTTTATTAAATCCTGCTAATCGAAGTTTTGATCAAGATTGTTTTGAGAAAATTTGTCAGAATATAGCAGCTATGGCAAATCTAGGCAAAGAGAAAAAAGGATACATATTTTTAGGAATATCTGATACAGAAAAAGATACGAAACAAATTGAAAAGCTTGATGGAATATCCGCACCTAGATTCTTTCCTTTCGGTATTGTAGGAATAGAGAGAGAGGCAAATATTCAAAACATAACTCTCGATCAGTATATACTACAAATTAGTAGAAAAATTAGAGACTCTAAATTACCGGAATGGCTAAAAACTAGCATTAATACCTCATTAACCCCTATTACATATCATGACCATACAGTATTGATGATTGAAATACACGCAGGAAGAGAGCCTGTATGGTATGACAACAAACTTTACATAAGGGATGGACATGAAAAGCAATCTCAAGAATTATCAGGGGAAAAAATTAGTGCCGTGTATAGCTTATTTCAATAACAGGAGATTTCTTTAGTCGATATATAAATATTAAGACGGCATAACAATCCATGAGCCAAAAAGATAAACTCCTGGCTAAGATACTATCAGGCGCATCTGATGAAAATATATCCTTTGAGCAATTGTGTCAACTCTTAATCAGATTAGGATTTGATGAAAGAATTCGTGGTAGTCACCACACTTTTACAAAAGAAGGAGTTGAAGAAATCTTGAACCTTCAACCCAAACAAGGAAAAGCCAAAGTATATCAAGTTAAACAAGTTCGTGAAATGTTACTTAAATATCAGCTAGGAGGTTAAGATGACTCTGCGCTATGAAATTAATCTCTATTGGAGTGAAGAAGACCAATCATTTATCGCAGAAGTTCCAGATTTACCGGGATGTGCTGCTGATGGAGAAACTTATCAAGAAGCACTGCAAAATATAGAAATTATTATGCAGGAATGGATAGAAACTGCACAAGAGTTAGGTCGAAAAATTCCTGAACCTACACAGCGTTTAATGTCTGCTTAATTGATGCTTTTGGGGATGTGCGATAGCGAAGCGCTCCGTAGGAATCGCTATTATGGGTATGGGGATGTGCGATAGCGAAGCGCTCCGTAGGAATCGCTCGTTGGGGATGTTGGGGGTGCGATCGCTGTTTGGAGATGTGGGGGTGATGCGATCGCTGTTTGGGGGTGTGGGAATGCGATCGCTTTTGGGGATGTGTGGGATGCGATCGCTTTTAGGGATGTGGGGTGCGATCGCGTTTGGGGGTGTGAAGGTGCGATCGCTTTTTAGACGAGTAACTGTAGATTATTTGTTGACATGATATCATAATGTGATATGTTATATATTAGCTTCTGTTAAAAGTAAAAAAGGATGAATCTTAATAATAAACAGCAAAAGATTTTAGAATTAATTTTTACAAATCCCGTACCAGCAAACATTATTTGGCAAGATATAGAAAATTTATTTACAGCTTTAGGTGCTGATATTAGTCAAGGTAGCGGTTCACGAGTAAGAGTTAAATTAAATGATGTTAGAGGTTATTTCCATGAACCACATCCAGAAAAAGAAACCGATAAAGGAGCAGTGAAATCAGTGAGAGAATTTTTGATAAAAGCAGGAATTGAACCATAAATAGTTTGTAGTAAAATCAACCACAAAAAAACTGAGTGAGGATTATTAAAATTATGTTGACTTACAAAGGATATACAGCATCAATTGAAGTAGATGTAGAAGCAGGAATACTTTTTGGTCGTGTTCTTGATATTAATGATGTAATTACTTTTAAAGCTAAAACGGTAGAAGAAGCACGTCAAGAATTTGAAACTTCTATTGATGGTTATCTAGCTTTTTGTGAAGAATTAGGAGAAGAACCGGATAAACCTTTTTCTGGAAAATTGCCATTTAGAACTACTCCAGAACATCACAGAAAAATTTTTATTGCAGCTAAAAAAGCTGGAAAAAGTATCAATGCTTGGATGGATGAAATACTAATTAATGCTGCTGAAAAATCAGTCAAAGCATAGATTCAATATTTTTCTAAGTTTTGGGGATGTTTGGGGTGCGATCGCTTTTGGGGATGTGAGGGGTGCGATAGCGAAGCGCTCCGTAGGAATCGCTTTCGGTTATTATAAACATTTGAGTTAACAAAATCATAACTTGTGAGTCAACAAGACAAGCTATTAGCTAAGATACTATCAGGCGCATCTGACACAAATATATCCTTTGAGCAATTGTGTCAACTCTTAATCAGATTAGGATTTGATGAAAGAATTCGTGGTAGTCACCACATTTTTACAAAAGAAGGAGTTGAAGAAATCTTGAACCTTCAACCCAAACAAGGAAAAGCCAAAGTATATCAAGTTAAACAAGTCCGGGAAATGTTACTTAAATATCAGCTAGGAGGTTAAGATGACTCTGCGCTATGAAATTAATCTCTATTGGAGTGAAGAAGACCAATCATTTATCGCAGAAGTTCCAGATTTACCGGGATGTGCTGCTGATGGAGAAACTTATCAAGAAGCACTGCAAAATATAGAAATTATTATGCAGGAATGGATAGAAACTGCACAAGAGTTAGGTCGAAAAATTCCTGAACCTACACAGCGTTTAATGTCTGCTTAATTGATGCTTTTGGGGATGTGCGATAGTGAAGCTGACCGAAGGTATCGCTGTTTTGAGGTTTGGAAGGTGCGATAGCGAAGTGCCCCGTAGGAATCGTTTTTGGGGTGTGGGAGTGCGATCGCTGTTTAGGAGTAAGTTGAAATTGCGATCACTTAAAATTAGGGGGTTGTGAGCGATAGCGAAGCGCTGCTGCAAGCAGTTCGCTTTTGGGAATGTGGGGTGCGATCGCTTTTGGGGTTGGGGGTGCGATCGCTATTTCGGGAATGTTGGGAAGTGCGATAGCGAAGCGCTCCGTAGGAATCGCTTTTTGGTACTGTAATTATGGAATAAGCAATACAATGACTCCCGGTTCGCCTATTTTAAATTGAGTTAGAAAAAACCTGAACGATTTAATAGGGGTTTTAGCCTGTAATTCAAATGTACTATGACGTAGGCGATAGCGAAGCGCTGCTGCAAGCAGTTCGCATAAAAATAGAGTTTTTAGCACCGAGGGTAGTTCAAGCTAAATTTCGGGAAATCGCTAAAACCATTACGAAATCTAGATTTTCTATTTTTTTGGCAATTTCTCGAACTCCAAAAAAAATGAGCGAACCGGGAGTAATGATAGATATGTATGTCAGCATATGCTGTGGGCTGAAATATTCAAGGAGTATTAATTATGAATAATTGGCAAAATATTACTGATGAGAGATTAGCAAGACCAATACATCCAGGTGAAGTAATTGCAGATACTTTAGATGATTTAGAAGTTAATTATCACGATTTTGCCGAAGTTTTAGGAATATCTCATCAAACAATTCAAGAAATTATTAATGGTGAAAAATCCATTACTGTAGATATTGCTATTCGTCTTGGTAAGGCTTTAGGTAATGGACCGAGACTGTGGTTGAATCTTCAGCAAAAAGTTGATGTTTGGGATGCTTTGCAAAGTCATCAGGAAAATATAATAAAGTTATGACATTAGTGTAGAATAAATATGGATTTTATCACTCTCTATCTACCTCCATCAATTCAAATAACTGATGATCAATTTTTTGAATTATGTCAAATTAATGAATTAATCAAAATTGAACGTAATGCTGATGGTAGTCGGATATTAAAGCCTTTATTGGGTGGTATAACTGGCAATATTAATTCTGGTTTAATTGCTCAATTAGCAAATTGGAACGATCACAAATCACAAGGTGTAGTTTTTGGTTCTGATGTCGGTTTTATTTTACCAAATGGTGCGATTCGTTCTCCTAGTGCTGCTTGGATAAAGTTGGAAAAATGGAATAATTTAACTAAAGAAGAAAAGGAAAAGTTTCCTCCCATTTGTCCTGATTTTGTCATTGAGTTACTTTCTCCTAGTGATAGTTTGAAAACTACACAGGAAAAGATGAAGGAATATATAGATAATGGTGTACGTTTGGGTATATTAATTAATCGTAAATCTTGTCAGGTGAAAATTTATAGACCAGGTAAGGAGGTTGAGGTTTTAGATTCTCCTGCTACGGTTTCGGGGGAAGATGTTTTAAAGGGTTTTGTTTTGAATTTGGGGATGATTTGGTAATGTTTACAATTATTAAATCTATTTATCTCCAAAAAGTGATACACTTAATCTAACTAGTCATATATGAGCAAGTTCCTTATACATCTCATTATATAACTATTGATTTTAGTAATTGTTGGGGAACGACAAGAATGATAGATGGTAAAGCTATTTCTATTTCCTTATTTACAGGTGCTTTTGGTCTAGATTTGGGTATGGAACAAGCAGGATTTCATACAGTAAGTGTAGTAGAAAAAGACCGTGATGCTACAAAAACAATTGCGCTTAATCGTCCATTTTTGCAGGAAAGTGCTATTCCCAGAGAAATACAAAACGTCAGTTCTCAAGAATTACTTGAAGAAGGGGGAATGGTTTTAAATTTAGGACGTGCTTTACAACCAGGAGAAGTAGATTTAGTAACTGGTGGTCCACCTTGTCAGCCATTTAGTACCGCAGGGAAAAGAGGTTCAGTTATGGACCCTCGCGGTAGTTTATTCATGGACTTTGTTCGCATCGTTGAAGAAGTCCAACCCCGTTTTTTCTTAATGGAAAATGTCAAAGGTTTGCTTTCTGCTCCACTTCGTCATAGACCAATTAACCAAAGAGGAAAAGATTACCCACCCTTAGAAACTGATGAAATAGCTGGTGCTGCTTTAAAAGTAGTATTATCAGAAATGAAGGAAATAGGCTACAACGTCGTTTATAACCTTTTAGAAGCCGCAGATTATGGCGTTCCACAGAATAGATCGCGTGTAGTATTTATTGGTTCTAGAGATGGTGAAGCTGCTACATTTCCCATTCCGAAATATTGCAAAGATGGTAAAATTTTACCTAAATGGCGAACTTTAGAAGATGCTATAACAGATTTAGTTGATACAGAACAAGAATTTATGGCTTATCCAGAAAGTCGCTTAAAATATTTAAGATTATTGGAAGCTGGACAAAACTGGAAGCATTTACCAGAAGAATTAAAACAAGAAGCTATGGGAGGTGCTTATAATTCGGGAGGTGGAAAAGTGGGTTTTTATAGAAGATTATCTTGGGATAAACCTTCTCCAACAATTACAACAAGTCCACACCAAAAAGCTACAGATATGTGTCATCCTGTAGAATTACGTTCTTTAACTGTCCGTGAATCTGCAAGAATTCAAACTTTTCCTGATGATTGGATTTTTTATGGTTCTGTCAGTTCTAAATACAAACAAATTGGTAATGCAGTTCCGGTATTACTTGCGAAAGAACTTGGGAGTTATCTTTTCAACTTAATTCAAGGAAACAAAGCAAAAGGTAAAGAGATATCTGAACAACTTTCACTTTTTTCTCTATAGATTTGGTAACTATTTATTTTGTGGCTAATTCAGCAAATGCTTGATCAATTTTCTGTAACATATCTCGGATATGATTTTCAACTAGATCATAATCCATGCAAATCATATTCCAAAATGGTTTACCAGCAATACGAGGAATGTTACTTCTATTTGAAAAAGTCCATTTACCTAAATCAAAAGCTGCTATAAACAAAGAGTTTTTATGAATGCTTAATTCTTTTTTTGCTCTTGGTACTTGCGAACCAGTCAATGTTCCTTTTAGGGTTTTTAGTTGTGCAAACTTAACTGTTTCTTCCGAAAAGAGTAGAATATCAATTCCAGTAATTTTAATTCCAAATTCAAATTCTGGGTTAATAATATAAGGACTAATATCAGATATCTTTTCCCAGAGACTTCCCATTGTTGTACTCAGACTTCTTGTCACTGAGTTGCTAGTAACTAGCAATTTAGCTCCACAGAGTTCAAAAAGATTGGATGGGTTAGGATGATCCTTAATTATTGAATTTTTCTTTTCAAAGTCAAGTTTTAACCACTCAATAAAATCGTCTGCAAATTTTTCAGTTTTACTACTAATTAACTGAGATTGTCTATCTAATTCTAAAACAGATCCATTCTGCTTGTCTTGTGCAATTTGATATTGAAAGTAAGCTGGTGCTATTGAGGATATAATTATTCCATATTTATATGCTATGTGTAAATCTTCATCTGCGATGTGAGTCACATCAATTAATGAAGCATGATGCAAAATTAGTGCTTTCCGTTCTTGGACAGAAAGTGGGATTAAAGTTTCAGCAGTTAATTCAGTAGACATACAAAGCTATATTTAACTTATTGAGCTTTCTTAGTATTACCCAAAATTACCCCCTAAACTGTCATATCTACGGAAATTGTATTTGATTGTTAGTGTAAAATATTAATAAGTACAAAATTACTATGCAAGAGTGATCGCTTTTTGAGGATGTTGGGAGTGCGATAGCGAAGCGCTGCTGCAAGCAGTTCGCTTTTTGGGGATGTGGGAGTGCGATAGCGAAGCGCTCCGTAGGAATCGCGTTTAGGGATGTTGGGAGTGCGATCGCTTCCTGGTAATGTAATTATAGAATAAGCAATATGGGGATGTGCGATCGCGTTTTGGGATGTGTGAGAAGTGCGATAGCGAAGCGCTGCTGCAAGCAGTTCGCTGTTTTGGGAGTGTGGAGGGTGCGATCGCTTTTTGGGGATGTGTGGGAGTGCGATCACTTTTGGGAATGTGGGGTGCGATCGCGTTTAGGGATGTTGGGAGTGCGATCGCTATTTCGGGAATGTTGGGAAGTGCGATAGCGAAGCGCTCCGTAGGAATCGCTTTTTGGGGATGTGTGGGAGTGCGTAAGCGTTGCGCTGCTGCAAGCAGTTCGCTTTTTTGGGATGTGGAGGGGTGCGATCGCTGTTTTGGGGTGTGGGAGTGCGTAAGCGTTGCGCTGCTGCAAGTAGTTTGCTTTTTGTGGGTGTAGCGAAATGCTCCGCAGCGATCGCTTTAGTGATAAAATAACCACTTATCTTTGACTCTTTAGGAGAAAACTTGATTCCAATTAGTATTGAGCAAATCTACAAAGTTAAAGAAATTATTGCCAAATATAAGAATCTGGAATGTGTTGAATGCGCTCAAGCTATCCAAGATTACTTGGTATCACAGAGAATTTCGGGAAAGCGGCTAAAACTTTATACAGGTTCAGGAATAGGACGCGATAGTTATATCTATGATGAAAGTGTTTCTGGGGATGCAATCTCTATTAATGGTCGTCATCAAGGGATTATGATTATAATAGATGGAGTAGAAATGATATTTGATAATCATCATCCTGATGGAATTACTAGAAATCAATGGTTAGCCAACTTACTGTTTTATAATAAACTGTATAACGGGCAGCAGTTCCAAACCACAGAAGAAACTTTTTAGGTGTTAAAGATTATGGAAAATAATCATCATAGTATTACTCTAATTCCCGATGAATATTTCTATGAAATGCTCCAAAGAATTAAACAAAGACCAGGAATGTTTCTAGGTCAATGTTCAATTACTCGACTAAGAGCTTTTTTAGATGGATATATGGGATCTAGGTCAGATTTAGGTTTACCACCAACTCAACAAGAGCTAGAATTTAATCAATTTCAAGAATGGGTACAGACAAGATTTAAAATTAGTTCTTCGCATGGATGGGATAGTATTATTCTTTTTTATTCTGCGGATGAAAGAGATGCACTAAATAACTTTTTTGAATTATTTGATCAATTTTGTAATAGCGAAAGTGCTACAAGAGAGGAGATGAGTCAAGAAAAACTTACTGAATCAAATCTTTCACTAACACAAGAGAGAGTGACTGTATAATTACTTGAGATATCGCTATTTGGGATGTAGGGATGCGTAAGCGAAGCACTGCTGTAAGCGGTTCGCTTTTTGGTACTGTAATTGGTGCATTGAAAAGATTAGAACCGGAGCGTGTTTTATATTTAGCAGTACCTTTAACAACTTACAAAACATTTTTTCAACTAGATTTTCCCAAAGATATGATTTTAGAAAATAGTGTAAAAATGGTAATTTATGATGTAGAGAAAGAGGTGATTTTTCAATGGATAAATTAACTCAATACCGCCAAATTGTCCAAGAAATATTAAAAGAATATGGTGAAGCACAACCAGCTTACGGCAATATAGAAGTTGAGACAATTTTTGATACACAACGTGATCATTATCAAATAGTTCATGTGGGTTGGGAAGGTCAAGATTGGGTACATAGTTGTATCATTCATATTGATATTAAAGGTGGCAAAATTTGGCTGCAATGGAATGGTACAGAAGATGATATTGCTGCTGATTTAGTGGCTGCTGGAGTGAGTAAAGAGGATATTGTCTTAGGTTTTCAGTCTCCTTTTATGAGGAAGTTTACAGAGTATGCTGTGGGTTAATTATTTAACGAATATTAATTCAGCATCAAACTCATTTCTCTAACAAATTATATGGATAATATCACATTGTATTTACCTTCATCACTTCAAATAACTGATAATCAATTTTTTGAATTATGTCAAATTAATGAGTTAATCAAAATTGAACGTAATGCTGATGGTAGTCTGATATTAAAACCTTTGTTGGGTGGTATAACTAGCAATATTAATGCTGGTTTAACTGCTCAATTAGCAAATTGGAACGATAACAAATCACAAGGTGTAGTTTTTGGTTCTGATGTCGGTTTTATTTTAGCAAATGCTGCTATTTATTCTCCTAGTGCTGCTTGGATAAAGTTAGAAAGATGGGATGCTTTAACTGATGAGGAAAAGGAAAAGTTTCCTCCTATTTGTCCTGATTTTGTCATTGAGTTACTTTCTCCTAGTGATAGTTTGAAGACTACACAGGAAAAGATGAAGGAATATATAGATAATGGTGTGCGTTTGGGGATATTAATTAATCGGAAATCTCGTCAAGTGGAGATTTATAGACCAGGAAAGGAGGTTGAGGTTTTGGATTCTCCTGCTACGGTTTCGGGGGAAAATGTTTTAAATGGTTTTGTGTTGAATTTGGGGATGATTTGGTAATATCCTCTTTGATGATGTGGAGGAAGTGCGATAGCGTTCGCAAAGCGTCCCGGAGGGAACTAGCGCGACATAGGAATAGCTGTTACAAACTACCAAACAATAGCAACCAAACCCGACGTAGTTATATTTTTATCGCACGTCAATAACCGTACAACTTCACCTTTACTAGCTAAAACTAACGCAGTTGCCGCAATTTGTCTATCGTGCATTTCATTAATAGCAGATAAGTTCATAGTCATTTCAATTACATCTTGATCAAGAGGATAAATTACCACACGAGGATAAGTTTAGCATTTGCACCTAACTTTAAATTACCTTCAAGAAACCAGATTAAAGCATGAGTATCTAGGACATATTTCATAATTTATTATGACCAGTCTAAACTGTCCTCACTATCCCCATGAAATTCAGCAACTTCAAAATCCGCTTCTGTTGACTGGTTATTACCAGAAAACATACCAAACTTCATTATTTTATTTTTTGGGTGATTTTTTTCCCACTTTAAAAAAGTGACAATAACCAGACTTTCTGAAATATCAGATGGTAATTCTTTAAGTTCTACTTTACCATCTTTATAAATTCCTTCAATTGCTTGCAACATAATTTTTACCGTGAGCCAATTTAGCTGATGTTATTACTTTAACTATACACTATAGATAAGCAATCGCTGTTTGGGATGTGGGGATGCTTGCGATCGCTGTTTTAGTTTTGGGGGTGTTGAGAGTGCGATAGCGTTCGCGGAGCCTCCCGGAGGGAACTAGCGCTGCTGCAAGCAGTTCGCTGTTTGGGGATGTTGATCTAATAAATTTCCCTACGATGACCAATTCTAAGAGGGTGTTTGAAAAGTCTAATTTATTACTTGCAAGGGCGACTAGAAGTCGCAGCTACACAGACGAAACCCACCTATTCCTTCGGAACGCTACGCGAACGTGGGTTCAAAAGCCTTGATTTTTCGTTAGTCCACGCAGGTGGACTTTGTTTGTGTAGTAGCGATTTCTAATCGCCGGAAACTTTTCAAACATCCTCTAATGATAATGATTAATTGTTCTTCTATATCTAACTCATAAATAACTCGATAATCACCCACTCTTAACTTATAAAAACCTGACCATTGACCTGTAAGAGATAGAGGAGTTATCTGCTCAAAATTGAGACTTAACCATTGAATTTTATTCAGAATCCTCAGACGCACAACCTGATCTAAATTATCTAAATCAGTGATAGACTCTGATTCAAAACTTACAGAATAACTCATTTAACCTTCTATCCCATACCTTTTATAAACTTCGTCTAGAGGAATAGTAGGTCTTCCTTCTTGACGTTTACGCCGGATTTCCAATAAACTCTGCTTAAATGATTCTTTGATTTCCCTACCCTCATCAGGATCACCGAAGTATTCATCTAGCATTTCATCTACAGTAGTACGGATTAAGTTTTGTAACTGTTCCGCCGTCATTTCTTTAATTTGCATAGTTGCTTTAAACAGTGAACTATAGGAATGATTATACCAGTTAAGAGAAAATAGTGGGATAACTCAAGGCGATCGCTTTTGGAGATGTGGGGATGCGATAGCGCAAGCACTGACTTGTCAGTTCGCTGTTTTGGGGGTGTGGAGGTGTGCGATAGCGCAAGCGCTCCGTAGGAATCGCTTTTTGAGGATGTAGGGAGGTGCGATCGCTAAAATCTGTTATTATAAACATTTAGGAGGTTAAGATGACTCTGCGCTATGAAATTAATCTCTATTGGAGTGAAGAAGACCAATCATTTATCGCAGAAGTTCCAGATTTACCGGGATGTGCTGCTGATGGAGAAACTTATCAAAAAGCACTGCAAAATATAGAAATTATTATGCAGGAATGGATAGAAACTGCTCAAGAGTTAGATCGAAAAATTCCTGAACCTACACAGCGGTTAATGTCTGCTTAATTGATGCTTTTGGGGATGTGCAATAGTGAAGCTGACCGAAGGTATCGCTTTTTGAGGATGTGGGGATGCGATAGCGAAGCGCTGCTGCAAGCAGTTCGCTGTTTGGGAGATGTTGGGAGTGCGATAGCGAAGCGCTCCGTAGGAATCGCTTTTGGGGATGTTGGGAGTGCGATCGCTGTATTCAAAAACACTCAACTCATCAACTGATTTAAAACCAACACAGTTAACCCTGGTAAAGAAGGTAAACGTATATCATTAGTTAAGAAAAAAGACGCATTACCATAAATAGCAGTAGCCATTTGAATAGCATCCGGTGTTCTTAAATTGTAATCTGCTCTTAATTTGGCTGCATTTTCAGCAATATCTGGTAAAACTTCAATAGTTGTTAAACCTTGAGAATTGAAGAGAATATCACGATATTGTTGAGCCAATATTGTATTTCCTGCACGTAAAGGATAAACTAAAACTTCTGATATAGTTAAAACCGACGTGACAACACTAAACTCACCTCTATACATGGCTGTAAAAAAAACATCTGTAACTTCTAAATAACTAGGATTTTCTCCCATAAAATAAATTAGCGGTGCTGTATCTAAACCTATAATTTTACCCTGTAATTCATTTAACCATTCCATGAATCACGCTCCTGATTAATATATTCCTGAGCGTCAATATTTCCCCAAATTTCCTTACCTAAACCACGCAATTCTAAAATATTACGCTTTGGTTTTGATGTCATTTTCAATTGTTGACGAATTAAGATAGATAAATTTTCAACTAATTTAAGTTGTTCTTCTGGAGTCAGATTTTTAGCCTGTTGTAACAATTCTTGATAGTTAGACATACATTTTTTGCTTATTTATAGTTTTAAGCCTAATTTAACTATATGCTGTTTTGAGTTTGTGAGGATGCGATCGCTTTTGGGGATGTGGGAGTGCGATAGCGAAGCGCTGCTGCAAGCAGTTCGCTGTTTTGGGGTTTGTGGAGGTGCGATCGCTTTTACTGAATGCTTTCAATTAATTTAATATTATTTCTCAACCATTCATTGACTAAAGTTTGCACATCAATGTTTTTTTTCTGAGCAATTTTCTTGAGAAAATTATCAACATCTGGTTCAAGGTAAATCGGATAATGAAAAGTCGCATCAGCATTATAAAACTTACCTTGTTCAGCTTGTGAAAAATCATACTCTGCTTTCATAGATTTCTTCCTTGATAATACTGCTGTTCATTAAAAGTTGCTTTCCGTGCTGAAGTAATGCGAATCAAACACGAGTCTTCATCTGTTTATTCAAAAGTATGAATAACAACCCTTAAAATACCCGTTTCATCTAAACCTATAGTAATCCATCTGTCTTCATAATCACTATGCTCTTCATCATATAAACTTAATTGATATTGATCACGAAAAACAGTTGATGCTAAACGAAAATTGATTTGATGTTTACGAATATTCTGTTTTTCTTTTGCTGGATTCCAATCAAAATTATAACGCAAATTTATAAATTACAAGAGATTAAATAAGTTGATACCATAATTATACCATAATTTTATACTTTGACAGTATTATCAGTAGTTTAACGTAGTGATCGCTTTTGGGAATGTGGGATGCGATCGCTGTTTGAAAATGTTGGGAGTGCGTAAGCGTTGCGCTCCGTAGGAATCGCTGTTTGGGGATGTTGGAGTGCGCTCACTTCTTGCGATCGCTTTTGAGAATGTGGGATGCGATCGCTTTTTGGGTTTGGGGGAATGCGATCGCTATTGAGTGTCAAATTTTATAACTCATCTCCTAATAAATCCTGTATATTTTCCAATCTCTGCTGAGAACCATGACGAACACGATGAATATATACAACTTCTTCCTCTTCCCCAAGATTTTTAACCGTAAATAAAATTAAAAATTGTTTTTGGTAAATAAGTTGTCGAACATCAATCCCCATATACTTACTTTCTATAGCGAGAGAACAACGTTGGGGAAAATTTTCCAACGTCAGCATAATTTCATAACATCCCCGCACCCAACGAAAAGCTCGTTCCTGTGACTCCTCTTTTATCCACAGGAAAATACTCTCAATATCAGCAATAGCACTAGGTGAAATCTCAATCCGGTATGCCATATTTTTCCTTAAATTCTGCAAATGCTTGATTTAAGGGCATACCCTCACCTTGTTCAAACTCATTTATACTTTTACGTATCTTAGCAACAGATTCTAGTACTTCCAGTCTATCAATCATTTTTTGATAACTTTCAGCATCTTGAACCACAGCAGCAGCTTTACCATTCACAGTCAGCACAATGGGAGATTTAGTTTCTTTTAACTTATCCAGAAACATCTTTGCTCCACGCTGAAATTCTGATAAGGGGTGAATATCGCTTAGGCTAAACATAATAATTTCAACAAATTATTTGATAATTTCATGTTAATTGTATGAAAATATTTTGTCAAGGGAAGATATAGCTGTTTTGGGATGTGGGGAGTGCGATAGCGAAGCGCTGCTGCAAGCAGTTCGCTGTTTGGATATGTGGGGTGTTGGGTTTGTGGGAGCGCGATAGCGAAGCACGACCTAGGAATCGCTTGTTGGAGGTGTGAAGGGAGAGCGATAGCGAAGCGCAACCTAGGAATCGCTGTTTTGGGGTTGTAGGGATGCGTAAGCGTTGCGCTGCTGCAAGCAGTTCGCTGTTTGAGGATGTGGGGATCCCGCATTTCTCACAAACAATGCGATTCCTAGGTCGCGCTATCTCTATTTCTTCGGAACGCTATGCGAACGAGACGCTACCGCGAACGCTATCGCAATCTATCTAATCCTTATAGAGAAACGGTTTCGGGCATTTTTCACGGAGTTGATTTTTGATGCAGTGTGAAAACCCAGAATCGAGATTTTATAAGGGTTTGAGGATTTTGGTGAGAAATCCGGGTTAACCAGGTAATTCTAAAGGTTGAGAAGGAATAATAAACATTAATTCTGCACCTTCTGGTTTTTGTTCTGTAGATGGTTTTAATTGTAGCCATTCATGAAAACTAATTCCTAATTGAGATATTGCTTGTATTTCTGTTTGATAAGATTCAAATCTGTTGTTAGTTTCAATCATTGATTCCATGACTTCAAATACTTGGGGAAGTCTTGTAAAAGCTGCTTGCTTTAATTCATCGTGATTCGGACCGAACCACGTACCTTGAATTTCGACACGATCTAAAATTGCTGGTGGTAATGAATCAATCCATTGTGTATGATCTTTGGCAATTTTAAATAGATTGTTACGTTGATTTTCAAATACAGCATTTTCATCTAAATCCGAATTTATCCATTGATAAATTTTTGCTAATCTCTTTAAGTCTATTTGTCCTTGAAATTCTGGATGTAGATAGACTGCTGGATTAGATGTCAGTAAAATATTGATATATTTATGAATACGTGATTGAAGAACTTTTTGCCCTTCTTGAAATCTACGAATTGCTGTATCATGTTCTTCTAATTCTAAATAACATCGTGCTTCGGCTAGATAAGCTAAAGATAAAGTTAATAAATATTCATCCGCAATCTGGCTTTGTTTTTCGATTTCTATATCTGTGAAGTTAGTATAAATATGTTCAGCTTCTAAAAAACGATTGATAGCTTGTAATGCACTATCCCTTCTATTCTCAACCTTAGTCATGGTAAAAGCATTCATAGCTAAATCTAGTGCAGCACGAAAATTTGCGTAGAAGCTCAAATCAATTTTACGGTTAACTTTGTTTAATAACTCCTCTGCTTTTTGTAGTCTTTGTTCTAGTTCTTTTAATCGCTGTGCTATGACAGCAAAACCCATTACTGAAACACCAAGATTGAGAATACTAGCAGCAGTAGATACTTGCAAAATACTTTGAGAAAATTGTAAAGTTTGCCCAACTGAAGTAATCTGATTTTCAAGAACATCTAAACTCTGATTCACATCAGAAAATCCTTTAGCTGAAATTGCTACATTCGCGCCTGAAGCAATTAAGTTAAGTATGCCAGTAACAGGATCAAGTGCTTGTATCACCGGAGGAAGAAAGGTGGGATCTGGAGGAGCAACTGAATTAGTGTCTCGCAACCAAGTTACAATTTTCTTACTTGCTACATCCCGAATTACACACCCAACCCGTTCAAATGTTCCATCTTGTAAGCCTTTAGCAACCCAATCTGCTAATGCAAAGGTAACTTGAATTGGTATCATAATTTTTCCCTAGTTGTAAAAACTTCAACAGCGTTATACAATAAGCCTGTATATTATTTGATATTGCAACACATAACCATGCTTAGTTAATTATCCTTATAGTGTTGTATCTTGACAATATAGTGAAATGTTTTTTAACGTTTGCGTGGTGTGTTGGATAAATACCGCAAAGGAAATAAAAAAAGCGTTACCGATGGTGAGCGAAGCGATCGCAATTTAGTTATATAATCAAAGATTAGGAACTGTAATTAAATAAAAATATTTTCATGATTCACTTGAGAAAAATCACACATCGCGCTAGTCTTCATAGCGTCAACCCGTAAAACTCAAACCATGACAAAGCACGCCCAAATACCCTCCTGCACCTGGAAACGTCCCATTGGCTTAGGCTGGGATAAACCCTACACCGTCCGTTATCCTAGTAATATTGATGATGGTCCCTGGCACGGAATACCTCTTGGTGGCTTTGGTGCAGGGTGTATAGGACGTTCTTCACGGGGAGACTTTAACCTGTGGCACATTGACGGGGGAGAACATACTTTCAAAACCGTTCCCGCTTGTCAATTTAGTATTTTTGAATCGGGACAAGCCTACGCATTATCTACCCAACCCTCAGAAGATCATACACTGCAATCTTGGCAATGGTATCCACAATCTCAGGAACAGAACTCAGGTACATATCACGCGCTTTATCCCCGCAGTTGGTTTGTTTATGAAAATGTCTTAAAAACTCAATTAATCTGCGAGCAATTTTCACCAATTTGGGCAGATAATTATCAAGAAACAAGTTATCCTGTCGCGGTTTTTTTGTGGAAAGCACATAACCCCACGACTGCACCAATTACTATTAGCATTATGCTAACTTGGGAAAATATGGTGGGTTGGTTTACTAATACTTTAAAATCTCCTGAAGTTAAAGTTAGAGATGATGGTAGTCCAGTTTATGACTATCTACCACCCTGGGGAGAAAGTCAAGGAAATTATAATTGTTTAGCTGAAGATCATCAATATTTTGGCTGCGTTTTAGGTCAAGTTTCTAATAGTCAAACTGTTCAAGAAGGGGACGGAACTTGGTGTATTGCGACTACTAAAAATCCCCAAGTGGAAATATTTCATCATTGCCGATTTAATCCTGTGGGTAATGGTGAAGATGTTTGGCAAAGTTTCTCTACAGATGGTTCTTTACCTAATTATCTAGATGAAACTCCCGCAGATGAAAATACTCGCTTAGGTGCAGCAATTGCGGTGCGTTTTACTTTGCAACCTGGGGAAAATTTAGAAGTTCCTTTTGTCCTCAGTTGGGATTTCCCCGTTACGGAATTTGCAGCGGGGGTGAACTATTACCGCAGATATACAGACTTTTTTGGTTGTAATGGTGAGAATGCTTGGCAAATTGCCACTACTGCTCTTAAAGAATATCAGAATTGGCGATCGCTCATCGAAAATTGGCAAACCCCCATTTTAGAAAAGTCAGATTTGCCTGACTGGTTCAAAATGGCTTTATTTAACGAACTCTACGATTTAACTAGCGGCGGAACTCTCTGGAGTGCGTCCTCGGAAATTGATCCCGTTGGTCAATTTGCCGTGTTAGAATGTTTAGATTACCGTTGGTACGAAAGTCTAGATGTGCGGTTATACGGTTCTTTTGGATTATTGATGTTATTCCCAGAATTGGAAAAGTCGGTAATTCGCGCCTTTGCTAGAGCTATTCCCCAAAGTGATGATAGAACTAGAATTATCGGTTATTATCTGACTATCAAATCGGAAAGTCCCAACGCAGTTCGGAAAATTGCCGGTGCGACACCCCATGATTTAGGCGCACCCAATGAACACGTTTGGGAAAAAACCAATTATACCAGTTATCAAGATTGCAATCTGTGGAAAGATTTAGGTTGTGATTTTGTTTTGCAGGTATATCGAGATTTTCTGCTTACCGGTGCAAATGATATTGCGTTTTTAGCAGATTGTTGGGACGCTATTGTCCAAACTCTCGATTATGTGAAAACTTTTGATCTCGATGGTGACAGTATACCAGAAAATTCTGGCGCACCTGACCAAACTTTCGATGATTGGCGCTTGCAAGGTGTCAGTGCCTATTGTGGTGGTTTGTGGTTAGCTGCTTTGGAGGCTGCTATTGCTATTTCTAAGATTTTAACGAACCACAGAGGCACGGAGGACGCAGAGGTAGAGGTACAAGGGTCTATTTATCAAGGTTGGTTAAATCAATCAAAACCAATTTATCAGGAGAAGCTTTGGAATGGTGAGTATTACCGGTTGGATAGTGAAAGTGGTTCTCAGGTAGTTATGGCTGACCAATTGTGTGGGCAATTCTACGCTCGTTTATTGAGTTTACCAGATATTGTCCCCAGCGATCGCGCTTTATCCGCCTTAACAAAAGTATATGATGCCTGTTTTCTCAAATTCCAAAATGGTAAATTTGGCGCTGCTAACGGTGTTCTTCCCAATGGTTTACCAGAAAATCCCCATTCTACCCATCCTTTGGAAGTTTGGACAGGCATCAATTTTGGTCTAGCAGCTTTCTTGGTGCAAATGGACATGAAAAATGAAGCCATGCGGTTAACTGAGGCTGTAGTTAAGCAAATTTACGACAATGGCTTACAATTTCGCACCCCGGAAGCTATCACCGCTAATGGCACTTTCCGCGCTAGTACCTATCTCCGCGCTATGGCTATTTGGGGAATTTATTTGCTAATTCCTTAAATCCAAGGTTCTTTATATCCCCGACTTCTTAGAGAAGTCGGGGATATTGTTATTCAATTTTATTTTCCTGTTGTTTCCGGAATTGCGCTAAAAAATCAGTAATGGTTAAAAGTTGAGGAACTTAAATCTGAAAACAAATGTCTTAAGATACACTTTTTTCCCTTATTTAGCCACAAGAATAACTTCTAAACCCACACAGAACATAAAATTAGTCGTTCTCACCAAATATGGATAAATTTTCTACTCAAGTATTATAGGGTTAACTAGCGAACTAGTACCGCAAGGCGTTCGTCAAAAGTCAAAAGTCAAAAGTCAGAAGTCAGCAATTAGCTACTCCCTTCCAGGTGAAAGATTACCTATCTTCTTTTCTTCTTCCTTCGTGTTCTTCATGTCTATCCCTTCGGAACGCTTATCAACCTCAAACCTTTGATTCATTTACGTTTTACGTTTTTTCAGCAAGCCCTACATAAACATAAGCTGTTGTGCATTTAGTTTGTAAATTCTAGCGGGCAAGATGCGTGCACCACAAAGTTCAAGTAAATTATGCTTATCAAATTTAGCTGCGTAACAGCCTAATCACCAATTCCCCACTTGATTTAGGGCTATGGTAGCTTAAAAGATTAAAATTACCCGCTCGAAAAAACTCTCCAGTCTAGTTGACAACAGACGAGAATTTATCGGTAGACTCCAATTGTATAAAAATATGAGTAGTTGCAGGATAGTTGAATAAAGCAAGGACAGCAGGAGCTTTATCAAGCTATTTAGTCAGGTTGGTCAGGTTCAAACGCGGTTGTTGACATCTACGACTGGCAGTATTGGTGATAAGTTCCCAGTTAGTTTGCAAATATTCAAAAATTTTGATTCAGAGCGAACTGCTGCAAGCAGCGCTATCGCCTTCAAAATACCCTCGTCGCTTAAAAGCTTAAACAGCTTGGGAATTACACTATAACCTCCTCATTCTTATCTGTCAAGCAATTACCTTATCCATTTTTGGGGAAGTTATCCAGAACATCCGCGTAGGTCATTCCTACTCAACCCTGAACAGCAGCAGTTCACATCCGTTTTAGCCAATTTAATTAAGAACTACTTAGCCATAGGGACTCAATCCTGAGTCAAGGAGTATCGGCTTTAACCACAAGAATCCCCGGACATTGACAATAGATAATGATAGTTATTCCTACCGAATTAGCTTGATGAATATCCTGTGATCTTACTTATAGTAATAAATTGTATACATGTCATTAGCAGTTTACCAATTCCAGTTAATGGCCATACTGCCTAATAAATAAATAGCTATAAGTAACCAAATAAGATAATAGCTAAAGGTTCATGTTGATACAGTTTTTATTATCCACATCTAGCTGGATGTCTTCTTCGTCCAAAAGCAACCATCTTGATAAAATTAATTACCCAGCAATATTAGAGTATTGACAAGAAAAGATTTTGCTGATTTCTGGATTGTTTATTAATTGATATTTATATCTATTTATCAAGATTACAAATCAATGAAATGCTTACACAACAAGAGTTATATCCAAGCAAAATGTAAATTTAAACATTTCTTTTGTTTTCATAAAAATTTAATTTTTTTGAATATAACCATTGATCAAAACTATTTATATTTCAGGAGCTTAGATCAACCATATTAGTGGTGTTTCTGTCTTGTATGACAATGATAACATCTGCTATTGAGATTAAAGTGGGGGGTAACACCCCTCATTTTTTGCCAAGTGGGGACAAAACCCAAACTTGCACAAGACATAAGTAAATATCTAGATAAGTTCAGTAAATTTAACTTAAATCTTGCCACCTTGGCAGATGACATTAGCGACAAAAAATAGTATAAATAAAAATGTGGCTTTTGAAATTGAGAAATTAATGGTTTTCCTGATTCCACTGGTGCAATTGTCGGCTTTTACAGCAGAAGCAGCAAAGGCAATGGTAAGAAGTTATACAGCAGTAACTAGGGCGAAGCCAAAAATTTCCACTTGGAAGTTTCAACAGTACACAACGGCATCTACGAAAAGCTACGTCGAACTCAATTCCTCTCGGTAGAAAGCAGAAAATTTGGTAAATTTTTACCTTTGATTCATTAGTAAGTATAAATCTGAAGCCCAGAAGCAATTAATACATATTATCTGGAGTGAGCTATAGATATTACTAATTGAAAACTGTAAAACTGCCTAGAAAATCAGAGTATACACGGACAGCACAGTAGTACAGAGGCTTGATTAAAAACAATCAGGTTTTCAATCACAGGTCAGGTTATGAAAAAAATCATCAGGTCAAATGCGTTTTTTAGCTCAGTTCAACGGGTAGTTTTAGGGATGCAGTTCTCTGAAATCCGTTCTATCCAGGTATCCGTGTTCGCAATTACCGTATTTTTGCAGCAAGTTGTTACTATTTTTCACATCTGCCACCAATTGATTATTTATAGGTTCTGGTCATTCCCGCAACAGCTAGGCTGAAGACCATCGCATTTGCAGAAACTGGACTAATTTACTCAATTCAAGAATAACTAAGATTATGAATCAAGATATTGCTGGCAGTGGTAACAACTTAGAACCAAAAATCCATCCCGAACAGTTAGACCAAGTAGTTGAAGCGATTTTAGCAGGGAAGTATTCTTGGGCTTGTGTTTTAATGTTACGATTCGTAGGCTATAATCCAATGCACTATATCCCTTATCGGACTTATAACCGCATTCTCAAAGAAAATGCTCGTACGAGTCGCTCCAATCCCCAAAATAATGAAACTCTCAAAATTGCTAAACCCACCACAGAGAAAAGATCCGAAGGCAATCTGGCATCTAACTGTTTAAGTAAGATTAAGGATATAGCCTATATGGAAGTGGGAGGTAAGCATCATGCTGAAGCACGCGCTAACAGTAGGGAAAAAAAGTCGGCATAGTTGCTGATAATCTCGTAATTGCTTGTTACTCAGATCAATTGATTGGAAATGTGAGTAACTGCAATTACTGACTTCGTTGTAAAAATCTGCCAGAATGGCAAATACACACTGATAACATCCTATAGATTAGAAATTGGCATTCAGTTTCTGATTAATTAAATAAATTCTTCATTAAGACTGATGAACCATAACTAAAGGTGGTTCTTTTTCCTAAGAAGTCTGAATGCTGTTCAATTGGGGTGGTGGATTACCCTAATAAAATTGATATGGCTAGATAACTTCTACTACCAAATTTTCTGTAACTAAGGTTTGGCTAACTTTAGTTATTAAGGTAGATGGGGAAAGGGAAAGATTATGGTCAGATCATGCTCTTACTTACAAATTTTTGCTGTTATGTCAACTGGCAATTGATATAACAGTAATTATCATCAATACTTTGTCTAAATTGGAAAAGCTTTGATTTGTAGGTTTGGCTTCATGCTTCAACCTAACGCATTTGTTGGCTTGCGCTGTCGCTTAACCCAACAAAGCAGAAAATGGATAAGGTATTGATAATTTGTCATAAGTAGGTTGGCGTTGAGAGTTGTCGTTATAGCAAGGCAAGAGGCAAGATTAAACAAGTTTTCAGCGATTTTACGTTTCTTTACACAGTTTGGTTTTATTGTGTTCACCTACTTAATTTTCCACGTGCTTGTTTATGTATATAAGATTCTACAAGAGGATTTTCGGAAATTTACTCGATATATTTTTATCAGCTTTAAGTTAATATGAATTTTCTATAAAGTTTTCATGAAGTTTAGATGAAGATTTTATTTTTTATATAAATTTTAGAAGAAGATATAGCAGAATTTAAAGATAAGAACTGAGGCTTTGTCACGTTTTTATCTAAACTAAATGACTAAGGCCATGCTATCAGACAAACAATTTCATATTTAAGAAAGTTTGCTGATGAGAGTTTTCTATTCTTAGGATAGTGTAAGAGATAGATTACATCCTGCTTAAGTTTATTTAGTGTGAGGCTACAATTTTTGAAGAGTTACTGCATAAATTAATTAACTGAAATACCAGTATTTATCAATAGACTCCCATCTCAATTAGGGGTAATATCATTCCCTATGTAGATTTTTGGCATTAGCAAGCTAAATCTTGGGAGTTTATTTATGGGTGTTTTGCCAGACAATGCTGTTTATTGGGGGGACATAACAGCTATGCCTGTTACATAGATATTAAGAATTAAATGAATATTCAGGAAACATCATACAGATTAAACATTGCATATCTGTGAAAGTTTTTGCATCTGGATTTTAGCAATAGATGTAATAGATGAATTTGCCCGAATTTGAAAGTAGAAAGCAACTGGTAAGAATTATGTCATCTTATTCTCATCAACATCAGGTTGTGAATATTTACGATACTTATGAAAGTAAGTTTTTAACACCTTTTCAGCGGAAGGTGTTGCTCAAAAATTTACAAAATAATTCGCAACCAGAATATCGGCGACGAATTGAGATTATGTTGTTAGCAGATATGGGAAAGTCGCAAACTCATATTTGTGAAATGATTGGTTGTTCTCAGGAGATGGCGAGATACTGGATCGGTATTGCTGAGGCGGGGATGGCACATAAATGGAATCAGCGACCATTGGGTAGACCAAAGATTGTTAATGATGAATATATTGAAAGATTGAAGGAATTAGTTAATTGTAGTCCCCGTGAATATGGCTATGCTTTTAGTGATTGGACGGCGCAATGGTTGAGTAAACATTTGGCGAAGGAGTTGGGAATTCAAATTAGCGATCGCCACATTAATCGCCTCCTTAAACAAATGGGACTGTCTACCAAACGTAAAAGTTCCCCATTGATAACTACTGAAAATCAGGATTTGGCAATTAAAATTAGTGATTTGCATTCTCTACCTGAACCTAGTTTTCATTGGTCATTTAATCTCATGCAGACCAATAAGTAATAGTGTTTTGGAGGTTAGGAAATGCTATCAGCGTTTTCTCAGGAACAGTTAGCTACATATATTAAGCAAGTCTTGGGTGATGGATTATCAGATCAAGTCGTTACAGATTGTATCCAGGCTTTAGAAATTATTGAGCCGCCAGTAGCAAAGCAATTTTGGCAAGCGACTACAGCCAATCCGGGAATTTATATTGTGCTGTCGGGTAAGGTAAGATTGCTTGATAGCTCCAACAATTTAATTAATACTCTCACGCCAGGATCATCATTTGGGGAATTAACTTTATTTCCAGACCAAGATTTTAGCAGTTATGTTGCTAGAGCTTCTGTGAATTTAAAGGTTGCCTATCTTCCCGAAAAAACGGTGAAAAAGGTTATGGGAGAATTTCCTCCTGTTTATAATCTTTTGCTGAATAAGGCAGAGTTAATTAACAGTCCTAAATCTCCAGACATTCCGATTGTTGAATTGCCAAAAAATGGCAAAGTTGTTAATTTTTCTCAACCAATTGTTCCCGCACCAACATTAACAAAGAAACCCTCTCAATATTTTCCTATTCCTACTGTTATTGCTGGCAATTGGTGGCGGAAATTTACTAAACGCTATCCCTTTTTTGAACAACAAAGTGCAGCGGATTGTGGTGCTGCTTGCTTAGTTATGGTTGGTCGTTATTGGGGGAAAAATCTGAGTATTAATCGGCTGCGGGATCTGGCTAATATTAGCCGGAGTGGTGCATCTATGCGAAGTTTGAGTGCAGCGGCGGAAAGCCTTGGTTTTGCTACCCGTCCGGTAAAAGCCAGTTTGGATAAATTTGCTCAACAGCCTTTACCTGCGATCGCTCATTGGCAAGGTAAACATTACATTGTTGTCTATGAAATTACCAAAAAACAGGTAATTATTGCCGATCCTGCCATTGGTCAACGTCGGCTGACTACTAAGGAATTTCTCGCAGGTTGGACTGGTTACGCTTTACTATTACAACCTACAGCTTCCCTCAAAAAAACCCCAGAAGCTAACACGCCATTTTGGCAGTTATTGGATTTAGTTAAACCTCATTTTCAGGTTCTCCTAGAAGTATTTCTGGCTTCGGTCTTAATTCAAATATTTGGATTAATCACGCCTTTATTTACGCAACTTCTATTAGATAGAGTCATTGTTCAAGGCAGTGTGTTAACTTTAAATACTGTCGGGTTTGGATTGTTAATTTTTGGTCTGTTTCGGGTTGCTATTAATGGCTTAAGACAATATTTACTAGATCACACAGCCAACCGCATTAGTGTCGCCTTAATGGTAGGTTTTATTAAACATACATTTAGTCTACCGCTGGCATTTTTTGAATCCCGTTATGTCGGGGATATTGTCTCCCGTGTCCAAGAAAATCAGAAAATTCAACGTTTTCTCACTGGTGAAGCTCTTTCTATTGGATTGGATTTACTAACGGTCTTTGTTTATGTGGGATTAATGTTTTGGTATAGTCCACCAATGGCATTAATGACACTAGCAATTGTGCCGCCATTTGTAATTTTAACATTCTTTGCTACACCATTTTTGCGGCGGATTAGTCGGGAGGTATTTACAGCAGGAACACTGGAAAATAGTTATTTAATTCAAAGCTTGACTGGCATTTCTTCGATTCGCTCAATGGCTATTGAACAAACGGTACGTTGGCGTTGGGAAGAATTGCTAAATAATTTAATCAAAAAGAACTTTAGTGGTCAAGTAATTGGTAATCAACTGCAATTAGTTAGTTCTACTATTCAATCTTTGGCAAGTACAGGATTATTATGGTTTGGAGCTTGGTTGGTGATTCAAAATCAACTTACCATTGGTCAATTAGTTGCCTTTAATATGTTATTAGGCAATATTATTCAGCCTTTCCAAAGATTAATTATTTTGTGGAATCAGTTACAGGAAGTAATTGTCGCCACAGAACGAATTAATGATGTCTTAGAAGCACAGCCAGAGGAAGATCTAGAACAGAAACCTCGACAATTTCTCCCCAGATTAATGGGGAGAATTAGTTTTAATAATGTTACCTTTCGCTATCATCCTGAAAGTGAGATTAATATTTTAGAAAATCTCAGTTTTGAAATCTTGCCTGAACAAACTGTAGCAGTTGTTGGTCGCAGTGGTTCGGGAAAAACAACACTTTCTAAGTTAATTTTGGGTTTATATCTAGCGACAGATGGAAGAGTTATGATTGACAATCAAGATGTTACTAGTATTTCCTTACATTCCTTGCGATCGCAAATTGGAGTTGTTGACCAAGATACCTTTTTATTTGGAGGAACAATTCGGGAAAATATCACAATTGCTCATCCAGAAGCTTCCTTAGAAGAGATTATGGAAGCAGCCAGACTTGCAGGTGCAGATGAATTTATTAAAAGAATGCCAATGGGTTATGAAACTCAAATTGGTGAAGGGGGAGGAATGTTATCTGGAGGACAACGCCAACGGTTAGCAATTGCCCGCGCATTATTAGGAAATCCCCGACTTTTAATATTAGATGAAGCCACCAGTCATCTTGATGCCGAATCAGAACGGATTATTCAGAACAACCTCAAAAAAATCTTGCAAGGACGTACAAGTGTAATTATTGCTCACCGTCTTTCCACAGTTCGTCATGCTGATCTAATTTTAGTCTTAGATCGTGGTGTTTTAGTAGAAAGCGGTACACATGAACAATTAATCACTAAAAGAGGACATTATTTCTATCTTAATCAACAACAATTAGCACAAACAAATTAATTTTCACCATATCCTCGACTTCTTGAAGAAGTCGGGGATATATCACCAAAATTATCTAATTATTTATGCCACAGTCAGTTTACACCCAACCAACAACTACTATAAATCCGCCGCATCAACCTGAATCTACTACTTTTAATCCGAATCAACAAATCCAAATATTAGATAAAGCCAAGGATTGGTTTTATGGCACAGAGGAATTATTAGACGCTTTACCAAAAGCATGGACTCGTTCCATGTTGTATTTATTAGTCAGTTTTGCTGCCATTATTTTACCTTGGGCAATGTTAACTAAAGTTGATGAAACGGGTAATGCGAGTGGGAGAATAGAACCTAAAGGTGCAACACAAAAATTAGATAGTGCGGTAACTGGTAGTGTTATTAATGTTAATGTTAAAGAAGGTGCAACTGTTAAAGCTGGACAAGTTTTATTAGCAATGGAATCTGAGATTTTACAAACAGAACTTCAACAAGCACAATCCAAATTAGAGGGGCTAATTAATCGCCAATCTCAACTAGAAATATTAAAAAATCAAGTCCTGATGTCAATTAATATTCAACGTCAGCAAAATCAATCTCAATCATTAGAAAAAATCGCCCAACTTAATCAGGCTCAACAAATATTTGAGACTAAAAAAAGTGCTTATAATTTCCAAAATCTGGAAAAATTAGCTCAAATTGATCAGGCAAAACAGAATATACAATCTAGTCAAACTAACTACAGATTAGCTACAAGTCGCTTACGTCGAGATATTTCTGAACTTAAACGTTATCGTCTGCTATTAAAGGAAGGAATAATTGCTCAAACTAAAATAGTAGAATTGGAAAAAATTGCTGAAGAAAGTCAACGTTCCCAAGAAGAAGCAAAATTTAATCTGCAAACAGCAAAGTTAAGACTAAAGGAAGAAGTCAGTCGTTATCAGTCACTAATGAATCAAGTTAGTTCAGATATTGAACAAGCAAAACTACGGTTACAAGAAGAAGAAAGTAGTTATAAAAGTTCTCTGCAAGGCGGAGAATTAGTTTTATTAAAAAGTCAAGAACAGTTTAAAGACATGCAAAATCAAATCATTTCTCTTCAATCAGAAATGATGCAGACGAAAGGACAGATTACAGCCTTAAATTTACAACTAAAACAGCGAACTATCCGCTCTCCTATTGATGGCATAATTTTTGAATTACCTATTAAAAAATCTGGTTCTGTTGTCCAAGTTGGACAAATGATTGCTCAAATTGCTCCCGAAAATGCTCCTTTGATCTTGAAGGCACGTATGCCTAGTCAAAATAGTGGTTTTGTCAAGGCAGGAATGCCAGTCAAAATTAAATTTGATGCTTATCCTTTCCAAGAATACGGAATTGTGTCAGGACGGATTAGTTGGATTTCACCTAACTCTAGAGTTCAAGAAAATAGTTCTAACCGCATAGAAACTTATGAATTAGATATCGCTTTGGAAAACCCTTATATTCAAGTCGGTAACAAACGGATTCCTATCACCCCTGGACAAACAGCAAGTGCGGAAGTAATTATTCGTCAGCGTCATGTTATTGACTTCATTTTAGATCCATTTAAGAAGTTGCAAAAGAGTGGGTTAGAGCTTTAAATAAAATGATTATTGAAGACATAATTTAATAAGTTATGTCTTTTTTTAAAGGTGTTAATATGCAACTTTTTGATTATTCTTAACAGATAAATGTCAGAATTAAATAGTTAAACCCATTAAAGATGTAGAGGATAAAGCAATGAAGAAAATAGTGATAAATGACTTATATTCTAGTCATTTATTAACCTTTGTTGATGATTTAAAGCCACCAGAATTAGGTGTTTTATTAGGAAGAGGTTTAGGAGGATTTTATCCCTATTTAGGACTCAGTCCTAATGTTTTTATAACCACTGTTTATGATGGTATAAATACCATATCAACCACTTATGAAGGAGCAGGTAACTTTCATGATAATAAATTCAATACGATAGATTACGCTCGGACAGTTAATGCTTGGGTAAATCGTTAATTATTTCAGCAGATTCAAGGGCGATTTTGTCACACTTACCAAAACTGTTCACTGTTTGATGAGGAAATAAGATCATGGCTACAATCATAATTTCTGACTTACGGGAAAAGATATTTTTGGATGACTTAAATTCAGAGCAAATACAACAAATTTTAGGTACTGGTATTATACCTTTACCCTTCTTAGGTGGACGTGGTGCTGATGTTGCCTTAACGACTGTTTATGATGGTATAAATAACTTAGAAACAGCATATCGTGGTCCATTGAGTTTTTACGATAATAAGATTTTTACTCTTGATCTGGCTAGAAGCGCTGTCTATTTAGTATTGTGAACAATTTTTAGGTAATTATTTTTAACGCTTACTTATGAGGAAGTAAAAACTTCCTCTTTTTTTCCTGCTGATAGCTGATAGTTTATCTCCCTAACATTTTATCTCGCAGATGCTTAATGCGAGGGAGAAAAATATATTATTCTAGCCAAAAATAACCAATGAAGTTGTGAAATCTAGTATTATTGACATCTAATGGTCAAAATTCTAGAGAATCATAATTATTTGGAGTTATTTTGTCATTAGTAATTACCAAAAACCAACCGCCAGTTTTGTATGTAGATACGATAAAAGACTATCCGCGTCATGTAGAGATGCTTTTGAAAGACTGGTATGATATATTGCAACTCCCTGAAGATTGCTTGGAATTGATAATTGATTTCCACTATTGCGGATTCCTGGGACACATCGGTGTTACCTTTTTAGGGGGAATAGCTCGTCTATTTGAATATAGGGGTGGAAATGTCACTTTTCGTTGGAAGACACTTCTAGAAGAAATTCGTGTGAATTTGGCTCAAAATGGATTCCTGAGTGATTTTGGTCACTATCAAAAACCTTGGGATGGTAATTCTATACCCTATAGAAGTGATCACCAATATGACCAACAAATAATCGGTGATTATCTAAGATATCAGTGGTTAGGTAGGGGTTGGGTAAATATTAGTTCCAGGTTACAAGATGCTATTACAGGAAAAGTTTTAGAAATATATCTTAATGCTTTTGAACACAGCCAATCTCAAATCGGTGTTTATAGCTGCGGTCAACACTATCCTAAAGCTGGTACTTTTCAGTTAACAGTCGTTGATTTTGGTATTGGTATTCCTGAAAGTGTTCGAACTTTATCCGAAAATACGACAATGACAGCTATTGAAGCCATAGAGTGGGCATTTATGTCAGGAAATAGCACTAAAAATGATAAAGACATAGATAGAGGTGCAGGTTTACACCTTTTAGAGCAATTTATACTCAAAAATCGTGGAAATTTGATGATTTTCAGTAATGACGGATACGTCAACATAAGCGATAATGGTACTATATATGAAAACGTATGTACTAATTTCTCCGGAACGCTGGTTAATATAGCCTTTCGATGTGACGAGAAATACTACTGTTTAGCTTCTGATAGTTTACGTGGCGAAGCCATAGTTTCTCAACTTAAGAGGCGAATATTCTAGAAAAGAGGAGGTAAAGATATGATACATAACATTTACAATATGGTTGGGGAATTAGCAACTACTGAGGAGCCTGGTCAAAAACTGTATGAAATTATTCATCCCTGCTTACTACGTGGCGAACCAGTAGAATTAGATTTTACGGGGGTGAAAGTTTTTGCTTCTCCATTTATGAACTTTGCGTTTGGTCAATTGTTGAAAGACATTTCTCCAGAGAAACTGAATCAACTTATAGAATTTACTTCTCTTAATGATGATGGATGGGATGTTCTACAATATATAATGACTAAGGCAAAACGGTATTATTCAGATGAAAAATATCGTCATGCTGTGGATGCTGTAATGACAGATATGGCTGAAAGTATTTGATATATGCCAATTAATTTAAACATTCTAGCTGATGTGATAGATATTAGAAATGACATTCCACAGAAAAGCGATATTTTCTTGGTAGATACAAACGTATGGTTTTGGCGAACCTACGCCAACGCTGGATTTAATGCTAAACCTGCTCAACGACAAAAGAGAAGAAATTACTTTAACTATCTTAATTTAGCTCTGTTAAATGGAGCTACGTTAACTTATTCAGGACTAACTTTAGCTGAACTTGCACATATTATTGAGAAAACTGAATATGAGATTTATGTTCAATCTAATGGATATTTACCCATTAAGGAATATCGGCATAATTATCCAACAGAAAGAGCCAATGTTGTAGCTGAAGTTCAGTTTACTTGGCGACGAATCAAAAAAATTGCAATTCCTATTGATTTAACAGTAGATGATTCTACGACTGATGCAGCACTCAAACGGTTTCAAACTCAAGCAGTTGATGGTTATGATTTATTACTTCTAGAAGCAATTAGTAGAGCAGGAGCAGGAACAGTTAAAATCATTACTGATGATTTAGATTATAGTGTTGTTCCTGGTATTCAGATTTTTACCAGCAACTCCTATGTAATTCAGGAAGCTACTAAACAGAAAAAATTAATAGTGCGTTAATCATACAATTAAGTTTATATACCTAAAATTTTACCTTGTGATTACTTTAAACCTTCATCAAAAAATCCCTAATCTTAGTTTGACAATCAGGAAAAGCTAAAGGTGATATTGTTAAATTTTCTCCCAAAATACTTTCGCTTTGATAACCTTCTGCATTGGGTAAACGATATACATATAATTTACGCCCGTTAAGGTCTAAAACCCAATAGTCAATAATGCCTGATTTAGCATAAGCTGAAGTTTTTACTTCTCGATCATATTTCAGACTAGAATCTGCAATTTCAATAATTAGAAAGATTTCTGATGGTTGGGGATGATGATCTTCATAATCTAAAGCATTGGTTTTAACAACTGCAATATCTGGTTCTGGTTCTGAGTAATCATCAAGTTTAATTGGTGACTGAGTTCTAATTAAAACTTGATTACCTAAACGTTGATTGAAGATTCTTTGTGTGCGGGTTATAGCAGCTTCGTGTGCAGTTCCTTTAGCAGCCATTTTGATAATTTGTCCTGATATTAACTCTAAGCGTTCTTCTGGGTGAAATATACCCATTTCCGCCATTTGGTGATATTCATTAACCGTGATTTGACGAATGTTAGTTAACATAGATTTTAGTAAAGATTTAGTTTAAATTTTCACTCTCTCCGTGTCCTCTGTGCCTCTGTGGTTAGTTGAAAAAATCCCCATTATCACTTACCTACCTAACATTTTATCCCGCAGATGTTTAATGCGATCGCGCAATTTTGCCGCTTCCTCAAATTCCGTCTTCTTCGCAGCTTCTTTCATCTGTTTTTCTAACAAAGTAATTAACTCTGGAATATCTTCCAAGGATAATTCATCTAAATGTTCATCAACTATTTTCAAATCGGTGGCATTTAATCGTCGGGAAGCATCTAAAAATGATAAAATCGAATTAGTTTGTTTCTTAATAATCTGTTGCGGTGTAATTCCATGTAGTTTATTATAAGCCATTTGGATGCCTCTTCTTCTATCAGTTTCATCAATGGCTTTAATCATACTATCTGTTAATTTATCAGCATATAAAATTGCTTTTCCTTTAACATGACGTGCAGCACGCCCGATAGTTTGAATTAAAGAACGTTCAGTCCGTAAAAATCCTTCCTTATCTGCATCCATAATTGCAACTAAAGAAACTTCCGGTAAATCTAAACCTTCCCGCAGTAAATTGACACCGACTAACACATCAAAAGCACCATTTCGTAAATCCTGTAAAATTTCGATACGTTGAATGGAATTAATTTCCGAATGCAAATATCTGATTCTAATTCCCCTCTCTTCTAAATATTCCGTCAAATCTTCCGCCATGCGTTTAGTTAATGTGGTAACTAAAGTTCTTTCCTGACGGTCAACTCGATCTTTTATTTCTCCTAATAAATCATCAATTTGTCCTTCTGTGGGACGCACAAATATTTCTGGGTCAATTACTCCCGTTGGTCTAATTACTTGTTCAATAATATTGTCTTCAGAAATTTCTAATTCCCAATTTCCTGGAGTCGCAGAAACGAAAATACATTGATTGACTTTTTGCCAAAATTCTTCGGCTTTTAAAGGACGATTATCCGCCGCACTGGGAAGTCGAAAACCATGATCTATTAATACTTTTTTTCTCGCTTGGTCTCCGTTATACATTCCGCGAATTTGGGGAACAGTAACATGAGATTCATCAATTACTAATAACCAATCTTTGGGAAAATAATCAATTAAACATTCCGGTGGTTCTCCTGCTTGTCTACCTGCTAAATGACGGGAATAATTTTCTACGCCGTTACAATATCCCACTTCTCTTAACATTTCCAAATCGTAACGTGTGCGTTGATCAATGCGTTGTGCTTCAACTAATTTACCCATTGATTCTAATGTTAGTTGTTGCTGTTTTAATTCGGTGGCGATATCTTCACAAGCTATTTCTACTCTTTCTTTGGGGGTAACAAAGTGACGCGCAGGATAAATATTTACTGCTTCTAAACTATGGAGAATTTCGCCAGTAACAGGATCAACATATCTAATAGCATCAATTTCATCTCCAAAAAATTCAACCCGAATAATTCTATCTTCATAAGCAGGAGAAATTTCTAAAACATCACCCCGAACTCGGAATTTTCCTCGACCCATTTCGATGTCATTACGACTATATTGAACTGCGGTTAAATCCCGTAAAATTTGACGCGGATCAATTTCCATTCCCAATTGTAACCGAATTGCGGCTTTCAGGTATTCCGCAGGCATTCCTAAGCCGTAAATACAACTAATTGAGGCGACGACAATCACATCTTTGCGTTCAAATAAGGAACGGGTGGCGGAATGTCGTAACATATCTATTTCTTCATTAATCGCTGATGTTTTCTCTATATAAGTATCAGTAACAGGGATGTATGCTTCCGGTTGATAGTAATCGTAATAACTGACAAAATACTCAACTGCATTATTAGGAAAAAATTCCCGCAGTTCGTTACACAACTGGGCGGCTAATGTCTTATTATGTGCTAATACTAGGGTAGGTCTACTGACTTTCTCAATGACCGCGGCTATGGAAAATGTCTTCCCGGTTCCTGTCGCACCCAGTAATGTTTGATAATGATTTCCTTTTTGAATACTAGCAGAAAGTTGAGCGATCGCTTGTGGTTGATCACCGGTGGGGACAAAAGGTGCTTGCAGATTAAAATCCATTATCTAGCTTCAAGGTTACACCTAGCAATTCTACACAATTTCTCAGTTTTACGTTTGGCGCGAAATTTTTTTTCAGGGATTGGCTTGTAATATCGCCGGCGATGTGCTACATTCATATAATGGAGTGTAGATAAAATTTTTATAAAAGCACAAATTCCCATTACTACAATATCACCGCGCGCCGCACAAGTCAACCCCCCAGAAGCCAAAAAAAAATTTTTTTCTATTTAGGGATGGCTAAATAAAGCTAAAACCATTTATTAATAAGGGTTTCGCGGATTTTTATCACAAAAAAGTTCAGGTTTTGGCTGATGGTGTCTCAAAACAGGTGTATTTTTCTTTGTCGAATCTTGTGACAGGCAATCGCGATTTACTCAGTTTAAAAGATAATTTTTCTTGTCCGATGATCACTGCTAAAGAGTTTATCAATATTTTTGATTGGTAAGCCTTAGTTAGTTTTGTGACAAGTTGAGGCAGAGGATACGGGGCTAAATTCATCAATTCTGCGCTAAGTGCCAAAACAGCATACACTTTTTGTGAATTAACCTCACAACAGGAGTTAACTGTGACTAAGTTCTTATTCGTAACCGATTTAGATCATACCTTCGTTGGGGATGATCAGGCATTATTGCAGTTGAGCGATCGCTTGCAACAACATCGTCAACAATATGGGACAAAGATAGTCTACTCTACAGGGCGATAGTGAAGCGCTGCTGCAAGCAGTTCCGCCTATTCATTACCGAGAACTGCAATTTGATACTCTCGTCCTACCCGTCAACTATCTAAAGTTTGATTTTTAAGTAATATGACATATTTAGTCAAAATTAACCAAAATCGGTAGTTTATACTGAAGATAAATATACTTGCGTACTAAAAGAATATCTGTAACTGATATTGACATCTATATCTCAAATAAATTCAGAAAATGAATTAGAGTTTACATAAATAAATACATCCATCATTTAGATTTAAATATATCAGGACTTACGCAACTGGCACATTGGTAGGGTACGTCAGACTGCATAAATCCTGGAAATAAACAGATTGTTGATATCTGACGCACCCCATAACAGATTTTTAGTGTGACACTTGCGTAAGTCCTATGTATGACAAACAGCATCGTCCATAAATTTATGCGTATATTTAAGTTTCTCAAAATCAAAAAACTATCATTCAGCCTTCCCTTTGGTATTGGTTCTGTTGAATTGGAACCTGACCCAACAAAGAGTAAGGCCGCATGGTCAATCTATGTTGAACTTGTTACCCGCATTGCAGTAGAGCCTTTGGAAACTGACCAAGGACTTTTACGGGAAGCTTTGAAATCTCTACACGACTTGTTCTCTATAACAAGAGAAGTTTTAAAGCAAGCAGGTCCTGATGTGGGATCAGTGGGAGGAATTGCGATCGCAGTCTTAAATAACGGTTTGCGTCCTTTCCTTGCTAAGTGGCATCCTCTCTTACAAACATGGGAAGCACAGCGTCCTCCTCATCTGAGTGCGAAAGAACATGAGCGCAATTGGTCTGAAGAAACAAAATTGCGGGCTGAGTTAGAATTACTGAGGAAAGACTTGGAAAAATATGCCAACGCATTAGCGGAAATTGCTGGAGTCAAGGAAAAACAAAAGGAAGTGAACAATGGCTGAATTTGATGTTTTTTTAGCTCACAATAGTATAGATAAGCCTGTAGTTAAAGTTATTTATGAAGCACTTAAAAAGCGTGGTATAACCTCGTGGTTAGATGGAGAAGAAATTCGTCCAGGAAGTTTATTTCAAGATGCAATACAAAAAGGAATTCCATTAAGTAAATCAGCCGCTATATTTATTGGAAAAAGTGGATTAGGAATGTGGCAAGGACTGGAATTAAAAGTAATTTTGTCAATGTGTTTAAAACAGAATATACCAGTAATTCCTGTGTTATTGCCAGAAGTGTCCGACTTACCCCCGGATATGCTTTTTTTGAAAGAATTCAATTATATAAATATTTATGACGGTGAGATAGTCAATAAAATTGTCAATAAACGTATTTTAGATTTATTACAATGGGGCATAACGGGTAAAAAATCAGAAGATATTCCAGCACAACAGATCAAACCAAAACCAGGAAAAATACCGAATAAAGAAAAGTTAGTAGACTTAGTAATTCAAGATATTTATGATAGAAAGGATAATCCCTACACCGACGCTACAATATGGTTTGAAGCTATTGAAAAAATTATTGATAATGTGGTTGATGCTATTTCAGAAAATAACGATAAAAGCAAAGATAAAATATTGCCATTATTGGGTCAAATTCCTATTTTTACTGCATATAGAAATTCTCAAGAATTACTGATAAATAAATACATTATGAATCAAATTAAAAATAAGCTAGAAA
Source organism: Dolichospermum sp. LEGE 00240 (assembly GCF_015207875.1). Taxonomy (GTDB): domain Bacteria; phylum Cyanobacteriota; class Cyanobacteriia; order Cyanobacteriales; family Nostocaceae; genus Dolichospermum; species Dolichospermum gracile. The sequence goes on from NZ_JADEVZ010000008.1 coordinate 99,712, forward strand.
AAAAAGGAAAAAGTAAAGGAGAAATTGTTAAGATAATCAGAAAACTATTGTTCAATGAACAAGACACTATGGAAAAACATAAATTTCTGAAAAACAACTATACAGCAGGAAATATTCTCAACTTATTGTTGCAATTATACGAGGAAAAAGATTTTAAATACCGGGATCTATCAGAAATGGATATTTGGGGTGTTGACTTCCGAGACGCTATCTTAACAGGAGTGGATTTTAATGACTCTGACCTGAAGAACTGTATTTTTACTCAACCTTTAGGATGTATTCACTCCATTGCTTTTAATGCTGATGGTAATTATTTTGCTACAGGCGATGCTCATGGATTAATTAGAGTACATAATACAGAAAATTTGGCCCTGTGCTTTTTTGAAAAGGGAGCAGGAAATCAGATTTGGTCAGTGGCTTTTAGTTTAGGAACTAATTCTCAACGATTTGCATTAGCAGCAGAAGATGGTAGCGTTAAGTTGTTCGAGATTGAAAACCTTACTTCAGGCAAACTCAATTTTAAGGAAACCCACTCATGGCGTGAAACAGGACGTGTATTATCAGTAGCCTTTAGCCTTGATGCTGAAAGCAATATTCTGGCATTTGGAGGAGATGGAAATAATGCAATAACTGTCTATAGAATTAAAGAGAATGAGATGATACATTTGGCAGCCAGTAATGTGTCTTGTATGACTTTTATTGATAACAGTATTCTTTATAGTTGTAGCCAAGAGGGAGATTTTATTGGTTGGGATTTAAGTACACGTAATCCTCAAATATTTTACCAAGAACGTAAGAGGCATAAAAAATTAATACGTTGTATTGCGTTTAATGCAACAAAAGAAATTATAGCTACTGGATCTGAAGATGGAGAATTGAAAATTTTCCATACTAACACTAGAACAAACTTAGAAGAATTGGAGCTATTGGACGAAGATAAACAAAAATATGACTATAAAAAAAATATTAAGGAAATACGTACACTAGCATTTAGTTGCGATGGGAGTATTCTTGCAATTGGATGTATTTGTAAGAATACCCCTGAACAAAGTGAGGATAAAGATAAGAGTGAGGATAAAAATAAGAGTGAGCATAAAATTCTGCTGTTTGATTTAACTGGAGACAAATGGAAACTGATTGACACATTGGATAATTCTCGTTCAGAAAACCAAGACCACAATGGTCATACACATTTGATCAGAAGCATTGCATTTAGTCCTAACACTGATAAACCTCGATTTTTAATAAGCGGTGGTGATGGACGCACTGTCAAACTCTGGGATTGGAATAAAGACCAAAAAAAATGGAACTGTCAAGATAATTTGAGAGGATATGCTAATCGCGTCTGGTCGGTGGCATTTTCTAGCAACAAACAAATTTTTGCTTGTGGGTGTGAAGATAATAAAATCTATATTTGGAATTACAATGATCGCACACATATTCCTATTCCTATTCACCCCACTTCCAAACATACTGATTGGGTTTGGTCTGTAGCTTTCAACCATGATGGAACACTTCTAGCTAGTGCTAGTGAAGATAAGACTATTGGCCTGTGGCAGTGGCAGTTCAAAGATAACAAGTGGCAATATATAAATTGTAAACCAGAAGATAGATCACAAACAAACCACCCACTTAACACAAAACATAATAAACGCGTTCGATGTGTTGCTTTTCATCCTACAAAAAATATTTTAGCTAGTACAGGGAATGATAATATAGTTATTCTATGGGATCTAACAAATCTGAATAATATAGAAGTATTATCCCGATTTACGAATCACACCGACCGAGTGTTATCCCTAGCTTTTAGTCCAGATGGTCGTTACTTAGCTAATAGTAGTCGTGATAAAACTATTAGGCTGATAGAAATTTTAGACAATAACCAGGAGTTAAAATCAGCTAATGAGATGAAGCAGACTGTTCTGGGAGAAGAGGAGAGTTGTCATCAAGATCAAGTTCATAGTATTGCTTTTATTACAAACACTCAAAGTTTATTGTCTTCAGAAAAACAAGAATCACAAAATAGATACCTTTTGGTTAGCGGTGGTTTTGATAGGCAACTAATACTATGGGAGATTAATTCTGATAATGAGAATCCCCAGATGAATAAACTATGCTATGTGAATGAAGGTCAAAGAATACTTTCTGTTGCGTGTAACCCCACAAAACCAATTGTTGCTAGTACTGGGCATAATTGCATTATTACACTATGGGAAATAAAAAAAACTGAGAAAGAAGATAAATATGAATTAAAACAGATCAAGCAACTCAAAGGACATAAAGGTGCTGTAGAATCTGTAGTATTTACTCCTGATGGACAAAGACTTATTAGTTGTGGACAAGATCAGACTATTACAGCAGTTTGAGATCAAACGCGGTACAAAGATGGTAAACTTTAAAGATGTAAAAAAAAGAAAATAATTGAGATATATGGCAGCAGCATATTCGACTGATATAAGACAAAAAATATTAAGTGCTTG